>JARKQJ010000006.1 GCA_029973955.1 Paludibaculum sp. | reverse complement strand
GGCGGTGGGGGGGGGGGGGGGGGTGCGGTGGAGAGCGGGGGGGGCAGCCGGGCGGTACAATGGCACGCGTGTCTGAGGTGACGGCCAAACGGGAGTACTCCCGGGACGAGGTCTGCCGGTTGTTGGGGATCCGGGAGACTGTTCTGGAGGACTGGGAAGCGCACGAGTTTGTAGCCCGTGCGGAGTACTACGCATTCAAGGATCTGGTTGCGCTCAAGACGCTACGCCAGTTGCGGGCGCGGAGGCTGAGCGCGGAGAAGATCCGGCTCATCCTGAACTCGTTGCGGGCGAAGTTGCGTGGTGTGGCTGATCCGCTGAGCGAGTTGAAGATCTACACCGACGGGCGGAAGCTGGCGGTGCAGGTGGATGGGCGCAAGATGGAAGCGCTGAGCGGGCAAATGCTCCTGGATTTCGACCAGGAAGAGATCCGGAGATTGTTGCAATTCCCTGGCAGGAGAGCGGAGGAGACGCTGAGCGAAGCGCTGGCGGCACGGCAGAAGGAAGCCGTGCAGTGGTTTGAACGGGGCGTGGAGATGGAGCAGGTGGGGGCGCCACCCGAGCAGGTGATAGCCGCCTATCAGAAGGCGTTGGAGCGTGATCCGGATGCGGCTGGCCCGCACGTGAATCTGGGGACGGTCTACTTCCACATGAAGAAGTGGAACGAAGCAGAGACGCACTACCGGGCGGCGATCGAGTTGCGGAAGGACTATGCTCTAGCCTACTTCAACCTGGGCAACTTGTACGACGAACTGCATGACATCATTCAGGCCCAGGCATGCTATGAGAAGTCGTTGGAGTGCGAAGCCGGGTATGCCGATGCGCACTACAACCTGGCGCTGCTTTTCCAGGGGCAGGGTGAGACGCTGAAGGCTGTCAAACACTGGCGAATGTACCTGAAGCTGGACCCTGCCGGGTACTGGGCGGGGATTGCGCGGAGGGAGTTGGCGCGGCTGAAGGCGGAGACGGTAGTGCACGGCGCGGCACGCTGATTTTCCCGAATAAGCGGACGAAAGCCTCTGATATGATGACTGGGCCATGCCAGGCCCAATCCACTACGGCGCGAAAAGTGTGAGCGTGCACGGTCCCGTGAACATTGTGTACGTGGGGATGGCGGCCATGGTGGCGGCGACGTCGGGGGTGCTGTTCGGCTTCGACATCGCGGTGATCAATGGGGCGCTGTTGTTTCTGCGGCAGCAGTTTGGGTTGTCGGAGGTGGAGACCGAGTTCGCCGCTTCGAGCCTATTGGCTGGGTGTGTGGTGGGCGCAGCAGTGGGCGGCTGGATCAGCGACAGAATTGGACGGCGGAAGGTGCTGATCTATTCCGCGGTTCTGTTTGCGCTGTCGTCAGTGGGTGCAGCGCTGCCCAGGAATCTGGCTGAGTTTACTGTGGCGAGGGTGCTGGGTGGGATTGCGATTGGAGCAGCGTCAGTGCTGGCGCCGCTATACATCGCGGAGGTTTCACCGCCGCACATTCGAGGGCGACTGGTTTCATTGAACCAGATGGCGATTGTGACAGGCATCCTGATGGCCTATGTGGTGAATTGGGGGCTGGCGTCGATTGGCGAACAAAGTTGGCGGTGGATGTTTGCCGTGGCGGCGGTGCCCTCGCTGCTGTTCCTTGTGGCGCTGTTCTTTGTGCCGGAGAGCCCGCGCTGGCTGATAGAACAGGGGCGCGAGGAGGAAGCGCGACACGTACTAACGCGGGTTTCAAACGCCGAAACGGCCGAGCTTCAGATGGTGGAGATCAAAGAGGCGATTGCGGAGGAGAGCGGGACCCTTTCGGAGCTATTCGCGCCGGGGTACCGGAAAGCGTTGGGGCTGGCGGTGGCGCTTGCGGTGCTGCAACAGTGGACCGGCGTGAACACGGTGCTGTTCTACGGGGCGGTGATTCTGAAAGAAGTGGTGGGCGGGCACAGCGAGAGTTCGGCGCTGGGGGCGAATGTGCTGATCGGGCTGGTGAACTTCGCGGCGACGATTGTGGCGATCTGGCTCATCGACAAGGTCGGGCGGCGGGCGTTGCTGATCGGGTCGGCCGCGGGCATGGTGGCGGCCCATGCGGGGCTGGCGCTGGCTTTCAAATACAACTGGCCGCCGATGGTGGTGGTGGCGCTGATGATCACGCTTTCCGGTTCGTTCGCGGTGGGCCTTGGCCCGGGCGTTTGGGTGGTGCTGAGCGAGGTCTTTCCGACACGCATCCGAGGGCGGGCAATGTCGATTGCGACGGTTTCGCTATGGATGGCCTGTGTGGTGCTGACGTTTACCTTCCTGTCGATTGCGTCGGCGCTGGGGCCCAGCGGTGCGTACACCATTTACGCGCTAATGTGCGTGATCACGATTGTGATCGTGTGGAAGTGGACGCCTGAAACGAAGGGGCACTCGCTCGAAGAGATCGAGCGGCTTTGGAAGAACTGAGGTCCGTCATGCGAGTTGTTCTAGCGCTGGCCGCGTTGGTGGCAATGCTGCCCGTCTGCGGCCAGGTTCCGTTTACGCCGAAAGCAAACGCGTACCGCTCGACAGGCATGGGCGGCGGCGCGCCTCGCCTGGTCTCTCCCGAGGTTGGGAGTGACCGGCGGATTACGTTCCGGGTGAAAGCGCCGAAGGCGGGGCAGGTAGAGCTGCTGTTCGGGGCCTGGAATTCGAAGCCGCAGGCGATGTCGAGGAACTCAGCCGGAGTGTGGAGCGTTACGATCGGGCCAGTGGAGCCGCAGATCTACACGTATACATTTCTGCTGGACGGCGCACGGGTGTTGGATTCGGCAAACCCAGCGCTGAAGACGGGGGCGCACGGGCTGGATGCGAGCGTCGTGGAAGTGATGGGGTCGCCGGCACGGTTTGACGAGGTGCGGGCAGTGCCGCATGGTTCCACCCATGTGTTGCAGTACATGTCGACACCGTTGAAGAGGCTGCGGGCGCTGTACGTGTATGTGCCGCCGCAGTATGAGGCTGAGCGGCGGCGGAAGTTTCCGGCGCTGTACCTGCGGCATGGGAGCGGGGACACGGAGTCGAATTGGAGTGCCGACGGACGGGCTGGCGTGATTCTGGAGAACCTGCTGGCCGAGGGTAAGGCGGAGCCGATGTTGATCGTGATGACGAATGGGGACACGGACCAGACCTGGGTGGGCGGGAGCAGTCCGCAGGCGATGCAGGCGCTGGGGCAGGAGTTGCTAGGGGACGTGATTCCGTTGATTGAGAAGAGATATCGCGTACGGGTGGGACGGGAACACCGCGCGATTGCGGGGCTGTCGATGGGCGGCGGCCAGGCGTTTACGATCGGGCTGCGGAATCTGGGGATGTTTGCCTGGGTGGCGGAGTTCAGCTCGGGCCTGTTGAGCGATGTGAACTTCGATTTGAAGGCGCATGTGCCGGGGTTTCTGGAGGACGCGAAGGCTTCCAACGCGCGTCTGAAGCTGTTGTATGTGAGCTGCGGCGATGCGGACCCGCGGATTCCCGGGCATGAGAATCTGAGCGGGCTGCTGCACAGCAAGGGCATCCGGCACGAGTATGTGACCGTGCCGGGCGGGCATGAGTGGGTGGTGTGGCGGAAGCTGCTGGCGGATCTGCTGCCGCGGTTGTTCCGGTAGGGATCAATTCTCGAGGGCAGCTTCGGACCATAGCGGTGGGGCCTTGTAGCCGGGGGGTGCGCCGACGTCGCGGACGCCGTCAGCCGGATGGAGTTTGCGCCAGTCGTCGATTCTGGCGGCGAGCGTGGCGACCACCTGCGGGTGCTGGGCACTGAGGTCCGTAGTCTCGCTGGGGTCCTCTTCGATGCGGAAGAGAAGGTTCTTCGGTTCGCCTTTGGCGGGCAGGATGCGAACCAGTTTCCACTCGGGCGTGAGGGCGGCGTAGTTGTCGGCGGTGTTGCCGGATTGGACGGAGAAAAAGAGGTCACGGCGGGCGACGGTTTTGCCCTTGGAGATGGCGGGCCAGAGGTTTTCGCCGTCGAAAGGCTGGTGGGGCCCCTCAGGGATGCCTGCGGCGGCAGTGAGAGTCGGGAAGTAGTCCATCATCGTCATCACCTGGCGGGAGACGGAACCGGGCTGAAGGCCGGGGAAGCGCATGACGGCGGGCACACGGATGCCGCCTTCGAAGCAGGTCCCCTTCGCGCCACGCAGCGGCGTGTTGGTGGCGCCAAGGTTGACGGGGCCACCGTTGTCGCTGAAGAAGAGGACCAGGGTTTCCTGAGTGATCTTCTCATCGTCGAGCGTCGAGAGGACTCGGCCGACCATCTGGTCCATGGCGGTGGTCATGGCGGCGTAGGCACGGCGGTTTGGATCGGTGATGTTGGCGTATTGATCGAGGAGATCTCTGGGGGCTTCCAGAGGCGCGTGGGGGGCGTTGAAGGGGACGTAGAGGAAGAAGGGGCGGGCTTTATCGCGGTTCTTCACGAAGCGGCAGGCCTCGTCGCCGAGCAGATAGGTGGTGTAGCCTTCTTCGCGCACGCTCTTGCCGTTGCGGTTCCAGTCGAGGCCGCCGTCGCGTTCGTGGGTGAAGTAGTCGAGCGCGCCGTTGAGGTGGCCGTAGGCGTGGTCGAAGCCGCGGGCGTTGGGAAAGAAGGCGCGGCGGGCGTGGCCGAGGTGCCATTTGCCGGTGATGGCGGTCTGGTAGCCCGCGTCGTGGAAGGCCTGCGGGAGGAAGCGTTCCGTGAGAGGGATGCCGTAGCTGGACCAGGGCCGGATGACGGTGTAGCCGGTGCCGAGGCGCATGGGGGAGCGGCCGGTCATGAGGCCGGAGCGGGTGGGCGAGCAGACCGGGAAGGAGTAAGCGCGCTCGAATCGGACGCCCTGCTGGGCGAGCCGGTCGATGTTCGGGGTGCGGATCTCGCTGCCGTGAAAGCCGACATCGTGCCAGCCGAGGTCGTCTGCGAGGAAGACGAGAACATTGGGGCGTTGAGGGGGAGCCGCCGCCGCGGCGGCCACGGGGAGCATGGAGAAAAAGTCGCGGCGGCGCATGGGAGAAGACTCTCTATTTGGGGTCTCCGGCTTCAACCCAGGCGAGATTGAAGTGGGCGTGGCGGATGGTTTTGCGCGGCTGATCGTTCGGGAGGTAGTTGAGAAAGACGCTGTAGGAGGCGTGGATGGTGCCGTCGGGGGCTTGGACGATAGAGGGGTAGTGGAAAGAGGAGGGGCGGTCGGCGCGCGTGTCGAGTTCAATGTGGCGCTTCCACTTCCACGTCTGTCCTTCGTCGTCGGAAATGGTGAGGGCGAGAGAGTAGCGATCCTTCTCAGTGTCGTTGTTGATCATGAGCCAGCGGCCATCCTTGAGATTGATGACCTCGACGCCGGTGCCGGAGTTGGGGATGTCGGTGTCCTTGGCAGGGGTCCAGGTTTCACCGTTGTCCTTGGAGACGGAGATATGGAGACGCTTGGGGGGCGGGCCATTGTCGCGCATATAGGCGACAATCTCGCCGTTTTTCTTCACTGCGAAGGCGGGCTGGATGTTGCCGGCGCCGACGATGGGTTCGGAGGCGTGCCAGGTGAGGCCGTTGTCGTCTGAGATGCCGACGAGCGAGAAGCTGAAGCCGTCAGAGTAGAGCGGCACAAGAATGCGGCCGGAGGCGAGTTGGACGGGGTGGGCGCGAGTCATCCAGCCCATGCGGGTGGCGTACTTGTCCTTGGCCTCTTCGAGTTTCCTGGCGATTAGAGCCGCGCGGGGGCCTTCTTTATAAGGCGCGGCAAACTCGGCGGTGCGTTCGGCGATGTTGGCGGGCTTGAGGAGCATGATGTCGGAGAGATCCCACTTGGGAACGCCGGGCTTGGAGTAGTTGGAAGCGATGCGGTAATTGGTGATGGCGGTTTCCCAGCGATTGGCGACGATGGTTTGCCAGAGGAGCCAGAGGCGCTTGGAGTGGTCGACAAAGAGAGTGGGGTTGGTGTCTGGGAACCCAGGCTGGTCGGCTAGAACAAAGGGCGGGGTCCATGTCTTGGCGCCCTTGGCCTTGCGGGCGGCCATGATCTGGACGTCATCGGCTGTTCGTTCGCCGGACCCGCGGTACCAGGTGGTGAAGAGGCTTCCGTCGGGGAGATAGACGATGGCGGAAGCGTGGTTGTGTTTCGACTCCATCGGGAAGATATCTTCCTTTTCCAGGAGCGGCTGCTGCGCAGGCAAGGCGCAGGCAAGCAAGAGCGTGGCGGAGAGAGTACGGAAAATCATGGGCGCCGACTATTCTGTCACGGCGCGGCGGCGGAAGGGGAGGGCGAGGAGGAGAAAGAACAGGAAGGCGAGCAGTTCACCGGCGAGGATGTACCAGGGCCAGGGGCCCAGGAAATCGAGGAGGGAGGCCGCGACAGGCTTACGGCACAGAAACATGTAGTTGGTGTGGAAGATGGTGTCGAACGTGGCGACAAAGGCGGCCCAGCCGTTGAGAACGAGGAGGGCGCGCCAAATGGCATGCGGCCCTGGGCGGGTCTGGTGCGTGACGACGAGGAAGATCATGGCGGCAATGATGCCCCCGTGGGCGGTGAAGAAGTAGGCGGTGGGATAAGAGCAGGTGGGTGCCCAGAGTTCGGGGGTGAGGACGGCCATGGCTGCGCCGGCGATGCCAGCGAACCACGCTGGCTCGCAGGCCCAGCGGTGGAGGGTGAGGAGGGCGAAGACGGAGAGCCAGAGCGAGAGATCGCAGAGGTTGAGCGGCAGGCCTTCCGGGAAGCGGACGCCTTCGGTGGCGAGTTTGTAGGCGTACCAGACGAGTTCGTTGATGAGAAGGAACCAGCCGAAGGCGAGCCGGATGCGCCGCGCGACTTGTGGAGATCCGTGCGCGGCGCGAATAAGCAGCAAGGCCACGAGCGGAATGGCCGCGATATAGGCCAGATGCGCGGGGCCGAAGAGGACAAAGTCAGTGCGCACGCTTAGCGCAGTTTAACGGGTACGCCGCCGGACTCACGGCTGCGCTGGGCGGCGTCCATGAAGGCGAACATTTCAAGAGTTTCGTTTTCGTCGATGGGGACGACACCGGTCTGGAAGAACTTCACGAACTGGATGACGAGGTTCTTGTAGCCGGAGTACATCTCCTTGCCGCTCGAAACGATCTCTTTGGGAGCGAAAGCGGTAGCGCCGAAGGAAGAGTAAGGCCGGTGGAGGCGGATGGTGCCGACTCGGCCGTCTTTCCAGCGGCCTGTGACGACTTCGGCGTCGGGCGAGAAGGTGCGTGTGACCTCTTCGCAGCCGGGGCCCAGGAGGGCGTAGAGGACCTCGACGGTGTGGATGCCGTACCAGGTGAGGTCGAGTTGATGGTGCGCTTCGAGGGGGCCGGGGCCCCAGGCGAAAACGCCGGTGAGGCCGTTGAGCTTGAGGGCCGGGATGCCGTCGGCGTAGCGGAGGGAGGAGGCGGAGAACCACTTGACGTTATTCTCGCGGGCGATGCGGGCGATTTCGCGAGCGTCGGCGTAAGTAGAGGCCAGGGGCTTGTCGATGAAGACGGGCTTGCGGCCCTTGGCGATTTCCTTGAACTGAGCGAGATGCGTGCGGCCGTCAACGCTCTCGAGGAGGACCGCGTCGACCTTGGTGAGGAGGGTGGCGATGTCGGGGACGATTTCGACGTTGTATTTGGATTTGAGTTCGGCCGCATACTTTTCGACGCGGCCCGCGGATTCCGGAAGGTCGGGGCTGCCGCCTTTGTAGGCGGCGACGATGCGAGCACCGGGGAGATAGTCCTTATGCGCCGGATCATTGAGCATGGAGGCGAAGGCGACGGCGTGGGAGGTGTCGGTGCCGACGATTCCGAGACGGAGGTCGGCGGCGGAGAGGGAGAAGGCCAGAAAGGCGAGGCAGATAAAAGTCCTCATGGGCAGATTGTATCTGGGATGGGAGTGGTATGCGAGAGTGGGAAGCGTGACGGACATCGTCAAAGTGACGGCGACCCTCAATGCGGAGGTTGTGCTGGCGGGTTACAGGCAGGCGATGTTTCCGATGGGATACGACCGTCGGGGCGTGATTACCTGGCACCGGCCCAGGTGGCGGGGAGTGTTGCCGCTGGAGCGGTTTCATGTGTCACGGTCACTGGAGCGCACGCTGAAGCTGGGCCGGTTCAGTGTGACCTTTGACCGGGACTTTGCCGGCGTTGTGGAGGGGTGCGCGGCGCGGCCGGATGTATGGATCACAGACGAACTGAAGCGCGTCTATGGGGAGTTGTACTCAATGGGCCATGCGCACTCGGTGGAGGTGTGGGTGGATGGGGCACTGGCGGCGGGCACGTATGGAGTGCACCTGGGCGGGGCGTTCTTTGCCGAGTCGAAGTTCCACCGCGTGCGGGACATGTCGAAGGTGGCGCTGGCGCATCTGGTGGGACGACTGCGCGAGCGAGGCTTTGCGCTGCTGGACGTGCAGTATTGGACGGAGCACTTGTCGCAGTTTGGGGTGATGGAGATCAGTGGGCGCGAGTATGACGTTCGACTTAAGCACGCGCTGGCGATGGAGTGCCGGTTCTGATCAACGGCGGGCGAAGCAGAGGCCAGACCAGTCGGCGTCAATGGCGCAGATCTTGAAATCGACCCACAGGCGGCCCATGCCATGGGCTCGGATGAGGTCCTGGGAGAGGTCGAAGGCGAGGCGGGAGGTCTTCTTGGGCCAGGCAATCCAGAGGTGGCCATTGGGGGCGACGCTCGACGCGGCACGGTCGAAGCCGCGGATGAACTCATCGCGGGAGGCGGCGAAGAACAGGACGCGATCGAAGAGTCCGCGCGGATGGCGGGAGAGTTGGACGCCCTCGGGAAGTGGTTCCAGGAGTTCTTCGAAGGCGTCGGGCGCTTCGAGGAGGAGCGCACTGGTACCGGATTTGATACCGAGCTTCCTCGGAAGCGGGGTACCGGAGTAGCCGGCCATGGCGCCGGGCGGAACGACCGGGGCGGCGGGGAGAGGAGCTTTGAGCGACTTCTTGAGAGCGGGGAGGGCTTTCGGCCAAGTGGTGAAGACCGCGTCGGGGATCAACTGGCGGACACGTTCCACCTTCTCAGGCGCACCTTCCAGGAAGATGAGGGGAACGTTGCGCAGGGCCTTGCGATTGCGGAAGTGGGCCGCGACGGCGGAGCCATGCGAGGGGAGGCGGGAGAGATCGATCAGGATAGCTTCGGGTGGGTTGGCGGAGAGGCCCTTGGTGGAGGCGGAGGTGCCGGGGAGGAAGAGAGCGGGCTGGTGGCCGGCGTCGCGAAGGGTGGCCAGGCGGGGCTCGGCTTCGGCAGTGTTCCAGTGGATGAGCAGCACGCGTGCCATGAGGAACATGATGACACGAGGCACGTGGTAGGCTGGGCGCATGACGCGTGCAATCGCCTTGTGGGTAGTATGTTTGGCTTGGGCTTCGGGGCAATTGCCGGGGCCGAATGCGGCGGGGGTGTCGATGGGGCACCTGCATTTTACGACCACGGATCCGGAGGCGCACCGCAAGTTATGGGTGGAGGTGCTGGGTGGGAAACCGGACAAGCTGGGGCCGCGAGATGTGGTGTGGCTGCCGGGGACGATGGTGCTGTTCCAGAAGGGCGAGCCGGGCGGGGGCACGGATGGATCCATCGTGGGGCACCTGGGGTTCAAGGTGCGAGATCTGCCAAGCGTGCTGGAAAGAGCGCGAACGATTGGGATCAAGGTGGAGAGCGAGAAGCCGGCATTTCTGCTTGGGCCGGATGGCGTACGAATCGAGTTGATCGAAGATAAGTCGCTGGTGACGGTATCCGCGCACCATCACATTCACTTTTATGACGGTGCCGTGGATGAGACGAAGGCATGGTATGTCAAGATGTTTGGCGCTGCTCCGGGGAAACGAGGCAGCTTTGAGGCGGCAGACCTGCCAGGTGTGAACCTGACGTTTGCAAAGTCAGAGAAGCCGGTGGTGGGAACGAAGGGACGGACGCTGGATCACATTGGGTTTGAGGTGGCGGACCTGCCTGGCTTCGTGAAGAAGTTGGAGGCGGCGGGCGTGAAGTTGGACGTGCCGCTCAGGAAAGTGGAGGCGCTCGGGATTTCGCTGGTCTTTTTGACGGACCCCTGGGGCACGTACATTGAGCTGACGGAGGGGTTGAGGAAGTAAGGCGATGCGAGTCGTACTGATCTCCACTTATGAGTTGGGACGGCAGCCGTTTGGCGTGGCGTCGGCGGCGGCGTGGTTGCGGGCGCGCGGGCACGAGGTGGAGACGATCGACACGGCGGTGAGCCTGGCGCCACCGCAGGCGTTGAAGATGGCGGAAGTGGTGGCGTTCTCTCTTCCGATGCACACTGCCACGCGGCTGGCGGCGGGGTGGATCAAGAGAGTGCGTGAGGAGAGCCCGGCGGCGCGGCTCATTGCATTCGGATTGTACGCGCCGCTCAATGCGGAGTACCTGCGCGGACTGGGTGTGGCGCAGGTGATTGGAGGCGAGTTCGAAGGTGCGCTGGTAGAGGCGGTGGAGGGGCGCGGCGCGGAGTTGTTGATCTCCCTGGACCGGCTCCCGTTTGTGCGGCCGGATCGTTCCACCATCGCGCCGATGGGCAAGTATGCGCCGCTGGTGGTGGACGGAGAACGGAGGATGGCAGGATCGACGGAAGCTTCGCGCGGGTGCAAGCACCAGTGCCGTCATTGTCCGGTAGTGCCGGTGTATGGAGGGGCGTTCCGGATTGTGCCGCGCGAAGTGGTGTTGGCGGACATCGAGCAGCAGGTGGAGCAGGGCGCGCGGCACATCACGTTCGGAGATCCGGATTTTCTGAACGGGCCTGGGCACGCGATCTCGATTGTGGACGCGTTCCACGAACGCTGGCCGGAGATCACCTACGATGTGACGATCAAGATTGAGCACCTTTTGAAGCACCGTCCATTGTTGCCGCGGCTGGCGGAGACGGGGTGCTTGTTTGTGACGTCGGCTGTGGAGTCTGTGGAAGATGCGGTATTGGACAAACTGGCGAAGGGGCACACGCGGGCGGAGTTCCTGGAGGCGTTGGCGCTGACACGGGCGGCGGGATTGCATCTGAATCCGACGTTTGTGCCGTTCACTCCCTGGACGACGGCGGAAGGTTACCGGGAGCTGTTACGGATAATTCGGGAGCAAGGACTGATCGATGCAGTGGCACCTGTGCAGTTGACGCTCAGGCTCCTGATTCCGGCGGGGTCGCTCCTGCTGGAACTGCCGGAGATTCGAGGGATGTTGAACGGATTTGACTCGGCGGGGCTGTTGCACCGGTGGCGCCATCCGGAGCCGGAAGTGGATACGCTGGCATCGAGAGTGTTTCGGCTTGTTGGTGGACGCGAGGCCCGCGGGAAAAGCCGCCGGGAGCTGTTCTCCGAGATTTGGGAAGCGGCGCACGGCCTGCCGCCGCCGGAGGACTATGGCCTGCTGCCGCGAGCGGTTGTGCCCTATCTGGATGAGCCCTGGTACTGTTGAGCGGAGCCCAACGAGGAGCAGGTGGCTCTTCTCTAACCGCGGGGCCCGGCACTGGCTACCATAAGAGTAGTGAAAGTACTGATTGTCGCTTCCAAGCTCGGCTACCAGACTCGCGTTCTGGCACAAGCGGCGGAGCGGTTGGGGCTGGAACCCGTGATGGCGACGGACCGCTGCGGGAGCATGGACGATCCGTGGTTGGACCACGCATTCCCATTGAAGTTTCATCGACCCGAGGAGTCCGCGCGACGGGCTGAGAATGCGTTGCGTGGCGTGCAGGGTATCGTGGCGGTTGGGGATAAGCCGGCGTTGGCCGCGGCCTACATCGCCCGGCGGCTGCAACTGCCGTTTCATCCAGTGAAAGCGGTTGAGGCGGCAGGCAATAAAGACCTCTCCCGGCGGAAACTGGCGAGGTCCGGCCTGCCCGTGCCCAAGTTCTTCAGCGTGGCGTTGAATTTCAACGTGGAGGAGGCCTGCGCGCGAGCGAAATTCCCGTGTGTTCTGAAGCCGATCGGGCTATCCGGCAGCCGGGGTGTCATCCGGGCGAACAATCCTGACGAGTTCGCTGCCGCGTTTCATCGCATCAGGAATCTTCTGGAGTTGCCGGAACTCCTGCGGCACAGGGACCCCACACTGAACTTCATTCAGGTGGAGGATTACATCTCCGGGAAAGAGTTCGCGCTGGAAGGCGTGGTGACTGGCGGCAAACTGCGCACGCTGGCGATCTGCGACAAGCCGGATCCTCTGGAGGGCCCATTCTTCGAGGAGACGATCTACACAACGCCCTCGCGGCACAGCGCGAAGACGCAGAAGGCGCTGAGAGAATCTACCCAACGCGCGGTGGAGGCGCTGGGATTGACCGACGGACCCCTGCACGCCGAAGCGCGGGTGAACAGAGAGGGCGTCTGGATGCTGGAAGTGGCGGCACGGCCGATCGGCGGGCTCTGCGCGCGAATGATGCGCTTCAATGGCGGGATGCCGCTGGAGGAGGTATTGCTGCGGCATGCGTTGAGGGAGAGACTGCCGAAGCTCCAATTGGACGGGCCGGCGGCTGGGGTGATGATGATTCCGATCCCGCGGGATGGCGTCTATCAGGGGTGCCGCGGGACGAAGGAAGCGGCGAAAGTGGAGTGGATCGAGGGTGTAGAGATCACCGCCAAGCCGGGGCAGGTCTTCCGGCGGCTGCCGGAAGGCGGCAGCTACCTGGGATTCCTCTTCGCGCGGGCGGAGAGCCCGGAAACAGTTGAGGCGTCCCTGCGGCAAGCGCATGGACGCCTCAAATTCGATTTCGCAACGACGCTGCCGGTGTTGCCCCGGCGGTAGATCAGCCCTTGGCGTTGGGCGCGACGAAGTCGGGAGGAAGCTGTGCGCCCTCGCCGAAGAAGTACTGCTCCATCTGCTTCAGGAGGAACTCCTGGGCTTCACGGTTGCCCAGGTTGAGGCGGTACTCGTTCATGAGCATCTTCATGTGTTCCACCCACATGCGCCAGGCTTCCTTGGAAACGCTATCGTAGATCTTCTGTCCGAGCGGATGGTTGTCGAACGGGGGTTCGTCGAGACCCACCATTTCCTTCCCGAATTTGACGCACATCACCGTCCGCTTGCCGGTGAGGTTTTCCTGTGGTGGAGGTGTCGAGCCGCAGCATCCCATGTTGGTTAGTTCTCCTTAGCTTTCAGGATAACGCGCGACCCTGCGGGGATGCAGAAATCGCGCGAGCTACTTTTCCTGAGCATTCTGGGCCCAGGCGCAAACGGATTGGATTTCGGAGCCGGCGACTCTGGCGTCGGGGTGGAGGAAGAGGTAGCTCTTCATGGGCATGGTGCCGAGGCGCATCTCGCGGCAGATGTCCTTCAGGGAGATGTCTTCGGCGAAGTCGTCGAGGTTCATGTGGCGGCGGCCGTCCTTGACGTGGGAGGCAAGGAGCCAGGAGGCGGGTGCGACGCGGCTGTACCAGGGCCAGCGGGTGCGATTGGAGTGGCAGTCGGCGCAGGCGCGGTTGAAGACACCCTCGACGGCGGCCGGGACCTCATAGCGGTCCTTGAGAGCGTTGCCGGGTCTGGTGGGAGGATTGGCGGTCTCTGGCCGGATGGCCTGCATGAGAAAAAAGACGGCCCCCACGGCGCCGGAGATGCGGCTGGCGGTCTTGCGGTTCATTCCACTAATGATGCACGAAAGCTTGCGGCGGCGTCAGACGCCGCGGGCGAGCAGCGCGCCCCAATTGAAGCCGGCGCCGAAGGCGGCGAAGACTACGGGTTGGCCTGGCTGGAAGCCGACCTCGCGGCTCCACTCGCAGGCGGCGATGAGCATGGAGGCGGAGGATGTGTTGCCGTAGTGGCGAATATTGGAAAAGAACCTCGCGCTGGCGACCCCAAGCGTGTCGGCCACCTTGTCGATGAGGTTCTGGTTGGCCTGGTGCAGGAGGAACGCAAGCACGTCCGGCAGTGCGATGGAGTGGCGTTCGCAGATAGTGCGGATGGCTGCGGGGATCTTGCGGGAGGCTTGAAGAATGACGCTGCGGCCGTTCATTTTGAGCGGCGCGCCGTTCTCCAGAGTGAGGTCGTCGCAAAAGGTTCCGTCGGTGCCTAGCAGCGAGTCCACGATCTCGGCTTTGCCGAAGTCTGGAGTGACCAGGCAGGCGCCGGCGCCGTCGCCGAAGAGAATGGCGACGCCGCGTTCCTGCGGCTCACGCGAGACGATGCGGGACATCTTCTCTGCGCCGATCACCAGGATGGGGCCCAACTGCGCGGCGAGGCGCGCAGCCATGGAGAGGCCGAAGAGAGAGCCCGCGCTGGCCATGGGCAGGTCGACGGCGGGGACTCCTTCAGCGCCGAGCTTCTTGGCTGTTTCACAGGCCGGTCCTGGGAAGTTCCGTTCTCCGGTGCCGGAGGCGACCATCACCATTCCGAGTGCGGCAGCGGAGAGTCCAGCGCGTTCCAGGCAGTCCGCGCCCGCGCGGGCGGCCAGGTCGGAAACGCGGTCGTCCTCAGAGGCGAAGCGGCGCTCCTCGATACCGGAGACGTTCATCACCCAGGTGGCATCGGAGCCCACCCAGGAACCCGCTTCCGCGCTTGAAACGACACGCGACGGCAGCCAACTGCCGAATTCCTTGATGAATGACATTGTTCGTTAAGTCCTCGAATCGAGATATGCTTCGATCCTCTCGATGGAATCAAACTTACGGGGGTTGAGGTCCGAATCGGGGATCTGGATGGAGAACTCCTGCTCAAGGGCGCTTACCAGGTCCGGCAGGGCGAAAGAGTCGAGCAGGCCCGAATCGAACAGGGACTCGTCGGGTTCGAGGACCGTCTCCTTCTTAGTTACGGCCTGAATGATCTGAATGAGTTGTGCTCTGCGGT
This sequence comes from Paludibaculum sp., assembly GCA_029973955.1. Classification (GTDB taxonomy): domain Bacteria; phylum Acidobacteriota; class Terriglobia; order Bryobacterales; family Bryobacteraceae; genus Paludibaculum. The sequence continues at coordinate 27,392 of JARKQJ010000006.1, read as the reverse complement.
CCATTCTCGATAGTTCCTATCAGTTGCTTTCGCACACTTTGAAAGACACCGTACTGCCCCGTGAGGAGTTCATACAGGGCATCTCCAAGCAGCCGGTACCCCGGCGACGTGAAGTGCACGAAATCTCCCTGGGCCATTCCGGCCTGAACCCATTGTTTCATGGATTGGGGGCCACCCATAGCGGACCTCAGATTCCAGAAACCGCAGCCATACTGCAAGGCGGCTTCGCGCTGGGCGGCCAGGATGCGGTCCACGCCCTCCATCGGGGCGATTCGGCGGCGTGAGCGGAGCATCTGGTCCGGAGCGCCGACAATCAGAATGCTCGCGGCTGGAGCGGCCTCCCTGATGAGCGCGATGACGCGGTGGAGCGTTTCCCGGTAGCTCTCAACGGTCCAGTCTGGCCGGCGGGCTTCATTGGTGCCATAGGCAAGGACGACCAGCGCGGGGTTGCGGCGCGCGATGTGATTCTTCAGCAGGGCCTCCTGCTGGAGCAGGAGCAAGTCTGCCTGTGCTCCATTGACGCCGAGCGTTTCCCAGGTGATGCCGCGCCGCTTCTCCAGGACCCAGCCGAAGACGCGCACGGGCTGGCTGTCCTCTGTACGAAGGGAGAGCGAATGCGGTCCGGAGGGGAGGGTATGGCGATAGTATCCTGGACCGAGTTCGTTGTCGGTCGGAATGGTCTCGAGCGGCTCGCCATTCTCCATCAAGGTGATGCGGCCGCCTCCGGGCTGGCGGAGATAGAAGACCTCAACCGATTCGCCTTCCGCTTCGAGCGAGATCGTCTGGCCTGCCAGCCTGGTGTCGATCCCGACGCCTGCCAGACCGTACCAGCCATCGCCTTCGCGGGCCAGCAGGCCGACCGGTTTCCAGCCGCGGGTCATGCTGCCTTTCGAGTCGTAGCGCCGGTAGCCGAGGTAAGGACGCCCGGCCTGCGTGAAGCCGGGGCCGCCGTCGCCGAACTTCTGCTGGAAGCGGGCACGGATGGCGGCGGTCCAATCGTCCGAGGCGGTATGGGAATCGCCGAATTGGAGAACGCGCACGGGTTCAGCGTCAGGCGTGGTTTCCAGGCGGTAGAGCATCTCGTAGAACGGCACCATGGCGGAGGCGTTCTGGATGCCGAGTTCGACAGAACTTTCGATGCGGCTATGGACTGAAGATGTGGCGATGGCGCGCTGCTCGGCAGTCGTGGGTGGTGGTTTGGGAACGGTGGAACGGACTGCAGTCTTCTTCTTGGCCGGCTTCTTTGCCGCGGGCTTGGCGGCCGGCGCGACGGCGAATGCGAACGAACAGCAGACGGCCAGCAAGGCAGCGTAGATCCTCATCAGGGCTTCGCCTCCGCCTTGCCGCGCGATTTGTCAGCCGGCGCCGCGGCCATGGTCTGGCGCAGGAGGCGCTGCTTGTAACTGTTGTAGCCGTCCATCAGCGCGTCGTATAGCAGTGTGCCCACAATGCGCGCGCCGGCGGGCAGCGGGTGGATGAAATCGGCACTGACGAGCCGAGGTTCGGCCATATACCACCGGCCCATGGTTCCGGGGCCGCCCATGGCCTGGAATGTGTTGAAGAAGGCGCAGTTGTTTTCGATGGCGAGTTTCGCCTGGACGGAGACGAGTTGGGGCAGGGAGGCCACTGTACCAATGGCGCCACCAGCTTCCCGGGCGCCACGGTCCATCGGACTCATCATGAGAATGGATGCCTCCGGAACGGCCGTCTTGACGCGGCGCAGGATCTCCCGGACGTCCTTGGGGTAGCTGGTTTCAACGTAGTTGCGGTACCCGCTCTCATTGGTTCCATAGTTGATGATGACCAGGTTGGGCTTGGCGAGACGGAGCTCCTCGATCCAGTGGTCTCCATTCATATGCGACGCCAGCACGCCGGCCCACGTTCCGTTGAGGCCAATGCTGTCGTAGACGATGCCTGGTGTGTTCCTGTGAAACTCGACATCGAAAAGGCGCACCTTCCCCTGAATCACCCGGATGGTGAACTCCTGGGCTTCCGTGGGAATCTCGTAAGCCTGTTCCACAGCGGCCACCTGGGGCATGTTGGTGTCCAGAGTGCCAACGTCGATGCCGTTCGCCTGAATCTGAACCTGCCCTCCGCCGGGTTGCCCGAGATAGGAGACCACCAGGTGGGTGTGGCCGGGTCTCTTCAGCTTGATCGTGCTGGACGCGCCGGCCGAGCCGATAAAGCTGACACCGCCGAGGCCGTAGCGGCCGTCCGGCTGCTTCTTGAGGGTGGCGGGATCCATCTGCCAGCCCTGGAAAGAGACATCGACGCCGCGGTGAGCGTACCACGCCCAGGGCTTGCCGATGAGGTAGGTGCCATGGCCGGCGTCACCGAAACGGGTCTGTAGGAAGTTGCGGACATCGGCGGTGATGAGGTCTGCCGTGGTTGGAGAGTCGCCGTAATGAAGGATGCGGGTGACGGCGCCGGACTGCTGCCGCTCCGTCCTGAGGAGCGCGGCATAGAACTCGTCCATGGCGCCCGTCGGATCCACAATGCGAGCCTCGTCCCGTCGCAGATGGGAGGCGTCGGGCTTGAGCCGCTCCATCTCCTCTTCCATGGGGTTGGAGCCGTGGGAGCGAGGCTGGAAGTCCAGGATGCTGGCGGCCGCGGCCCACTCGTAGATGCGCCAGTTGTACCACTGCGGGATGTACTGGGGCAGCGTGATCATGAGGCCAAAGGAGGCTAGGGCGAGAAGCGGTTTTAGGGGCCAGGGCGACTTCATGATCGTGTCAGAACTTCGTGTAGAGGAACGGCGCGGCGCCAGTCACCGCAACGTATTCGATGGCCAGGACCAACATCGTCAGCACAGCGGCCTGGGCGTAGAACGGAACCTTGATGAACAAGCCGCAGCAGTAGTCGGCGACCTTCTTCGGCAGGTAGTGGGCGACGATGGCCACGGCGATGACGACGGCGATGGGTAGCGAGATATTGGCAAGGCTGGCGGTGAGCGAAGCGATGCGGGCCAGCACTTCGAAGGCGTTGTCCAGCGAAGAGGCGCGGAAAAAGATCCACGCGAAGACAACGAAGTGGAAGGTGAGGAGGCGTGACAGGAACCGCACGGCCCCGTTTGTGGAGGGAACGGGGTTGCCGCGCGCCGCGCGGAAGCCGTGATGGATGGCGAGCGCGGCGCCATGCAGAGCGCCCCAGATCACGAAATTCCAACTGGCGCCATGCCAGAGGCCGCCCAGCAGCATGGTGACGAAGAGATTTGTATAGGTGAAGATCTTCCACTTCGAGCGCAGGCCGGGGAGCGAGAAATAGAGGTAATCCCGCAGCCAGTTGGAAAGGCTGATGTGCCAGCGGCGCCAGAATTCGCTGATGTTCAGGGATTGGTACGGGCGGTTGAAGTTCTCGGGGAGTTTGAGGCCCAGGAGTTGGGCGCTACCGATGGCGATATCGCTGTAGCCGGAGAAGTCGTAGTAGAGCTGAAGGGCGTAAGCGTAGACGCCGATCAGCGCCTCCAGGCCCGTGTAGAGGTTCGGGGTGTCGAAGACGCGGTTGGCAAGGTTCTCCGCGAGGTAGTCGGCGATGAGGAACTTCTTCAGCAGGCCCAGGCCGATGCGCCAGAGGGCGCGGCCGCTTTCGCTGTCGGCCAGGGTCTTGCCGGTCCTCTCCAGTTGGGGGGCCAGTGACAGGACACGCGTGATGGGGCCACTCAGCGTGGTGGGAAAGAAGGTAACGGAGGTGATGTGCGTGAGCAGGCTGCGAACGGGCTTGCCGTCTTTGCGGTAGAGATCGATGGTGTAGGTGAGCGACTGGAAGCAGTAGAACGAGATGCCCAGGGGGAAGGTCCAGTGCCATTCGGGCGCCTTCGTATTGGTGAGGCCGGCCCAGGAGGAGAGGAAGAAGGGCATGTATTTGAACGACGCCAGGATGGCGAGATTCATCAGTACGCTGGCGGACACCAGCGCGCGCCGCGCGCGGGCATCGGCAAAATGGCCCAGTCCGAGTCCGATGGAGTAGTCGATGAAAGCGGCAGAGGGGATGAGAGCGAGGTAGAAGAGGTCCCACTTCGCATAGAAAAAGAGATTGGCGAAGAGGAGAACGGACAGACCCAGGGCGCGCCACCGCTGCAGCGGCCAGTAGAGGAGGAAGACCGCTGTCAGGAATACGAAATAGATAGAGCTGGAAAGAAGCATGCGCGAGCGCGCGGGCGCAAACTTCTAATTATAGCGGGGCCTTACGCGCGCAGGTGGTTGGCGCGCAGCCAGGCGAGCAGTGCGGAGGGGCGGTCCGTTTGGATGCCCGTGGCGCCGGTCTGGATCGCTTTCTCCCAATATTCGGGGTAATCGGTCTTGCCCTGACGATCCAGGAAGACCTCGCATCCTGCCGTGAGGGAGAGCTGGACCAGTTCGGGCCGGAAGTCGCCGTCCGAGAAGGCCACGGCAGGAGGCTTCAATTCGGCGAGGTTCTGCTTCAACAGAGTCTCGTTGACGGCCTCGGGCATGCAGGGCCAGCCGGGGCGCAACTGCACGAGGTCGCGGAGGAGTTGGAATCCGCCGTAAGTCAGGATGGAGTCTTGCATGCCCCGCTGTTCCACGGCACCGACGATGGCGGCGGGGAGCGCCTGCTTGACGTCAAGATAGATGCGGATCTTGCCCTTGGCGAGGGCCAGAACCTCATCGAAAGAGGGCAGGGAATCGCCCTCTTTCAGCGCGTCGTGTTTGATCAGCAGTTGGCCGCGGCCGGACGTGCGCAGATCGATCTCGATGTAGTCACAGCCCAGGTCAATCGCGGCCTGGTAGGCTGCCAGCGAATTCTGCGGCTGGTTCTCATGGGCGCCGCGGTGAGCAATGACACGAATCGTACGAGCCATTCAGCCCTCCTAGCAGTCGATCCTAGTTCTTAGCGGGAGCAGGCGGCGCCACGGGGGAAGCCAGTTTCGGCTTGTCCTTGTCCTTCGCCTTGTCCTTGGTGTCCTTCTTGATGGGACTGATGATGACGTGGGCGTTGCGGCCCTCCAGGCGGGGCTGGCCTTCGACCGTACCGTATGGGGCAAGGTCTTCGGCGAAGCGCATCAACAACTTGCGCCCCAGATCCGTATGGGCGATTTCGCGTCCGCGAAACTGCACAATCGCCTTCACGCGGTTGCCTTCCCCGAGGAAGCGCATGGCGTGGTTCATCTTGAAGTTGTAGTCGTGGTCGTCGGTGTTAGGGCGGAATTTGAGCTCCTTCACCTGGATCACGTGCTGCTTCTTCTTGGCCTCGTGCTGTTTCTTCTTCTGCTCATACTGCCACTGGCCATAGTCCATGGCCTTGGCGACCGGCGGTTCCGCCGTGGGGGCGATGAGGATGAGATCGAGGCCAAGTTCCTGGGCCCGGCGGATGGCCTGCTGCGTCGGCAGGACCTCCACTACTCCGTCTGGAAACACGGCGCGCACTTCGCGCGCCCGGATGGCCTCGTTGACGTTCTCTCTAATTTTGACGCGGGGACGGGGAAACCTAGAAGGATACATGCGGCAGGTTCTTCTGAATCATCATGGAGTGGATCGGGTGGCTCCTCAAACAGAACTCGGGCGTTCCGCCGCAAAGCTTGAGGCGGTCGCCCGATCTGTTGAAATCACAGGGTCTGGCTTTCTTCAGTCAGTACTCCCTTAAACCACTATACACCGAATTGTCAACTAGTGGGCAGGCGGGATGTCGGGTTCCCGCAGCGTGGCGTGGCGAATCACCTTGCGGTCGTCGCTGGTGTAGACCACGTGAACAACGCCGTCCTTGGTCTGAACGGCGCTGGGATAGGCCAATCCGCCGGGGCCTTTGGCGATGTCGATCCTGCGGGGCCAGGTCTTGCCGTTGTCCTCGGAGAGGGCGGCGGTCAGGGGTACGCGGTCCGTCATGCTGGGGTTGTAAACCAGCAGGAGCTTGCCGCTGGCGAGCTTGATCAGTTCCACCGCGGAGTTGGGGTTGGGCAGTTCGGTGTTACGGCCTTCAGACCAGGTGTGGCCGCCGTCGTTGGACGTGGCGGCAACAATCCAGCCTTTCTCGGTGGGTTCGTAGCCGCCGCCGCGCCGGCAGTAGGCGAGCAGATGGCCGGGGGAGAGTTCGACCGGCGAGGGTTGAATGTTGCCGTTGGAGGAGCGGATCCGGCCGGTGGGTGTCCACTGCTTGGTCTTCGGATTGTAGAGCAGAAAGAGCGAGGCGGAGTCGGGCCCGACGTGTTCGCGGTCCGCTCCGGTCTCGTGGTAGATGGGCAGGACCCACTCGCCGTTCGCCAGCGTGATGGGCTTGCCTCGCACCATCCAGCCCTCTTCGAGGCGGAGCAACGAGGAGTCCGACCACGTTTCGCCGCGGTCCTTGGAGACCTTGATGGCGATGCGGGAGTTGCTCCAGGTGTCGCCGAAGCGGATGACGTAGAAGAGCCAGACGCGGCCGTCGGGGGACTGCCAGGCCACGCCGTTTCCTACGGAGCGCAGGGGGTCCTGGGCGATGATGCGGGGCGGGGTCCACTGCTTGGTGCCGGCCTTGAGGCGAGAGAGAAAGACGGCCGTGGAGGTGGCATACTCGCCTTCGCCGCCGTAGTAGGTGATGAGGAGGTCCCCATTGTCCAGCGCACAGATGGAGGCGGGGTGCTTGTAGGGGCCGGTCTTGATCTCGGGCCCGAAGACTCGTTCGACGTTCACCTGGGCCTGAAGAGCGAGGCCGAGGAAAGCCAGCAGAATTGTCTTTTTCATGTCAGTCCTGATCGATGGGTTTGGCGGTATTGATAAAGGGCCAGCAGAACGCGCCGAGGAAGTAGGCGAAGGCCATGGAGTACAGGAAGAGAGACCAGTCCCCACCGGTGCGCTTCAGGATAAAGCCGCCGATGGTGGGGGCGAGGATGCCTGCGGCATTGCCCATCATGTTCATGGAGCCGGAGAGCGTGCCGGCGTACTTGCCGCCCACCTCCATGCAGCCGGTCCAGGCACCGGGCACGACCAGATCGTTGCAGAACGAGGCCAGACCCATGGCGATCATGGCAAAGAGGGGGTCGTGCAGGTGCATGGAGAGCAGCAGGCAAGCGCTGGCGCCGAGGAAACCGGTGACGCCGAGGATGCGGCGCGTGCGGTCCAGTGAGCCGACGCGTTTGGCGATGGATTTGGAGATGAAGCCGCAGGTCAAGGAGCCGAAGCCGCCGAAGAGCAGAGGAAGCACGGCATAGCTGGCGGCGGTCTTCATGTCGAGATGGCGGCCTTCCTGGAGGTAGGTCGGCAGCCAGGTGATGTAGAAGTACCACGGGTAGGTGATGAGGAAATACTGGGCCCACAGCAGCCACACTGATCCCGAAGAGATCAGCTTGCCCCAGGGTACGTCGCCGTGGCCGGAGGCGGTGTTTTCCGCGCCTTGCAGCAGCGCCAGTTCGGCGGCGTTGACCGAGGGGTGGTCTTTGGGATTGTCGCGATACCAGCGGTAGAAGAGCACGGCCCAAACCAGCCCAACGGCGCCGAAGACGTAGAAGACCTGGCGCCATCCCATCCAGGTGAAGAGGAACGCAAACAGGGGCGGCGTGAATGCCCCGCCCCAGCGGGCGAACGACCAGAGGAAGCCCTGGGCGCGAACGCGCTCCTGAGGCGGCAGCCAGGTGCTGAATGATTTGGTGAGGTTGGGGAAGCAGCCGGCCTCGCCGGCGCCGAACAGAAAACGGGTGACCCACATCGATGTGAAGTTCCACATCCAGCCGGTGGCGACGGTGAAGAAAGACCACCACAGCACGATGCGCATCAGCACGCGGCGCGGGCCCATCCAGTCTCCCAACCATCCGCCCGGGATCTCAAAGAGCGCGTAGGCCAGCGCGAAGGCGGAGAAAATCATGCCCATCTGCGCCTTGTCGAAGCCGAGGTCGTGCGAGATGGCCGGAGCCGCCTGGCTGATGGCCACTCGATCGACGTAGGACAACACCGCCAGGGTCACGGCGAAGACGATAACCCAATGGCGCGTACGCGTGGGCTGCTGCGGTTGGCTCATGAGTGTCCCCTATCCCATCACATTGGGAGATCGGCAGGCAACACGTCAGGGCGTGGCTTGGAGTTCCTCGTCCATCCAGGCCAGGTAGGCCTCTGATCCCTCCAGGACGGGCACTGCAAGGATCTCCGGCACCTGATAGGAATGCAGCCGGGAGAGTTCGGCCTTCAGCGCGTCGAAAAGGCCGCGGCGGGTCTTGATGGTCAATGCCCACTCTTCGCTTTGCTCGATGGCGCCTTGCCAGCGGTAGACGCTGGTCACGCCCGGAGTGATGGCAACGCAGGCGGCGAGGCGGCTCTCCACCAGCGCGCGAGCCAGTCGTTCGGCCTCCTCGCGGGAGGAGCACGTGGTGTGGACGAGGATCTTATCCGTCATGGCGTGGAACGGCCCAATGCGTCAACATCCGATTTACATATGGACTTGTGCCGTCAAATGGGATTATAAACAGAATGAAGGAAGATTGATTCCGGGGATGTCGTTTCTCATCAGACAGCTTGGTTACGTAGCGGTGGCCGCCGTCGCCTGCTTCTACGTGTTCGTGGCCTTGCGTGGCCCCAATGGCATTCCGACGATGCTGGAAAAGCGCCGTCAGATCGAACATTTGAAGCTGGAGAACGACGCCCTGCGGCAGGAGATCGACCGGCGCAAGGTCTCCATCGAGCAACTCCAGACCAGCGATGATGCGCGCCGCCGCGCCGTGCGGGAGCAAACCCGCAAGGCGATGGAAGGCGACATCACCATCTACCTGCCGGAACAGTCCACCGACACGCGGCACTAAGCGCGGGCCGTTTACCCCACGCTCTCAGCTTTGCGGTACAGCTCTTCGAGTTCGCTCTCTGTCTTTGCCTCGGCGGCCACGCGCAGGATCGGTTCCGTGTTGGACGCGCGGACATGGATCCAGCCATTTTCGAGGATCAGCTTGAGCCCGTCTGTGCGATCTGTCTTCGCTCCGGGGTAGAGGGCTTCCAGGGCCTGCATCATGGAGCCGAGGCGTCCATGCTGAAAGGACATCTTGCCCAGCCGGCGATAGTAGCGGGGCAGCGAAGCGGCGAGTTCGCTCATGGTGGAACCCGTCTCGGCCAGGCGTTCGAGAAGAAAAGCCATGCCGAGATAGGAGTCGCGGCAGTATTGCACGGCGGGGAAGATGATGCCGCCGTTGGAGCCTTCGCCGCCGATCACTGCGTTGGCGGTCTTCATCCTCTCCACAACGTTGGCTTCGCCCACCGGCGCGCGGAAGACGCGGCACCCGTGGCGTGCCACTACATCGTCAATCACCGATGAGCTGGTGAGGTTGACCACTACGGGCCCCTTGCGCTTGCGGAGGGCGCAGTCCACGGCTAGGGCGAGCACGTCGTCGTTGTCCAGGATGTGGCCGGTTTCGTCTCCCACGGCCAGGCGGTCGCCGTCAGGGTCCTGCGCGAACGCGATATCGGCGCGGTTGTCGCGAATCAGCTTCTGCAGATCGCCCAGTACTTCGGGCTTGGGCTCGGCTTCGCGGGGGAACGGCTTGGTGGGATCCACGGAGATGGCGAAGAGTTCACAGCCGAGAACGTCGCGCAGGAAGTACTGGCTCATGAGCGAGCCGGCGCCGTTGACACCATCCAGGGCGACTCGGAAACGGCGGGCGCGGATCTTCTCCACGTCGACGTGCGCCAGCACGCGTTCGATGTGACGGCGCGGCGGAGTGTCGGGATCGGTGATGACGCGCCGGATCTCGTCGTTGGTGGCCTGGCGGAACTCACTCTGGTGGTACAGGTCCAGCAGTTCGGTGCGCTCGTAGTTGTTGAAGAAGAGGCCTTCGCGGTTGAAGAGCTTGAGCGCGTTGTATTCAGCGGGATTGTGGGAGGCAGTGACGGCGATGCCGCCGGCGGCGCGGATTTCGGCGACGTACACTTGGATGGTAGGTGTGGGAGCAATGCCCACTTTCACCACCTCACAGCCGGCCGCCAGCAGGCCGCTGGTGACGGCGTGTTCGATCATGAGACCGGAGGCGCGGGTGTCGCGCCCCACGACGACGGGGCCGGGGCCGACGTAAGTGCCGAAGGCCTGGGCGAAAGCGCAGGCAAGATTGGGCGTGAGAAAGTCTCCGACCACCCCTCTGATGCCGGAAACGCTGATTTTGAGTTGATGGGCGCGGCTCATGACGCGTAGCTCCTCACAAGATCCATGACTTCGTTGAAGAGATCGTGCGGCGGGTCGCCGCGCTGCTCGCAGATCACACGGATCAGCGGCTCAGTCTGCGAGACGCGGACGTGTACCCAGCGGCCGGGCCAGTCGATGCGCAGGCCGTCGGTGCTGTTGAACTTGCCGTCGGGGAAGCGGTCCTCGATCTCCTGAAACATATTTGGAATCAGATGGGTTTTGAGCGGGATCTTGCCCTTGAGGATCGAGTAGCGCGGATAGCCGTCGAGCAGGCGGGAGAGCGTCTGGCCGCGGCGGTCCATGATGGTGAGGATGGCCAGCATGGAGGCGATGCCGTCGTAGATGGCGCGGAATGCGGGCCGCATCACGGCGCCGGTGCCTTCGCCGACCACGGCCACCTGCTCGGCCCGATAACCGGTGAGCGTGTCGATGGCTGCCTGGCGGCCGACCGCGACGCGCACTACCTGGCCTCCGTATCGCTTGGCGACATCTTCGAGCAGTGCGGTGGTAGAGACGTTGGTGATGACGATCTTGCCGGGGCCCTGTTCGAGAAAGAAGTCAGCAAGAAGCACCAGGACCATCTCCTCGCTGATGGCCTGGCCGTCTTCCGTGGAGAAGGCGACGCGGTCGCTGTCGATGTCGAAAAGGAAGCCGGCGTCTGCGCCCACCAGTTTCACCAGAGGAGCGAGTTGCAGGGCCACCATCTTGCGAGTGGTGACGGGCTCGTGCGCGAAGACACGGCCTTCCTGGGGTTCATTGATCAGGATGAACTGCGTGCCGAAGCGCTCATTGATGCGGCGCAGAATGGGGGCCGAGGTGCCGTTGGCGCAATCGACAAGCACGCGGAAGCGGGCCAGGCGCCCGAGATCGAACCTCTTCGACAGGTCGTCCAGATAGGCGTCTGTTGCCGAATTGTCCTCGCTGAGCCGGCCGAGCGCGTGCCACTCCTTAAAGGCAAATTTCTTGAGGTGATAGATGTCGAGCAGTTCGCTGGATTCGCCGCTGGAGAGGTACGAGCCGCGCGAGCCGTAGAACTTGAGGGCGTTCCATTCTGCGGAGTTGTGGCTGGCGCCGATGGAGATGCCGCCGCGGGCCTCCAGGCGGCGGATGGAGTGCTGGATGACGGGAGTGGAGGTGATGCCAAGATCGACTACGTTATGGCCCGTGGCCAGCAGGCCGGCGATGACGCCCTCCCGCATCATAATGCCGGAGGAGCGGGGGTCGCGGCCAAGCACGACGGTGCCTGGCTCGTCGAGAAAGGTGCCAAAGGCAGCCGCAAAGTCGAGTACCTGCGCGCAGGTGAGTCCGTTCCCGACAATGCCTCGTAATCCCACCTGCGAAATACGCAGGCTGCGTCCAGTGGGCATAGGTTGTTACGTCCTTTCGCCGTCGGCCGGCATCATACTCATGATAGCTATCTATGCACCCCAACTCTGCCTTCCAAGACCATCGTGAAGAACTCGAGCGCCACGAATTTCAGATGGGCGTGGAGGCCGGACGCCTGGCCGTGACGCTGGATATTCTCACCGACGCGCTGGTGCTGGTGGGTCAGCACGGAGTGTACTGCCAGAGCGCGCGGCAACCCGGCAAACCGGCGATGGACGTGCAAATGATTTCGCAGGGGATTCTGCAGGCGAAAGAGCTGGTGCAGACTGTTCTGGAACGGATGCGGGCCGGCGGGAGCAGCGCGGAGGGTTGAATCGCGGGAGGGGTCGAATAGAGGATGGATGCGCGGCCCCGGGGTTCGATTCACCCCGGGGCCGCGGTGCGTTAAGCGAGTTCCAGGCGGGCGCTGACGACGGGCTCTTCCACGTCGCGAGTCAGCTTGAAGCCTGCCTTTTCGGCCACCTTCTGCATGGCGGAGTTTTCGGCGAGGATGTCGGCCGTGATGGCCTTCACTCCTTCCTTCTTGCCGATCTCGATGAGGCGGCGCAGCAGCTCCGTGCCGAGGCCGGACTTCTGGTATTCGTCGGCGACGACGATGGAGAACTCAGAGTCGGTGGCGGCGGAGAGGCCCTGGATGCGGCCGATGCCGATGATCTTGGTTTCACCGGTAGCCGGATCTTTGCGCTCCACGGCTAGGGCCATCTGGTTGGCGTAGTCGATATAGCAGATGCGGGTGAGCCGTTCGTGCGCAGTGCGCTGGCTGAGGTTGAGCATCTGCAGGTAGCGTTGGTAGACGGTGCGCTCAGAGAGTGACTCGTGGAACTTCACCATCATGGGTTCGTCTTCGGGGCGGATGGGACGGATGCGCACGCACTCGCCATTCTTCATGTTGAAGTCGCCGCTGTACTGCGAGGGGTAGGGGCGAATGGCCGGCTTGGGCAGGTCTTCCGGCTTCGTGGCCGGATCGTGGAGGACGATGCGGGCATCGAGCGCCAGAAGCTGCTCGGGCGACGCCAGCAGCGGATTGATGTCGATCTCCTTGATCCAGTGCTGCTCGACGACCAGGCGCGAGAAGCGGACCAAGAGTTGCTCCAGCGCCGCGAGGTCCACCGGCTTGCGGCCGCGCACGCCCTTGAGCGCCTTGTAGATCTTGGTCCTCTCCATCATGCGGCGGGCCAGCGTGGAGTTGAGCGGCGGCAGGCCGAGCGAGCGGTCCTTGAAGACCTCGACGAGCTGCCCGCCCATGCCGAACAACATCACGGGGCCAAACTGCGGGTCGATGGACGATCCGAGGATCACTTCGTAGCCGTCCAGCTTGGCAAACGGCTGCACATTGACGCCGTTGAAGTGTTCCAGGCCCGCCTTGGCGGCCACCGAGTCGCGGATGGACTGGAAAGCTGCGCGGACGGCGTCCGCGGTCTTGAGATTGAGTTGGACGCCGCCGACGTCGGTCTTGTGCGTGATGGTGAGCGAGTGGAGCTTGAGGACCACCGGATAGCCCATCCACTCGGCGGCCTCGACAGCCTGGTCCTCCGTGGTGGCAATCCGCGACGGCAGCGTGGGGACACCGTAGGCGGCCAGCACATCCTTGGATTCGAACTCGGTCAGGATCGTGCGGCCTTCGGCGCGGACGCGGTCGAGAATGGCGCTCACTTTGGCGGTATCAGCCTCGGCGTCGTCCTGAGCGTAGGAGGGGGTCTCGTAGAGAGCGCGCAGGTTTGATGCGTAGCGCCACATGTAATTGAACATGCGGGCGGCAGTGTCAGGGTACGGGAAGGTGGGGATCCCCGCCTGGTTGAGGATGCGGACGCCGGCGTCGACATCCACTCCGCCCATCCAGGACGCGATCACGGGACGCTCGCCGAGCTTGGCCAGAGGGCGCAGGAGTTGGGCGGTTTGCGTGGAATCGGTCATGGCCTGCGGAGTGAGAATCACCAGCATGCCATCGGTGTTTTCGTCTTTCGACACCACTTCGAGGGTCTTGGCATAGCGCTCGGGATCGGCGTCGCCGATGATGTCGATGGGGTTGCGGCGGGACCAGGTAGAGGGCAGGAACTTGTCGAGTTCAGCAATGGTCTGGTCAGAGATCTCGGCCAGTTCGCCGTCACCGAGCAGGAGCGAATCCGCGGCCAGTACGCCGGGACCCCCGGCATTGGTGAGAACTGTCAGGCGCGGGCCCTTGGGGCGCGGTTGTTTAGCCAGAACTTCGGCCATATAGAAGAGGTCCGCGATGTTCGTGACCCGCAGGACGCCGCTACGGCGGAAGGCGATGTCGAGCACATCGTCGGAGCCGGTCATCGAACCGGTATGGGACGCGGCGGCCTGGGAACCGGCGGCTGTGCGGCCGGCCTTAATGACAATAATCGGCTTCGTGTAGGCGACCTCGCGGGCGGCGGAAAGGAAGCTGCGGGCGTCGCCCACGCTCTCCATGTAGATGAGGATGGAGCGGGTCTTGGGATCGTTGCCCAGGTAGTAGATGAGGTCGCCCCAGCCGACATCGGCCATCGAGCCGAGGCTCATGAAGGCGCTGAAGCCGACATTCTCCGCCAACGACCAGTCCAGAACCGCGGTGCAGAGCGCGCCGCTCTGCGAAAGGAAGCCAACGCTGCCGGTCCGCGCCATGCCGGCGGCGAAAGTGGCGTTGATGCCGCTGGGCGGCACCATGATGCCCAGGCAGTTCGGGCCGATGATCCGCATGTCGGCCGCCTTGGCGTTGGCCAGCAACTGACGCTCCAGTTCAATGCCTTCCGGACCGGCTTCCTTGAATCCCGCGGAGATGACGACGGCCGCTTTGCAGCCAATCTCACCACACTCCTTCACGATTCCGGGGATGAGCTTGGAATTCGTCGCGATGACGGCCAGGTCGATTTCGGCCGGAATCTCCTTCACGCTCTTGTAGGCCTTGATGCCGAGAACGCTGTCACGCTTGGGGTTGACGGGGAAGACAGCTCCGCCGAACGGTGAGCTGATGAGGTTCCAGAGGGTGGTCCTGCCGACCGAACCAGGATTTTCCGTGGCACCGATCATGGCCACGTTCTTGGGCTTGAAGAAGGGATCGAGCGGGTGTTCCGCATGACCGAGGATGTCGTGTGCGGATTTGAGGGCCTTGCCGGAAGATGGTTTCATTAGCGTTAATCCGATCCGAAATAGTGTTTATACAGACGGCGTTACCATCATGACGCCATAAGCGGGTTTGGGGCAAGTGGATCGGGTCCAGGGCTGGACGCAGAGTGGCCGCTGCGCCTCGCCTGATGCGCAAGCACTTTATTTTTCAGTCGGATGTGGGGGCTCTGGATGAGTGAGGAAGTACTGATAGAAGAGCGCGGCCGTCTCGGCGATGGCGCGCTCGCGGTCGGCGAGCGGTTTTCTGGACAGTTTAATGAAGACTGTCAGGGCCAGGTTGCCCTTGCCTTCCGGCAGGACGATCACCCCGGCGTCGTTGGTGCAGAGGTTGATGCCGTCTTTGTCGCCGCCGGTGCCGGTCTTGTGCCAGACGACGGTGCCGGGGGGCAACTGAGACTTGATGCGATTGGCGCCGGTCGGCGTCTCGGTCATCCAGCGAATCATGCGTTCGTGACTGGATGGATGGACGAGTTTGCGGCCGTGGATGGCGGAGAGCAGCAGTGTCATGGCTTCCGGCGTGGAGGAGTCGCGGCCATCGGCGTCAAAGGCAGCCGCGCCCATCGCGTCGAAGTCCGCGATCATCTGTTTCTCGGAACGGTTGATGCGGATGGCTCCCTGGAAGAGGCGGTCCAGTTGCTGTTGGGCGGCCTCTGGGCCTCCGGAGAGTTCGATCAGGACATCATGTGCGGTGTTGTCGCTATCCCTGAGACTGGATTCCATCAGTTGGCCGATGGTGGTGACGAAGCCGTCGGGGTGCTTGTCGCGCAGTGGGCTGAAGCCGGAGCTGAACTGCTTCGGCTCGACGAACACCATCTTGCGGAAGGGCAGCATGCCGGCCTGCATCAGGGAAAGAGCGCGCAGCACGATGGGGAGTTTGGCCACGCTCATGGTGGGGAAGTGGTCCTTCTGGCGCCAACCGATAAAACGGCCGGTTTCCAGGTGCATGGCGGCTACGCCCAGAACGCCGCCGGATTCGACCTCGATCTGGCGTAGGCGGTCCTCCATCGTCTGGCTCGGCAGGGTCTGGCCCGCAAGCAGGATCGGCATCAGCAGGAGTGCAGGGAGGCGGATCATCTGCGTGGTGGGGGGCCGAACACCACCAGGACGCTGAGCGGTTGCGGCCCCGGGTTCTTCAGGCCATGCGATACCCCGGCAGGCGCCAGGATCAGATCTCCCGCGGAGACTTCCGTCACCTCGCCACCCGCCTCCGCCAGGGCCGTGCCGGCAAGGACGTAGTAGAGCTTGTCCTGATTTGGATGGACATGCGCGGCGTGTTCCTGTCCGGGAAGGAAGCAGTTCATGCCGGCGTAAAGGTGCTCACCCGCGGCAAGCTGGACCTTGCCCATCTTCGAATCGCTGAATTCGGCGCGCGCGGCAATGTTGCGGATCACCATTCCTTTCAGGATGCCTGATGGCCGTATGCTGGTGGAAGCAAGTCATGCGATTCGCTGAGTTGGCTAACCACTTGGAATCACTCACGGCCGAGGCAGAGGCGCTATTACTGGAGATGCCGCCGGGCGAGCGTAGTGGGCCGTACGAGGGCTCCAGCGCATGGACCAAACAGGAACTGCTGGGCCACCTGGTGGACTCGGCCATCAACAACCAGCAGCGGCTGGTTCGGGCCTTGATCGAAGAAATGCTGGTGTTCCCGAACTATGCGCAGGTCGAGATGGTCCGGCTGCAGCGCTATGGGGAGGCGAATTGGGAGTGGCTGGTGGCTCACTGGCGCAACCTCAACCTCCATGTCGCTCAGGTGATTCGAAACACACCCCCGGAGAAACTGCGGACGCTTTGCAGGATCGGCGATAGCGCGCCGATCCCCCTCGAAGCGTTGGCTCTGGACTACATCGCGCACCTGGAGCATCACCTCCGGCAACTCGCCGGCGGCCGTGCTCTCCAATATTCCGGCCTGCCCTGGCCCCCTCCGGACCGCTAGCAGCCAGAAATCCAGACCTCTTGAAGTCAGACTCGTGTTAAGGTAAGACACTGTCATGCCGACCAAGTCAAGCCTGCTTGCTCTCAGCGTTGTGGCCTTCCTGTGCCTCCCCGCCGCCGCGAAGATAAAAGTGAAGACCCAGCACCAGGCCGGCAACGACTGCAAACAGTACAAGACCTACGAATGGCTGCCGACCAAGGCCGCGCGCAAGACCGGCATCATCGAGAACGAAGAGACCAGCACGCCGGTGATCAAGGAGCTGATCAACCGCGAACTCCAGGCGAAGGGGCTGAAAGAGGTGCCTTCCGGCGGCGATCTTCAGATTGCCACGCTGGCCACGCGCGAGAAGTCACCACACACCGACGCGCTGGTCTATTCCTGGTTCCCCGATTACTACTATGGGACCTACTGGAGCAGCGGCTCACCAGCGATGGTACTCACCAGTTACTCTAACGTGGGCACCTTCGTGATCAACATGATCGATACCAAAACGAAGAAATCCGCGTGGGTGGCGCTGGCGACAGATACGGTGGACAGTGACAAAATGGGGCGCGAGAAGCTGGACAAGGCGGCGAAGAAGATGTTCGAGGACTTCCCGCCGCAGAAGCCGTAACCGCGCGTCACCGCACTCAGAAATAAATTTTTGGGCTGGCAAGTCTCTTAGTATCTGTCGGTTGTGGCGAACGCCCCGACTGGCGGAGGGCTGTCTGGCTTTGTGCCGGGCTGACATTGTTGGCCATGGCGAACAATAGTCTCCTGAAACTCATTACCGACGCCGGCCGAAGCGAGAGCGAAGCGGCCGACGCCTTGGATCGCGTTGTCGAGAATATCCTGAAGCGGCTGCGGAAAGGCGAATGCGTTTCGCTGCCGGGTTTGGGCAAATTGGTGCCGGGGCCGAAGACCACCATCCGGTTGGAGAAGCCGGCGGCGAAGGGAGCTCCGCGTGGCAAGCGCTGATCTGCAGTCGCCGGCTCAGGTGGCGCGACTGGTCCGCCGCTGTCTGGCGGAGGGACGGCGCGTGGAAATCGAGAGGATCGGCACCTTCCGGCCGGCTTTGGATGGCGGGTTCCACTTCCAGCCGAATCGCAAGCCGAGCGTGTTCCTTGCTTACGCGGCGGAAGACGCCGCGGCGGTAGAGCGCCTGTATGCGACATTCGAACACGCCGGCTTCCAGCCCTGGATGGACCGGCGCAAACTGCTGCCGGGGCAGAACTGGCCGCGCGCCATTGAAGGCGCCATCGAGACGGCGGATTTCTTCGTGGCCTGCCTCTCGCGGCGATCCATCAGCAAACGTGGAACGTTCCAGAGCGAAGTGCGCTATGCCTTGGATTGCGCCCGTAACGCGCCGATCGAGGATATCTACTTCATCCCGGTACGGCTGGATGAGTGCCGTGTGCCCGCGCAGATCCAGCGGCAGTTACAGTATGTGGACCTGTTTCCTCATATGGCAGAGGGGACGGAGAAGTTGATTCGGATGATTCGCAAAGAGGACCGGCGGCGGAGGCTCAGCTCTTGCTGTCCTTGAGAGAAGCGATGCGCTTCCTGATGTCTTTGGCGTCTTTGGCGTCCGGGGCGAGTTCCAGATACTTGGTGTAGGCTTCGCGGGCGGCTTTGGGTTCCTTGAGCTTCTCGCGAGCTTCGCCGAGGAGGCGGTAGGCGTCGGCCAGTTGCGGGTTCCACTTCGTGGCTTCGAGGAAGCGGCCGGCGGCGGCCTTGTAGCTTCCGCGTTTGAAGTAAAACCGGCCGGTGTTGATCTCGGTTTGCGCCTGGATCGGGTTGAACTCGTACTCTTTAGGCAGCGCCGCGGCGTCCTCTTCGGCGGGTTCGGCGTGCTGTGCCTCTTTCGGGGCCTCCTTGGGCGGATCGGCCGGCTTCTGCGCCGGCAGGGTCGCCCAGGAGAAGACGAGCATCAGAAACACGCGTGCCACAATCAAAGTATAGGCTGCTGAATGAACCCTCGAATCGACGCCTTGCGCGAGAAAGCCTCCCAACTGCCCACGGGGCCGGGGGTGTACCTCTACAAGGACGAGTCGGGCGAGGTGCTGTATGTCGGCAAAGCCAAGAACCTGCGCAGCCGGGTGAGATCGTACTTCAATGAAGACCGGCTGGCGGAGGCCAAGACGGGGCGCCTGATCCACGCCGCGCACCAGTTGGACTACATCCTGCTGGACAACGAAAAAGAAGCCCTGGCGCTCGAAAACAACCTTATCAAGCAGTACAAGCCGCGTTTCAATGTGCTGCTGCGGGATGACAAGACCTATCCCTACCTGAAGCTGACGAATGAGAAGTTCCCGCGTGTCTACGTCACGCGGAGGGTGCGCCACGATGGGCAGTACTTCGGGCCCTATTTCCCAGGGAACCTGGCCCACCGGCTGGTGAAGTTCGTGCACCGCCACTTTCAGATTCCGTCGTGTAATGTGGACTTCTCACGCCACCACACTCATCCGTGTCTGGAGTACCACATCCACCGCTGCCTGGGGCCGTGCGTGGAAGGGCTGACAACTCTGGAGACGTATGCGGAGCGGGTGCGCGATACGCGCACGTTCCTGGAAGGGCGCACGCAGGATCTGGCGCGGGAACTGCGGGGACGGATGGAAGAGGCGGCGGAGGCGATGGAGTTCGAACGGGCCGCGGCTTTGCGCGACCTGATCTCCACGGTGGAGGAGATCGAGCAGAAGCAGAAGATGGCGGCGGCGTCTGGCGACGACACCGACATTTACGCCGTGCATGCCGAACCGCCGCAGGTGGCAGTGAATCTGTTCCACCTGCGAAACGGCCGCATTGTGGACCGGAGAGAGTTGTTCTGGGACGATTTGCCCGACTACGAGGAGCAGGACTTCTTCACCTCGCTATTGATGCAGGTGTACAGCCAAGGGCAACCCGTGCCGGGGAACATTCATCTCCCGGTGGAGTTGGACGACGCCGAGCCACTGGCGGAACTACTCAGCGAGAAGCGTGGCCGCAAGGTGGAGATCCACACGCCACGAAGAGGCGTGAAGAAAGCGCTGGTATCGCTGGTCGGCTCCAATGCGCGCCACAGCTTCGAACAGCGGTTCCGCGTGGTGAAGCCGACGTCGGCGGCGATGGCGGAGGCCCTGGAGGAGGCGTTGAACCTGCCGGACACGCCGCGGCGCGTGGAGTGTTTCGATATCTCGCACATTCAGGGCACGGACAAAGTGGCGTCAATGGTGGTGTGGGAAGACGGCCGGATGAAAAAGAGCGACTACCGCAAATTCATCATCCGGACCGTGGTGGGGAACGACGACTTCGCATCGATGCGGGAAGTGGTGACACGGCGGTATGGGCGGCTGCTGGAAGAGAAGAAGCCGTTGCCGGGTCTGGTGCTGATCGATGGCGGCCTGGGGCAATTGCACGCGGCGGCGGAGTCACTGGAGGCACTGGGGATCCTCAATCTGCCGTTGGCTTCGATCGCCAAACGGGAGGAGATCCTCTACGTGTACGGGCAGGAGGATGAGCCCGTGGTGCTGGATCACCAGAATCCGGTGCTGCACATGGTGCAAATGATTCGCGACGAGGCACACCGGTTTGCGGTGACGTTCCACCGCTCGAGGCGGGATGCGCGGACGCTGACGACGGAACTGCTGCAGATCCCCGGGGTGGGTCCCAGGATTGCGCAGAAACTGCTGAAGGCGTTCGGGAGCCTGAGCGCAGTGCAGGCGGCCTCGCAGTCGGAGTTGGAGAAAGTAGTTGGGCCGGCGCTGGCGGCCCGGCTTGTCGGGCCGGAACAAGGGAAGTAGAGGTTGGGGCCGCCAACCCGGCGGGCTACTACCTGATGACGCCCGTGAGAGGACTGGAGGCGGATGCGTAGAGGCGGCGCTCCATGCGGCCGGAGAGGAAGGCCTGGCGGCCGGCGGTGACGGCGTGGTTCATCGCTTCGGCCATGAGGACGGCATTCTGGGCGGCTGCGACGGCCGTGTTCATGAGGATGCCGTCGAAGCCCATTTCCATGGCGACACAGGCATCGGAGGCCGTGCCGACTCCAGCATCGACGATGAGCGGGACTTCCGTAATCTGTTCGCGGAGGATGCGGAGAGCGGCGTGATTCTGGATGCCGAGACCGCTGCCGATGGGGGCGGCAAGGGGCATAACGGCGGAAGCGCCGGCGTCGATCAGGCGCTTGGCGGTGATGAGGTCGTCGTTGGTATAGGGCAGGACAACGAAGCCCTCCTTGACGAGCTGCCTGGTGGCTTCGACGAGACCGAAAACGTCAGGGAAGAGGGTCTTTTCATCGCCAATCACTTCGAGCTTCACCCAGTTGGAGAGGCCGACTTCGCGGGCCAGGAGCGCGGTGCGGACAGCATCCTCGACGTTGTAGCAGGCGGCGGTATTGGGGAGGAGGAAGTACTCGGACCGGTCGATGTGATCGAGCATCGACTCCTTGGACTTGTCCGTGAGATTGACGCGGCGGACAGCGACGGTGACGACTTCGGCGCCGGAAGCGGCGTGGCACTGGGTCATCTCCGCAAAGGACCGGTACTTGCCGGTGCCGATCATCAGCCGGGATCGAAAGGTGCGGCCGGCGATGGTGAATTGTTCGCTCATACCTACATTGTAGGCGGGGGCGCGGGCAGGGGTGCGTCGAGAAGACGGCGGACTCTGGTGGCCAGTTGGCCGGGGGTGAAGGGCTTGGGGAGCATGGCGTGCACAACGCCGTCCATGTCCGCATGGTCGAGCGGTTCTTCGGTGTAGCCGGTAGAGAAGAGAATCCGAATCGCGGGGCGTTCCAGGAGCAGGCGGCGGGCGAGCTCATAGCCATTGAAACCGGGCATGATGATGTCAGTGAGGAGCAGGTGGATCGGTCCGGCATGAGCGCGCGCGACCTCCAGTGCCTGGCCGCCATCCGGCGCCTGGAGCACCCGGTAGCCGCACCCGGAGAGGACGAGCGAGTTGAGTTCGCGCAGTTCCTCCTGGTCCTCAACCAGCAGGATGGTCTCTCCTCCGCTGACCGGGACGGGTGCTGTGTCAAGGGCTGGGCCAGTCTCCAGCGAGCCGCTGCAGCCGGGCAGAAAGATGCGGAAGGTGGCGCCCTGGCCGGGCTGGCTTTCCACCTGAATCCAGCCGCGGTTCTGCCGAACGATGCCATAGACGATGGAAAGGCCGAGACCGGTACCGGAGCCGACGCCTTTGGTGGTGAAGAATGGTTCAAAAATGCGTCGCAGCGTCGCTTCGTCCATGCCCGCTCCGGAATCGGAAACAGTCAGGACGACGGCAGGACCAGGCACGGCCTCCGCGATGAGGGAGGCAGCAGTGGCATCGACCTCGGTGTTGTGTGTCTGGATGCAGAGCCGGCCGCCGTGGGGCATGGCGTCCCGCGCATTGATGACGAGATTGAGAAGGACCTGGTGGATCTGGCTGGGATCGGTTTCGATGAGG
Source organism: Paludibaculum sp. (assembly GCA_029973955.1). Classification (GTDB taxonomy): domain Bacteria; phylum Acidobacteriota; class Terriglobia; order Bryobacterales; family Bryobacteraceae; genus Paludibaculum. The sequence continues at coordinate 5,470 of JARKQJ010000006.1, read as the reverse complement.
GCGAGAGCGGGCTCGAGCGAAGTGACGAGTTGGATGTTCTCGCCAATGAGGCGGCGGAGCATCTCCAGGGACTCGGAGACGATCTGGTTGATGTTGACGGGGTGTGGTTGGACGATCTGACGGCGGCTGAATGCGAGCAATTGGGCGGTGAGGTCCGCGGCGCGGGCGCCAGCCAGCGCAATCTGGTCCACCTGCGCGCGATGTCTTTCGGACAGGCCGGAGGATGCGAGGAGGAGGTCTGAGTAACCACTAATGATGGTGAGTATGTTGTTGAAGTCGTGGGCGATGCCTCCGGCCATGCGCCCGATGGACTCCATCTTCTGGGACTGGCGCAACTGGTCTTCGAGGCGGGCGCGCTCCTCCTCATGGCGTTTCCGGGCGCTGATATCGGTGAAGATGGTTGCGAAGTGGCCTCTGCCCATCGGCGCAACCGCGATGGAGAAATGGCGATCAAGTGGCGCGAAATAGGCTTCGAAAGTGCGACTCAGTCCCGTTTCGCTGGTGGAGATGTATTCCTCGAGATAGGGCGGAGTGGAAGTGTTGTAAGCCTCCGTGGCCAGGCGGCCGAGGACCTGAGAACGGCTGATTCCGACGAGCGCCTCGAAGCGCGGATTGACTTCGACGATGCGGTAATTGACGACCCGGCATTCGGCATCGTAGACGATATCGTGCAGTGCGACGCCTTCACTCATGTTGTTGAACAGAGCGGCGTAGCGGGCTTCGCTCTCGGCCCGGGCCTGCTGAGCGAGACGCTGCTGGGTGGTGTCGATGAGGAAGCCTTCCACGGCGACGATCTCGTGGCCCTCCCAGACGGGATTGGCGGAGAAGGAGTGATAGCCAGTTGCGCCGTGCTTAGTGAGGCGGGAGAACTCGCCGAGGCAGGGCTTGCCAGCGAAGAGATCGCGGACCACCCGGTCGGCATCGGCGAGGTCTTCCGGTGTCTGGAACAGCGAGTAGTGCTGGCCGATGACCTCTTCGCGATTGGAAAAGCCGTGGAGGTCCAGCCAAGCCTGGTTGACATCCTCGAACATGCCGCCGCGGGAGATGCGAAAATACCCCGCGTTCGTGGCATCCATGATGCGCTGCAACCGGAGTTGCTGTTCGGCGAGCCGCTTTTCGGTCAGCTTGCGGGCTGAAATTTCGCGGGTGATGCCCATGATCGAATCAATGTTGCCCTGAGAGTCGCGAACAGGGACGAGGCGTGTTTCGATCCAGCGCCCTGAAGGGAGTTCTTCCTCTTCGAGTTCAGGAGCGCCGGTTTCCAGAATGCGCAGAAGGTTCCGGCGATGGCGCGCGGCCGCCTCGGGCGGAGAAAGATCTTCCAGAGAACGGCCGACGACGTTTTCGATTCCCGGAGGGCGGGGCAGATTCTTGAGATGCGCACTGCGGACTGTGCCGTCGCGGTTGAGGACGAAGAGGCTATCCGGGATGATGTCGACGACGGAGTGGTAGTAGCGTTCGCTGGCGGCGAGCGCGCTTTCCGCCTGGAGGGCGCGATTGCGCTGGCGGCGAAGGTGCCACGCGAGGTAGACGGTGCAAAGCAGGAGGAGGGTGACGCCGATTATGGCCTCGCGCATTTCGCGAGCTATGCGCCTGGCGTTGATGAGTGCGGTGTCCGTTTCCATACCGCGCCCGGTGAAGTAGCTCCAGCGTGTGGTGATGGCCGCGAGTTCACCGGAGCTCATCATGTCGCTGATGGCGTCGCGGAGGGCGTCGGCGGCGCGGGAGGCGGCGTAACTGGAGCCGATGGCGAGATTGGCGCGAGTTTCGGGAGCGCGTACGATGCGCAAACGATGGCCGCCGCAACTCAGGCCGCCCATGAGAGTAGAGGCAACCGCATACTCGTCGAGGTAAGCGGCATCGGCATCACCGCGGCAGACGCCTTCCAGTTGGGCCGTCGGATTCGACTGCGGGACCAAGCGGGCGTGGGGCACGCGGCTTCTGAGCAAGCGATCCGTAATGGGAGAGGAGTTGGTGTTAATGGTCTTGTTCCCGAGGTCGGCGAGGCGCTGAACAGGGGCATCCTCGCGGACCACGAGGCAGGCGTCGCCGGTGCGGTAAGGGTCAGTGAAGTGGATGAACGGCCGGCGCTCGGGCAGGACGGTCATGAGCGGCCAGAGATCGACGCGCCCGGAGCGAATGGCGAGGTCGGCGCTTTCGGAATGAAACGACCATTCGAGCCGGATGCCTTTGTAGCGTGCGGCGGCGTTGAGGATGTCGATGGAGAGGCCGGCCGGAAGGCCCTGCGCGTTCCGGAAGTGGAACGGCGGATTGTCTTCGTAGCCGATGCGGTAGACGCGATCCTCTGGGAGTGACCTGAAATGGAGGATAGCCATGGCGGCGGCAATCGCCGCCATGGCAGCCACACTTAGAATGATCCATTTTCGCGTCACGCCGAGCTCTCAGGACAGCATCATCGTATCAGTCGGCCTGGATCTGGGGCAGACTACTTCCAGTGGCGCGTGACGAGGGCAACCACCTCATCGAGCGCATGTGGGTCCTCTCGGGCGCAATGCGAGAGATGAGAAGTGAGCAGGAGCTTAGTGACGGCAGAGAGGGCGTTGGCGACGGAGGCCACCTGGTTCACGACGTCGGGACAGGGGCGGTCCTCCTCGATCATGCGTTGGAGGCCGCGCACCTGCCCTTCGATGCGGCGGAGGCGAGTGAGGGCGGATTGGCGGGTATCGGTATTCATGTGAGTTTAAGCCGCGAAAGGCGGAGCGAGTTGACGACGACCGAGACGGAACTGAGGCTCATGGCCGCGGCGGCGAGGATGGGGTTCAAGTGTCCGAGCGCGGCTGCTGGGATCATCACCACGTTGTAGAAGAGAGCCCAGAAGAGGTTCTGGCGCATGACGCGGACAGCGGCACGGGCGAGCAGAAGGGCATGGGGCACGGCTTGCAGGTCCGGGCGGACCAGCGTCACGGAAGAAGCCGCCTCAGCGACTCCGGCGCCGGAGGAGAGGGCGATGCCGGCATCGGCGGCGGCCAGGGCCGGAGCGTCGTTGATGCCGTCGCCGGCCATCGCCACCCGGGCTCCTTCTGAGTGGAGGCGGCGGATGAGATCGAGCTTTCCGGCAGGCAGGACGTTGGCGATCACTTCGGTGATGCCCAGTTCGGCGGCCACCGCGCGTGCCGTGGACTCCTGATCGCCGGTGAGGAGGATGACGCGAAGTCCCATGGATTGAAGAACTCGAACCGCGGCGGCGGAGGTGGGGCGGATGCGGTCAGCGATGGAAAAGGCGCCGGCGTAGCTGCCGTCGATGGCGCAGTAGATGATGGTTTGGACTTGGTCCGTTGCCGGGGCGGGCAGGGCAATGGAGCGCTCAGTGAGCAGATCGGCCTTCCCGATGAGCACGGAATGGCCGTCCACGACGCCCTCGGCGCCCATGCCGGGAAGAGCCTGAAAACCTTCCACAGGCAAGAGAGGAGCAGGGTGATAGCGCACCACTGCCTGCGCCAGGGGGTGTTCGCTGAGATGTTCGAGCGAAGCGGCGAGAGTGAGGGTGCGGCCCGGATCCACGCCGGCGGCGGCCTGGAAGGAGGCGACTTCAGGACGGCCTTCGGTGAGAGTGCCAGTCTTGTCGAAGACGATGGTGTCGATGCCGCTGAGGCGTTCCAGCGCTTCGCCATTGCGGAAGAGGAGCCCGAGCCGGGCGGCGCGTCCGGTGGCCGCCATGATGGCTGCCGGCACCGCAAGGCCCATGGCGCAAGGGCATGCGATGACGAGCACCGCGACGGCTGAGGAGAAAGACTGCGTAAGAGCGAAGGTGAGTGCCGCGAGCAGGATGACGACGGGGACGAAGACGGCGGAGACGCGGTCCGCCAGCCGCTGCATGGGCGCCTTTTCCAACTGGGCGTCGCGCAGCAGGCGCAGGATCTGCTCCAGGGTGGTTTCCGCGCCGAGCGCCGTGGCGCGGTAGCGGAGCGCGCCGTGGGCGTTGAGCGTGCCGCCAGTGACGGCCGAGCCGGGCTCTTTGTCGACGGGGATGGGTTCACCGGTGAGCATGGATTCGTCCACTGCCGAGGCGCCGTCCAGGACCACGCCGTCGGCGGCGATGCGCTCACCGGGGCGGGCGATGAGGATGTCCCCGAGCCGGAGTTGGTCGATGGGCGTCTCCACCTCCATGCCGTTGACGAAGACTCTTGCCGTGGTGGGCTGCAGTTGGGCAAGAGCCTGGAGGGCGGAAGAGGTCTGACGCTTGGCCCGGGCTTCCAGCGTGTTCCCCAGGAGGACGAAGCCGAGGATAAAGATGACGGCTTCGTAGTAGACCTCGTGCGGCGAGGCCAGAGAGTAGAAGAACGCCGCGCCGGTGCCCAGGGCCACGAGAGTGTTCATGTCAGACGTCTTGTGCCGCAGTGCGGACCAGGCTTTGACATAGAAGCGGCGCCCGGCCCACAGCATGGTGAAGAGGGCCAGTGCGGCGAGGAAGTAGCGTGTGGCGGGCGCATGGTGCCAGGGCATGAGGCCCATGGCGAGCGCGCCGGCGGCCACGGAGACAGCGGCGCGCAGGCGGAGGGCGCGGTAGGCCGCGTCGTCTTCGAAATCACGCTGGAGCTGCTCCGCGGCGATGGAGCGCGTGGGCGAGGGGAGCTCGGCTTCGTAGCCGGTGTCGTTGACGGCATCGATGAGGGACTGGGGCGCCACGGCGGCGGCATCGTAGGTGACCGTGGCGCTGTGGAGCATCAGATTGACTGCCGCGGAGCTTACGCCGGGGAGTTCGCTGAGGGTCTTCTGGACGAACGACTGGCAGGCCGCGCAGGTCATGCCGCGCACGGGGAAGGTAATCTTTGCGTTGTCGGGAGCGGCCGGCATGTCAGGCAGTGGTGGCGGTGAAGCCGAGCTTGTTGACGGCGTCGACGACGGATTGCTCAGTCGCCTTTTCAGGATCGAACTCCACGGAGGCGGAGCCAACCTCGACGTTCCGCACCGCGATTCCTTCGAGCTTGTTCAGCGCATTCGTCACGCGGTTCACACAACCCCCGCAGTGCATGCCCTGGATGGAGAGAGTGAGTGGTTTGGTCATCACCTCCATTATATACCCCTGGGGGGTATATCGCGTTAGCGTTGAGCGCCGTTGTTTTTGAGCCATTCGGAGTAGCTATGTTTGCGGGGGCCGGTGTATTCGATGGTGTCGAAGAAATCCGCGCGGCCGAGCATGCGCGGATCGCCTTCGGAGCGCAGAGTCTCCTCCATGCGTTCGCGAAGTTTTCGCTTGAGGTCGGCGTACTTGGGGTCGGTGGCGAGATTCACAATGTTGTCGGGATCGTCCTTGACCGCGAACAGCTCTTCAGAGGGGCGTTTGCCGAAGCAGAGGCGGTAGTAGTTGTCGAAGGAGGAGAGGATGTTCTCCTTGGTGGGGCCGTCGTCCACGTTGCGATAGCCGGTCTCTGGATTGCCGGCGGGCCAGGCGTCGGGAGCGTAGTTGCGAACGTAGAGATAGTCGGGCGTGCGGATGGCGCGCACGGGG
>JARKQJ010000259.1 GCA_029973955.1 Paludibaculum sp. | reverse complement strand
CGAAGGCACACCCAGGTAGCTGTAGGCAAAATTCAAGGTCCGCCCCGCCGCCGCGACCGACCCGTCCGGGTTGTAAACATCCGGATACTTCATCGAAGTCATCTGCCCCGCTGCATTCCAACTATACACCGCCTCCAGCGGCGTCAAAACCCCGCTGAACGCCGCCCGCTTCTTCGTCACCAGTCCCCCCACCGTGTACTCAAACGACTCCGTCATCTCCCCATGCGTCACCGACGCCAAGCGCCCCCACCCATTCACCGCCGTGTCCCAAACCATCGTCGTGGTCTGGCTCCCGTCCGCGCTCCCCCAACCCGCCGGCGTCCGATATACCGCCGACATCCGACCGTGGCCGTCTCTCAAATACGTCTCCACATTCCCCTTCTGGGCCGTCTTCTTCCACAACTGCCCGTCGCTCTGGTACTCGTATGGCCTCGCGCCTGCAAAAGTGATCGCTCTGCACAGAGAATGGGTGATCGCTTTCGCAGGGGAATCCCGATCGGTTTCCTAAGAGATCAGATGATCGGATTCAGAGGAGAAAGGTGATCGATTTGGAAGAGAATCCGCAGTCGCTGGCGTCTGCAATCACCACCGATTGTCATCGGCAGCAATCGCTGCTCGGACGGCCCATAAATCAGCGATCGGCTTGGGCAGGAATCACTGATCAGCTTGCGCGAGAACACTCACGAAACTGCTTGCTGCCCCCAATCTCCCGTGCAACGGCCTCCGCAGACGGAGACAGTTTGTCAACAGTCCCAGCACTGGTGGAATTGGACATGTACGGGCATGACTCGTACCGCATCAACTGCAGCAACTCATTGCAAAATAGTTCTTACTCGTCGCGAAATTTCTCTGATTTGACTAGTGTTCAATTGTCCCAGAATCTGGACCTGAACGCCTTCCAGGCTCCAGGTTCCAAATCGATGGCAGAGTACATACCACGCCTCCCCATTCGGGCCTTGAACTTCAACGGAAAAACCATGTTTGCGGCAGGACGGACCGCTCGTCGCAATTAAACAAAGAAGCACAGTTCCGAATCCATTGAACTCTCGTGAAGACAACACAGCTGCAAATGTTGGATCTGTTGGCAAATCCCCAACGGCCCAGCTCAGACGAATCAGATGACCCCTTTCAAGAATAGTCGCCTTATTCGGCAGACAATCCTCTCTTATTTTCTTGTTCTTTCCAGTCTTGTCTGCCATAAAGTCGCACCGTCACACAGCATATCTGAAAGAGTGCATTCCGACAATAAGCTAGTCAATGAATAGCTCTTCTCCATTTCTGGCTCTGTGCCACTCACGGCACCACCAAGGTCTGATTCGCTATTCTGTCTCGTGCCCGAATGCCGAAGCGGTGGAAGTGCATTTATCCTAAGACTTGGAAACTCTGGGAACCCCCCATGCTGCTTATTTCGCCACGTATACTCCTCCGACTCGATCGTTTTATGCAAATACAATTCAGCAGACACGGCGATCAGTGCATTTTGTAGAGCATCAAGCGCATCGGCTCCCGGCACTTCTAGAACACTCAATGTTCTTCGCGACCGGAATGAAACTAAACACTCCCACTGATTCCTGGACCCCTTCTTGAGTGTAGGACAATGCATTGACACGCGCAGACTCCGCTTGAGCCCGCCTCTTAAGACAGTCCACAAAACTCGAGTTCCCAGTAAAGCCGGTGGATTCTGCATAGTGCTAATTGATGTCACTACTATCACCTCCCACTGATTCAGATCATAACACCAATGCTCTCTTCACTTCGCGCCGCCTTTCTGCTCAACCGCGCCAACCAGATCGTCGAGGTCGAAGTCCTTCTTGTGCTTCTTGGCCTCCTTCTCCACCTCGTCCCGCTTGGACTCTCCCCGTGCGAAAGCCTTGACCTAGGAGTCTTTCGATTCCACCACGGCGACCAAAGCCTTCGTCGCCGCCGCAGTCGGCTTCCGGCTGCTGAAAACCACAATCGCGCTCTGCCCGTCATCGGAAAGCACGAAACGAAAATCTAAGGCCCCATCGCGACCCGCCTCCTTCACCGTCGGTGCAAACATCGGCCGTCGCGGATCGTCCGCCGTCCCAGCCCCCACCATCGGAACGATGGCAATCACCACTTAGCAAAGGGACCAGGCATGGCCGTCCGAAAACGAAAGTCACCCAATCGGCCGCCCCAGCCCCAACGCCCCCGCACCCTCCACCCCATCCCCCCTCCACCCCCTGTATAATCCAAAGAATCACTAACCTGGGTATCCGATGAACGCCTGTAAGCTGTCTCCTCCACCGGCCGCCCTCGTGGCCCTTCGCGCCATCACCACCACCCCACCCCTCGCCCAATCGGCCCAGCAGGAGCCCCGCCCGTGAAACTCGTTCACTTCGCCCTCCGCCGACCCGTCACCATCGCCGTCCTCGTCCTCGCCATCGCCCTCTTCGCATCGCTCGCCCTCGTGCGCATGCCCATCGACATCTTCCCCAAGCTCGGCGACCCCGCCATCTACGTCGCCCAACCCTACGGCGGCATGGACCCCTCCCAAATGGAAGGCTTCCTCACCTACTACTTCGAGTACCACTTCCTCTACATCACCGGCATCGAGCACGTCGAGTCGAAAAGCATCCAGGGCGCTTCCCTCATGAAGCTCGTCTTCCACAACAACACCGACATGAGCGCCGCCATGGCCGAGGTCGTCGGCTACGTCAACCGCGCCCGCGCCTTCATGCCCCCCGGCACCGTCGGACCCTTCATCACCCGCTTCGACGCCGGCAGCGTCCCCGTCGCCCAGCTCGTCTTCTCTTCCGAATCCAAATCCGCCGGCGAACTCCAGGACATCGCCCTCAACCGCGTCCGGCCCCTCTTCGCTACCCTCGAAGGCGTCTCCGCCCCGCCCCCCTTCGGCGGCAATCAGAAAACCGTCATCGTCCGCGCCCAGCCCGAAAAACTCCGCCAGTACCGCATCTCTCCCGATCAGTTGATCGCCGCCGTCAATCGCGCCTCCACCGTCATGCCCTCCGGCAACCTGCGCTCCGGCGACCTCAACTACATCGCCTCCTCCAACGCCGTCCTCGGCGCCAAACTCGACGACCTCCTCGACGCCCCCGTCCGCCCCGGCGTCTGGCTCCGCGACCTCGCCACCATCGAAACCGGCACCGATATCATCACCGGCTACGCCCACGTCAACGGCCGCCGCACCGTCTACATCCAGGTCACCAAACGCGCCGACGCCTCCGCCCTCCGCGTCCTCGACCGCGTCAAAGCCGAACTCCCTCAAATGCGCAAGGTCGTCCCCGACGACGTCCGCGTCACCCTCGAATTCGACCAGTCCCCCTACGTCTCTTCCGCCATCCGCAACCTCGCCTTTGAAGCCATCCTCGGAGCCCTCCTCACCGGCCTCGCCGTCCTCCTCTTCCTCCGCGACTGGCGCGGCGCCCTCGTCGTCGTCACCACCATCCCCGCCTCCCTCCTCGCCGCCGTCACCGGCCTCTGGGCCTTCGGCCAGACCATCAACATCATGACACTCGGCGGACTCGCCCTCGCCGTCGGCGTCCTCGTCGACGAAGCCACCGTCGAAATCGAGAACATCCACGCCCACATGGCCTCCGGCCTCTCCCGCGCACAGGCCGTCCTCGACGCCTGCCGCAAGACCGCCACACCCCGCCTCCTCGCCATGGTCTCCATCCTCGCCGTCTTCGTGCCCGCCTACTTCATGACCGGCGTCGTCCGCCAGCTCTTCCTGCCCCTCGCCCTCGCCGTCGGTTGCGCCATGGTCGCGTCCTACGTGCTCTCCAGCACCCTCGTCCCCGTCATGGCCACGCGGCTGCTCAAGCCGCACGCCCCCGCCGCCCCCGGCGCCGGCGCCGGCCTCTACCGCGCTTACCTCGAACTCCTCCTCCGCTTCCGCTACGCGCTCGTGCCTCTCTATCTCGTCACCGCCACCGCCCTGCTCTTCTGGCTCGCGCCGAAAATCGGCCGCGAACTCTTCCCCCCTTCCGGCGAGGACATCTTCCAGCTCCGCCTCCGCGCCGCCACCGGCACACGCATCGAAAAAACCGAACAGCTCGCCCTCCAGGCCCTCCAGGTCATCGAACGCGAGGCCGGCAAGCAGAACATCGCCATCACCACGGACTTCGTCGGCGTCCAGCCCCCCAGCTATCCCATCAACACCATCTTTCTCTGGACCAGCGGCCCCCACGAGGCCGTGCTCAAAGTCGCGCTCAAAAAATCCGCGCCCCTCCACGGCGAGCAATTCCAGGAGCGCCTCCGCGCCCGCCTCCAATCCGAACTCCCCGGCGTCGCCTTCACCTTCGAGCCCGGCGACATCATCGGCCAGGTCATGAGCTTCGGCGCCGCCGCCCCCATTGAGGTCGCCGTCCAGGGCCCCAGCCTCCCCAATAACCGCGCCCACGCCGCCAAAATCAAAACTGAACTTGAAAAGATCCGCGCCCTCCGCGACCTCCAATACGCCCAAGCCATGGACTACCCCGTCATGGACGTCAAAATCGATCGCCGCAAAGCCGGCGAGTTCGGCCTCTCCATGTCGCAGGTCGCCAAGTCCATGGTCGCCGCCACCTCCTCCTCGCGCTTCGTCGAGCCCAACTACTGGCGTGACCCCGCCTCCGGCAACGCCTTCCAGATCCAGGTCGAAATCCCCTATCAGCGCATGGACTCCGCCGAGGCGCTCAAGGGCATCCCCGTCATGTCCAATGGCGAGGCCCGCCCCCTGCTCGGCGACATCGCCACCGTCAGCGAGGCGAAAGCCATGGGCCTCGTCGAGCGCTACAACATGCAGCGCGTGGTCAGCCTCACCGCCAACATCCACGGCACGGCACTGAGCGAGGCGGCGTCCGAAGTCGAGCGGGCCATCGCCCGCGCCGGCGATCCGCCCAAGGGGGTCACCGTCAAAGTGCGCGGCCAGATTCCGCCGCTGAAAGAGACCGAAAACAACCTCAAATGGGGCATTGCAAGCGCTTTAATCGCCATTTTCCTGCTCCTAAGTGCCTTTTTTGAGAGCTTCCGCATCGCTTTCGCCGTCATTCTCACCGCCCCCGCCGTCCTCGCCGGCGTCACCATCGCCCTGCTCGCCACCGGCACCACGTTCAACGTCCAGTCGTTCCTCGGGGCGATCATGGCCACCGGCATCGCGGTGGCTAACTCCATTCTGCTCTGTAGTTTCGCCGAACGCGCCCGCTCCGCCGGCGCCTCCGCCACCGCCGCCGCCCTCGATGCCGGCGCCGGCCGCAAGCGCGCCATTCTCATGACCGCCACCGCCATGACCGCCGGTATGTTACCGATGGCATTGGGTTTAGGCGAAGGCGGCGCCCAAACCGCCCCCCTCGGCCGTGCCGTCATCGGCGGCCTCGTCTTCGCCACCGTCGCCACATTGTCAATCCTTCCAGCAATTTACGCGCTTCTCATGCAGGGCGCCAAAAGGACTACTCATGAAGTGGAATAGCCTCCTACTCGCCGTCTGCTCTCTCGCCGCCTCGGCCCAGAGCGCTAAGATGCCGGCTGAACTCGTTCCTTATCAAAAGGTTACCGTCCGCGCCCGCGTCCCCGGAATCGTCGAAAAGGTGCTGGTGGACCGCGGCAGCGCGGTGAAGGAAGGCGACCTCCTCATCGAACTCTCCGCCCCCGAGATGCAGGCGCAAGTTGCTGAAACGGAAGCAAAAGCCCAGGCCATCGAGGCCCAGAAAGCCGAGGCCGAAGCCAAACTCGCCGCGCTCGTCAGCACTCTCGAACGCCTGAAGACCGCCTCCGCCACCCCTGGCGCGGTGGCAGCAAACGACTTAGTGCAATCTCAGAAGCAGGTGGAGTCGGCCCAGGCCCTCATCGCCGCCATCGCCAAGAGCGCCGCCGCCGCCCGCGCTCAAGCTAATGTTCTCAACGAGATGCAGGCGTATTTGAAGATCGCCGCGCCGTTCACCGGGGTCATCACGGAGCGCCTGGTGGACCGCGGTGCTTTGGCGAACGGTCCGCTGCTCGAATTAGAGCAAATCCAACGCTTGAGGTTAGTCGTGCAAGTCCCTGAAAGTGAATGGAAAAACGCCGTGCGCGGGGCGCGCGTGGAGTTCACGGTGGCGGCTCATGGGGCAAAAACATTCAGCGGTCAAATTGTTCGCGTTTCGCGCACACTCGATCCGAAAACCCGCTCGATGGCGGTGGAAGCCGATGTCGATAACGGCGCCGGAGCGCTGGCGCCGGGCATGTACGCGGAGGCACTCTTCGCCGCCAAGCGCTGAGTTCCTATATACTTAACGCTTCCCCATATGCGGAAGCTCCTGTTCATCGCGATCCCCGCCGCGCTGCTGGCGGGCCTCTATTTCTACGTGAAACCCGGCGCGCAGACCGCGACGGGTTACGGCGCGAAAGTCCTCTGCTCCAGCGTCTTCGTCTCCGGCCGCACCGTGCAATCCGTTGTCAGCGAAGAACTTGGCCTCAATCATCCGGCTGCGAAACTGCTGCGCTACTCGGTCGACCAGAGCGCCGGCATCGCCGAAGCCTCCATCGCCGGGCTGTTCAAACGCCAGGCGCTGTACAGACCTGACCTCGGCTGCACGCTGGACTCCGGCGTTTCGATAGAACAACTTAGGCGCCAACCGGCCCCCGACCCGCCGTTGCCGCCGGTGGCGGAAGAAGCCGTTCCGCCCAGTTCGATGGACGCCGTTCTGGAGCGCGCTTTCGCCGAACCGTATCCCGGTAGCCCGTTGAGAACAAGGGCGATCGTCGTCATGCACCGCGGCCGCGTCGTCGCCGAGCGCTACGCCCCTGGCATCTCTCAAACAACGCGATTGCAGGGCTGGTCGATGACCAAGAGCATTACGAACGCATTGATCGGAATCCTGGTGGCGCAGGGCAAGCTCGATCTCAAAGCGCCGGCGCCGGTGGCGGAGTGGGCGTCGAGCAGTGATCCACGGCATGCGATCACAACGGATCAATTGATGCGGATGAGCAGCGGTCTGAAGTTCCAGGAGTCGTATACGGATTTGAGGGGGGATGCGACGGTGATGCTGTTCCGTTCGCCGAGCGCGGGGGCGTATGCGGCTTCCCTGCCCCTGGAATTTCAGCCGGATTCGAAGTGGGCTTATTCGAGCGGGACCACGAACATCCTTTCCAGGATTGTTTTGCAGGCTCTGGGCGGGGATTTGGCGGCGTATTGGCGGTTTGCGCGGCAGGAGTTGTTTGAGAAGATCGGGGCGCGGAGCGCGGTGATGGAACCGGGGCCGGATGGGGTGTTCGTTGGATCATCCTTCATGTTTGCGACGGCTCGCGACTGGGCGCGGCTGGGGCAGTTGTACCTGAACGACGGCGTATGGAACGGGGAGAGGATCCTGCCGGAGGGTTGGGTGAAGTACAGCACGACGCCGACACCGCGGGCTCCGCTGGGGCAGTATGGCGCGCAGATCTGGCTGAACGCGGGAGAGCCGGGACATCCGGAGAAGCGGGATTGCCCGCATCTGCCGGCGGATGCGTACTTCTTTCATGGGCACGAGGGCCAGCATGTGATGGTGTTTCCGTCGTTGCAGGCGGTGGTGGTGCGGCTGGGGATGACGCAGGGGGCGAAAGACTGGGTGGAAGACGAGCAGGTGCCTCCGATCCTGGCGGCGCTGCCGAAGGAACCGCT
>JARKQJ010000257.1 GCA_029973955.1 Paludibaculum sp. | reverse complement strand
TTCCACTCCCAAACAAGATAGGTGTCTGCTTCATCAATCGTGATGGACTGGATGTGGGCACGAATAGCGCAATAGATAAAAATGCCGATGCTGAGCCAGAGTAGCGTGCGTTCGTTTCGAAGAACGCGGCGGCCGTGCTGGAAACTTGAATTCGCGATGTCACTTTTACTTTCGTTCATGCGATTGTGTATGCGCGGAAGGTTCGATCCATGTGTGTGCGGTTCAGTCACGCACGCTCCTCGCAGTGTTGCCAATCGCGTTGACTGCGTCAATGCATGATGCGGGGCCACCGCGCCGGTTGTGGAACGCCTCCGCCACCGCCTCCACAGCCACCATCGGATGCACCGTCAGTTGCCACAGTCGCGATACACCAGTGTGAACAACGACACCATCAGAGAACCGGTCCGGCCTGCGAGTTGCGAATAGCGGCACTTCTCGGAACTTGTAGTCGGCCCGCACCAATCGGCCTCGCCAAGTTATAATAGTGAATATCACTACTTTTTGGAGTCGCTATGGAAACGTCCGTCTCCGCCGCTGAGGCCAATCGCCGATTCTCCGAACTGCTTCGCAATGTCCGCGGAGGCCGTTCCGTCGTCGTCACCAGCCACGGCAAGCCAGTCGCCCGCCTCGTCCCCTTTGATTCGCCCGATCCCGCAGCCAATCAGGCGCGCACCGATCTCCTCACCCGCCTCCGCAAGCAGCGTCCCACCCGTATCGGCTCCTGGACCCGCAACGATCTCTACGACGAATAACCTCTACCCATGAAGGTCGCCCTCGACACCAACGTCTTAGCCTACGCCGAAGGCATCAACGGCTCGGCCATGCGCGACCGGGCTCTGCTCTACATCCAACGCATCCCGCCCTCCGCCATCGTCCTCCCCGTCCAGACTCTTGGCGAACTCTTCAATGTGCTCACTAGAAAGGCGCGCCGTCGTCCCGCCCGCGCACGCGAGGCTATCCTGAGTTGGGCCTCCGCCTATCCCCTCGCCGATACCTCACCCTCCGTCATCGCCTCTGCTGCCGATCTTGCCGCCATCCACGGCCTATCCATCTGGGATTCGGTCGTCCTCGCTGCCGCCGCCGAATCCGGCTGCCGCCTTCTTCTTTCCGAAGACCTCCAGCATGGCTTCTCCTGGAATGGCGTCACCGTCGTCAACCCCTTTGCGGGCTCCTCGCATCCCCTCCTCGCCGCACTGCTGAAGCTCTACCCCGCCTGACCTCACGCACTCACAGAAAGAATGTGTTGAACTTGCAGAACAGATCCAGCCGGGCTCGATTCAACCAATCAAATCCGTGCGGGCCCACAGCACATCCCGGCCCTCGGCTCGAAGCCCCTCTATGATGGACTTCGGGTAATTCTCATCGGCGAGGACGCGCATCTATGCAGGAATTGGGAAAGCGTTGTATTCGTGGGCGAGATAGCTGGCGTAGGATGGACAGGCGAGGATGTCATCTCGCGTCAGGCCGGGGTAGTTGGTGAGGATTTCCCTTTCAGCTTGGCCGGCTGTCAGGAGTTCCAGGATGAACTAGACGGCAAGACGCGTCCCTCGGATTATCGGCTTGCCTGCCAGGATCTTGGGATCGACGATGATGCGCTCTGATAGCGGCACAGTCATATTACGCGGCAGCGGCCTGTACACTACCGGCATCTTGGTGTGCTCGGCCCTTTATTGCGCCTGCGCGCTTTTCAGCACCCGCTGTCCGTTCAGCGCAAACCCGTGCCGGTTGTCGAACGCGTCCACTACGGCCTCCACTGCTACCACCGGATGCACCGTCAGGTGTCCGTAATCGCGATACACCTGCGCGAACAGCGATACTTCCAGAAAGCCCGTCCGGTCCGCCAGCGTCAGGAACTTCATCGTCCCGTTCTCCGTCGGATGGTGCCGGTCCGCCACCACCAGCCCCGCCACCCGCACCTCTTTCCCATACAGCGCCTGCTGCCGCGCCATCAACTGCTCCGCCGAGATAAACCGCCCCCAGTCCAGCCGCGGCGCGAAATACTCCAGCGGATGCACGCTCACCGGAAAGCCCAGCACCTCGTGCTCCCAGCGCGCCCGCGCCGCCACGCCGCTGTCGAACGACTCCGGCAGCTCCGCTTCCAACAGCGGCTTCCGCTCCGCCTGCGCCGACGCCTCCAATCTCTGCAGCCTCCAGAACAGCCGCCCCCGCGGCTCCTCGAATCCATCCAAAGCTCCGGCCTTCAATAGCGCCAGCCACTCCGCCCGGCTCGGCCGCACCTTCCTGTAAAAGCTCCCCACATCTTCAAACGGCCGCTGCTCCCCAATCCGCTCCAGCGTCCCTTGCGTCAACCCACGCAC
Source organism: Paludibaculum sp. (assembly GCA_029973955.1). GTDB lineage: Bacteria > Acidobacteriota > Terriglobia > Bryobacterales > Bryobacteraceae > Paludibaculum. The sequence continues at coordinate 29,774 of JARKQJ010000257.1, read as the reverse complement.
CTGGTCCAGCGGCAGCCGGATCGTCTCTCCTTTCACCAAAAACCGCCTTAAATCGGACTCCACCAGGTCCGGCGTCAAAAACCGCGCCCCGTTCCTCAACGCCTCCAGTACATACAGCATCGGAGAATAGAACCCGCGCCGCGACGTCAGCACCGCCGCCAGAAACTCCACCGGATACCGCCCCTTCAGCCACGCCCCCGAATACGCCTCCACCGCATAAGCCGCCGAGTGCGCCTTGTTGAACATATAGCCGGCGAACTCCCGCAGCATCCCCCACACCCGCGCCGTCTCCTCCTCCGTCCGCCCCAGCGCCCGCGCGGCGTTTTGAAATTCAAGGCCCAACTCTTCAATCCGCTCCCGGTCGCGATTCTTCACCAGCGCCCGCCGCAGCAAATCCGCCCGGCCCCACGCCATCCCGGCGAATCCGTTCGCCACCAGCAGAATGTGCTCCTCATACGCCATCAGCCCGTAGGTGTCTGCCAGCAGCGGCTCCAAAGAAGGATGCGCGAACGTCACCGGCTCCAGACCCTGGTGCCGCCGCGCATACGCCCGCTTCTTGCCCTCGTTCGCCGCCCCCGGACGGATGATCGACTCCACCGCCGTCAGGCAATCCATGTCCCGGCAGTTGGTCATCACCAGCAGGCTGGTCATCGCCGGCGATTCGATGTGGAACACCCCGCGCGCCCGCCCCCCGGCGATCATCTCCCACGTCGCCCCGTCGTCCCAATCCAGCTTCTCCAGCTCCACCTTCTCCCGCCCGTTCTCCTCCATGTTCGTCAGCGTGTCCCGCAGCACGCTCAACCCCGCCTGCCCCAGCAGGTCCAGCTTCAGCAGCCCCAGTTCCTCCACATCGTCCATCGCGTAGTGCGTCGTCATCAGACCCTTCGACGATTCGAACAGCGGCATCCGGTCCGCCACCGGGTCGCCCGACACCACCAGCCCGCACGGATGCATCGCAAAGTGCCGCGGGATCCCGTCCAGGCTGCCTGCCATTGCCAGCACGGTCTTGTACGGATCTTCCTGAAACGGCAACTCCCGGCACTCCGGCATCTCCCGCACCGCTGCCTCCGCATCGCCCCGGTGCCACGGCAGATGCTCAGTAAACCGCCGGGCCTCTCTTTCTGGTATCCCGTATACCTTGGCGATCTCTGCCACGGCCGACCGCCCCTGGAACGTGTGCACCGCCCCGATCATCGCTACGTGCTCCCGCCCGTACCGCTCGAATACATACCGGATCACCTCGTCCCGCCGGTCCCACGGCAGGTCCAGGTCAATGTCCGCCAGCTTGGCGAACTGCATCCGCTCCCGGTTCAGAAACCGCTCGAAGCACAGCCCGAACCGGAACGGGCAGACGTTCGAGATCCCCAGTACATAACAAACCAGGCTGCCCGCCGCCGACCCGCGCGCCAGCGTCCAGATCCCTTGCCCCGCGCACCACTCCACAATGTCGGCGAATACCAGGAAATACTCCGCGTACCCGACCTCCTCGATCACCCCCATCTCCCGCTCCACCCGCTCCCATACCCGCGCCTCCGGCTCCAGCCCGTAGCGCCGCTCCACCCCCGCCCGCACCTTCGCCCGCAGCAACTCCACCGCGTCCTTGCACGGGAACTTCGGAAACCGCAGGTCGCCCAGTTCGAAGTCGAACTGGCAGCGCTCGGCGATCCGCGCCGTGTTCGCCATCGCCTGCGGCAGCCCGCCGAAATAGCGCCGCATGTCGTCTTCCGTCTGCCAGTGGTGCCGCCCCGCCGGCAGCTTTCCCTCGTGCCGCTGGTTCAATAGCGTCAGCGTCCGCATGCTCTGCAGAATGTCGTACCGCAGCCGGTCGCTGGCCTCCAGATAGCGGCTGTCCACCGCCGTCGCCACCGGAATCCGCCGCTTCCGCCCCAACTCCGCGAACAGCCGCGCCAGTCTCAAATCATCGTCGTTGTGCGGCGTCAGCTCCAGCGCCAGGTTCCGCCCATACCACCCTTCCAGCTTTTTCAAGAACGGCTCCGGCGATTCGTTCTTCAGAATCGCCCGTCCCACCCCGCTCCGCGGCCCCGCCAGGCAGATCAGCCCCCCGTTGTACTCCTCCAGCGTTCCGTCATTGGCCCCGGCCGTAATCAGCCGGCTCAAGTTCCGGTACCCCCGCGCATTCTCCACCAGCAGCACCAGGCTGCTGCCGTCCCCCAGCGTCACCTCCGCCCCCGTTACCGCGTGCAGCCCCAGCTTCCGCGCCTTCTTGTAGAACTGAACCGACCCCGCCAGCGTGTCGCGGTCCACCAGCGCCGCCGCCTCCATCCCCGAGGCGTGTGCCGCTTCCGCCACCAGCTCCGGACTCATCGTTCCGTCCAGCAGCGAATAGTAACTATGGCAATGCAGTGCCGCGTATCCCATGGCCGGTATAGTGTAAGTATTTACACTATACCACCGGCGGCAAGCAGTGTCAGCCCGTCAGCGGCACCGCTCCGGCAGGTTCACTTCCGGCCCCGCCGGCTTCTCTCCACCATATTCAAACGCGCCCGCGTCTACCCGGCCCACCGCTTCCCGCTTCGTTACGCACGCCGGATGCTTGTACTGCAGCTTCGGCTGCCGCTCCGCCGGCAACTCCACGCCACCGTCGATCGCCAGACTGCTTGCCTTCAGGCGCATGTCCCATCCGGCCGCATTCACAAATCCGAAATCCGGCACCACCATGTTGCCGCCCATCACCACGTTTTCAGCGTCCGTCAGTGTGCCGTCCCCGCTGAATACGTTGTTGTGAATCTCCACCGGCGCATTGCCTTTCACCGCGATGAACATCGTCGGCGACTGCTTCATGTTCACAAACGTGTTGTGTGCCACCACCAGACGCCCGCCCGCCTGCGCCGAACCCGGCTTTTCCACCCCGTAGGTCATGATCCCTGAGTTGCTCGAAGACGCCGATTGCCCGATCACGTTGCCGATCACTTCCACGTCGCCTCCGTTCGGCATGTCCAGTTCATAGCTCGCATTCGACCACTCCGTCGTCAGCCGGTTGTACAGAATCCGGTTCTTCAGCGCCCGCGTCTTCACCTGGTGCCCCTCCACCGCATCGTGCGAATACGAATAGCGCAGCGTGAACTCGCCCAGTCCGCCGATGTACATGTTGTGCGAGTAGCCGTCCCCGTACCCGTTGTGGTCGAACTCCGAATACTCCACCAGCAGCCTGCCCTTCGGGTTGTAGTCCGTCAGAATTCCATCCTCGTTGTTGCGAAACAGGCAGTTCCGCACCACCAGTGATCCGCCACCCTCCATCCGGATGCCCGCGCCATTCTTGTTCTCGCACTTGGCGCCCGTGAATTCGATATTCTCCACCACCACTTCCTCGCCCGTAATCACCCAGATCGCCTTGCCCTGCGCAATTGCTCCGCCTGCTTCCAGCTTCGCCCTGCCGTTCACCCCCCGCAGCGTCAACTTGTTTGTGTTGAACGCGCACACGTCACCTACATACTGCCCATTGGCGTCGATCTCCACTGTGTCCCCGGCTTTGGCCGCCGCAATCGCCGCGCACGGTGTCCTGTACTTGCCTTTCGGCCCGACCTTCAGCACATTCTCGGCGCTGGCGCTCCACGCCAGCAGAGAGAGCAGGGATATCTTCAGGATCTTCACCGTTCCTCCATTATGGATGCTCTTCCCCTCCGGGTTGCGCTCCACGCCCGCGTCCCCGCTCGACAGGGTTCCCCGTATTTCTGCAACTCGGGCCCCCTATCTTACGTATGAACAATATGACATCGCTTTCTGGGACAATCTAAAGATAGCACCACTGGTCAAAGCGCTTCCCCGTCTCTTGAATCGCTGTCTTTAGGGGTGTCTGTCCACTGAGAGGAGGCTTACATGAAAGTTGCTCACGTGTTCCGTGCCTGGGGCAAACTGGCGCAGGGCGAGGTACCGTCCCTCTCCATCGAAGTGACCAAAGAGTGCCCGCTCCGCTGCCCCGGTTGTTATGCCTATCATCCGGAACACCTCGGTGGCGCCCTGACCCTCCGTGAACTCAGCGACTTTCGTGGCCAAGCCCTCATCGACGGCGTCTTGAACCTCGCGGACCGCTTCCGCCCTCTCCACATCTCCCTCGTCGGTGGCGACCCCCTCGTCCGCTACCGCGAACTCGAAATCCTCGTCCCCCTGCTCACCGCCCGCGGCATCCACGTCCAGGTCGTGACCAGCGCCTTCCGCACCCTCCCCGCCCAGTGGGCCCACCTGCCCGGCCTCAGCGTCGCCGTCTCCATCGACGGCCTTCAGCCCGAACACGACATCCGCCGCGCCCCCGCCACCTACGAGCGCATCCTCGCCAACATCGCCGGCCATAGCGTCATCGTTCACTGCACCATTACCGCCCAGATGATGCAGCGCCCCGGCTACCTCGAAGAGTTCCTCCGCTTCTGGACCCCCCGGTCCGAAGTCCAGAAAGTCTGGTTCAGCATGTTCACCCCCCAGGTCGGCGACGACCTGCCTGAAATGCTCACCCCGGAGCTCCGCCGCCGTGCCGTCGCCGAAATGACCGAACTCCGCAAGCGCTACCCCAAGCTCGAAATGCCGGAGGTCCTCATCCGTAAGTTCCTCGATCCGCCCAGCAGCCCCCAAGACTGCACCTTCGCCCAAACCACCCACAGCATCTCGGCCGATCTCAAGAGCGCCATCTCCCCCTGCCAGCTCGGCGGCAATCCCGATTGTTCCGCCTGCGGCTGCTACGCCTCCATGGGCCTTCACGCCCTCTCCAGCCACGTCTGGGGCGGCATCGTTCCCGTCGGCCTGCTCTACCGCGCCACCATGCGCATCGGCCGCAAATTTGCCGCCATCCAGGCCCGCGATCGCGGCGATCATCGTAAGGCGCCCGCCCTCGTCCAACTGCGCCCCGGCAACACCCCCTAAGCCGTCTTCTTCTCTAATTCGCTGCCCCGCAGCACGATCCCTAACCCGTGTTCCCGCCGCAGCCGGTCGATCGCCGCCGCCAGTTTCAACGCCTGCTCCCGCTTCTCCCCCTCCGGAGCGAATAGGTCCATCTGCGCCGAAGGCTGGTACACCCGCCCCGCCCGCAGCGTCATCGCCCGCAGCCGCACACGCCGCGTCCATGCCCCGCTCAATAGCCCCGGCACCAGCGGCAGCACCTCCCCCTCCAGCGCCGTCGGCTCGTTCAAATCCAAGCTCTTCCGGGACTCCGCCCGGTCCGTGTACCGCAGCTCCAATGTCAGCCGCCGCACCTCCACCCCCGCACCCCGGACCTGCGCCATCAGCCGCTCCACCATCCTTCTCAGCTCCCCCCACAAAAACTCTTCCTCCCACACATCCTCGGCATACTCCACCCGCTCCACCCACCCCGGCTCCGCCGCCTTCTTCCTCCCGACCGGCTCTTCCGAGACCCCCTGCGCCCGCCTCTGCAACACCAGCGCCCGCTTCCCCAATACCGTCCCCAGCGCCTCCAGCGGCGCCGACGCAAACTGCCCCAGCGTCGCCACCCCCGCCACCTCCAGCGCCTCCAACGCGCCCCGCTCCAAACCCGGCAGCGCCCGCAATGGCAGCGGCGCCAGAAACCGCCGCTCACTCCCCGCTTCCACCACCACCTGCCCCCCAGGCTTCCTCATCCGCGACGCCAGCCGCGCCACCAGCTTGTTCGTCCCAATTCCCGACGAAATCGACACTCTCAGCCACTCCCCCGCCGTCCGCCGGATTCCCGCCATCACCTCCTCCGCCCCGCGCCCGTTCACCCGCTCCGCGCCCGTCAGATCCAACCACGCCGCCCCCACCTCCGATGCCTCCACCAGCGGCGTCCGCTCCCGGCACAACCCCAGAATCTGGTCGAAAAACCGCTCATATAGATCAAAATGCGCCGGTACCACCACCAGAGCCGGCGCCGCCCGCCGCGCCTTCCCCACCGGCCACCCCGGCCGGATCCCCAGCCGCCGCGCCTCCCCGCTCGACGACAGCACGATCCCCCGCTTCTCCCCACCCACCACCACCGGCCGCCCCCGCAAACGCCGGTCCGCCGCCTGCTCGATCGAGGCGAAAAACCGGTCGCCGTCCCAGTGCGCCACTGTCCGCATTTCTTTCCCTACAGTGTAAATACTTACACTCTTTCGCGCCCCGCGCAACCCCCTGCTACCATACTCTTGCCAGCCCCCATGACCCCTCAACGCGCACAAGATCTCATCCAGCGCTTCGCCTCCCTCCAAGTCCTCGTCGCCGGCGACCTCATGCTCGACCAGTTCATCTGGGGCAACGTCTCCCGCATCTCCCCCGAAGCTCCCGTTCCCGTCGTCGAAGTCACCAGCGAATCCTTCTACGCCGGCGGCGCCGCCAACGTCGCCCGCAACCTTCGCGAGTTCACCCCCGGCGTCGCCGTCGCCGGCCTCATCGGGGCCGACGCCCCGGCCCGCCGCCTCCTCGATCTCCTCGACGGCGCCGGCATCGACTCCTCCCCCATCCTCCAGGACCCGGCCCTCCAAACCACCGTCAAAACCCGCGTCATCGCCCGCCATCAGCAGGTCGTCCGTATTGACCGGGAAACCCCCCTCGTCCCCAATGCCGGCCAGTCCGCCCAACTCCTCTCCACCCTCGCCGCCCGCACGCCCCCTTACCACGCCGTCATCCTCTCCGATTACGCCAAGGGCTTTCTCACCCCTGATCTCGCCGCCGCCCTCGCCGCCCAGCTCCCCGGATGCGTCGTCACTGTCGATCCCAGCCCTTATAACCCGCTTCCCTGGAGCGGCGTCACCGCCGTCAAGCCCAATCTCAAAGAGGCCCGCGCCGCCGCCCAGTTGCCCCAAAACGCTTCCATCGAGGAGATCGGCGCCGCCCTTCTCGAAAAGTGGGGCACGCAGATGGTCCTCATCACCCTCGGCGAACACGGCATGATGCTGTTCGACGGCGAAGAGCCCTATCACACCCCCACCCGCGCCCGCGAAGTCTTCGACGTCTCCGGCGCCGGCGACACCGCCATCGCCGTCTTCACCCTCGGCCTCGCCGCCGGAGCCACGCCCCGCGAAGCAGCCGAACTCGCCAACCACGCCTCCGGCATCGCCGTCGGCAAACTAGGCACCGCCACCGTCTCCCCCGGCGAGCTCCTGGACAGCCTTCAACGCTCCTGAGTCCTCACCGGCGGTCCAGGCACGTCCGCACACGAGTAAACTGAACGTGGACAATCACCATGAAGAAGCAGTTCCTCCTGATCCTTGCTGCCGTCTGCTGCCGTGGCGGTGACCCGCTGCTCACCCACACCGACGTCTTCCGCGGCGGCGAAAACGGATACAACAGCTACCGCATCCCAGCCCTCGTCGAAACCGCCGACGGTTCCCTCCTCGCCTTCGCCGAAGCCCGCAAGGAAAACCAGGGCGATCCCGGCAACGGCGACATCGACCTCGTCATGAAACGCAGCCAGGACCGCGGCGCGACGTGGTCCGCGATGGTGGTCGTGGACGATCCCGGAGAGAAGTGGAGCGCGTCGAATCCGACACCCGTCCTGGACCGCTCCAACGGCCGGCTTTGGATCGCATACAATCGCTGGCGCCCCGGCAAGGGCACATTCGATAGCCGCCCCGGCACCGACGACAACCAGACCTGGCTGCGCTTCAGCGACGACAACGGCCGCACCTGGTCTCAGCCCCGTGACATCACCCGCGACGCACGCGATTTCGAAAACTGGGGCGCGATCTTCCTCGGTCCCGGCGGCGCCATCCAAACCAGATCCGGCCGCCTCCTCCTGCCCTCTTCCCGCTGCCCGGAATCCTGCAGCGCGATGGCCGCCGTCCCAGGCTGGCAAGGCTCGCTCTACTTGATGCAGGCCTATGCCATCTACAGCGACGACCACGGCGCCACATGGAAACGCGGCGAACTCCTGCCCGCCCTCACCGACGAAAACCAGTTCGTCGAACTCACCGATGGCGCCGTGATGGTGGACGCCCGCCAAGGCAACGGCGACCGCCGCTGGATCGCCGTCAGTCAGGATGGCGGCACTCACTGGCAGCGGCCCCAGCCCGGCCAACTCGTCTCCCCCGTCGCCACTTCCATCGAGCGCTATACCCTCAAATCCGCCGGCGCCGACCGCGACCGCCTCCTCTGGACCGGCATCCTCGGCCCGGGGCGCAAGCACCTCGTCGTCCGCGTCAGCTACGACGAGGGCCAGACCTGGACCAACGAGCGCACCATCTACGGCGGTCTCGCCGCCTACTCCGATCTCGCCGCTCTCCAGGACGGAACCGTCGGCCTACTCTGGGAACGCGGTGTCAGCGCGCTGTCGCAGTACATCACCTTTACCCGCTTCAACCGCGAGTTCCTGGAGCCGCCCGCCTCCGCCCTGCCCGAGTTCCATTGAGCCAAGTCTCCCCGATTCCCCCGGCCCCAGCCTCGGGGCCACCGTAGATGCCGTTTTCCCTGAGCCCCAGCCTCGGGGCCACTGTATATGCCGTTTTCCCCCGAGGCCCCAGCCTCGGGGCCACAGTAGATGCCGTTTCCCCCGAGCCCCAGCCTCGGGGCCACCGTGGATGCAGTAGGCAGTACCACCCCGGCCAGTCCAATTCCCCTAAAATTCGCCCTTCCCAAAGAGTTCGCCCAGCGCTATACTGACCCAGTCCAAGAGGTCTTGGACAGGGGAACTATCATGCCTGAGCAACAGGTCAATGACCTAACTCTTCCACGCACTGGCATTGAACCGGCGCCCACTCCGGACACGGCCAAAGCCGAGTACTCCAGCCCCAAACTGGCATTCGTCAAGCCGGAACTCGTTCAGCAGGGACGTTTCACTGATGTTACGTGCCAGTTCTTCGGCACCTTCGAGCCATAAACTCTCCGGTTCGGCCACGAATGCCCGAACCTTCCTATTCCATGGGGTGGACATCCGCGTCTGCGTGCCGACGCCCCAGGACGCCGCTCATGTTACGGCCTTAGTCCACCGGCTCTTCCTGGTTGAGGAACACCACGCCCCTCAGGCGGAAGAGACTGTTGTCATCGACCTCCAATCTCACACCCCGTGGGTGCCACGGCCCGGCGAACCCGCCTTCCGCTCCGGACCCCTGGAAGCCTATGTGCTCGACGGGGGGTACGCCCTGCGCTGTGCCGGCAGCCATCTCTTCGTCTCGCCTGCCCGCAACTACTCCGCCGGGTTGCTGCACTCCGGCTTCTGGACTCTCCCCCCTCAGTACCAAAGGGCTTTCTTCTTTCTCCCGTTCATGGCCCACCTCGCCGCCTATGGTCTCTTCGCCATTCACGCCAACGGCCTGGTCCACCAGAACACCGGCTACCTCATCCCCGCGGATTCCCACCACGGGAAGACCACGCTCACCCTCGCTCTGCTCCGTGCCGGTTGGCACTATGTTTCCGACGACACTCTGGTCCTTCGCCGCACCCCGGACGGCGTCGATGCACTCAGCTTCCGGCGCGGCCTCGCCTGTGATCACGCTACCCTCACGCGCTTCCCCGAACTCAGCCAAATCAGCGCTCCTTCCGAATGGAAGACCGGCAAGCTCTTTCTCGATGCCACCTCGCTCTATCCAGGGCGCGAACTCCCCCGCTGCCTGCCGGCCGTCCTGCTGTTCCCGCAGATCAACCCTGCTCCCCATAGTCTGCTCCAACCCATCTCTCCCGCGGATGCCTTCACGCTCCTGCTGCGGCACAGCCCGCTGGTCCAACTGGACCCCCGGCCCGCGGCCCGCCACCTGGAAACCCTCAGCGCGCTCCTGGCCCAGACCACCTGCTTTCGCCTGCTAGCCGGCGCTGACGTCTTCTCTGACCCGGAAGCGCTCTCCAGGCTTCTGGCCGCGGCCGCGGTGCCACCTCATGCGCAACCTGGTTGTTGAACTCACAAACCGCTGCCAACTCCGCTGCCGCCACTGTTTCGTTACATCGCGCGGCGAACCCCACGACCTCGACCTCGACACCCTCCAGCGCTTCCTCAACGGCGCCCACGCCGCCGGATTCCGCCACGTCTCTTTCACCGGCGGCGAATGCACCCTGCACGCAGACTTCAGCCGCGCTCTGCAACTCAGCGTGCAGGCCGGTTACCGCGTCGGCTTCGTCTCCAATGGCTGCAACTTCGCGCAGGTCCTGCCGCAATTGGAGCCCTTCCGCCACAACCTCTCCACCCTCACCTTCAGCCTCGACGGCAGCGACGCGATCACACACGATCGTCTCCGCGGCTCCGGTTCCTTCGTTCAGGTGCTGCGGGCCGTCAGCATCTGTGTCGTGCGCCGCCTCCCCTTCACTCTCAATACCGTGATCACCTCAGGCAACTGCACCCAACTCCACGACATCGCCCAACTCGCCGTTTCGCTCGGCGCCGGCGGTCTGCGCTTCGGGCATCTCATCTCTTCCTCTGTCGCGCGGGCGGACTCTTTGCAGCTTCCGCCCGCCGATCGCCGGCGGATCGACGACGAGATCCGCTCATGGGCACCCAGCTTCTCCATCCCTGTCGTTCTGGCCCCCGGCCATTACACAGAGGATCTTTTCCCTTGCGCTCCGCTGCGCGGCCTGGAGTTGAACCTCGATTGTCAAGGCAACATCCCCTGGTGCTGCCAGTTGGCGCCCGTGCCGGGGCATCCCGGCGCGTCTGTCATCGGCAGCCTCCGCCAATCTTCCTTCACCGAACTATTCGCCCGATTGCGGTACATGCGCCGGAAACTGCGCCGCCGGAAGCGCGCACAGTGGATCGCCGGAACCCTCTGTGAAGCCGACCTCTTCCCCTGCTCTTACTGCGCCGCCCACGTGGCCGGCCTGCACCTCCACCTACCTCAGGAGACTAGCTCTGGAGAATTCGCATGCTCGATCCAAATAGCTCATTCCGCCCCAGTCCGGAGGTAGTCGACACCACTCTGCCCAACGGGGAAGTGGTGCTGCTGCAACTCGGCACCAAGCGCTACTACACGCTGAACCCGACCGGCGCCAGAATCTGGCAGTGGCTCGCACAGCGCCGCTCCGCCGGCGAGATGAGCAGCGAACTGCAAAACGAATTCGACGTCTCGCCCGACCTTGCCTGGCAGGGCGTCTCCGATCTTCTCAGCGCTCTGGCCGAGGAACGGCTTGTCCTCCCGGACGGCGCTGAAGACCCGCCGCGCCCAGCGTGAACAGCGGAATGAACCGGTCGAGCCCGCCACGACCGCCCACGATGACGCGGCCGCCGCATTCCACCCAGGCGTGCGCCACCAGACGTCCGCTCTGCGCCAGTTGCGCCCCCACCACCAACTGGCTGGATTGCCCGTGCCATGCCAGCAGCAGGTAGGCAGCCAGCGCCTGCGGCAGACACTGGGCGCCCTTCACCCTCCATGCCGCCGCCCGCACCGCCCAGCCGATCCGCGCCGACGTCTCCGGGCAGACTTCTTCGCGCCCGGACCCCGCCGGTGCAACCGCCTGTGCCATCCGGGCCACGGCACGCAACGGCAGCAGCCAGGCTGCCAACCGGCACATCATCAGTAACGTCGCCGCGCCTGCCAGCAGCAACCCGTCCCGGCTCACCAATCGATGCCGCCGGCCCGGCCGGTCTCGCACGCCGCTCATCTGCTGGGATGCTACGCCACAAGCGCCCCCACTGGCAAGGCCCGAGCGCACATCCGTCAGCGACTGCGGGTTACGGAAACAGACCGCCCGATTACAACGGCGGTCGGGGCATCGGCAGCGGCTCCGCGCGTACCGTCAGGTACACAGGTCGCGAAGTGCTCCAACTCGTCCCGAACCTCTGCGCGCAAAACAGCTCCGCCCGTTCGTAATCGGCATCGCTCGAATACCGGTTGGTGAACAGCACGTCCTCTTCCGGAAAGTTGAACCGCAGCGCCTCCAGAATATCCACCCGCACAGAGCGCGCGAACGCACTCTGGGCGCCCACAATCAGCGGCGAACGCAGTTCCGATGCCAGCGCCCGCAGCGCCGCGTCCGTGCCCACGTACCCCAGACTCTTTGCCAGATGCGCCTTCCGCTCCGCGTCCTGCGTGTCCGTAAACTCCGTTACCAGGCTCCCCTCGATCGTCCGGTTGCCGAGAGCCGCCGCCGCGATCCTCGTCGCCTCCTCCCCCGCCCAGCGCCCGCTTTCCATCAGCCGGTTCACCACCGGCCGTGCCGAGACCAGCTTGCCTTTGGCCACCAGTAGCAGCAACTCAGGATTGGGGGCGCGCTCCAGGGCTTCCACCAGCGCCCTTTCGTGTTCTCTGATCGCCTCCACGGGAGTGCTCGACAACATCGCGTCGATCGCATAGTCCCGGGCCACGTCGCGTTCCCGGAATGCTTCTTCCACGATCACTGCCAGCGCTTCACCCCGCAGCGTGGGCACTCCTTTCAAAGACAACGGATCGGCCAGTTGGCCGGCCGCGGCCAGCGCGCGTACCGACTGCGCGCGCGTATGCCAGTCTCCTGTGCGGATTGCTTGCCGCAATACCGCCACAGCTTCGGGCCGGATCGTTCCGTTTTGCACCAGTTCCTGTGCCGACGTAAACATCCCGCCGCCTCGGATCTGCTCCACGATTTCCTGCGTTGTCCGTGCCCGCGCCTCCTGTGCCGGCAGCATGCCCGCCGGCGCCAGTAGCAGCGCAGCCAAACTCATGGTCGGGATCCTGTATCGCATGGCTTCCTCCTTTCCTAATTCCTCGGAATTGTCTGCCACTGGTTCTCCGGTGCCGGGTTGTATTTGCCCGAGAGCTCTTTGAAGCGCATCTCGAATCCGTTCTGCCCCTGCATGAAATACATCTGGTTCAGCGGCTCATTCAGATCCTTCAGTCCGAGCCCTTTGCCTCCGATGGGATGTCCCAGTTCATGCCCGATGGTCCAGATCAGGACGGCTTGTGTCCCCACGCTGTCCTGTTGCAGCAGCACGTACGACCCTGACGCCCAGGCGCCCGCGGGCCAGTACAGAGCATCCGCCAGGCCGGTGCCGATGGCGCGGCACAACGCTGGCGTAAACGTCAGCGAGGTCTTGCCCCCAGCCGTCAACGTGGGTGCTGCTGTCAGCGTGATCCTCATCCCGCCGTTGCAAGTGTTCGGCGCGGGAAGGTTTCGCGTATTCGTTGGACCGCCGATGTTGAAGGAATCGCCGGTATGCGTGCTGGAATCGTAACTAAACAGGTCGGTGCGATTGGTATCCAGTTCCACCGTGGTGTCTCCGGCTGCAGCCGCGCCCGTCAGCGGAATCTGCGTGTACATCTTTCGCACCAGGATGACAGGGATGCGGTCGGCCGGCAGCGCCGGCGGGCCACTCTGCACTTTGGTCAGAATCACTGAAAACTCGCCGCTTGCCGTGTTGATCCCGTTGCGGAATTCGATGTTCAACACTCCGTCCCCGTTGGTGTCGTAGTCCGACGTCACCTCGCCTCCCTCATCCAAGTCAAGCATCGCCACACCGCGTTTGTACGAGTTTGAGTTGATCGCGGTCTGCACTTCCGCCGCCGTCGCCTTCGGCGCGGCATTGAGCGGGGCGGTGCCCGTTCCATTCATCAGAAACAGCCGCGCCGTCACCTTCTTTTCCTTGTAAACATCTGTCCTGATCTCGTCGCACCGCGGTCCCGCTGTTCCCGTTGCTGTGCGCCAGTTCGCATACACAGCCGTCTCAGCCTTCGCCGCTTCCATGGACAGCAGCATCGCGGTATTCCCCTGCAACACCGAAACAGGTGTCACTATCGCCGGATCGGCGCTGGTCAGCCAGATGTCGTTTAGAGTGGCCGGCGCCGACACCAGCACATCCGCGAGAGCCAATCCGTTCTTGATCACCGAGACGTGATGCGGCCCGCCCGCCGGATCCTCCGTATCCATGTTCGGGCCCATCATGTCGTAGCCGAAGGTGGGGCCAGCCGCCGGCTTCGTGAATTTCGCGCCTCCTGTCATGAATCCCAGCAGGTTCGAGTAGAACTGGAACGACGCACACTTCTTCAACTTGATGTCAAACACCCCAGTCACCGTCTGGAGTGGATCCACATACGTCTGCCCCGCCGGATACTTGAACTCGCTGCTCACCAGTTCGTTGTTGTTGCCGATCCGGACGTTTTGCATTTCAATCGCCGAAATCCGCGAGCAGGTGTTGTTCACCATGGGTGCTGTGACTTGGTAGATCTTGTCCACTGCGCAACTGCCGCCGTCCTTCATCTTTCCCGTCGGAGGCGGGCTTTGGCGCAGTTTGTCTGTGAGGTCGACCTTGTCCGCCGCGACCAGCGGCGAACACACTCCGCAAACCAAGAGGAGCCGGAGGAACCACATATCAACTCTCCTTCTCCCGCACAGGCGAAGGCCGAAGCCTCCATGCCTGGCGATCTCATGATCCCTAGTTAGTAATCAAAGGGCCTGATGGTCCTTTGTGCCTCGTCGCGCTCCTGTGCCTCTCGACTGAAAACGCGGCTTTCTCAAGATGTTCTCTGGAAATGCAGCCCCCTCCCTCCGGCAATAGACGGAGAGGGAATAGTGGGTGCTGAATTGAAGATCAGAGGCGCGGAGCGAATCACTCGCCTCACGGGGAGCTCTGCCTCTCCTGGCGGCAGGGAGGTTTGCGCTTGTTAGCTCTCCCGCCGGTTCACAGTGTACACCTGCTATCGGACAGAGACCTCTCTTTTTTTAAAGCCGGTCCTGACGTCTCCACTCTGCTTGCCGCCTCCGTCCAACCCGCCCACATCGACGCACGACGCATGCGCATTCCGCTCACGCACCGCGCATTCGTGCGCCCCGGGTCCGCCCTCGCCATGCCACTCGTCTCCTCTCGCCTGGCGAATCTCTCGCAGTCCATTCGCACAAATCCGCCTCTGCCCCGCCGGCCTCTCCGTCATCTCTTCGCTTCCGCTCCCCGCCGGAAAACCCTATAATCCGTCCGGACACTTAGATCCCGCTCCGCTCGCGATTGTGCGGAAACGAGAAAAGCGCACAGGGAGGGGGCTGTGCGCATTAGGGAGCGCGACCCGACCGCCGCCGGACCATTTTCGATCGCCGCCGTTCGCCCCCCGGCCGCATTCTGCGCCGCCGCTCGCCACTGTCTCGCGTGCGGCGCCCGCGCTCAGGATCACCGCCATGCGAACTCTCAAATCGCTTCCATTCCAACTCTTCCTCTCTTCCATGCTGTTCCTGCTCGCCTCCGGGCAGTCACGGAGCGTTGCCAGCTCCCGCTCGTCAGAGCCGGAGCCCGTTGTCACAATGATCTTTGCCGGTCCCTCCGTGCCGTCTGCAGCCGTTCCCCATTCGCTTGCCGCCGCCACCTCCACCCGCGACGCCGATCTGCCCAAAACCCTTGCCAACGACTATCTCAATCCTCCCAGCTACTACGGCTTCCGCCAGGATTCCGGCCCTTGCCGGCCCGGACACATCTATACCGTGTACGCCACCTGGGTCAATCGCCTCACCTCTCCCATCCTGCTCGATGCCGAGGCTGTCAAAGTTAAACTCGTTCACCGCGACGGCACTGAATCAGACCTCATCACCAACGATGTGCACCCCGCCGTCGTGGCGCCGGGCAGGGAACTCTATGGCGTCTTCGATATTGCTCTGGCCAAGTGCACCAGCTTCTCCTTCTACGTCAACATCATTTCCCGCTCCACCCCGCTCAACATGAAGCTCAACAACCTGACCATGTCCATCGATCCTGCAAACAAGTACTCCGAGGACACCTGGGTGGATGTTCAGGCCGTGCGCGCCGACACCGGCGCGAAGGTCGACTTCTCCGGCGAGATCCAAATCGCCGAGAACGGCACCAATGCGTATGGGGTGAACGGTGGTGCCCTCCCCGTCAAGACTACTGTCACCAGCGGCAGCGGCCTGTTCTGGGCCAGATCGCTCGTCGGTCCCAAGGCCGGCCTCGAAGGCACTGCCGCCGCCAAGCCCGACTCCGCCCACATCGTCACCGCCCCCTATCCCATCTACGCCGCGCCCTTCCACGAAATCCCTCAATGGTTTGAGGTCACAGCCACCGACGCCAAGGCCGTGGCCGGCAAGATCATCGCCTGGGCAGAAGCCCGCACCCGCGACATCTTCCAAAAGGCCGACTCCGACAACAGAGACTTGAAACCCGTCATGGCCTCTGTCAGTACCTATGCCGTCAAAGCGCTGGGCGCCGGCGTGCTCGGACAGACTCTGCCCACTATGCACGCCGCCTCTCAGCCCATTGAGATCAACCCCTTCTTTCCTCACATGCGCCTGGATACCTCCGCCGGAACCTTCTGCGGCCAGCCGCGCACCAAAGGCTATACCAACACCACCATTCACGAAGGACGTCACGCCTACATCACTCACCTCAGCAGCGCCAACTACGGCGCGCGCAATGACATCCCCGGCTCCCCCTTCAATACCTGGAACGACGAGGACGCGGACTACCTCGTCGATGTCGTTCCCGTGAACCCGTTTTGGCATGTCATTGACGATCCGGCCCAACGCGTGGTCTGCACCGAAGCCACCGCCACCCGCTCCCGCCAAGGTTACAAAGGAGACGCCGTCGCCGACGCACTGGATGGAGCCGACAACGCCCGCCGCGGCCTCGAAATGGATGCTTATCGCTACGCCGGGTGCCGAGAGGCTTTCTCCTACGCAAATTGCACAGACGAAACCGCCATCGCCGGGCGCCGTCCGGCACCGCTCCCACGCGATGCGGTATTCGTCTCTGCGGCGCCTTACCCCGCCGAGAAGACGTTCCTGGACCAGTTGGCTCGCTTGGCCCGGGAAGGCCAGTCTGAGCCGGCTCTCCTCGCACTACACGCCATCGCCGAGTCTTCGGCGCTTTCCGCCCTGCCCGGCTCTGAAAACTGGCCCGCGCTCGGCGTCGATTCCGCCTCCTTCTCCTTGCCCGGCTTGTCCCACGATTCCGTCCGCTACGCGGCGTTGCTCAATCTGGGTAGCCTGCAGCGGGAGGATCAGGAACAATACCTCCTCGACCACTGGGTGAATTCGCCGGATACTCCCTTCGAATTCCGCATGGTCGCCTCGCTCGCCGTCTGGCAATCGCGCGTCGCTCGCGCTCCGGATCCTGAAGCGCAGGCACGCCTCCTCGAACAGGCCCTAAGCCAGAAGGTGGGCCAGTTCTACGCCGACAGCGTCCAAACCTGGGCCGCTGACGAACTCTGCAATCGCGGCGTCTCTCGCTCAGTGGATGCCATTACCAAGGCCATCCTTGCCAGGAATGCTCTCGCCGATGGACAGAAACGCGCGCGCCTCTGCGAATTGAAGGTCGCGGCCCTCAACGCCCATCCTGATCGCCGCGAAGCTCTCGCCACCGTGCTCAGTGGGCCGGACCCCTCCGACGACCTCGCTCTCTCCTCCTGGGCCGTCGATGAACTCATCCGCCTGGAGGATCCCACGGCCGACAACACCTTGATCAACTTCGTAACCCGCACACCCGGACCGCAACTCCTGGGACTGCGCCTGAAAGTCGTCGAGGATCTCCAAACCCAGCGCGGCTGGACTCGCCAGCGGCTCAACGAGCGCGGCATCGTTGCCCCTGTCGTCGTCCTGCACTAGCGGCCCGTCGATTCAGGCCGGACGTCCGGTCCCAACCGGCCCCGCCCGCCTCTGCGCGTCAGCGCCAGGAGCATATGCTGGACCACCAACCTCACCGGACGGATCAGGTAGTACAGGAAACCTAGTCGCTCCGGCAGGCGAACGAATCGCCGGTCCCGCTCGTTGGGGGCGGCCCACCTCAGCACCGCAAGCAGGCGGCGGCGGCACAGCAGCAATTGGTCCGCCGGACGATTGAGCAACAGAAACCAGTACCGCGTCGACCGCAAATCGCATGCGCGATCACAATACATCTCCCCGCGGATCTCAGCCGCCAGCCGGCGCGCGCGCCAGTCGCCGTAATTTGCCAGGCCGCTATCCTCCGGGATATCCGCCCCCAATGCATCCCGCGCCACCAGCAGCCCGAGCGCCACGCTCCTTTGCACGCCTAGCCTCCGCGCCTGCCGCCACACCCGCGGCCAGTCCAGCTGCGGGTTCACCCGCAGCAACTGCGCCACATCACAGATCCACATCAGCCGCGACCAGTGATGCTTGCCCCCATGCACGCACAACAGCAGCAGCGTCTCCTCCGCGGGCAGGCTCTCCACCGGCTGCCCTCTCCACGTCCACGGACGCAGCGAATCCGCCAGAAAGCTCAGGTCGAGCGATGCCGTGTACTGCGGACTCGTCGCTCGCCAGCGCAGCTCCACCGGCAGTCCGTCCGACACACGCTCCAGTTGCCACTCCGCACCCCGCGGGTTGGACGACTCAAATGCGTCTTGAAACCGGTAGCCCCGCCTGAACATCACCTCCGCCCCGCGTGCCGCGTCCCTGCGGTGGATCAGAAGATCCAGGTCGCCGCTGGCGCGCAGCAAAAGCGATCCATACACCGCCTCCGCCAATACAACCCCTTTGAACGGCAGAGCCTCGATCCCTTCCGCTCTCAACTCAGCGAGGATTCCACCCAGTTCGGCGGCCAATATCAGGTTTCGCGCGGCATTCAGGCGGAACCGCCGCTCCAACTCCTGCAATACGCCGGGCGGCGCGCATTCCGGACGCGTCTCAACCAGCGCTCTGTATACCAGCGGAGCAACTCGGTGCCGGTCCGCCATGTCCATCACTCGCATCCAATCCACGCCCACCGCCGCCTGCGCCAGGCTCGCCGCACCTCTTTCGGAGTTCAGAAATCTCCGCACACATGCCACCAGCAGCAGCATCTCCTGGCAAGCATCCGGCGAGCGCCGGCTCCCGTCGCCGGATTCGGACATCCCCGAAACCACCTCTCCCTGCGTGCTCATCCCGTGCGCTCCTCTATCTGGCACGAACAGCCACCGCACACAACAGCACCCCACCCAAAACCGGCAGCCCAAACCTAACATGGCTGTCCATCCAGGTCAATCTTCGCCCGCAATGCCCGCCCGCCCCGCTCGCACCCGCCCGCCCGTTTCCATATAATTGTCCCGGCCCCCAGGAGTCTTCATGTCAAATCTCAATCGCAGACACTTCCTCGCCGGCACCCTCGCCTCCGGCCTCGCACCCTTGCTCGCCAACCCCCTCGGCATGCCCATCGGCTTTCAAGCCTACCCCCTCGAAAAGCAGATCGCCCAGGACTGCCCCGCCGCCCTCAAGCAGATGGCCGCCGCCGGCTACCGCACCCTCGAACTCTGCTCCCCTCACTCCTACAGCGGCGGCTTCGCCGCTCTCGCCAAACACTCCGCCAAGGAACTCAGCGCCATCTTCCACGACGCCGGACTCTCCTGCCAGAGCTGCCATTACCAGTTCAAGGAACTCAAGGAGAACCTCCCCGAACGCATCGAATACGCCAAACAAATCGGCATCAAGTACATGATCCTTTCGAGTTTCGGTAAACTCGACGACTCCCTCGACGCCTGGGCCCGCGCCGCCGCCGATCTCAACAAAGTCGCCGCAAACGCCAAAGGCTCCGGTATCCAAATTGGCTTCCACAACCACCACGGCGAATTCAAGTCCATCAACGGCACCCTCATCTACGACAAGCTCATGAGTGAACTCGATCCCAAGCTCGTCAAGATGCAGTTCCAGGTCGCCGTCATCTCCGCCGGCTTCAAAGCCGTCGATTACTTCAGGAAGTACCCCGGCCGCTTCGCCTCCCTCCACCTCGCGGATTGGTCCGCCACCGAAAAGAAGTCCGTCCCCCTCGGCAAGGGCGCCGTCGACTGGCCCGAGCTCTTCGCCGCCGCCAAAAAGGCCGGTGTCAAAAACTACTTCGTGGAGATGAACCCAGACCTCATGAAAGACAGCGTCGCCTACCTCCACTCACTCAAGTAAACTCACGCCGGCCGGCTCCGGCCCTCGCGCTGGTACTTTTCCAGCAGCGCCGCCAACTCCGCCACCACCTCCGGCCGCCGCTTGTACAGGTTGTTCCGCTCCTCCGGGTCCGTCGCCAGGTTGAACAGCTCACCTGCCGGTTCGCCCGGTTTCGGCTTGTACTCCTTGGGATCGGAAAACCCGCCCGAGCCCCGGCCCAGGTGCAGCTTCCAGCTCCCGCGCCGGATCGCGAAGTGCCCTGAAATCGAATGGTGCACCACCGCATCGCGCTCCACGCTCCCCGTCCGCCGTCCCGTCAGAGTTCCCAGCATGGAGAAGCTGTCCTCGCCCGCCTCCGCCGGTAGCGGTCCGCCCGTGGCCTCCGCCATCGTCGCCATCAGGTCCGTCAGGCAGGTCAGCTTCGCGCTGGTCGTCCCCGCCGCGATCTTCCCCGGCCAGCGCGCCAGCAGTGGAATCCGGTGCCCGCCGTCCCAGATGTCCGCTTTCTGGCCCTTCCATCCGTCGTTTGCCCTGTGCCCCCACTTCTCGATCTCCTCCGGCAGCCAGTGCGCCCCGTTGTCGCTCGTGATCACCACCAGCGTGTTCTGCGCCTGCCCGCTCTCGTCCAGCGCCTTCAGCACCTGTCCCACCGCGTCGTCGAACATCGTCACGAAGTCCCCATAAGGGCCCGCCTTCGATTTGCCCTGAAACTGACCCACCGGCAGCCACGGCGTGTGCGGCGCCGTGAACGGCAGGTACAGAAACCACGGCTGCTGCCGCCGGCCCTTCACCCACTCCGCCGCCCGCGCCGTCAGCTTCGGCAGCACCTCTTCATGCTTGAATCCCGGCGCCGCCGCCCCGCCCCGGTAGAAGATCCCCCGCTGCTCGCGGATCTCCTTCACCGTCCCCGTCGGCTGCTCCAGTACGCGGTCGTTCTCCACGTACACATAAGGGTCCATGTCCAGCGACGCCGGAATCCCGAAGTAACTGTCAAACCCATAGTCCAGCGGACCCGGCCGCAGCGGCTTCTCGTAATCCACCTTCTCCCCGTTCTGGAATCCCAAGTGCCACTTTCCGATCGCCGCCGTCTCGTACCCGCGCGACTTCAATAGCGACGCCACCGTCATCCGCCCCGGTTCGATCAGACTCGGCGAATAGCCCTGCAACACGCCCTTCTTCAGCGAACTCCGCCAGCAATACCGGCCCGTGAGAATCCCATACCGTGTCGGCGTGCAAACGGCCGAAGGCGAGTGCGCATCCGTGAATCTCACCCCTTGCTTTGCAAAAGCATCCATCGCCGGTGTCGGCGTCTTTGACTCCGCGTTGTAGCACGTCGGATCTCCGATCCCCAGATCGTCCGCCAGAATGTACAGCAGGTTCGGCCGCTTCTCTCCTCCGCCCGGCGGCGCCGGAGCCTGTATTCCAGCCATCCCCGCAGCCATCGTGCCAAGCCATTCCCGCCGCGTCCGGAGTGTATGCGCCATGCTCCCTATCCTAATGCCGGGCCTGCTACGCAAACCACCGCAGCCCCACCACAAACCAGCCGCAGCTCGCCACTCCGCATGCCAGCGCTACCGCTCCCACGCGCCGCTTCTCCCTCCGCCGCCACCACATGTAAATGCTGCTCAGCGTCATGAAGATCAGCCCCGCCGCCAGCGCGTCCATGCAGAAGGCCCATGCCTGCGTCATTCCCCAATCCCGCTCGTTTCTCTCGTCGCCCATCCGCACCCCCGTGAATGTGTGCAGGATCCGCGTCACGCCCCAGCCATTCAGCTCGATCCGGTGAATCGCTGCCCGCCCGCGCTCGAAGTCCACCTTCACTTCCGCAATGTGCCCGGGCCGGCTCACCCGGAACTCCAGCCGCTCCGGATTCTCACGAGTCCGCGTCCACTCGATCTCCCCCCGCAACCCCGTCTGCCGCACAATCTCCCACGCCTGCTGCAAGTCCCCTCCAGGCGGCACGCCCGCAATGGCAACCTCCATGTCGCTCTGCTGCCGGTTCGCCCAGAACTCGGCGAACGTCCATTTCGGATGGTTCAGCAGCAATCCCGTAAAGGAGAACAGCCACAGGAAGAAAAGCAGGTACAGGCCAATGTAGTAATGCAGCCGCCGGTTCCACGCCGTCAGCCGGGTGCCCCAGTTAGCGGATGACGGCATAGACCACTCCCAGAAATGTCACGAGTCCCCCGCCCATCAGCACCAGCCCGATGCGCCGCTCCGCCCGCAGCACCGCCCATAGGTAGATTCCGCTTACTGAAAGGAACAGCAGCAGGTACACCGTCCCGTCGGCGAACCAGCTCCACACCCGCATCGGCAGCCAGTTCATCCGGATCTCCACCAGGTGCGGACCCGGCGCCTTGTGCAGCGCCACCAGCGCGTCCCATACGCCCGTCTGGCGCTCCGTGATCTCAGCCTTGCTCGCGGCAAGGTCGATCTGCACCACCGTATCGCGTCCCGGCGCCATCACCGGCATCGTCAGCCGCCGCGCCTTCACGTTGTGCTCGACGAAGCCAATTTCGCCTGTCACTCCCACCTGCGCCAGTACGCCGCGCAACGCCTCCACTCGCGCCCGCCCTGAGAGCGAATCCAACTCCGCCGGCAGCCGCACACTCTCCACCACCCAATGCCGCTCCGCACCGCCCTCCGCGCCCGGCGTCCACGCATGCACCAGAAAGAACACGCTGACGCTGAATACCAGCACAAAAGGCGCCAGAAACAGCCCCAGATAGAGATGCAGATCCCTCGTGATGGCGTAGAGACGATTGTTCACTTCTCATCAGCCTACGTCATCGCGGCCCGCGTCTCTCGCCTGCGCCTAACTCCTGCCCACCTTCCGCCACGCAACGGAACCGCAACTCTCGGCCTTTTGCACGCCCTTACTGGCATCTCCGTCTGTACCGGCAGGCGGCAAGCACCAGAACGGCAAACACTGTGCCCGCGGTGCCTGGCTCCGGAACTTCTGCACTGGCGATCTGGAAGTAGACGTTATCCAGGTCAAGGTTCGTATATGCCTGCGCGAAATCTGTTCCATCAAACGTGATATAAAACCCGTTCGAGGAGCTTCCCAGGCTTGGCGGATCAAAGAAATTGACGCCAATATCTCCCCCTGCCGAGACGTTTAGAACCGCGAGCGTGACGATTACGTCCTGCGCAATCGCAACGCCAGGAACCGCGAAGGTCACGTTTTGCGACGCGCTACCCCCAATGGAGACGCCGGTGACCGTATAGGGGCCTCCGATTGGTGCCCCTACCGGACTCCCAACTTCGTAAAACCTCAGAATGGCGTCGAAGGTGGCGTCTGAGCCGCCATTGTAGAACTGAGTCGTGACACTGCCCACGGTCGCCGCCCCAGTCAGTTGCAGCCTGTCGCCGATCTCACTCACCCCCGAGGCGGAATAAAACACTGAGTACCCCGTGTCGGTCGATGTGTTGTCGTAAAGGATGCTCGCGGCGGGAGAGGCCACCGCGGCGGCGGTCAGTGCCAGGAGTAGTCGGATCAGGAGTTGCCTTCTCATTGGATCTGCGCTCCCTTCAGGGTTCCGGCCGGGCTTGCGACGGTGCCGGCCGGCACCACCGAACCTCCGATCACCGGTGAGTAAGATAACGGCGTTGTGCCCGTGCGTTCAAACTGTAGAACCAGCGTCGTCGTGGCCGTCGAATCCAGCGCGCCGAAGTTCTTGAATGGCGCGTTTCCTGCCTGGTTATCGCCGTTGGTCAGCCTCCAGCCCGAAGCGACTGATTGGAGATTAAAGACGAGGCTCTCCAGCCGGTCGCAGCTGATGTTCGTCAGCTTGAGGGTCTGCTGCCACCGGCCGGTCGTCCGGTTTAGGGCGATCGTGCCGGCATTGATCTTGATTCGGTTGTTCACCGAGCAACCGCGGGAGATGCAATCGATCGTCTGCAGGCAGCTCTGCAGGCAGAGAGGGCTGAAGCCATTGCAGTTTGGGTAGCAACGGTCGGCATTGAAATCCTGCCCGACCATGCACCCGAAGATGCACTCCCCGTCATCACGGCAATTGATCACGCACTCGTTGAAGCACCGGGCTTTGATCGTCGATTGGCAAGCGCCTCCAATGGGCCCGCCTTCTATGGGAGTGCAACCCGGTGGCGCTTGTCCGAAAAGCAAACCACCGAAAAGGAAAGAAAATGCAACAGCTCTCATCAGTTCCATGGCCCTCCTCGCCATCGAATGGGTGCGAACATCGCAGCTCAAGAGACTATACCAAATTGTTATTGATTGAAACAAATACATGGTCGTTCTGGGCCGTTGGATCTTCCCTCTCACCCACTCTCTATTTCAAAGCGAACCTCGCGCCTGAAGATGCCACGGAGCCAGGTAACGGAGGACCCTGGCTGCTAATTGAGTATCGTTCGCCTGAGAGCTTTGCAGGCGGCGCGGGCTATACTGTGACGACAGGCATCTGGATCGATCCATGGGGAATTTCCACGCGCAAGGGCTGGAATGGTTGTTTCGGAAGGCGTTCACCGCAGCAGTGCCCCAGTTGATTGGAATGCTGCTGTGCGGTGTGCCGCTTGCCGGAGCCGAGACCGTGGAAGGACGCGTGATCGATGCCGCGACTGGCGCCGGTATCGGCGGGGCCACCGTGGATCTGCAGAGTTGGTCCGCGCCTCGCCGCAACACGGTCACGGATGGTTCAGGATCCTTCCGTTTCGATGACCTGGAGGCTGGCGAGTATCGGCTCCGCTTCGAATCGGCGAACTACGTAACCGCGGAAGAGAATACGGTGATTCGAGTCTCTACTGGGCGGCCGTTGACATTGGAAGCGCGCATGGTGGCCTGGTCTAAACTGTTGGGGCGTGTCGTCGATCCCCACGGTGAGCCTTTGCCGCACGCCCGCGTGAAACTCTCAGGTGCCGGGTTCACGATGAGCGGCCGGGCTTACCAACGCACCTCCTGGGGGGATGCCGGCGGTGTCGCTCTGACCGATGCCCCATTGGAGATGAGCGTCCAGGGAACAGCCGGGGCCCAGGGCGAATTTGAAGTGCGGGTGACACCCGGCGTATACCAACTCGTCGCTCTGCCGGCCGAAGGCGCGCCGCGGCCCACCGGGGAAAGTGGCGCCTTGCTCGCCTGGCAGCAGTCGGCGCCCTTACGGGTCGGCGTCTCCTCCGGCGCATTTTTTTCAGGCTTGGACCTGCGGGTCGAGGCCGCGCCTGCTTTCGCGGTCCGCGGCGAGGTGCGGAATCCGGACAGGACTCCGGCTGCTGGCGCAACGGTGACTCTGGAAGATCCATTTTATGGGTACAAAACATGGTCGCGGCCCGACGGCACCTTTGAGTTTTCCGCCGTGCCGCGTGGAACCTGGTGTTTCGGCGCATACGCCGAGACAAGTGCACGCGCCCTGGAATGTGTTGCCGTCGGTCCGCAGGAGGTCCAGGGCCTCCAGTTGAACCTCAGCGTACCGATGCCCCTGCGTGTGCTCGCCGTGGCGGAAGACTCGCCGGGCACACCCCGCGCAAAGGAGCCTCGGCGGGCCGGACAGTTCGCACCTTCCACCTCGGTGGGGGAGGCGTCGGAACCGGTCGGAGATTCTGAAGTGCCCCCGCTCTCCGACGCATTCCTCCTGACGATGGCCGCGGGTCCTCACCGTCCTTTGCCGGCAAGAAACCGCCACACCCTGTTCCTCTTCGGCTCTGGCTCGGGCCGTTACACCGCCAAGGACGCCTATCCCGGACGATACACCTTCTCAGGCGGCATCCAGCCTCCTGGGCCGTCCTATTTGGCCCGGTTGCTGGCAGGAGGACAGGACCTGTTGCGGGAAGAAGGCGAGATCATGCCCGCGCAAGTGCTGACTTTGCTGTTTCGCACCGACTCCGGTTCTGTGCGGGGGCGAGTGGAGCACTGCGCTTCGGGCACCGTCCTGCTCGTTCCCCGTGACGCCACCCGCCGTGGCCGTGGTTGGTCGCGCAGCGGAGGTTGCGATGCTCAGGGAGATTATGAGATTGCCGGTGTCCCCCCTGGAGACTATGCGGCCATTGCTCTGGCCGGCAATAGCCCAATCCCCCTCCTTGACGACGCCCTGATGCAACAGGTCAGCAGCGTCACGGTTCGATCCGGCGCCACCGCGACACTCGATCTGCAGACAACGAACGCACCCATCCATTGATCGGAAACTCGACCGGCTGCGGTTCAGATGCCGTACTCCCCCGGCGCCAGCCGCGGGGCCACAGTAGAAGCCGTACCCTCCCACCAGGCTCAGCCGCCTCGTGTTCGTCACCAACAACCTGAAGCTGGCCGCCTCGACCATCGCCGCGATCTACCGGGGCCGGCGGCAGATACAGACATTTTTCAAGCGATCAATCAGGCTTTGAGAATCAAGACTTTCATCGGCACCAGCGAGAACGCGGTGCGGATCCAAATCTGGAGCGCCTTGATTGCCATGCTGTTGCTGTACTACCTACATTTGCGCTCGGCCTGGCCTTGGAACTTCCCCAATCTGGTGGCTCTGCTGATGCAGCAGATCTTCGTCTACCGCGACCTTTGGACGTGGCTGAACCAGACCGAACAGCCGCCCGGCGAGATCGACGATCCACAGCTCGGCTTCGCCTGGCAGACTTGAACGGCGGTCGTCTTGGGCAGCAGCGGCGCAAACGTACACATCCACCTTGGAAAAGTGGCCAATTTAGGAAGGAACGGCACAAACGTCTTGGACAGCAATGGGCCGAGGTAGTTTTCAAGATGGTGGCGCAGCAGGGCGCGGGAGGATAGCCTGAGATTCGGGTGTTTCAGTCGCCTGTTGGCGCTACGATATTCGACCCCGGTGGCGACATTTGAGAGGAAAAGACCTTGACAACCTGTTGCTTTGGCCGGAAACTGTCGTCAGTTCGATGTTGGAAGAGTGGTTTCTGCGGCTGGTTCCGCGCAAAGCCCCGGAGTCCTTTCCGTATCACACCAAAGACTTGACGTCGGCGGAACGTTGCCGCCACGTACGAATGGGGGGTCAATGACAATTGTCAGGTATTGTAGTTTCTTGCTTAGCCTGTTCAGCCTGCTCGCACCTGTGTGCTCGGCTCAACTTCAGGCAGATGACGACCCCGCCAAGGCCGTTGAAGTCTCGGAGCTTCTTTACACGCCACAGAGTGACGGCCTTAAGTTCACTGTCGTGAACAGGTCGTCAAAGCCTATCCTGGCTTACGGCGTCACACTCATCATGAACTTCCCTGACGGCAGTACGACACGTGTCGTTCTGTCGCAGGATTTTGTGCCAACCCTGGCTTTGGTGGGCAGAGTGACAGGTCTTCGGCAGGGAGAGATTGTCGGCGAGTGGCAGACTGGGGTGAGACTTTTCTGGAATTTGACAACCCCGCACAAAAGTCAGGCGGCTGTGAGCGTAAGTGTCGTACCCGCTTTTGTCCTCTTTGCGGACGACACGGTGATCGGCGAGAACGGGGATGCAGTTGATCGGATCTTCCAGGAGCGGGAAGCCAGTCTCGAGGAGTGCGCCGGGTACTTGGCGGCTCTCAGGAACATACAGTCTTCTTCCAATATCCAGGCCGGACTGCAGGCGTTGCGGAGCTCGCTGGTGAGGGAATCCAAGGGAGAGCGCTTGTTTTCCTGGCATTCTTCCACCAAGCCCCCGTTGCGGTGCTTCCTCTGTTCGCAGTTTGAGCGTGAATTGCCTGGGATTCTGAGAAGCCTGGGTTCAGGCGAGGTGAAGCCTGAGGTCGTGTTATCCGGCTACATTCGAGACGTTGAGAGGCACCATGCTGCGTACTCAACCCATTACCGCCCGGCAGGAGGTAAACAAAGATGAACTGGCACAAAGTCCTCCTCTGTGCGTTCCTCTTCGTTGCGAGCGTACGGCTCTTCTGTTCACCAGCGGAAGCCCAATAGATCCTGAATTGCAGCCAGATTAGCGACACTCGCGACAATGTGACAAGAACGCCTTGTTCTGCGAGTACGCCCCAGAGTCTACCCTACCCGAACGAAATAGACAGAGTGACGAGCACGGGTGGCTATTCCGTGACCGGGTACTATACTGTTTCGTGTACGGCTGGCGATGGTACTTCCTATTGGTCGGCCAACACTTCGGCGACATCCTCCGGAGCATGCGTAAGGTACAACTTTCCCTACAACGCTTCCGACCTGGATTGCGACCCAGACCACAGGGTTGAGTACTGGAATGCTCCATATTCAGGCGGCTCCAACACGTGGATACTCACGGTACGTAATGGTCTCGTCGGGACTAACCTCGAGGCTCACGCAACCTACTACGCCACAGTCGCAGTCGGAAACGGAGAACGGTTTTCTGGCGCTGGCCGAATTTGACCGCCCGGAAAACGCAGGCAACGCGGACGGTCTCATCGACTTTCGGGATGCAGTCTTCAGCAAGCTGCTACTTTGGGTGGATGCCAACCATAATGGACTATCCGAACCTTCCGAACTGCGCGGGCTAAGCCAGTGTGACATAATCGCAATTCACCTGGACTACAAGGACTCGCATTTCGTGGACAAGATCGGGAACTCATTCAAGTACCGTGCAAAAGTAGACGGTCTGTCTGGCCGGTGGGCGTACGATGTATTCCTCGAGCTCGCGCCTCGCTAGCCCAGCTTTGACTTACAGGGGTGGCGACGACGGTGCCCTTGAGGGTGCCGTCGCCGCCGACCTGGGCGGAGGCGGGAAATAGAAACGTAGCGGCGAGAGGGTTGTGCGGTGTTTGTCGGGGGGGCAATGCCGTTTCACGAGTCCCGACCCTGAGAACTACGACGATCGACATGAGGAAGGGGCTTTGCGTGGGGTTTTGCAGGGCGCTCCCGCTCACTGCCGCAAAAGGAGCCACTCCGTTTCCTGGTCTTGGCGTGATCGTTCTCTGATTCCTCTTGTCTTTCACCCACCCTTTGTGTGGTGAGCCGCACTCTGCCCATGTCACACCGCCGACTCCAATCCGTCCCGCACGCCGTCCCCTCGCGTGCCCTCTGCCAAACGAACCCACCTTCCTGCTCACTGTTTCGCAGGAATGAAACCCGCCTCCATGCACTTTTCAAAGGAACCAGGCGCAGTGGCCCCTGCAACTTCTTCTCCTGCGGCGGTGAGCCCGCTCGTCCATCTGTGATACATTCTGCTACACTTTGGCCGAATGGGCACACAGCCATCCGACTCTGATCGGCCTGTTGAAGCCGACCTGGGAAAGAGACTGAACTCTTGGAAGGACATTGCCGCTGAATTGGGCGTGGGCGTACGTGCTGCCCAACTCTATGAGGTAAGGCGGGGCCTGCCGGTTCAGCGGGACGGGAGTCGCGTCTCCATCACCCTCGGCGCCCTGCGCGAATGGCAGGCTGGCCGGTATGTATCCACTCGCGCCGACGAGCCGCCGCCTCGCCCCACCCGGCGCTGGTGGGCCTTTGCCACCATCGCCCTCCTCCTTCTCGCCGCTTCGTCGCTCTATTTCCTCACTCGCACCGCCCCCGATCGCCAACCCGCCACTCTGAAGTGGACCGGCTCCATCCTCAACGTCTTTGCCGGAAACGCGGCTCCGCTCTGGCAGCGCAAATTCCCCTACCCCACCATCCCCGAAGTGGAAGCGCCATTACCGTCCTGGATCGGTGACCTCGACGCCGACGGGAACAACGAGGTGCTCACCTCGTATCCCCACATCCGCCGCGAAGAAGAAGGTTGGGAACTCTTCTGTTTCTCCTCCGTCGGCGCTCTCCGCTGGCAACTCGGCGTCCATCGCACCGTCGCCTCCAGCCAGCGCACCTTCTCCCCGCCGTACGTCCTGCGCGACTTCACCGTCTTTCCCTCCCCGGAGAACGATCGCACCTTCTGGGTCGCCGCCGTCTTCGTTCATCACGTTCTCAGCGCCGCCGTGCTCACCGTAGTGGATTCCTCCGGTCACTCCCGCGGCGAACTGTGGCAGGATGGCCACCTCAATATGGTGCGCGCTCTCGACCTTGATGGCGATGGAATCACGGAACTCCTCGCCGGCGGCATCCAGGAGATCCCCGCCCAGGCCTCTCTCCTCGTGGTGGATCCCCGCTCCGTCGCCGGCGCCGCCCGCACCGAAAACGACGCCAGTCCCAGGCAACTCATCAACTTCGGCCCCGGCACCGAAAAGGCGACCGTCTATTTCCCCCCTACCCGGCTCAGCCGCCTCGTCGA
>JARKQJ010000041.1 GCA_029973955.1 Paludibaculum sp. | reverse complement strand
GCTCCCGCCCTCTCCCCAATAGCTTTTAACGAAGTACCTGCGGCCACCAACACGGATTTCTGGCTCGAACTCATCAACTGGGGCAGCAACACCGTGTCCCTGAGCGGTTATGTGATTGTTCATGACGGCACAACCAACGCCGAGTATGTCTTTCCCTCCAGCACCTCGATCCCCGCCACCAACTGGCTCGCTCTGACCCCCTCCACCCTCGGGTTCGCCCCCCGGTCCGGCGACAAACTTTTCCTGCTGCCCCCCGCTCGCGACCGGGTTGTGGACGCGGTTGAAGTCAAAGACACCGCGCGGGCGCGGTCTCCCGACGGAACGGGCGAATGGTATCGCCCCGGCGCGCCCACGCCGGGCCAGGCCAACGCGTTCGCTTTTCATGAGGAAGTGGTCATCAACGAGATCATGTATCACCATCAACGGGCGGCCTCCACCAACGAACTTCCCGCTCCTCCCTCCGACGAAGAATGGCTTGAACTTTACAATCGCAGCACCCATGCGGTGGACCTGACCGGCTGGAGCCTGGCGGGCGGGATTGCCTACCAGTTCCCGCCGGGCACAACGTTGGCGCCCGGCGCATTTCTGGTCGTGGCGCGAGACTCGCAGACCTTGAGCTGGCTCTACCCGGCCGTGGACATTGTCGGCAACTACACCGGCCAGCTCGCCAATGACGGCGACACCCTGGTGCTCAAAGACGCCGCCGGCAATCCAGCCGACCAGGTGCGATACTACACCTCGGGACGGTGGCCCATCTACGCCGATGGCGGCGGCTCGAGTCTGGAACTGCGGGACCCGTGGGCGGACAACTCGAAGGCCGAAGCTTGGGCGGCCAGTGATGAAGCGTCCCGCGCAGAGTGGCGTTCATACTCGTATCAAGCCGTCGCGCAGACCCGCTGGTTCGAGCCTTCCCAATGGAAGGACTTCATCGTCGGCCTGCTGGAAGCCGGCGAATGCTTCTTGGACGACGTTGGCGTCGTCGAAATCCAGGGGGCCAACCGCACCCAGCGCTTGGTGAACGGCAACTTCGAGAATGGCGCCACCGGCTGGCGGTTCCTGGGCAACCATGCCCGCAGCCGGGTGATCACCGACCCCGATAACCCCTCCAATCACCTGCTTCATCTCGTCGCCACGGGCCCCCAGGAGCACATGCACAACCATGTGGAATCCACCCTCAACAACGGCGGGATTACCGACG
>JARKQJ010000217.1 GCA_029973955.1 Paludibaculum sp. | reverse complement strand
CTGGGGCCCCGAGACGTCGTCTCGGGGGAATCCGGCCCTACTGGGGCGCCGGGACTTCGTCTCGGGGGAATCCGGCTCTACTGTGGCCCCGAGACTTCGACTCGGGGGAAGACGGTTTCGCGCTGGCGGGGGGAACGGGCTTGTGTCACGGGGGAGGCGCGCCTGGCGATGAGACATGCTGGGGCAGCGCGTTGGGGGAGGGTTTGGACGGTGAATGCGAGGTTGGGGCGAGTTGGGAGATAATCAAACACATTGCAGTAGGGATAGGGAGCCTGATTGTATATGGCCAAGATTGTTGTGAAGACCCCCGTCGTCGAGATGGACGGCGATGAGATGACGCGGATCATCTGGCAATGGATTCGCGAGAAGCTCATCCTGCCGTACCTTGAAATCGACCTCAAGTACTATGACCTCTCCGTGCAGAAGAGGGACGAGACGAACGACCAGATCACGATCGACAGCGCGAACGCGACGAAGCAGTATGGCGTGGCGGTGAAGTGCGCGACGATCACGCCGGATGAGGCGCGAGTGAAGGAGTTCGGCCTGAAGCAGATGTGGCGGAGTCCGAATGGGACGATCCGCAACATTCTGGACGGCACGATTTTCCGGGAGCCGATCATCTGCAGGAACGTGCCGCGAGTGGTGAGCCATTGGGACCAGCCGGTGGTGGTGGCGCGCCATGGATTCGGCGACCAATACCGGGCGCAGGACTTCACGTTTCCAGGCGCGGGCTCGCTCAAGCTAGTATTCACGCCGGCGGACGGGGGCGCTCCGATCGAGCGGGAGATCATCAACGCGCCGGGGCCCGGCATTGCGCTGGGGATGTTCAACCTGGATAGCTCGATTTCGGGATTTGCGCGGGCGTGCTTCAACTACGCGCTGGGGCGGCACTACCCGGTCTACCTGTCGAGCAAGAACACGATTCTGAAGGCGTATGACGGGCGGTTCAAGAACATCTTCCAGGAGATCTTCGACGCTGAGTTCAAGGAAGCGTTCGCGGCGAAGGGGTTGACGTACGAGCACCGGCTGATCGACGACATGGTGGCGGCCAATTTGAAGTGGCGGGGCGGCTACCTGTGGGCGTGCAAGAACTATGACGGGGACGTGCAGAGCGACACGGTGGCGCAGGGGTACGGGTCGTTGGGCCTGATGACTTCGGTGCTGATGTCGCCGGACGGCAAGACGGTGGAAGCGGAAGCGGCGCACGGCACGGTGACGCGGCACTACCGGATGCACCAGCAGGGCAAGCCGACGTCGACGAATCCGATCGCGTCGATCTACGCGTGGACGCGGGGGCTGCAACATCGCGGGAAGATGGACGGCACTCCGGACGTGGTGGCGTTTGCCGAGACGCTGGAGAAGGTGTGCGTGGACGTGGTGGAGTCCGGGCGCATGACCAAGGACCTGGCGATTCTGATCGACGCGAATCAACCGTATCTGACGACGGAAGAATTCATGGGAGCGATCGACGGTGAGCTGAAGAAGCGGCTGTCGTAGATCGCGCCTGCAAGGGTTCGCGGCAGGGGGCTTCGGCTCCCTGCCTTTTCTCTTGATGGGGGCGGACGTTCCGGTGGGCTGATCGGCCGCGGCATCTCGTCTATGCTGAACGGAGGGCCGTTTGCGCGGCGGCCGTTGAGCGCGAGGGGAAAAGAGCGCTTGAGCGAGAGCAGCGTCTTGGGAGAGCAATGGATTTTCCAAAGAACATCGGCAAATACGAACTCCTGGAATTTCTTGGCGGAGGGATGTCGCACGTCTTCCGGGCGCGTGACAGCGTCATCGGACGAACGGTTGCTCTGAAGATTCTGACGGAGCAGGGCTGCGCGGACCAGGACGTGCGGTCACGCTTTCTGCTGGAAGCGCGGATGGCGGGCAATCTGGCGCACGACAACGTGATCCGGATCTACGAGTTTGGAGAAGACGAGCAGCAGCGGCCGTACATGGTGATGGAGTTCCTGCAGGGCGAGGATCTGCGCCAGGCGATGCGCGGGGGCAGGACGGGCGACCTTCAACAGAAACTGCGGACCGCACTGGAAATCGCCAAGGCGTTGGGCTACATCCATACGCAGAGCATCATCCACCGCGACATCAAACCCGAGAACGTGCACATCGCGACGACGGGCGTGGTGAAGCTGATGGACTTCGGGATCGCCAAGAGTGAAGGGCTATCGCTGACAAAGGCGGGGTTCGTTCTGGGCACGCCGTACTACATGGCCCCGGAGCAGGTGCGGGGCGAGAACGTGACGCCGCAGGTGGACGTTTACGCATTTGGAATTCTGCTGTTCGAGTTGATCACGGGAACGAAGCCGATCCAGGGCGACGACATCACGCAGATCTTTTACAAGATCATGAACGAACCGCTGAATGAGGAGCCGCTGGTACAGGCCGGCGCGCCGGCGGCGGTGATTGGGCTGATTCGCGCTTGCTGCGCGAAGGCGCCGGAGCAGAGGCCGGCGGGGTTCGGTCCGGTGTGTGCGGAGCTGCAGAGGTTGACAGGCGGAGCGGAGACGCGGCCTTCGCCGGCAGCGGTTCCGGCGGCGACGGAGGCGGCGCGGCCGAGCCGCAAAGGGCTGTGGCTGGGCATTGCCGCGGCGGTGGTGATGGTTGCGGTTGCCGGCGGCGGCTACTGGGCCATGCGCCCGTCAGCGCCGAAGCTGGCGGCGGCGCTGGCGACTCCGACTGGAGAGATGCTGCTGGTGCCGGACGGCCCGTTCCAGTTTGGGCCGAACAAGGAGACGATCTCGCTGCCGGCGTTCTATATCGACAAGACCGAGGTGACCAACCTCGCCTACATGAAGTTCTGCAACGCGACGAAGTACACGCTGCCGGAGGGCTTCCGGATGGACCAGCCCGAGCAGCCGGTGACGAACATCACGTTCGCCGAGGCGGAAGCGTTTGCGAAGTGGGCGGGGAAGCGGTTACCTACAGCGCGGGAGTGGGAGAAGGCGGCGCGGGGCACGGACGGCCGGCCGTACCCGTGGGGAGCGAACCGCGATGCGTCACGGGCGAATGTCCGGGACAATCCGGCGCTGGGGAAGGGCGCCATCGAGGTGGATTCGCTGCCACAGGGCGCGAGCCAGTTCGGAGTACTGCAGACGGTGGGCAATGTGTGGGAGTTCGTGATGGAGCCCAAGGCGCCGTCTGCTGAGACGGCGAGCCGGTTTGCGCAATTGCTGACGCCGCCGCCGGCGGAGAACGAGCGCTGGTACACGATCCGGGGCGGATCGTTCGGCGAGGACCTGGCGGACAACGTGATGTACGATTCGACGACGGTGCCGGAGCGGTTCAGGGACGCAAGCATTGGCTTCCGGTGCGCGAAGGATCCGGCAGTGGCGGGCGGGCGGTAGCGCGGTCAGCGCTGCTTCATGAAGGTGTCGATGTTGGCGATGTTCTGTTTCGCCATTTGAGACTGGTCGAGATTGGGGTTGATCTCGAGCATTTTCTGGAAGTGTCTGCGGGCGGCGGGCAGCATGCCGGCATTGCCGCTTTCGACGGCGCGCTGCATAAAGGCGAGGCCGAGGGCGTAGTGGATGAAGGGATCGCCCTGGTCGTAGCGAAGCGCCTCCTGGCAGTAGCGAATGGCGGGCTCAAAGCGGGACCTCTGGCTTTCGCAATCGCAGAGGCCGAAGAGGGCGATGCTGCGGAGGTCCTTCCAGATGTCGGCCTGGGTGGCGCGTTTCTTCTTGCCCATGCCGACGAGGAAGCCGACGACGTAGTAGTTGAGCTGGCCGGAGAGGCCGGTGTCGAAGTTGCTGAGGGCGAGGTAGCGTTCGTATTCGGGTTTCGCTTCAGCGAATTTGTTCTGGAGCCGCAGGCTTTCGGCGCTCCAGAGGTGGGGCTCGGCGTAAGTGGGAGATAGCTGGATGGCCCGTTGGGCGGACTCGACGGCTTCGGGGTAGAGTTCCTTCATGCGGTAGGCCTGCGCGAGGTTGGTGAGGGCGAGGACGTTCCTGGGATCGCGCTGGATGACGGCGTTGAACTGGCGAATGGCTTCGTCGGTGTTGCCGATGTCGAGGAGCATGCCGCCGAAGCTGGCGTGCGCTTCGAGGTAGTCGGGATCGATCTCGAGAGCCTTGCGAAAGTACTTCTCCGCCTGCTCCTGGTCGAAGAGGGCGTTGTAGGAGCGGGCGAGGTAGAGGGCGGCCTGGCTGTAAGCGGGGTCCACGGCGAGGGCTTTCAGAAAGTGCTCCACGGCCGCGCGGTAGTTTTGCGCGTAGCCTTTCTGGTAGAGTTCGACACCTTTGTCGAACTCGTCCACGGCCGAGCGGTTGCGGCGCGCGGGGATGAGGAGCTTGATTCTGACCGTGGAGCGTTCGCCGGGATAGACGGTTTCTTCGCGCGGGCCGTCGGGCTCGTAGCCCATCTTGACGCCCTTGACGGTATGGCGGCCAGGGGCGAGTCCGGGGAGTTCCAGCGGTTTGGAACGATTGACGACGCCGGCGGAGGCGCCGTCCACGAAGACTTCCACGCCATCCATGTTCGTTTCGATGACGAAGGTGCCGTACTTGGGCGCGGGCAGGTTGGCGGGCTTGGCGCGGCTGGGGACAAAGGCGAGGAGCATTTGAGGATCGAAGCTGCCCTGCACGGCGGTGGGGTTCTGTGCGGCGTTGGTGGCCTCGCGCACGTTGCGGTAGACGTAGTCCTGGAGTTCGTCGGCGGTGACGACGCCGTCGGCGTTCTGGTCGGCTTCCCCTTCCATGCCTTTGACGACGTAGTAAGTGAAGATGCCGTGGCCGCCGCCCCAGTCCGGGCTCTCGAAGGACTGCTCACGGTCGCGGCTGGCGGTGAGGGAGAAGAGGGACGTGCTGAGGTCGATCAGTGATTTGTTGAGGCTTTGGCTGTCCTCGGGGCGGATGGCGCCGCTGTGGCAGGCGTCGGTCAGGAGGACTTTGTGGGTGGCCTTGATCTTGCCGCCGATGGCCTTGCCGAGGTCCTCCATGGGGTAGCCCGTGGTATCGACGCGATCCGGTTGGATGTCATAGGGAGCGAGGTAGCCGCGTCCGCCGGCGACAAAGCCGTGACCGGCGAAGTAGATGAGGACGCGATCGCCGGGTTGGGCCACCGAGGGGAGCCACTCTTCCAGCTCGCGGCGCATGGCGGCGAGCGTGGCTTTTTCGCCGACGAGGCGGTGGACGTTCTCAGCCCGGAAGTTGCCGCCTTCCGGGCTGATGAGGATGGAATAGATGGATTCGGCGTCGCGTTCGGAGTACTTCAGCCAGGATTTTTCCGGGAGGTTTTTGTAGGCGCCCACGCCGAGGATGAGCGCATAGCTGCGCGGCACCTTGACGGAGGGTGGTTTGGCGGCGGGAGTTTCCTCGTCGAGCTTTTCCACCTGCAGGTCGCGCTGCTGCTGCTGTTTGGCGGGAGCTTTGGGGGATTGCGCGGCCGAGGCGTGCGCCGCGGAGAGGAGGGCCAGGAAGGCGATGAGGGTTTTGAATGACATGGCGGTCACCGGTGAGCGAGGCGAAATTCGTAGATGACGGGGCCGGTGAGCGTGGCCGGGGAAGAGATGACGGACTTCTCCTGATCGCGGAGGAAAACCAGTTCGCGAGGGGTCATTTTGGAGCCGGTGATCTCCTCTGTCTGCTGAGCTGACGTGCTGAGGGGCCTGGGACCGGCGGAGGAATCGATACATTCGCCGCGCGCCTTGAAGATGGTGGAATCGCAGCGCGGCATGAGAGTTTTCGGGGCCGTGGGTGAAGGCGGCGCGGGCAGGGGGCGGTAGGATTCAGCGGCAGCCGAGCCTTCCAGCCGCATGGGAGTGACGATCCAGTAGATCACTTCCTGGCCGGGCGGGCCGGCGATGCGGAAGACGGCTCCTTCACCGGGCACTTTGTATTCCTGTGCCGGAGTGATCTTATTGTCCGCGCCGGCTTTTTGCGAAGGGAACAACTGCTCGTACTGGCCGGAGGTGCTGTGGTTCATCACGTACAGGTAACCGCCGAAATTCGAGCGGAAGAGGAAGCGGACCTGGTCGTTCTGGTCGCAGACCGTGCCGGGGTCGATGGTCTTCCAGGCGCCGTTCACGCGCTTCTGGAGCTGAATCTCGACGCGGACTCTGGCGGCGGGGGCGGCGGGTTGCCGGGCGGCGAGAGGGGCGGCGGGGAGCAGGAGGATTACGGCTTCGAGGCAGGCGGTGAGGAGGTGTCTGCGCATCGTTTTGCTCTTCACTGGTGTTTGAGTTGAATGTCGGCGACCACGCGGGAGTCCGGCTGGCGGGAGGAGTTGACGACGTAGACGGCCTTGTCCTCGGGCCGGCCGTTGTTGGCCTCGTCATCGATCTTTTCGGTGATCAGGTCGCGGGAGTACATGCGTCTGAGCTTGTCGATGGCGATGTCGTCGGGCAGCCGGGCGCTGGCGAGTTGAAGCTGCTGGCGGCCCGGCCTCGGCTGGGCGGCGGGTTCGGGTTGGGCGGGCGAGCGGAGAGAGTCGATGAGGGTTTCGAGGTCTGCCTCGGGCTGGCGGGAGAGGACGAGGAAGAGTTTTTCTTCTCCGGGGTCGCCGACGAAGGTAAAGACGCTGCCGGGCGGCAGCAGGTAGCGGCGGCCCTTCTCCACACGGTTGCTGTCGGGCTGCGAACCGGAGGCGGGGAACATGAGCTTCCAGGTGCCGCTGGAGCCGCGGTGCACGATGTAGAGGTAGCCCGTGTCGTTCACTTCCACGGAGAGGCGGATGCGATCACCGGAATGGAAGACTCTGTCGGGAGTGACTTCGGAGAACTGGTTCCCCTCGCCGCGCAGGAGGAGGGAGTAGCGGACTCCGAGAGGCAGGAGACCCTGGGGGTAGGAGACGTTCCGGAAGTTCGGGTTCGCCGCGGGCGGCACATGCGGAGCGGGGACGTAGCCGGCCGAGGAGGGGATGTTGGCGGCGCTGACCACGGGTGTGCTCTTTGGTTCGCCGGCCAGCTGGCTCTGTGGGGGCGCCGGCGGCTTGGAGGCGGGCGGCTCCGGCCTGGGGCGGGTGGGCCGCTCAGGCGCTTTGGCTGGGGTGGCGGAGGCCTGGACTTCGGGCGGTTTCGCGCCCGGTCCTGACGATCTCCCCGCGAAGAACATCTCCCTGGCGGTCAGCGGTTTCTTCTCTTCGGGCGACTGGCCCAAAAGGTTCAGAAATGAGCAAAAAACGACGCATATGGAGATTCCACTGACTCTCATCTCTCAGCTCCCTCTGCCAACAACATAACACCTCCAGCGGTCCACCGCCTCAGAGTTATGCGCGAAAGCGGAGTGGTGCCGGCCGGGTTTCAGGAATCCCTAGAACGAATCCGAGAATGATGCTTTGCATTGCACAGGCCAAAGGGCTTAATATCGACTCACGAACTTGTGCTGATTTGCCGGCGGAGATGGGGCTCTGCGCGCGTGGAGATTCAGGCGCCGCCCAGTTCTTCTCTTCCGGTTCCGTGAGGAATCTAGCATCTGGGTTGGAAGAGGCAGTTAATGAAAAATATCAGGAATCTGAGCATGGCCCGTGGTTTGGCCTGGGTTCTCACCGGCCTGCTTGCGGCGCCGCCAAACGCCTTGCCGGCTGCACCGTCCCAGGCTCCGGGTGAACAGGCGCCCGTGGCGAAACTGAACCTTGTGGTGGTGAAGGGCGAGGGCGCGATCAACAACATCAAGCAGCGCACCGCGCGCGAGGTTGTGGTGCAGGTGGAAGACGAGAACCGCAAGCCGGTGGCTGGGGCGGCAGTGGTCTTTTTGCTGCCGAATTCGGGACCGGGGGCGAGTTTCGCCGACGGGGGCAAGCTGTACACGGCAATCACGGACCAGAACGGGCGGGCCTCGGTTAGCTCCCTCAAGCCGAACCAGTCCGCCGGCAGTTATGAGCTGAACGTGAACGTCTCCTATCAGGGACTGCGCGCTTCCGGCGTGGTCCACATGTCGAACATCCTGCCGACGACGATTGCCGGGATGAGTGTGGGCGTGTTTGTGGCTGTGGTGGTGGCGGCGGCCGCGGCGGGGATTGTGCTGGGAGTGAATGCAGCTTCCGGCGACAACACCCCGAGCAATTCGGCAAAGGTTACCATCGGACAGCCTTCGCTGCCTTGATGCGAGTCTCGCAGGAGGAAATGATTATGCGAAAGACTTCAATCAAAACCTTGGCGCAGGGCTGCGCGGCGCTGTGCCTGATGTCCGGGTGGGGCGGGCTGGCATGGGCGGGCGCCGGGCCGGGCGACGGCGCAGTTGAGCGGGTGCGGGCTGCGCAGGCCCAGAGTCTGGCGGTGCCTGTGGCGGGATACGCCGTTTCGGGTTCACCGCAGTGCCTGCGTCCGCTGCTGGGCACGCCGGGCGCGCTGGCGTTGGGCGAGTCAGTCTTCTCCGCGCCTGAGGGCGGGTTTCTCCTGGT
This sequence comes from Paludibaculum sp., assembly GCA_029973955.1. Taxonomy (GTDB): domain Bacteria; phylum Acidobacteriota; class Terriglobia; order Bryobacterales; family Bryobacteraceae; genus Paludibaculum. The sequence continues at coordinate 61,782 of JARKQJ010000217.1, read as the reverse complement.
CTCTCCGGATCAGAGGTTCCTGCTCATTGGCGGCGGCTCAGGCAGTGCGTTGAACTGGGCTCCGCTGGGGCCTGGGAGCGTCGGAACTCCGGCGGAAGTGGCTGGCTCCATCGTGGCGGATCTGGCGGCATTCAGCCCATCGGGTCAGAGTGCGGTGGTGGCATCGAGCGGAGCGAAGAAGATCCGCGTGCTCAGCTTTGCGGGGCCCGCGCCGGCCGTCTCCTATGAATTTGAGTTGGATGCTTCCAGCGCCACGGTGAGTGCGCTGGCCGTGAGCGACGATGGCGAAACGGTGGCCGCAGGCACGTCCGACGGAACCGTTGGGTTGGTGCAGCTTTTCGTGCGAGGCCAGGCGCCGGTGCAGTTGCTGCAGGCGGGAAATCCGGCAGTGATCCGGTATGACGGCCAGGCTGCGCGGTGGCTGATTGTGGACTCTGTCCGAAACGAAGCGATTCTGGCTGCCGGCGGCGGAAGCGAGCAGCAGGCGAAGGTATTTGCGGGTCTGGATCCGGATGAGGTTGGGCCGATGAGCGACGCCCGGATCTCGCGGGATGGCCGCGCGATCTACCTGATTCACGGCTCCACGGGCCAGGCGGAGACTGTCAATTTCGACAGCGGCGCGGTGACGCGGTTTGCGGTTCCGCCGGCCGCGATCGAATCCGGCTCGCTGCCGGGAGGGCTCCTCGTGCTGGGCACCGCCTCCGGAGCTCCGCGAGTGTGGCTGGTGGACTTTGGAGGGGGCGAGCCCGTGGCCCGTTACGTTCCGCCATTACCTTCTGAAAGTGCGCTGGCGCAGGAGGTGCGGCAATGATGAGCGCTTCCTGGAACCGTGCGAGCCTGGTCCGGCACTTCGCTCTGGCGGTGCTGGCCGCTTTGCCATTGATGGCGCAAACACCGGTGATTACTTCCGTCACGCCCTCTGTGTCGGGGAATCTGCAAACGGTCACTTTGCGTGGATCCAATCTCCTGTTGTCTTCGGATGCGCCCGGCAGCGTCGTCGTGCGGTTCAACACGGTGGGCGCCGGCAGCTACGCAGGCACCGTGATCGCCGAGGCCTCCTCGCCGACGACCCTGATCGCAAGGGTTCCCGTCAACCCGGCCATTGAGGGCTACATCGCTTTCAGTTCAGTCACGGTAGTGAAGGGCAATCTTCTCTCGAATGCATTCCCGTTTACTTCGTCGGCAGCGCTGGTGCCACCGGTTCTGCGCGCGGCTTACATATTGACCGGCTCTTCCTGCTCAGGACATGCGGGCTCGACACCTCTGACTCAGGCCTTCCCCGGACAGTGGGTGGTGATGGCGGCGGATGGCGTGGACGTCTACGGGGGCACCTTCACCTTCACGAGTCCCGCGGGCACGTTCACAAGCGACTCGTACTGCGTGTTCACCGACCCGAACCTGGGAATCGCGTATGGGGTTCAGGTGCCTGCGAATGCCGGTTCCTCCGGAACGCTCCAGGTGAGAGTTTCCGCTTACACTCTTGCCGGGTACACGCCAAACAGCAATGCGATCTCATTGAACCTGACCGCGGCGCCGCCGCCGCCTGTCATCACCCGGGTTCAGCCCGCCTCGGTGTCCTCGGAACAGATCATTGCGATCTTCGGCAACAACCTGATGATTCCGGGAGGCAGCGATCCGGTGGTGACGTTCTTCGCCTATTCGGAAAGCTCCATCGTGGGCACGCTCATTCCGGGTGCCTCGACCGCGAACGTCGTTTACGTGAAGCTTCCAACCGCGTATCTTCTCGGCAGCGGCATTGTCGAGTTCAGCCTCGGCAACGAGAACGGCATCGCCTCTTCACAAGTCAACGTCACAGCCACGGCCGGCACTCCGGCCATCCTGAATGTATATGGCTTTTCCTCGCCTCCCAATCCGAACAATCTGTGCAGCGGCACGCTGAACCCGACGCCGCTGACACAGATCGCGCCGGGGCAGGCGATCGCTATCAGCGCCGCGGGGATCAGCCAGGCGAACAACACGGTGCGCTTCAGCACGCTGTCTGGTTCCACCACGGTCGCTTCGCCGTGCAGCATCACGAATTCGACGGCCGGGATCGCCGCAGTTGTTGTGGTGCCCGCGACGTTGCTGGCGTGTACGACTGACATCTCGATTCAGACCATGGTCGAGCAGACCGACCCGGCGGGGCCTTCGCTCACCTCGCCATACAGCGCGACTGTTGCCAAGATTCTGCTGTCGGTTTCGCCGACCGCCATCTCGCTCAGCAGTTCGTTGAATCCCTCGCAATACGGCCAGGTGGTACCGTTCACGGCACTGGTGGCTTCGCAACTGGGCTGCACCGTGCCGACTGGTGTTGTGACGTTCCTGGACGGCGGCTCCACGGTGGTCGGCTCGGCGTCCGTGAACGCCAACGGTGTGGCGGCGACGGGCATCTCCGGACTGGCGCCCGGATTGCACCCGATTACGGCGCGGTATTCCGGAGACGGCCGGAATCTGCCGTCCACGTCAGGGCCTGTGCAGCAGGTGGTGCAGGGGTCGCTGCTGACGCTATCCGGTTCCTGTCCGGGACGCGTGCCGGTGGGGGTTCTGCTCCGGCTGCCTCTGGACGCCTCCGGAGGCACTGGGTTGTACAGTTACAGCTATTCCGGCCCGTCCTGGCTCTCGCTGGTACCGGGCGTAGTCTCCGGCAGCATGGCGCTGCAGGGTACTCCTACTTCCACCGGGACTTTCCCCTTCAGCGTGACGGTGACTGACGGATCCGGCTCGGCTCCCGCCGTCTTCCGTTGCTCTCTGATCGTGGATCCTACGCTCACCATGACGGGTGCCTGTCCGGCGCCCCAAGCGGCGGCGGGAAGCCCGTATAGCCTGCCTGTCACCATTGCCGGAGGCAGCGGGCAATATGAGTTCTTCCTGAACGGACCGGCCTGGCTCACTTTGAGCGCCAGCACGGGCAGCGCCGTCAATGGGACCTACCAGTTGTATGTGCGCGGCACGCCGCCGGCCACCGGGAGTTTCCCAATTTCAGTGCAGGTTCGTGACGTGTTGGGGCAGGGCTACCTCTTCTCCAACTGCTCCGTCGAGGTGGTGTCCCCCACATTGACGGTCACTTCGGGATGCCCGGCCACGCCGGCTGTGATCGGCACGCCGTACAGCTTCATGATGTCGGCGACGGGCGGCTCGGCGCCTTATGCATGGTCGATCACGGGCGGTGCGCTGCCCGCGGGGCTGGGGTTGTCGGGGAATACCATCGCCGGAACTCCGCAGGGGCCCGCCGGCACTTCGCGCTTCAGCATGCGGGTGACCAGCGGTCCGGCCACGGGCCAGATCGACTGTGCGCTCGCAGTGGAAGCGCCGCTTCCGCCGCCGCTGACACTCACGGCGGCCTGTCCTCTCCAGCCGGTAGTGTCCGGCACGGGGGTGAGCTTGAGCTACACTGCCGCGGGCGGCACTCCGCCTTACCGGTTCCAGTTCCAGCCGCCGGTGCAACCCTGGCTGACGCTTTCGTCGGCAGGATCCGTGGCCACGGCTACGGGGACAGCACCGCTGTCGGGAACTTATCCGGTGGGTGTTGGTGTTGCGGATAGCGAAGGGAAGATCGCCTCGGCCTCCTGTGACGTTCCGGTGATCAAGCCCACGTGTCCGCCACTGGAGCTGCGCACGGCGTCCGGCTGCCCAGCCTCTCCGGTGCTGGCGGGTGTTCCTTATGGTCTGGATGTTTCGGCGGCGGGCGGCAAAGCGCCATACACCTGGAGCCTGTCGGGTCCGGCCTGGCTGGCTTTGCAGGAGACCGGAGCGTCCAGCGCCCGCGTTGGCGGCCTGCCGGCCACTGGCAGCAGTAACTACACCGTTTCACTGCGTGACGCGTGCGAGAGTCCAGAGGCGACGTTGACGTGCGGGTTGACGGCCGCGGCGGTGCCCGTGCCGCAGGTCGCATTCAACCCGTCTACGATTACAGACCCGCTGCAACAGGTCCGCGTGGAGTTGAGGCTGGGCTCGCCCAGTCCGGCGCCGATCGACGCCGAACTGGTGCTTACGTTCACGGCGAGCGCCACCGGGGTCACCGACAACCCCCGCGTGCAGTTCCTGGATCCGAACGCGACGGACAACGGGCGGCGGCTGAAGGTCACGCTGCCGGCCGGGGCGGTCTCCGTGCTCGTGCCCGTGCAGCCGGACACGATTGCCGGCCAGATTCACGTGGAGATTGCTTCGTACAAGTCAGGAACCACGGCCCTGCTGCAGCCGCCGTATCCCTCGGTCGATCTGACCGTGCCGCGATTAGCGCCGGTGATCACGAACATGACGCTGGAGAACGCCACCGCGAGTGGATTCGACATCGTCATTTCGGGATACTCTTCGCCGCGCGACATGACCACTGCCGCGGTGACCTTCGCCGCCAAGCCGGGCAAGTCCATCGACGAGCCCTCGACGGTGACGGTCTCCCTGTCTGATCTATTCCGGAACTACTACGCCAGCGCGGCATCGCGGACCGGCGGCAGCACGTTCACCGGGCTCAGGCTGCCGGTCCAGATTCAGGGCGCGCAGGATGCTATCGGCTCCGTGAGCGTCGTTCTGAGCAACTCGGTGGGAGCCTCCAAGGCAGAGGTGCGAACGCGGTAGGCGAAAGAGGCAGGACGCCGTGTTCCCGGTTACAAGTGAGCATCCGCGCTCATCGGTGGCCGAGTGGGCACGGCTCCCTCCGGTATTGCGCTAACTGGCGATGGATTTGACGTCCCAGCCCTTGCGGTATTCGCGGGTGAGGTATTGGTTGGCTTCGCGGCAGTTGGTGACACGGAAGGCGAGGGCGTCCCACTCGATGCGGTGGCCGACGCGGAGGGCAACGTTGCCGAGTTGGTAGGCCTCAGTGAAGGGGCCGGCGTAGCCGAAGTGGCAGGGGGCCTGGCGGCTGTTCTGGATGGCGGTGATCCAATCCTTGTGGACTTCTTCGCGGCCCCAGTCGCGCTGAGGCGGAGGCGGGAGTTCGGCGGCGCCGGAATTGGCGAAGGGTCCGCGTCCGGCGGGGAAACTGCCCTTGGTGCCGATCCACACCATGCCGCCATCGCCGCGGCGTCGGGGCTGGCCGGAGGGGTCGGGCGGCTGAGGGGGTTCCTGGAGGTTCTGCGGGAGCGGCATCTGGCCGTCGTACCAGTGGATGGAGAGGGGCGGATGTGTGCCGCGCCGGGGGTAGTCGAAGCGGAGGTGGGTCCAGTCGGGGTACATCTCGGGCTTCATGCCGGAGGTTTCGATGATCTCGACGGCGGAGGGGGCGCCGAGGTCGAGGGCGAGGAAGATGACGTTCATGGAGTGGGGGGCGATGTCGCCGAGGGCGCCGGAGCCGAATTCGGTCCAGCCGCGCCAGGTGAGGGGGTGGTAGATAGTGGGGCCGGAGCGGAACTGGTTCTTGCGGGCGGGATCGTAGACGGGGTGGCCTTCGGGCCATTTGTTGAGGAAGGGGCGTTTGGCGGCGGGGCCGAGCCAGAGGTCCCAATCGAGTTCGGGCGGAAGGGAATCTTCACCGGCGGGGCGGAGGAAGCCCTGGGGCCAGATGGGGCGATCAGTGGCCATGTGGACTTCGGTGATCTCGCCGAGGGCGCCGGATTGGACGAGTTCGACGGTGCGGAGGACGCCGGGCTCGGCGCTGGTTTGCGTGCCCATCTGCGTGACGACCTTGGTTTCAGCGGCGACGCGGGCGACGAGGCGGGCTTCGGCGACGGTTTGGGTGAGGGGTTTCTGACAGTAGACGTGCAGGCCGTGCTTCATGGCCCAGATGGAGATGTAGGCGTGGGTGTGGTCGGGAGTGGCGACGATGACACCGTCGAGCTTTTCCTTCTCGATCATCTTGCGGAAGTCGGTGTACTTCTTGGCCTGGGGGTAGTCGGCGCCGCGTTTGTCGAGGATGCGGGTATCGACGTCGCAGAGGGCGGCGATGTTCTGGCCGAGGGCCTTGAAGGTGCGGGCATTGACATTGCCGATGCCGGAGACGCCGATGATGCCGAGGTTGAGTCTGGCGTTGGCCTGATAGCCGCGGGCGAGGCCGGCGGGGAGGAGCAGAAACGCGGATGCGGATTGCAGGGCTTGGCGGCGGGTGGAACGGGCGGGGTTCAAGATCATGATGACTTCCGGGGCCGGCGTGTCCGGCTTGGGGGGCATGGTATCACAGCGGCGGGGGATGGCAAACGAGATTGGGGCCTGATAGGATCGTGCCGATTCCTATGCGAACTCTCAGCCTGTTGGTTTCACTTGGTTTTGGTTTGACGCTCGCGGCGCAGGAGCCGACGATCGCCTTGATCGGATTGCGGCACTCGCACACATGGGGGCATTTGGAGGCGATGGTGAAGAACCCGGCGGCGAAGCTGGTGGCAATCGCCGAGACGGATGCTGAACTGGTGGCGGAGGCGAAAAAGGTGACGCCACCGGAGGTGAAGTACTACAGCGACGCAAAGAAGATGCTGGACGAAGTGAAGCCGACGATGGTGTGGGCGTTCCTGGAAAACAACCGGCACCTGGAAGCGGTGGAGTTGTGCGGGCCGCGGAAGGTCCACGTGATTTATGAAAAGCCGCTGGCGGCGAGCGCGGCGGATGCGTACAAGATCCGGGATCTGGCGCGGAAGTATGGGATTCAGGTGTTGACGAATTTCAGTCCGGCGTTCAGCCCGGCGTATTACGCGGTGAAGGCGAAGATCGATTCGGGGGAGATCGGCAAGCCGTGGCGGCTGCGGGTGACGACGGGGCATGGCGGTGTGTTTCCGAAGAGCGGGCGGAACAAGATGTTCCACGAATGGCTGATCGATCCGGAGAAGAACGGAGCCGGAGCGCTGATGGATTTCGGGTGCTACAACGCGCTGTATTCGCTGTACTACCTGGGGCGGCCGGAGACGGTTTACGCGTATGCGCTGCACCTGCGGCCGGTCGATTTTCCGAAGGTGGAGGATGGGGTGACGATGGTGCTGGGGTACAAGAACGCGGTGTCGATTCTGGAGCAGAGCTGGGATCTGCCGCCGAACAGCGGCGGCTTTGAGATTGTGAGCTACGAGGGGGCGATCCGCATGGATGGTTCGAAAGTGGAAGCGAGGAAGGGCAGGGAGGCGGCGGTGGCGTTGGAGGTGGCGCCGTTGCCGGCGGAGCGGTCGGGGCCGGTGGCATACATGGCGTGGTGCGTGAAGAACGGGAAGCCGGTGGAGGGGTTGGTGTCGCTGGATTACACGGTGGCGGTGAATGAGATTATCGACGCGGCGAAAGAGTCGATCAAGACCGGGAAGGTGGTGCGGCTGGGGGTGGGGCGGTAGTAACAGCCGTGAGCAGACGGGACTGGACGCCGCGTTGATGGTTGCGCATACAAGTGTTATCGTTATGTGATACATGCGTATCTCGTAAAGGATTGAAGAGATGCGCAAATCACGACTCTGAGTTGGAGGAGAAGATGAAGAAGCTGGGATTGATGCTAATAGTGTGCGGTTTGTCGATGATCGCATCGGCAGCGCCGATCACATACATTCAGACAGCCGTGGCCTCCGGGCAGGCCGGGGAAAGTTCGTTCACGGATGCGCTGGTGACAATTACATTCCTGGGCGACACGACGAACGTCTATAACGACGGCATCTGGCGTCACGATGCCACAGGGGCCTCGATCAACATCGCCGGCATTGGTTCGGGGACACTGACTGACCTCGGTCTCACGGTTTACAACAATGGGTTGCTCAGCCCTGGTTATGCGGGCTTTGGGAACGGAGTTGGCACGATTTTCTCGACCGCGAACGCGGCGTTTGCCGGCTACAATCTGCAGAGTGCGATTGGGCCGATTGCCGGCACGGTTTACTACCGCAGCGATCTCAGCTACGGATCGACGCTGGGTACCCTGCGATTCAGTTCGTCGAGTGATGCGACGTTTGAAGCTCAGATGGGCCCTGGGGGAGAAGTTCCGGAACCCGGCACGATTGGCCTGATGGGGCTGGGTCTGGGCGGCGTTCTGCTGCTGCGGCGGCGGAAGTAGCATTCAGGAGTTTGAAAGGAATGGCGCCGGGCTTTGGTCCGGCGCCATTGGTGTTTTTGGGGGCGGAATAAGCAGGTAGGGGGGCTGGGTCAGGAGCTTTGGCGGCGCAGGATACGCCACCGGTAGAGGGCGTATGCCGCAGCGAGGGCGAGGAGGACGAAGGAGAGGATGGTGAGGTGGCGGTGGACCAGTTCGAAGATCTCCCGCCAGTGTTCGCCGAAGTAGAAGCCGAGGCCGAGGAATGTGCAGACCCAGACGGCTCCGCCGGAATAGGCGTAGGCGGCGAAGGAGCGGTATTCGAGTGAAGAAGTGCCGGCGACGATGGCGGTGAAGTGGCGCACGCCGGCGATGTAGTAGCCGAGGAAGAGGGCCCAGTGCCCAATGCGGTTGAACCAGGAGTGGACGACCTCAAGGCGCTGGTCGTTGACGCCGACGTAGCGGCCCCATTTGTGGACGAAGCCGAGGCCGAGGGTGCGGCCGATGATGTAGCTGAGCGTGATACCGCAGATGCTGCCGAGGAAGGAGACGGCGAGGGTGGGAATCAGCTTGAGGTGGCCGCGGGCGATGAGGGCTCCACAGAAGACGAGCATGGTTTCGTCGGGGATGGGCAGGCCGACGATGCCCAGGACGAGGAGAGAGAAGATAGCGACGTAGCCGTGGGTGGAGACGAAGGCGAGGATGGTATCGACCATGGGCGGCGAACTCTGAGGATAGCAGGATGAGATCGGGCCAACGCGCGAAACGGCCCATCCCCGTGCCTTCAGGAAGAAGATCAGCGCGTAAAGATCCTGAGGTCGATGGCATCGGCCATGGCTTTGTAGCCGGCGTCGTTGGGGTGGAGGTGGTCGCCGGGGTCGAAGTCGGCGCGGAGGCGATTGGGGTTCTTGGGATCGCGGGTGGCGGCTTCGAAGTCAATGACGGCGTCGAAGGCGCCGCTGGTGCGGATCCATTGATTGACGGCCAGCCGGATGGTTTCGCCTTCGGGGCGCGAGTAGGCGGCGCCGAGGTAGGCGACGAGCGTGGCCCCGGCGATGCGGATGCCGCGGGAGTGGGCGCGTTCGATGATCTGCTTGTAGGCGCCGATGAGGGCTTCGGCGGTGACTGGATCGCGGTCGAGGTGGCCGATATCGTTGATGCCTTCGAGGAAGATGACCCACTGAACGCCGGGTTGAGAGAGGACGTCGCGGTCGAGGCGGGCGAGGACGCTGGCTCCGGCGACATCGCGTAGGACGCGGTTGCCGCCAATGCCGACGTTGGCGACGGCGAGGTGAGCGGTCTTCTTATTGGCGGCGAGGCGGGCGCTGAGGACGGCGGGCCACATGCGATTGGTGTCGGGGGTGGAACGGGCGCCTTCCGTGATGGAGTCTCCGAGGGTGACGATGGCGGCGGACTTGGGAGGTGCGAGGACGTCCACGCCGGCGAGGTAGTAGTAGGCGAGGGCTTTGGTGGGATTCGGGATTTCGGCGGCGGCGGTGAGATCGCCTTCGGTGGAGGCTACGTAGGAGAAGCGCTGGCCGTTGTGAGAGGACGGCGGGCCGGATTCGCCGGGGAAGTAGAGGCTGACGGCGAGGTCGGATTGGGCGGGAACGGGGAAGTCGATGGGATCGCTGAGAATCACCATGCCGGGGCCGAGGGTGCAGCCGGGCTGGCCGTTGAAGGTGAGTGCCTTGTCGGAGGCAGGCTGGATGGCGGAACCGGCGGCAGGGAGGGCGACGTGGGCGGCGCCGAGAGTGACGACGTTGGCGCCGAAAGGGCTGGAGATACGGATGCGGAGTTTGGGGCCGGCGATGGAGGTGCGAACCAGCATGCGGACGGTCTGGTTCTTAAAGCCCTGGGGGACGGTCTTGGGATTGGCCGGGGGACGGATGAGGGGCTGGGCGGTGGTCCAGGTGGCGACCCAGTGGGGGGCTTTGGGGGCAGGGAAGGCAGGGAGGGCGGAGATCGCCAGGATGAGGGATAGCGTGGAGGCACGCACAGATGAAGACAGCACGGTGTCCGTATTCTATCGGGAAGCGCGGTGCCGCGGGCTGCTGATCCAGCGAGAGCGCGTCATTTTGCGGCGGATTTCGCGATTTCGACGGCGAAGACGTGGACGGGGCCGAGCATGTTCGAGCGGAAGATGATCCATTTGCCGTCAGGCGAGAAGGTGACGTTGGGTTCCAGGCGGTAGTCGTGCCTGCTCAAATTGACGAGGCGCTCGGACTGGAAGAAGCCGGGGGTGATGAGGTTCTCGGCGTTGGCGGTCTTAATGCCGGCGACGTCGGGGACGGGTTGCGGACGAAAGAGGTAGATCCATTTTCCGTCGGGAGCGCGGGCCACCATTTCACTGTCTCCACCGTCGCCGGCGAACAACTGTCCGTCGGCGGAGACGTTGAAGTGGACGGACCACTCATTGCGTTCCAGGTGGTACCAGGTGCGTTTGCCGGTGGCGATGTCGTAGCCGGCGAGCCAGAAGACCTGGCCGCGTGGAGTCTGGAGGTCGTACCAGATGGTCTTGCCGTCCGAAGAGAAGAACTCATGGCCGGCGATCTCCATGTTCATGGTGCGCGCATGGATCTTCCTGAGGCCGGAGCCGTCGGTGCGGATGGTCCAGATGCGGTCCACTTCGTGCCAGGTTCCTTCGTGGCAGAACATGATGAGGTTGGGATCGGTGGGCGAGAACTGGAGATGGCCGAGCCATTCATGTTCGCGGAAGACCTCTTTCAATTCACCGGATTTGGTGTTGACGGTGAAGAGGACGCGGGGCGCGCCGGCGCGGATGGCCATGAGGCTGTTGTGGAGGCGCAGGTCCTTGGCGTCGGCGAAGGTCATGGGCTTGCCGTCGGGGCCGGTGGCTTCGTAGTTAGGCTGGCCGAACTGCGAATTGCCGGCGGGCGGACGAATGGGGGCGGGACGGGTAAGATCAGCGCCATCGACGTAGGAGCCCAGGAGGAGAGTTTCGTCGGCATTGAGCGAGGAGACGAAGCGGCCTGGGGGGAGTTGGACGACTTCGCGCGTTGCGCCGGTAGCGGGATTGGCGGCGTAGACCGTGGCGCCCGCTGGAGTGCTGCCGGGAGGGGACTGGCGTTTCGTGTAATAGACATCGCCGGTCTTGTGGCCTGTGACGAGAACCGAGACGGGGCCCGGGACGAGCGCTTTGATTTCGCGGGTAGCGAGGTTGATGGTGGAGATGCCACCGCCGCGGGTGGTGACGATGAGGTACTTGCCGTCAGCACTGTAAGCGTTCTGGTGGAAATAGAGACTTTGCGTGCCGTCTTCGCGTGACAGGCGAACGACGCGGTGGCCGGTATCGGCGTCAATCCATTCGGTGGGGAGATCGGCGGCGGGGGCGAGAAGCGCGGCGGCGATGGTGACGAGGGGCGGGCGGAGCAGAGATGCGGGTGACACGGTGGGTTCATTCTACCGGGGTTCCAGCGAGGTTGGAACGCGATAGAGTAGGCGGAAAGTGGAGGCCTGCATGCGGCTGTCACATTGGACTGCGGCGCTATTGTTGGCGGGAACGGCGGCGGGGCAAGCGCGATTTGTGGATGCGGAGACGTTTCGCAAACCACCGGCGGAGTATCGGGGCCAGCAGATGTACGGGTACGGGCAGTTCAATCTGTCGACGCTTTCCGAGGAGGGGATCCGGAAAGGTGTGGAGGCGATGGCGAGGCGGAACATGGGCGGATTCGCGCCGGAGCCGAACGGCGGGCCGACGACGGGTCTGCCGGAGGATTACCTGAAGGCGACGCGACGGAAGGCTTCGAGCGAGGGAGTGGTCTATCAGAGCGAGGAGTTCTTCCGGCTGTATCGAGTGGCGTTGGAAGAGGCGCGGAAGCGGGGGATGCGGGTGATCCTCTATGACGAGTGGACCTATCCGACGGGGATTGTGGCAGGGCAGTTCTATGCGAACTATCCGCAGCACATTGCCAAAAGCCTGGAGATGGTGGAGAGGAACGTGGAGGGGCCGGCGCGGGTGGAGTTGGAGGTGCCGGAGAAGTGGTATGCGGGGGCGGTGATGATGAACCGGCGGACGTTCGAGTTGGTTGATATCAGCGGGCGGAGAGTGGGAGGAAAGGTGACGGCGGAGACGCCGGCTGGGGATTGGAAGGTGATGGCGTGCTACCTGGACGACACGATCCGGCCGGCGTCGCAAAAAGGGGCGTACGCGGACTATCTGGACAGCGAGGCGATGGATGCGTTTGTGGGGCTGAGCTACCGGAGGATGCAGGAGCATCTGGGGGCCTATTTTGGGAAGGAGATCCGCTTCACGTTCTGGGACGAACCGGCGATGCATCCGGTGGACGGCCGGATGTGGACCCCTGGGTTCCAGCGGGAGTTTGAGAAGAGATACGGATTCTCGCCGGTGAAATACTATCCGGCGCTGTGGTACGACATCGGGCCGCAGACGGCGGCGGCGCGAAATGCGCTGCACGGGTTGCGGGCGGAGTTGTTCTCGACGAACTTCGTCAAGAAGCTGAACGATTTCTGCGTGGCGCATGGAATTTTGGCCGGGGGGCACTACGACCAGGAGGAACCGGTGAGCCCGGTGGGGGTGAACGGGGACCTGATGAAGCTGTTCGAGCACCAGGGCGTGCCGGGCGCGGATGACATTTACTTTTGGGGCCGGTCGAATCCGGGGTACAAGATCGTCAGCTCGGCGGCGTTCAACTACGACCATCCGGTGGTGTTTGCCGAGACCTATGCGGCGTACAACAAACTGGACGAGGCGACGGTGTACCGCGTGGCGATGGACCAGTATGCGATGGGCGTGAATCTGCAAGTGACCAGCGGCGGGCCGAAGTTGTGGGAGAGCGCGTTCATGCCGGAGTTCAACAACTACCTGGGGCGGCTGAGCTACCTGCTGCAGGGCGGGCGGCACGTGGCTGATGTGGCGGTGCTCTATCCGATTGCGGCGCTGCAGAGCGCGTACAGGTTCGATGGAGGGCAGCATGGGGCGGTGGAGAGCAGGATGCGGGGCGAGATTTCGGCGCGGGAGGGCGGAGTGACGCCGAAGGAGATCGACTACCAGGCGGTGGGCGACGCGCTGTTTCACGAGTTGAGGATGGACTACACATACCTGCATCCGGAGGTGCTGGAGCGCCGGTGCACGGTGGAGGGCGGGCGGTTGGTGTTGAACAACAAGGAGAACCGGGAGGAGTTCCGGGTGTTGGTGGTGCCCGGCGGGGACACGCTGCCGGTGGGGGCGGCGGCGCGCATCCGCGAGTTCTTTGAGAAGGGCGGAGTGGTGATTGGGACGTCGAAGTTGCCGGTGATGTCGGCAGAGTTCGGAAAGGATGCGGAGATCCGGAAGATGGTGGCGGAGGTGTTTGGGCTGCCGGTGGACGATCCGCCGACAGCGGGACTGGAGCGGGCGATGAACGGGCGGATGGTGAGCTTCGTGTACACGCACAGGAACGCCGCGGGCGGACAGGCGTATTTCGTGCCGCAGGCGGAGCCGTGGGTGCTGGAGTGGGTGCTGGGGCGGGTGCTGCCGCAGCGGGATGTGAAGATCGACGCGCCGAGGCCATTGTTGAGGTTGGCGCCGGATTATGACGGGGCACTGACATACATCCACAAGGTGAAAGACGGGAAGGACGTCTATTTCTTTGCGAATTCGACGGGCAAGGAGGTGGATGTGAAGGTGACTTTGCGAGGGAAGCGGGGGTTGAGAGCGTGGGATCCGCACACGGGAGAGTCGCGCGCGATTGAGGTGGGCGGAGGGGGTGAGGTGACGGAGTTTCGATTGGAGTTGGGGGCGGTGCGATCGGTGTTTCTGGTGCAGGAATGAGGGCGTTCAGAATTCAGGTGTCGGCAGATAGGCTTCCCGGCAGGAATCCAGTACAATGCAAGCTGATACTGAGGCGAAACCGCGTGTTCGCCCGGGACAGCTCCAAGGAAGGTGACTACTGTGAGTCAAGTTCCAGATACCGAGAAGGTTGAACTCAAGAAAGGCGGCGGGTTCTCACGCCGCGGATTCATGCAAAGTGTCGGAGCGACGAGCGCAGTCGCGCCGGCGCTGATTCCGGAGCAGGCGGCGGCGCAGAGCGCCGCAGGCGTGGTGGGTCCGGGAGCGGTGGCGATCACGCTGACCATCAACGGCAAGCCGATGAAGGCGACCGTGGAGCCGCGTGAGACGCTTTTGGACGTCATGCGGCACCAGTTGGACCTGACGGGGGCCAAGAGAGTGTGTGACCGGGGGACGTGCGGCGCATGCTCGGTGCTGGTGAACGGCAAGGTCGCATATGCCTGCTCGATCCTGGCGATCGACGCGCAAGGCAAGCAGATCACGACGATTGAAGGTTTCTCGATTGCGGCGGGCAAGCCGCATCCGGTAGTGGCGGCCTTCGTGAACAACGACGCGCAGCAGTGCGGCTACTGCACGCCGGGCTTCGTGGTGGCGTCGAAGGCGTTTTTGGACCGGAATCCGAACCCGACCTATGAGCAGGTGAAGGACGGACTGGGCGGCAACCTGTGCCGGTGCGGAACCTACATGGGGATTCGCAAGGCAGTGCTGGAAGCAGCCAAGACGATGAAGGGAGGCTCCAATGCCTGATTACAAATGGCCTGCACTGAAAGACCGGAAGGTGATGGGGCAGAACTTCCGCCGTTTGGATGGTGTGGAGAAGGCGGCAGGCAAGGCGAAGTACAACTCGGATCTGAACAAGCCGGGGATGCTGCACGCAATGCTGCTGACATCGCCGCACGCTCATGCGAAAGTTCGTTCGATCGACATCTCGGCGGCGGCGAAGGCGCCGGGCGTGGCGGCTGCGCGAGTGATCGCCCCGGCCGGCACGGAGATCCAGTGGGCCGGCTGGGAAGTGGCCTGCGTGGCGGCCGCTACCGAACTGGCGGCGCGCGACGCATTGAAGCTGATCAAGGTGGATTATGAGGTGCTGCCGCACCTCGTGAATGAAGTGGATCTGAAGAAAGCCGGCAATCGCGCGAAGGCGGCCGGCGAGCAGATTGAAGGCGATCCGGACCAGGCGTTCAAAGATGCCGATGCGGTGAGCGAAGGGTTCTACGGGATTCCGACGCTGCAGCATAGCTGCCTGGAGTCGCACGGGAACGTGGTGGCGTGGACGCCTGATAACAAGGTGGAGTACAACCCATCGACGCAGTCGGTGACGAGCATCCGCGCGGACATGGCGCGGGTGCTGAACGTGCCGGCGGCCAACATCCACGTGCACCAGGACCATGTGGGCGGGGGCTTCGGATCGAAGTTCCAGCCGGACCGGTGGGGCGTGGAGAGCGCGAATCTTTCGAAGGAGACCGGCGGCAAACCGGTGCGGATCTTCCTGGACCGGCAGACGGAGCAGGTGATTGCGGGCTGCCGTTCCTCGGGCTACGCGAAGATCAAAGTGGGCGCGAAGAAGGACGGCACGCTGACAGTGTGGCAGAGCGAGGGTTGGGCCTCGGGCGGCTTCACCGGCGGCGGCAGCTCTCCGATCCCCTACGTCTACACCAAGATCCCGAACCGCCGGCAGAACCACTCCGCGGTGAGCACGAACAATGCGCCGATCCGGGCATGGCGTGCGCCGAACCACCAGCAGGCGTCGTTCCTGACGGTGGCGCCGCTGGACGACCTGGCGGCGAAGCTGAACATGGATCCGCTGGAGTTCTTCATGAAGAACGCAGGTTTGACGGCGCGGCCGGAAACCTACGTGCGGCAGTTGAAGAAGGCGGCGGAGATGGCCGAGTGGAAGAAGCTCTGGCATCCGCGGGGTGACTCCGGCAAGAGCCATCTGAAGCGCGGCCTGGGCATCGGCGTGAACACGTGGGGCGGCGCGGGGCACGATTCGACGTGCCGCTGCAATATCCACTCCGACGGCACTGTGGAAGTGGAACTGGGCAGCCAGGACCTGGGCACCGGAACGCGCACCATCATCATGCAGACGGCTTGCGAAAGCCTGGGCCTGAAGATGGGTGAGGTGAAGGTGAAGATCGGCGATACCAACTATCCGCCATCGGGCACCTCGGGCGGCTCCACCACGGTGGGCGGCGTCAGTTCCTCGACGCGCAAGGCGACACTGAACGCACTGGAGAAGCTGTTCGGCGAAGTTGCCGGGGCGCTGGGCGCTCCGGCAGACCAGTTGGAAGCGGTGGACGGCACGATCCGCGTGAAGGGCAATCCGGCCAAGAGTCTTACCTGGAAGGCGGCCTGCCAGAAGCTGGGTGTGAAGTCGATCTCGGAGACGGGCCAGAACGTGCCGCGCGATGCGGCGAAGGAAGGCCTGAACACGGGCGGCGTGGGCGGCGTGCAGATCGCCGACGTGACCGTGGATGTGGAGACCGGCGTGGTGCGGATGAACAAACTGGTGGCGGTGCAGGACTGCGGCCACATCATCAATCCGCGCACGGCGGAGAGCCAGGTGTTCGGGGCATGCATCATGTCGATCTGTGGAGCGCTGATGGAAGAGCGCATCATGGACAACGTGACGGGGCGCATGCTGAACGCCGATCTGGAGTACTACAAGCTGGCCGGGATCAAGGATATCGGCGAGATCGTGGTGCACCTGGAGATCGATGAGGAGAACTATTCGCGCGGCGTGATCGGGCTGGGCGAGCCGCCGGCCGTGGGCGGGATTGGCGCGATTGCCAATGCCGTGACGAACGCGGTGGGCGTGCGGGTGCCAGTGGTGCCGATGACACCGATGCACGTGTTGAACGCACTCAGCGGGAGGAAAGCATAATGCAACCCTTCGAATACGCCAGTCCGAAGACGTTGAAAGAGGCGCTGGGCCTTCTGGGCGCTGGTTGGGACGACGCAGTGGTCCTGGCCGGCGGCACGGACCTGATCAGCCTCATGAAGGATGCGGTGGTTACGCCGAAGCGCGTGGTCAACATCAAGGAGATCGCGGAGCTGAAGGGCGTCACGAAGACGGCGGCCGGATTGAAGATCGGCGCGCTGGTGACGGTGGACGAACTGATGACGAACGCGCTGGTGCGGGCCGCCGCGCCGGCCCTGGTGGAAGCGGCGAAGGGCGTTTCGAGCGCGCAGATCCGCAACCTGGGGACGGTGGGCGGCGACCTCTGCCAGCGGCCGCGGTGCTGGTTCTTCCGCGCGGGGTTCGGCCTGATTGCGAAGCATGACGGTAAGGACCTGGCGATGGAAGGCGACAACCGCTATCACGCGATCTTCGGCGACGGTCCGGCGCGATTTGTGTCGGCGTCCAGTTTCGGTCCGGCGCTGATGGCGCTGGGCGCGAAGGTGGAGATCGCTTCGGCTGCGGGCAAGCGCGAAGTGGAGGCGGCGAAGTTTTTCGTGGCGCCGGCTTCGAGCGAGCAGCGCGAAGTGGATCTGAAACCGAACGAGATCGTGACGGCGGTGGTGCTGCCCAACGCCGTGACAAAGAATGCGACCTATGAGGTGCGGCAGAAAGAGGCGCTGGACTGGCCGCTGGCGACCGCGTCGGTGGCGCTGACGATGAAGGGGGCCGCGGTCGGCTCGGCCAGGATTGTGCTCGGACACGTGGCGCCGGCGCCATACGTGGCGGAGCAGGCGGCGGCAATGCTGGCCGGCAAGACGATCACGGCAGAGACCGCGGAAGCCGCGGGCAAGGCCGCGGTGGAGGCCGCCAGACCGCTGAGCATGAATGCGTACAAGGTGCAGATCGCGGCCACGGCCGTGAAGCGCGCGCTGCTGGCCGCCGCCGGGGTGAAGGCCTAAGGAGGCCGGCCATGGCAGTAATCAACGGTGAGCGCGGAGGGCTGACGCGGATCGGCGACGACCGCTGCCAGAACCTGCGATGGAAAGGCATGTACGTGGAGGCCGAGTGGGACCCAACAGTGCCGCACGGCAACGACCGCGCTTTCTGGTGTGACAAGACGCAGATCTGCATCGGTCCGGACCAGAAAGTGGTAGACGAGTACGAGTGCTGCGAGGCACGGGAGTGTTACCGGCCGCTGTAATCGGCGGCAGGTGAGAGAAGAGGCGGCAGGGGCCCGGCCAGGTGCCCCTGCCCGTTTGGGTGTGAAAGCTTGTTTCCGGGATCGAGCAGAGAGTCTGAAATGAACGCACGGCCGCGGAAGGTAGAGCTACTGTACAAAGGCTCACAAAGAGCAGCGGGGCGGAGCATCGATGTCGAATTCTGGCAGCGTCAGGGCCCCGAAGCGATCCTGGACGCAGCGTGGGAGATGGTGGAAGAGGGTTGGATATTGAGGGGGAGAGATCCCAGTGAACTCCGACTTCAAAGAACTGTTGTGCATATTCAACGAGGCCGGAGTTAGGTACCTTGTGGTCGGCGGCTACGCCACCATGTTGTATACAGAGCCACGGTACACAAAGAACTACGACGTCTGGGTGGAAGCGTCCAACGAAAACGCGGAGCGCGTGTTCCGAGCGCTGGCGAAATTTGGCGCGCCGGTTGCCGGGATGTCTGTGGCGGACTTCACGACGCCCGATCTGGTTTATATGATGGGGATCCCACCCGCGCGGATCGACATTCTCACTTCCATTGAAGGGGCGGACTTTGAGGGGGCGTGGCAACGTCGAAGAGAAGTAAGAATTCAGGAGCTGCTGGCTTGTTTTCTGAGCCGGGAGGACTTGATCCAGAACAAACGGGCGGTGGGCCGGCCGCAGGATTTGATCGACGTACAGAGTCTCGAAGGAAATAGCAAATAATGAGCTTCAATCGCAGATGGACGAAGGCCGGAGTGTGCCTCTTGGCCGTTTTGGCGGCGGGGGTGTTGGGAGGAGAGCAGGCCGGGTTGTGGCAGGTGCTGAGTTCGACGGCGAGGTTGGGGAAACAGCCGGGGGGAGTCTGGCTGTTGCCCTCGAACCAGTTGCTGAAGCCGTGGGGGACGCCGGTGCTGATGAAGGGCCGGCCGGTGGATGTGTGCCTGGACGGGGCAGGGGAGCTGATGGCGGTGTTGAACTGGCGCGGGGTGGAGATCTATGAGGCGGCGACGGGCGCGTTGGTGGGAGAAGCGAAGTCGAAATCGACCTCGTACGCAGGCGTCGCGTTCCGGCCGGGGACGCGCGAGCTGTGGGCCAGCGAGGCCCTGAGAAACGGACCGGACGGGATCCTGATTGCGACGCTCGATGCGCGCGGACGCGTTGTGAAGGAGGAGCGGATGGCGCTGAAGCCGCATCCGGTGCCGGTGGGGATCGCGTTTTCGAAGGACGGGGCGAGGGCGTTTGTGGCGTTCAGCCGGAACAACACGCTGGCGGTGATCGACGCCGCGAAGCGGGAAGTGGTGAAGGAAGTGGAGACGGGGGTGGCGCCGTTCTCCGTGGATGTGTCTGAAACGGCAGGCAAGGTTTTCGTTTCAAACCGAGGGGGCCGGAGATGGCAGGAGGGCCAGACGGCGGCGCCGACGAGCGGCGGGCGGATCGCCTCGGACCCGGTGACCGGTTCCTCGGTGAGCGGGACAGTGACGGCCGTCGATGTGAAGACGTTTGCGGCGGTTGAGGTTGCGACGGGGCTCTCGCCGGCCGGGTTGCGAGTGAGTCCGGACGGGAAGACGGTGGCGGTAGCGAACGCGCACTCCGACAGCGTGACGCTGATCGACGCGGCGTCGCTGAAGACGAAGGAAGTGAAGCTGGCGGCGTGGCCGGCGGGCACGGTGGGCAGCATTCCGGCGCATACGGCGTGGTCGCCGAAGGGCGATTCTCTGTACGTGCTGCTGGGCGGAATGAACGCGGTGGCGGTAGTGCGGGGCGGGAAGCTGGCAGGCGCGCTGCCGACGGGCTGGTTCCCCTCCGGCATCGCCGTGGACGGAGAGGGCACGCTGCGCGTGGTGAGCATCAAGGGCGTGGGCAGCACGGATAAGGGGGATGGGACGTTCAATTCGAGAGCTTACGAAGGAATGATCGAGAGGATGCCGGCGCCGGATGCGGCGGCGCTTTCGGCGGGCCTGCGTGAGGCGAAGGCGTCCAACGCGCCGCGCATGGCGAAAGCCGGCGGGGTAGAGAACCTGCGCGCGCTGGGCATCGAGCACACGTTCCTGATCATCAAGGAGAACCGTACCTACGATCAGGTCTTTGGCGCGATGGGCAAGGGCAACGGCGAGCCGAAGCTGGCCATCTACGGCGGCGACGTGACGCCGAACCACCAGGCGCTGGCGGATCGCTATGTGCTGCTGGACAATTTCTACACGACGAGTTCGATCAGCTTCGACGGCCATCAGTGGCTGATGATGGCCTTCGTCAGCGACTACACGCAGCGGGCGTTTGCCGCTTCGCCGCGCGGCTATGCCTGGGACATGAGCGATGCCTTGACGGTATCGCCGGCGGGTTTCTTCTGGCAGGGCGCGCCGCCTTCGGTGACGGTGCGGATCTTTGGCGAGTTCTGCCTGCCGGGCAAGTGGAATCCGGAGAAGGACAGTGCCGAGGATATCAACGAGCGGTCCCTCAAGAGCTGGACAGAGTACTGGCGCCTGTACCAGGAAGGCAAGTGGATGGACCAGGTGGGCTGCAGCGCGGCGGGACTGCCGGCGCTGAAGCCGCTGATGAGCACGCGCTATCCGCAGGACGATACGGTGATTACGGATCAGATCCGGGCGTCGGAGTTTCTGCGCGAACTGGGTGAATCGGAGAAGAGCGGGAAGCTGGCGAACATCAACATTCTGACGCTCACCGCGGACCACACGAACGGGACGCGCCCGGGATCGCCCACGCCGAAGGCGATGGTGGCGGACAACGATCTGGCGGTGGGCCGGATTGTCGAGGGGATTTCGAAGAGCCGGTTCTGGAGCAAGAGCCTGATTCTCATCGTGGAGGACGATGCGCAGGATGGGCTGGACCACGTGGACGGCCACCGCACGGTGGCGCTGATGGTGGGTCCGCACGTGCGCCGGGGAGCGGTGGATTCGAACAACTACAACCAGCTTTCCATGATCCGGACGATTCAGGAGATCTTCCGGATTCCGGCGCGGACGCCGTGGCTGAAGAACGCGCGGCCGATGACGAGTGTGTTTACGGCGGAAGCGGATGCGAAGCCGTATGACTGCATTCCGGCAAAACGGAGGCTGGACGAGATGAACCCGCCGCTGAGGGCGCTGAACGGACGGCAGCGATGGGCGGCGGCCGAGTCGGCGCGGATGAACTGGTCGGACGTGGACGATATTCCCAGTGACCTGCTGAACCGCATTCTGTGGTGGGACGCGAAGGGGTACGACGCACCTTTTCCCACATTGAGCTCAAAGAACACCACGCGACGCCGATAAGGCGAAGTGAGGAGTACTTAGTGGCACTCATTGAATGGAACGATTCTCTCCTGATCGGTGTAGAGGAGGTGGACCGGCAGCACCAGCACCTGGTGCAGGTCCTGAACCGGTTGCACCATGCGATGCAGATGGGGGGCAAGTCGCCCGACGTCGTTTGCGTGATGCAGGATCTGGTGAGTTATACGAAGTATCACTTCGAAACGGAGGAGCGGCTGATGGCTGCGGCTGGGTTTCCTGAACTGGCTTCGCATCGTCTGAAGCACCAGGCGATGGTGGCGAAGGTGGGCGAATTCAGCGAGGAAGTGATGGCTGGCAAGAGCACCGTCACCATGCGGCTGATGCCGTTTCTGAAGGATTGGCTGGCGAAGCACATTCTGGAGACGGACAATCGATTTGGCGAATATATGGCGAGGAAACGGGCAGCGTAGGACAGGGCGCCGGGGTGAATCCTGACGATCGATGATTGAATCAAACAGAGACGGCGCCGCTGAGGCGGGGCCGGGCAGACTGGGAGATTCAAGCGATGAAGAGAACGAGCAGGATCGCCGTGTCGATTTTGGGATTTGCGGCCTTGGCAATGGCCGCGAGCCCGTCGGTGGCAGTGGAAGGCAACTATGTGGAGGCGCGCTCGGCAGACGTCAACGCCGGTTCGTGCTTCATCAACAGCGAGGTACAACTGGTGGGAAATTTGGCGGTGTTTGGTTGGGAGATCAAGCGCGGCAACTGGAAGGGCGTCGAACTGGGCGGCCTGAAAGTGGCGGCGGCGGTGCACGCGGCATCGACGTTGGGCGATTTGACCGGCGGATCGTTCCCGGTGAAGTCGCTGCTGATCGTGGATGAAAAGGCGAATTACGAGCAGCGGCAGGCGCTGAGGGAGTTTGCGCGGCGCATGACGGGGGATCTGCTGGACAACATTGTGCGAGTGGAGGCGCTGCCCATCCAGTTTTCCATTGATGGGGAGAGCATCCACGAGGCGAAGGTCAGCCTGAGCGCCGGGACGCTGGCGTCGATCCGGACGCGGGCGATTGAAGAGCAGGACAAGGTCTGCGGCCACGAGGAGAACTTCTATCCGCCGCTGGCGCAGACGGACCATGCGATGTCGGCCTATACGCTGGAGAATCGCTTCAGCGGGTCACCGACGGGAGATTTGCGGGTGTATTGGTCGTTGCCGTACAAACGGAACGCCTACGTGGCCACCTTTCACCTGGCAGAGTAGCAACGCTGAGGAGTCCTCCGCATTGGGGGGCTCACGGGACAGATTCAGTCAAAACGGCCTGAATCTATGTTAAATTATCAATTTGAGCCCAAGCAGATACTTCCCCTGGATCGTAGTTTTCCCCTGGATGCTCTCCGGGCAGTCTGTGACGAGAGAGACGATGCTCTCTAGCAGGCCGGCGAGGCGCTGGGTCACCTCCGTGCAGACGGGCATGGCGGAGACATTTCAACTGACGCTGGGCGGGACTTTCGGCGACGGTCCGGCGTGGCAGAGCAAGGTGACGACGGGCTTGACGAATGCCTTCCGTGCGGGAGACACCCTGTTCATCTATGGGTGGGATACATTCGACACGCCGAGCCACTCCAACGACTACCAGGCGGGCCTGGGCTACAAGCTGCCGGTCTGGCGGAAGGGCGTGCATGCGCTGGCGTTGGGCTCGGGCGTGCAATACTGGCGGTTTCCGAGCGTCAAGACAGGCACGAACGACTGGCTGATTCCGGGCAATCTGGTGTTTAACACTAAGGCTGGCAAGGTGCCGGTGGTGGTGACGAGCGACAGTTGGACGCTGCTGAAGAGTCCGCTGCCGACGGGCAGTCTGCTGCACACGCAGGGCTGGATGGAGCATCCGCTGTTCAAGCGCGACTGGGTGAAGGTGACGTTCCGGCACGGGCCGGCTCACACATACAGTTGGAACTTTTACGGGACGAACGGCAACCGGGTGTTCCGCTACCAGACGATGGTGGCGCTGTCGTTCAAGGAGTTCACGCTGGACGGCGGCTACCGGAAGCAGTGGGGCCTGCAGCCGGGGATCCGGGACAACACCTACTGGCAGTTCTCATTGACCAAGTCGTTCACGAAGTAGAAGCGATCACGGGCCCCGTTACGCAGGTGGACCCGCACCTGCGCAAAGCTGCCCGCTGGTGGACCCGCACCTGCTCAAAGAACTGCGCGGGACTGGCGCGGTTCCCTCGACGCCCGAGGCGGCCGTACAGCACCAGCGCGACTCATGGCTGGGTGGCGGGGTCGAGGAAGCCGCTGGCGCGGAGGCGGCGCGCGATCTGGCCCTCGGCGGCGGTTGGGCGGCGGCCGGTGACCCAATCCTTGTAGAACCAATCGAGGTAGTGCGGGTATTTCTTCTCGCGCCAAACGTCGTTCAGGGCGAGGTGGGCGGCGGGATCGTCGTGCTGGCGCACGATGGCTTCGAGTTCCGGTTTGGTGGCGCGCTGGTAGGATTCGCGGTGAACCACGCCCGGACCGCGCAGGCGTCCCGTGCGGTGCGAAGGTTCGGTGGATGGGTAGCCCAGGAGCAAGGCGATGACGGGGAAGCAGGACTGCTGGGGCAGGTTGAGGAGAGACCAGAGGCGCTGGATGTCGCCGCGGTGGATGCCGTTAGTCAGCAGCGAGTCGATGCCCATGGACTTGGCGGCGATGACGGCGGTTTGGGCGGCGAGCACGGCGTTGGTGCTGGCGGTGACGAAGGCTTCAAGGTTGTCGGCGTAGAAGGGGTGGCCGAGGTGGGCGGCGACGTCGAGGAGGCGATTATAGTCGGCGCAGAAGAGGAGCATGCAGGTGGCCGAATAAGTTGTGACGGCTTTGACCCTGGCGGGGTCCCGGCTGACGAGGATGGAGTATGACTGCATGTTGGAGGCATTGGCGGCACGCACGGCGGCGTCCAGAATGCTCTCCACGTGCTCGTCGGGGACGCGGCGCGGCGAGAAATTGCCGTGGATGGAGCGTAGGTTCTGGATGACATCAAGAGTGGCGTTGCCGGCAGAGGGCGCCGGGGCAGCGGCTAACGGCGAAGCAGCAGCCGCGCCATGGAGGAAGCGGCGGCGGGAGGTGACGGAGAGTATTTCCGAAGTCATGCCACTGCGGGGGCACCCGGTGTGCCAGAGGGAAGTGGATGAATTCATGGCAGATGCCGGCGCGGCTCTGTCCGGATTTGGGGTGTGAGCGTCCGAAATCGGGCACGGCCGGCCGCTGCTACTTGTTGACGAGCGTGCCGTTCTCGTCGATGTGCGGGTAAGGGCCGCCCAGCCGGAAGCGGTTCAGAATGTAGTCGTCGTACTGGGGTGTCGGTTCGAAGTAGCCGCCTTTGCGGATGTGTTCCCTGACCACCGCCTCATTGAGTTCCAGGCCGAGGCCGGGGGTATCGGGGACGATGATGTGCCCCTGCTGGACAATGGGCTTGGCGGGGCCGGTGACCAGGTCGCTCCACCAGGGGATATCGACGGCGTGGTTTTCCATGGCGAGCAGGTCTTTGATGGTGGCGGCCATGTGAACGCTGGCGAGGCAGCCGACAGGGGAACCGGCGAAGTGGATCGCGGTTTGGACGCCGTGCATGGCGGCGTAGTCGGCGATGCGTTTCGTCTCGCGGATGGCGCCGGAGGTGAGGGGATCGGGGTGGATGATGTCGACTGCGCGGTTGTCGATGAGATCTTTGAAGCCTTCCTCCAGGCCGAACAGGGATTCGCCGGTGGCGATGGGCGTGACGGTAGCTTCTGAAAGCTCGCGGTAGGCGCGCCAGTTCCTGGGCGCGTCGCCGCCGGGTCCGAGATGGCCCACTTGGATCATGTCCTCGGCCCAGGCCAGATCGTATCTCTCGAAGGCACGGGCGTAGCGGATGGAGTCGTTGACGGTGAGCGGCCCGAAGTGATCCGTGGCGAGCGGTGCATCCCAGCCTACTTCGTCGCGAATCGCCTGGATGTACTCGCAGAGGTAGGCGAGGCCCTTTTCGGTCGCGGTGTTGCGGCTATTGATGGCGCCGGGACGAGCGGCGACAAGGCTGGTGCCGAGGTCCATTTTGAAGAACGTGTAGCCCATGGCCTTGCGCTTCTTGAGGCGTTCGGCGAAGACCTTGGGATCCTTGCTCTGATCGGTATCGCAATAGCAGCGGATGCGGTCGCGGTACTTGGAGCCGATGAGGCGCCAGGCGGGGACGCCGTAGACCTTGCCGGCGATGTCGTGCAAGGCCATGTCCACGGCGGAGTAGCCTCCGCCGAGGCGCTGTTGGGAAGCGAAGTTGCGGATGGAGTCGAGGATCGGCTCGATGGAGAGCGGATTCCTGCCGATCAGGTGGGGCTTGAGGACGAGGGCGGTGCCTTCGCGGCCGGCGTCGCGGACTTCGCCCAGTCCGTAGACGCCCTGATTGGTGTCGATACGGATGATGGGGTAGTCGTAGTTGGAGGCGACCAGGACGGAGCGGATGTCCGTGATCTTCAGTGTGCTGGGTGTGGAGTTGGGATTGGGCCCGCGCTGCAGCGCGTGGGCCGAGGCGGGAGAGCCTGCCATCTGGAAGAGGCCGGCCAGTGCGGGTGTAGAGGCGAGCAGGGAACGGCGGGAGAGTCTGCGTGCGGACGACATGGAGATCCCTTTCGTTGGAGCATCTCCAAGCTATTGAACGCGAGCGCGGGCGTCAACTGACGGGTTCGATGCAGGGCTCCGGGCGCGGCACGTTGCGCCGGGAGAAGTCGAGGTAGAGGTGGCGGCGGAGGTAGCGCTCCGGGAAGTGCGCGAGGCGGAAGAGCGGGTACTTGATGCCGGATCCAAAGAGGCGGCGGCCCATGGAGTAGTAGTAGAGCGGGATGCCCGCATTGAACTTCCACTGGACCGACTTCTCGCGGCGGAAGAAGTCGATGTTGTAGCGCCAGCAGGTGAAGAAGAACTCCCATTGGAGATCCGTGAGGCGGGCCAACTGGGCGCCTTCCGAGGTCGCCAGGCGCGTCTCATCCAAGGGCACGAAGAGGGTGGGGATCACGCACCACTTTGCGTCGCGGAGGGCGTAGAGCAGATCCAGCGACTGTTTGGTGTCTTCGCGGGTCTC
The DNA here is from genome assembly GCA_029973955.1 of Paludibaculum sp. Lineage (GTDB taxonomy): Bacteria > Acidobacteriota > Terriglobia > Bryobacterales > Bryobacteraceae > Paludibaculum. Next base: position 35,649 of record JARKQJ010000217.1, on the reverse strand, counting down.
GCCGGGCAGGCCGACGATGAACGTGCACATGGGGAACCAGTTGGCACGATTCATGATCTCGATGCCTTTGACGACAACGCCGGGCCACTGATTCGGGGGGAAGGGGTAGCTCTTGCCCTTCATGAACTTCTCGAAGAGCCGGGGCGAGCCGGTCTCCAGCCCGACGAACATCATGGCGTAGCGATGCTTGGGATGCGTGGAATCGGGATGGCGGTTGAGGCTGAGATCGACGGCGAGATGAAGCTCATCGACGATCTCGGGTTGGACGACCACGGGAGCCATTGTGCCGTGAGTGAGCATGACGTGCTTGATGCCTGGGACCGCGGCGACTTCGGAGAAGAGACGTTTGAGAGCGGGCAGATTAGTGGCGAAGCGTTTGCCCTGTTCGTAGAGGAAGAGATCCTCGGTGGTGAGCATGATGGTGTCCGCGCCCTGTTCCGCCTGCCTGCGGACATTTTCGAGGATATGGGGTAGGGGCAGGCTCTTTCCGTCACGAAGCGCCACCGAGCAGAACTGGCAGCCGCGGCCGCAGCCGCGCGTGATTTCGACGACGCCGAAGGTGGAGCGGTTGCCGGCGATGGGGATTGCGCTGAGCGGGGGGCTGGAGCATTCCACGCGCGCCGGCAGCGCCTCCCCGCGGACGGCGGCGTGGAAGAGGGGTTCGATCACCTCCTCGGCTTCGCCGTTGACAATGGTGTCGATCTGCCAATGAGACCGCAGGCCTTTGTGTTCGATCTGCCAGGCGCCCGGGCCACCGACGATCAGCTTGAGGTGGTGGCGGTGAGCGGCGATGGCGGGGTGTTCGATGAGGCGGCGGAACTCGTAGGCGTTGACGGGCTCTGCCTTGCGGCCATAAAAGCTGGCGTAGATGTCCGTGGCAAAAGTGATGCCGAGCGGGTTGTGAGCGTGAATGCCCACCACCCGTGTGCTGGGACCGACAAACAGGTGGAGCTGGTCCGGATGGCAGACCACGATCTGTTCGGCAGGGTAGATGCGCTGGAGAAGGCTCTCCACCACGCGGAGGCCGTTGGGCACGTATTTGGCGCTGCCGTCGGGGTTGGTTTCGACATTGCACGACCAGTCTGTGCCCATGATGCGCGCGTATTGCTGGGGGAGCGTGGCCAGGAGCATTTGCCGCCAGGTGCTCTGCTGGTACTCGCTGGATTCCGAGGTGGAGGCGGCGAGGACGATCAGTTTGCCGGAGTTGGGAGATGGGTAGTTCTTCGTGGAGCGAGACATTTCGATCTTTGGCTCATTCTAGGGCGATTCGACTGCAAAGGGAACGGATAACGAAAGAGCGGGGTGATTCTGGTGAGAGGTCGTCGTAGAATCTAGCTGGGCCAACCGGGAACACCGGCCCTGAACTAAAGGGAGAAGGTCTATGACACGTGGAGTTCGAATCGGACTGATCGCGGCCGGAGTGGTGGTAGTGGTTGGCGCGATTCTGCCGAAGCTGGTCAACGTGAGCAATTTCCGGCCGATGCTGGAGCAGGAACTCAGCAAGGCACTCGGGCGGGGGGTGAAGGTCGGGAACCTGAGTCTATCGGTGTTTTCGGGTTCGGTCTCCGCCGACGACATCACGATTGCGGATGATCCGGCATTCAGCCAAAAGCCGTTTCTGGCGGCCAAGAAGTTTGTGGCCGGCGTTGAGGTGATGCCGCTGGTCTTCAAGAAGACGCTGCACGTGACGGGGATCAGGATTGAGGAGCCGCAGATTGCACTGCTGAAGGGGTCGGGGAACCGTTGGAATTTCTCCACACTGGGAGCGGGCGCGGCCACGGCGGAGAAGGGCGGCAAGCCCGCGGAACAGGCGCTCTCGGTGGACAAGATTGAGATCACAAAGGGACGCATCCTTGTCGGGACGGCAAACTCAGCGGAAGCCCCTCATAGTTACGAAGACGTAACGCTGGAGGTGAGGGGTTTCTCCACATCCGCGAAGTTTCCGGTTGAAATTGGGGCGAAGCTGCCGGGGGGCGGAAGCCTGGCACTCAAGGGGAGCTGTGGGCCGCTGGCTGGCTCCGCGGGGCAGGCCCCACTTGATATCACTCTGAAAATAAAGGACTTCGACCTTGCCGCTTCGGGCTTTGTGGAGCCAACCACGGGGATTCAAGGCATTGCGGATCTGGAGGGATCCGTCGTTTCCAACGGGCAGGTGGCCAAGGCGAGCGGCACTTTGAATACCGAGAAGCTCAAATTGGCCGCCAAAGGCGGGCCTTCGGGCGTGCCGGTCAGCCTAAAGTATGTTGTCGAGCACAACATGACATCCGATTCCGGACAGTTAGCACAATGCGACGTTGGGATCGGCAAGGCCGTCGCCCACCTGACGGGGGCCTATCAGCAGCAGGGAAGCGCAACGGGACTGAACCTCAAGGTGAGCGCGCCGGGCATGCCGGTGGATGAGGTGCAGGCGGTATTGCCGGCGCTGGGCGTAGTATTGCCTCCAGGATCGAAGCTGCAGGGCGGGACGCTCTCTGTAGATGTGGGAGTGTCAGGCACTACGGCGGCGCCGGTGGTGGCTGGCGCGGTGAAGCTGGCGAACGCGAAGCTGGCGTCCTACGATCTCAGTTCAAAATTGTCGGTCATTCCAGCCCTGGGCGGGAAGAGTTCCGGCGGCCGGGACACGACGATCCAGGACCTCTCGGCGAACGTGAACTCGGGGCCGGAAGGGACGCAGGCAAACGGGATTCATCTCGCGGTGCCGGCGTTCGGCACCATCACCGGGAGCGGAACGGTGAGCCCCTCTGGGGCGTTGAATTTCACGATGAATGCGGATCTGGCAGCGGGGGCCGGCGCAGTTCAGAAGGCTGGGATCGGTGGCGGAAACGGCGTTCCGTTCACGATTGAGGGAACGACTTCGGATCCCAAGTTCGTGCCGAACGCCAAGGCGATGGCGGGGAATGCGGCGAAGCAGGCGGTGACGGGCGCCGTCGGCGGGAGCGTTCCCGGCGTGGGCGGGCTGTTCGGAAAGAAGAAGCGCTGAGATGAGGCCGGCGGTGCGCGCGGACGCCGGCGCGCATCGTCAGGCGAATGCTCTCCCGGCGGGGATGAGATCTGCCTTCAGTGTCAGGGGCAGTTGCTCGATCTTCTTGTCTTCCGCGAGGATGTCGTCCGGCTTGGGTGTGTTGTATTCGATGGGCGAGGGCTTGTTGGACAGGATGTCATCGCGCAAGCCTGCCAGTCCTTCGCCCACCATCACGATGTGCAGTGGGCCGGTGCGCAGGTGGCGGCGAATGGCCGCGTTGACCGCCTCCAGTGTGAGCTGGGCGAAGCTCTGCTCCAGATACTCGGGGTACGGCGGAGTCTGGTAGAAGGCGCTGTCGGCCAGGTAGCCAAGTTCGGCGTCCCTGGTCTTCAGAAGGAGTTTCGAGTATTTGGGCAGGAAGCTGCGGGTGCGCTCGAACTCTTCGGCGTCGATGCCGTGTTCAATGAGGCGGTGAAGCTCATACAGAGCGAGCCGGAGGGCGAAGTGGGCCTGCTCGCGCTCGACTGGGCGGATCCAAAGCTGGAAGATCTGCTGGGAGCGTGCCAGGTTGGGTTCGGGCTCCAGGCTGTACATTCCGCCGGGGAAATACTCGATGTAGGCGTAATCGCCGTAGTTGAGGCCGCGGATCTGGCGCATGCGGTTGAAGAGGCGGCCGCTGGACATGCGGTGCTGGCCGAGAGCGGAGGTGGCTAACAGGAGGGCAGGGAAGTCCGGGTGTCCTCGGCGGACATCGATGGGAAAGCCGAGCGAGATGGCGACGCCCCGAGCGGGTTTCTCGATGAAGAGTGCGTGTGATTCGGCGATGGAGGCTGGGGCGGGGATGGCCTGCTGTGGGCGGGCCTTCAATGGAAGCGACGAAAAGTCCTGACGGATGCGGCGCTCAAATTCGCGCGGGTACCCGCCGGCGAGGCAGATGGTGAGGTTTTCGCGGGTGAAGTGGGCCGTGTAGAACTCGCGCAAATCGGAGAGTTTCAAGGCTTTGAGCGAGCTGACGGAGCCGGCGTTGTGCCGCTCATAGGGATGGCCCTGATAGATGCGCTGATACAGCATCTCCTTGGCGAACTCCTCATCGTTCTCCGCGCGGAGACCGGATTCGAGGTAGTTGACGGCGTCGTCGCGCAGCCGCTGGAAGTCGTCTGAGCGCCAGCCCGGGTCCAGCAGCATGGCGCGGAAGATCTCATAGAACGCGTCCAGGTTGTCGCGGTGCGTCTCGGCGGAAAACGCGATCATCTCCTTATCCACTTGGCTGCCGACCTCGGTGGCGAGCGGGAAAAAGGCGTCCAGAATCTCTTTGTTGGACCGCGTGCGGCTGCCGCCAGAGGCGAGCAGCAGAGCGGTCATCCAGGCGGCGCCGCCTTTGCCCGCGGGGTCCTGGGCCGAGCCCGTGCGGAACAGGATGCGGAGCGTGACGAGGGGGGAGGAGTCGGGCAGCGAAATGAGTTGCATCTATGCCGCCTCCTGCTGGAGGGTAACCGTGGTGCGGGTTGCCGGTTGGAAGCACCAGCGCGCCACGCGCAGAATGTCATCCGGCGTGAGCTGCGCATAGAGCCGGTAGAGGCGGTCGATGGTTTCTGGCGTGCGGCGCAGCGAGATGTAGTGGGCGAGGTTGGAGGCGACCGATTCGGTGTTGTTCAGCGAAAGCGCGAAACGGTAGCGCAGGTGGCTCTTGGCCTCTTCCAGCTTCCGGGCGTCGATGGGCGTGGTGGTGAAGGAGTGCAAGGTGTCGAGGACGGCGCTCTCTACATCGGACACGCGCGCCGGGTCTTTCAAGCGAGCCATCACGGTGAACAGGTAGGGGTCGATGTGGTCGGAGTTGGAGGCCCACAGGATGTCGACGGACTGGTCGTCGAGAACGAGCTTCTCGTAGAGCGGGGAGGATTGCGAGAAGCCGAGGAAGGAGACGAGATCCAGCGCCGCGCAATCGGGCGAAATGTCGCAATAGGCCGGGGATTTGTGTGCGATGAGAAGGTAGGGGAGGGTGTGCGAAGGCCAGGGGATGGAGGCCCGGCGGGCACCGTTCTGGGCTGGTTCGTGTGGAATGGAAACCTGGTAGGCGCCGCGCGTCCAGTGTCCCCAATGGCGTTGAACCAGGGATTGGACTTCATCCGGATCGACGTCGCCCGCGACGATGAGCGTGGTGTGTTCTGGCCGGTAGAAGCGATCGAAGAAAGTGCGCGAGTAGTCGTACATGGTGGGCATGCGCTCGACGTCGCGCAGGAAGCCCATGGTGGTGTGCTTGTAGGTATGGCGGTCGAAGGCCGTGTCGCGCAGGACTTCGAAGAGTTTGTTCACGGGCTCGGTGGAGTCTTTGTTGTACTCGCCGTAGACGGCCAGCGCTTCGGTCTGAAAATCCTCAAGCGAGTAGGCGAGGTTCATGAAGCGGTCGGCTTCCATGGCGAGGACGGCCTCGAAGTCGGCGCGCGTGAGGGTGGTGTGGTAGACGGTGCGGTCGTCGTCGGTATAAGCGTTGGAGGAGGCGCCGGTCTCCTGGAGCACGGCCTCATAGCGGTCCGGCGGGAAGGCTGGCGTACCCCGGAACATCATGTGTTCGAAGAAGTGCGCGAAGCCGGAGCGGCCTTCCTCCACCTCATTGCGCGAGCCGGTGTGGACCACAATGTAGAGGCTGACGATGTTGGGGTATGGGACGGGCACGGTGACCAGACGGAGGCCGTTCGCAAAGTCGTGCAGATGATAGGGAAAAGGGAAGATGTTGGCTTCTGCCATGGAAGTAGTCATCGGGCGTATGGGTGGTGGACCAGAGAGCGCGGGCTGATTCGGTTGTCAGGCATCCCGGTGCGCTGAAGGGCGCGTTGCCCTTCATTGTCGCGCAACAGCGTGGCACGTGCTCGAACTGTGCCGCTGGTCCGGCTCCGGCCGCACAGCGGACCGCGAGAAAGGTAGAGCATCAGGGGATCTACCGAGGAGCGACATGAGATGGACTTGAGGGTTTCAATCCGTACCGATTGGTGATATATTCCTCTCATACCCGGCGAGTCTTTCGGAGGAGCCGGATTGTGTAACCAACATCGAACCCTTTTGGAGGAGGGGCGAATGAAAAAGTACATTGCTTCGATAGCTGTCTGTGTGGCCTTTGGGCTGAACGCACAGGCGAGCGTCATTCTTCGGACCGGCGTTGACGCCGGCCAGGCCGTCTTGTCGGATGGGGCGCTGGATTCCTTCTGGCAGATTTCCACCGACGGCGGCGGCACTTACAACGCGGCCAAGGTGCTGTTCCCGCCCCAGATTTGCTGCGGGATGGAAAGCGTAGCTTCCACCGCGAAGTGGATCAGCGACCCATCGATCACAGATTCCAGTTCCAGCACTGGATGGGGCATTGGTAATACTGTCAGGGTGCAGCGCACTTTCGACCTGAGTGGCTACGACCTCTCCACGGTGTCGTTAGCCGGTTTCTGGCGGGTTGCCGACTTCCGTCAAGGGGTGTATCTGAACGGCAATCTGATCGACCCGTCCACTGCCGATGGGGGATCCGCGTGGGGCGGGGACCAGGCGATCAGCGTGGCCCTGGGCAGCGGCTTCTTTGTTTCCGGCGTGAACACGCTGGAACTGCGTGGGTCCTCCGGCAACTCCCAGTGGGACGGCTTCTGGCTGGATGCCACGGTGTCCGGCCGGCAGGGTGCGGTGGGCGAGGTTCCCGAGCCCGGCACTTTCGTGCTGATGGGCGCGGGCGTCGCACTGCTGGCGCTGCAGCGCCGGTTGAGGCGCTGAGCAAACGAGATTCTCCTGGAAGCAAAACGGGCCAGGGCGGCGGCAACGCCTCTCTGGCCCGTTGTTCATGCGCTGATGGGGCAGATGCCGGCGGTAAAATGGGCGCTGTGGCAACAGTCAGTTTTCAGCAGGCGAGAGAGATCGTAGCGGAGCGAGTGAAGGCGCTCAGGGAGCGGCCGCGGGTGGAGCGGGTTGGCTTGATGGAAGCGGCAGGGCGGGTGCTGGCGGTGGACGTGGAGGCGGATCGGGATTATCCGGCGGAGCCCCGCTCGATGCGCGATGGATTCGCGGTGCGCGCCGGGGATCTACCCGGGGTCCTCATCGTAACGGGCGAAGTGCGCGCCGGACAGGCGTGCAGGGTGGAGGTAGGGCCGGGCGAGGCAGTCGAGATCATGACCGGCGCGACGGTGCCGCGCGGCGCGGATGCCGTGGTGATGGTGGAGCACGTGCGCCGGGAGGGTGCGGCTTTGACGGTCGATCGTTCCCTGCGCGACGGCGAAAACGTCAATGGGCGCGGCTGCGATGCGGAAGAGGGCGAGATCCTGCTGAAAGCGGGGGTGCGCATCGGGACGTCGGAAACGGCGCTGCTGGCGACGCTGGGCTGCGCGGAGGTGGAAGTATTCGCCAAGCCCAGGGTGGCTATTCTTGCGACGGGCGATGAACTGGTGGAACTGGACCGGCAGCCGGCGCCGCACCAGATCCGGAACTCGAACTCGTGGTCGTTGGCAGTGCAGGTGGTTCGCGCCGGGGGCGAGGCTTTCATCCTGGGCGTGGCGCCGGATGATCTGGAGGAGACCGCGCACATGGTGGAGGACGGATTGCGCTTCGACCTGCTGCTGCTTTCCGGTGGAGTCTCGGCGGGCAAGTATGACGTGGTGGAGCTGGCATTGGCGCGATTTGGCGCTGAGTTCTACTTCGACCGGGTGAAGCTGCAGCCCGGGCAGCCGTGCGTCTTCGGGCGCGCGAACGGACGGTTCTTCTTTGGACTTCCGGGGAATCCGGCGTCCACGATGGTCTGTTTCGAAACGCTGGCGCGGGCGGCCGTGGAGCTGCTCGGCGGGCAGGAGGAGAGCCTGCTGAAATTGACGCAAGCGCCGCTGGCGGCGCCGTTCCGGCACAAAGCGGGGCTGACGCGCTTCCTGCCGGCGCGGTTGGGGGAGGATGGCAGATTGACGCACGTGAAGTGGTCCGGCTCCGGGGATGTCCCGGCTTTGGCGCGGGCGAACTGTTTGCTGGTGGCCGATGCGCAGAAGGAAGAGTACGCGGAGGGTGAGATGATCGGAGTTCTGCTGCCATGAAGAAGAAGCTCTCGCACTACGACGAGACCGGCCAGGCGCGGATGGTGGATGTCTCGGAGAAGGCCGCGACGAAGCGGACCGCGCGCGCCCGGGCCTTCGTGCGGATGAAGCCTTCCGTGGTGAAGGCCTTGCCGGAGAACAGCAAGGGGAACCCTTTGGAAGTCGCCCGAATCGCCGGCGTGATGGCGGCCAAGCGGACGCATGAGCTGATTCCGATGTGCCATCCCCTGGCGCTCTCGCACGTGGGCGTCGAGACCACCGTGAAGCGGGACGGCGTGCTGATCGAAACCAGCGTCACCACCATGGGGGTGACCGGCGTGGAGATGGAGGCGCTGACGGCCGCCTCCGTGGCGGCGCTCACCGTCTACGACATGACCAAGGCGCTCGACAAGGGCATGGTGATTGAAGCGCTGGAACTGGTGGAAAAGACGGGCGGAAAGTCGGGGCATTGGAAGCGATGATCCGGGTGCTGATTCTCACCATCTCCGACGGCGCGGCGGCGGGCCTGCGGGAAGATCTCTCAGGCCCGGCCCTGGAGCGGCTGTGCCGGGCCCAGGGTTGGGAGGTGCTCGGCGTGGAGGTGCTGCCGGACGAGCAGGCGCGCATCAGCGCCCGGTTGGCGGAACTGGCCGACGGGGCGCGGGCCGACCTGATTGTCACCACCGGCGGCACGGGCGTGGCCGCGCGCGATGTGACGCCGGAGGCCACCCGGGCGGTGATCGAGAAGGAGTTGCCGGGCTTTGCCGAACTGATGCGGGCCGAAGGACTTAGAAAGACGCGGCGCGCCGCGCTCTCGCGTGGACTGGCTGGGGTGCGGCGCGCGTCGCTGATTGTGAACGTGCCGGGGGCGCCGAAGGGTGCCGTGGAGTCGTTGAATGCTATCTTGGACTTGGTGCCGCACGTTGTGGATCTGGTGCAGGGGCGGACTGAGCATCTGGAAGAAACGAAACGCGGCTGAAGCGCGAGGCATCCAAGAAATGATGAAGAGATTGGCGTTGATCACGGGATTGGGGCTGGTTCTGCTGGCGCAGACGCAACCCGGCATGTTGCCGCCGAAGCCCGGCTTGCCGAAGCCCGGCGAGACGCAGCCGGGGCAGAGCGCTCCGAAGCAGCAACCGGGTCAGGCGGCGCCCAAACTGCCCGACGACCTGGCGGACATGCCGGTGATCCGGGCCACCGTGAATGTGGTGCTGGTGCCGACGACGGTCACCGACCGTTCCGGCCACATCGTGAACGGGCTGAAGCCCCAGGACTTCGAGCTCTTCGACAACGATAAGAAGCAGGACGTCAACCGCGACGTCGCGTTTCTCCCGCTTTCCATGGTGGTGTGCATCCAGCGCAGCAACAACATCGAAACCATGCTGCCCAAGATCCAGAAGATGGGCAACGTCATGCACGACCTCATGATCGGGCAGGACGGCGAGGCTGCGATTCTCTCCTTCGACCACCGCATCGAACTCCTGCAGGAGTTCACGCAGGACGCCGACAAGATGAACGAGGCGGTGAAGAAGCTCAAGCCGGGCGGGCAGAACTTCCGTTTGAACGATGCCGTGCAGACCGCCTCCCGCATGTTGCGGAACAAGAAGGACCGCCGCAAGGTGATTCTGCTGATCGCGCAGACGATGGACAAGTCGTCGGAGACCACGGTCAAAGAAGTGGCCACCGAACTGCAACTTTATAACATCGACGTCTTCACGCTGAACATCAACCGCCTGGTAACGCGCCTCACGGAAAAGCCGCAGGTCCCGCGGCCCGATCCCTTCCCCGCCGGCTCGCGCCCGCTGCCCGGCCTGGCCTCACCCGATCCCACCACCACGGCCCAGATCTATGGCGCGCCGGGCTATGCCATTGAGTTCGTGCCGGTAATCGAAGAGATCTTCACGGCCACCAAGGCGATCTTCGTGAAAAACCCCGCTGAGGTCTACACGAAGTTCACCGGCGGCCGCGAGTTCGCCTTCACCACGGAGCGCGGGCTGGAAGAGGCCATTGCCGCCATCGGCGGCGAGATCCGCAGCCAGTACATCCTGAGCTATTCGCCCAACAACAAGATGGAGGGCGGGTTCCACAAGATCGAAGTCAAGGTGAACCGCCCGCAGCTTCGCGTCAGAACCCGTCCGGGCTATTGGATGGCCGCGGTTCCGGATTAAGCGAAAGCACTCTCCCATTCGTTCTTTCCCGGCGCCTCTGACGGCCGCCGCAAAGCGGGGAATCCGGTCTGAATGCCCTGTCCAGTGATATGATGGCGCTTCCCTGCGCTTTCAGCGGGGGTATCACGAGGCATAAATGAGTATTCTTCTCTCAAACGGCAAAGAGATCCCTATCGAGATGCACAAGATCCGCATTGTGCAGCGGGTGCGGTTGGCGCCCGCGGCCGAGCGTCTGCAGGCCATTGAGCAGGCCGGCTACAACACCTTCCTGCTCCGTTCGCGCGACATCTTCCTCGACATGCTGACCGATTCCGGCACCAACGCGATGACGGACAACCAGCAGGCGGCCATGATGCACGCCGACGACGCCTATGCCGGTTCGGAGAGCTTCTACCGCCTGACCGATGCTGTAGAGGAAGTATTCGGCTACAAGTACGTGCTGCCCGTGCACCAGGGCCGCGCGGCTGAGCACCTGCTCGCCAAAACGTTCGTGAAGCCCGGCCAGGTGGTGCCGATGAACTACCACTTCACCACCACGCGCGCCCACTTTGAACTGGTGGGCGGAACCGTGCTGGAGCTGTTCGCCGACGAAGCACTGAACACCCAATCGACGCATCCGTTCAAGGGCAATATCGATCTGGCGCGCCTGAAAGAGTGCATCGAAAAGTACGGGCCGGAGAAGATCAGCTTCGTGCGCATGGAGGCGACCACCAATCTGCTGGGCGGCCAGCCCTTCTCGATGGAGAATCTCAAGGCGATCAAAGCCATGGTGGAGCCGCTGGGCATCTTCCTGCTCATCGACGGCAGCCTGATCTCGGAAAACGCCTACCTCATCAAGCAGCGCGAGGCCGGCTACGCGGACAAGTCGATCAAAGAGATCATCCGCGAAATGATGGAAGTGGCCGATATTCTCTACCTGTCGGCGCGCAAGTCCTGCTCGGTGCGCGGCGGCATGATCGCCACAAACCGCAAGGATCTGCATGACGCCATCCGGCCCTGGCTGCCGGTCTACGAAGGCTTCTTTACCTATGGCGGCATGTCGTCGCGCGAGATCGAGGCGATGGCGGTGGGCATGCGCGAGATGACGGAGCTGGACATCGCCGGCTCGGCGGCCGATGCCATCAAATACTTCGTGAACCGCTGCGTGGAGGAAGGCATCCCCGTGGTGACGCCGCCGGGCGGACTGGCCTGCCACGTCGACGCCACGCGGCTCATCCCGCACGTGCCGCAGTCGCAGTATCCGGCCGGCGCCCTGTGCGCGGCGGTCTATATCGCTTCGGGCATGCGCGGCATGGAGCGCGGCTCCGTCTCAATGGACCGCGACCGCGAGGGCAACGACGTCCCTTCGGATCTCGAACTCGTGCGGCTCGCCGTGCCGCGGCGCATCTTCACCATGTCGCACTTCGAATACGCGGTGGACCGCCTGAAGTGGATCAAGGCCCATGCCGACATGGTGGGCGGCCTGGAGTTCTTCGAAGAGCCGCCGGTGCTGCGCTTCTTCGCCGGCCGCATGAAGCCGCTCGGCGGCTGGGGTCCGCGGCTGGCCGCCAAGTACGCTGAGGACTTCGGCCCGAACTGCTGAAGAGCACCTGAATCGCAGTCCCGATTCGCGCCGGAGCTTCACGGCTCCGGCGCGAACTTTTCTTTGGAGTGTGTGCTTCCATGGAAGATGACGCCGTCATGAACAGCATCTTCCGCAAGCCGTTTTCGCTTTCCGGGCTCGTGTTGGGATTGGGTGGCGTGGCTCTGGTGACGTTTTTCTGTTCGAGCCTGCCGCGGGCGAATGTCACCACGGCGGGCTTTCTGTTCCTCATGGTGGTGCTGGGGGTGGCGGCCACCAGCGGCTTGCGGGTGTCCGTCCTCATCTCGCTGGCCTCGATGCTCTGCTACAACTTCTTCTTCCTGCCGCCGCTGGGCCGGCTGACCATAGCCGATCCGGAAAACTGGGTGGCGCTGTTCACATTCCTCCTCACCGCCCTGGTGGCCAGCCACCTTTCGAATCGCGCTCAGGTGCAGGCCGCGGAGGCGAAAAGGAGGCAACAGGAGACGGAACAGCTCTATGCGCTGAGCCGCGCAATCCTGCTGACGGAGGCGGTCCGGCCGATCGGAACCCAGGTGGCCCAAACCATTGCACAGGTCTTTGAGCTGGACGCCGTGGCGATCCTGGACGCAAAATCCGGGCAGAGCTTCCAGGGCGGCGCCGGAGAGGTGGCGGACGGAGAGGCGCGCATGGAGGAGGTGGTGCGGGTCAGCAGTCATCGACGGTATGACTCGGAGCAGTTGGACATCTGGCCCATCAGCCTGGGGGGCAGCCCGATTGGAGCGCTGGCCGCCGTGGGAAACCGCGTCTCCGATGGAGCCGTCCAGTCGATGCTGAATCTGGTGGCCATCGCGCTGGAGCGCGTCAGGACGGAGGAAGCAGCCAACCGTGCCGAGGTGGCGAGGCAGAACGAAGAGTTCAAATCGACTCTGCTCGATGCCATCGCGCACGAGTTCAAAACCCCTTTGACCTCCATCAAAGCGGCGGCGACCGGGCTGCGGACCATCGATCCGCAGCGCGTGGATGACCAGCAGGAGCTGACGGCGATCATCGACGAAGAGGCGGACCGGCTCAGCCAACTGGTGACGGAAGCCGTGAAAATGTCCGAGATCGATGCCGGCAAGGTAAAGCTCAACCGGGTTCCAACCGCCGGCGAGGTACTCCTGGATTTGGCCAGGCGGAGCTTCGAGGGGCGCGGCGCCGAGCGCATTGTCGCGCATTCGGGCGAATCCGCGGCGATTCTCGCGGACAGAGAGCTGATGGTTCTCGCCATCCGGCAGGTGCTGGACAACGCTTTGAAGTACTCGGCGGCGGAATCGCAGGTGCGTTGCACGTGCCGGGCGGAAGGCGGAACCCTACTGGTGCGGATTTCAGATCAGGGCCCGGGCGTCCCCGAACGGGACCGGGAGCGAGTCTTCGACAAGTTCTACCGGAGGCCCAGCACTTTGCACAAGGTGCCGGGCAGCGGCTTAGGCTTGCATATTGCGCGGGAGATCACGCGGATGCACGGCGGTGATCTGTGGGTGGAGGAAGGTGCCGGGCAGGGTGCCAGCTTCTGCTTCCGGCTGCCGCTGGCGTCGGGAGCGAAGCCATGAGCACGGGCCGCATTCTGGTAGTGGACGACGAACCCCAGATCCGCAGGGTGCTGCGGACCACCTTGTCCGCGCAAGGCTATGAAGTGTTCGACGCCAGAACCGGAGAAGCCGCGCTCCTGGCGATCCGGGAGCAGCGCTTCGACCTCGTCCTGCTCGACGTGAACATGCCCGGCATGGGCGGCATGGCGGCCTGCCGCGAGATCCGCAGCGGCTCCGACGCCGCCATCATCATGCTCACCGTCCGCAACTCCGAGCAGGACAAGGTGACAGCTCTCGATGCCGGCGCCGACGACTACATCACCAAGCCGTTCGGCACCCCGGAACTGCTCGCCCGCATCCGCGCCGCGCTCCGCCGCCTGCCGGTGCTGCAAGGCGGCGAAAGCGAAGTGATCCGGCTGCAGGGCGTCGAAATCGACCTCCAGGCCCGGCGCGTCCGCAAAGGCGACAAAGAATTCCGCCTCACCCCGAAGGAGTACGATCTGCTGCACTACCTGGCGGCCAACCCGCGCACGCCCATCCCCCACACCAAGCTGCTGCAAGCCGTATGGGGGCCGGACTACGGCGACCAGGTGGAGTACCTGCGCGTGTTTATCAATCAGCTCCGCAAGAAGATCGAGCCGGATCCCTCACAGCCGCAATACCTGCTGACTGAGCCCTGGGTCGGTTATCGCTTCGAACTCCCTGCCGCCAGGTGAGCCGGCCCGGAACTACTGTCGCCCGTGTGTGAGCTCCCGCATCAGCCAGGCACGCGCAAACTGCCAGTCCCGCCGCACCGTGCGGGCGGACGCTTGTAGCACTTCCGCCGTCTCTTCTTCGTTGAGCCCGCCGAAGTAACGCAGTTCCACGACCTGGGCCTGGCGCGGTGCGGCCTGCGCCAGCGCCTCCAGTGCCTCATCCAAGGCCAGGATCAGCCGGTCCGGTTCCGTCAGCGGCTCGTTCACGGCATCCAGGTTCAGAATCTGGACGCCGCCCCCGCGCTTGGCGGCGGCATGACGCCGCGCGGCGTCCACCAGAATGTGCCGGACCAGCGTGGAAATGAGCGCAAAGAACTGCCCCCGGCTCTGCCAGTCGATGCCTCGTAACTCGAAGAGCCGCAGGTAGACTTCGTTCACCAGGGCGGTGGTTTCCAACCCCCTCGCATCGCGTTCGCCCCGCCGGTACCGGCGTGCGATCCGCCTCAGTTCTGGCAGCAGTTGCTCCGTCAGCCGGCTGAGCGCGCCATCGTCTCCGGCGGCCCAGGACCGCAGGAGCCCTGTCACTTCCGCTGACTCACCTCCACTCAATTAGGTACATCCTCTGGGCGAAAGTATAGCAAGGCGATGTCCGCTTTTGGCCCTGGAATCCGCCCGCATGGATAGGGAACCGCTCCGCCTTGTCTTGCCTGAGCCCAGCTTCGACCGTGATCCATACAATTGGCCCGGGGGCAGTGCAACAACGAGGCCAAATTCGGCGTCTTCTAATAGTGGGCGGAATCAGCATCAGTCCAACCCGGGCCACCCTCGCCGGAGCGCTCCCATGAGCTTCTTTCGGTCAGGTAAGTCCTTGGATCCAGAACGCTTAGTGTTGGTGGAAGAGACCTATCATGCCGTCTCGAACCTGCCCGGGCCTGAGCGCGAAGCGGTACTGGAACAGAGGTGCGCCGGTGACCCGGAGCTACGCCTTGAGGTGGTTTCGCTGCTGGCGATGGAAGACACCGCGGGACCACTCGAAACGCCGGTGTTGGAACTGGCGGCAGCGCTGCTCGACAATCCTTCCAGCCCCCCGCTCGTTCCCGGCGCCAAGGCCGGACCGTACGAGATTCTGGAACGCATCGGGGGAGGCGGCATGGGGGAGGTCTTCCGTGCGCGGGACACCCGCCTCGGCCGCACAGTCGCCCTGAAGGTGGTGCATGCCCATTTCAGCGATCACTCCCTGCGGGAAGCACGGGCGATCGCCGCGCTCAATCATCCGCGCATCTGCACGCTGTATGACATCGGCGAAAACTACCTCGTCCTGGAACTGCTCGACGGGGAGACTCTGGCCCAGCGCCTTGCGCGCGGTCCGCTGCCGCCCGCCGAAGCGCTGCGCTGCGGGGCTCAAATCGCAGACGCTTTGTGGTGCGCGCATTCCAAGGGCATCGTGCACGGTGACCTGAAGCCGGGCAATCTGATGTGCACGAAGTCCGGGATTAAGGTGCTGGACTTTGGCGTAGCTCGCTTCGAGGCCGCCGGCGAAACGTCCGTCCCCACGCCCGGACGCCCCGCCCTGGGCACGCCCGCCTACCTCGCTCCGGAACAGATCCAGGGCGGCGCGGTGGACCACCGCTCAGACATCTTTGCGCTCGGTCTCATCCTGTTTGAAATGGCGGCCGGCGCAAGGCCCTTCGCCGGAGAGACGCGCGAGGCGTTGGCCCGGTCTGTGCTCAACACCGATGCCCAGGTGGGCCGCCTGTCGCCTCCGGCCTTCGCTCACATCGTGGAGCGCTGCCTGGAGAAGGACCCGGAAGACCGCTGGCAGAGCGCCCGCGATCTGCAACTCGAACTGGACTACGCGGCGCGGGCCCTGCCCGTTGTATCCGCGGCCCCATCCAAATTGCGCTGGTGGTGGCTGGCGTTTGCCTGCATGGTGGTTCTGCTGGTGCTGGCCGCCTTTCAATTCTCCCGCGGCGCGCCGGAACTCTCGGTCCTCCCGTTGACAAGCTACCCGGGCAGCGAAACGGGTCCGTCGTTCTCGCCGGATGGGTCCCGCGTGGCGTTCTCCTGGGATGGCCCGCGCGAGGAAAACCGCGACATCTACGTGAGGCAGATCGGGCCCGGCAACCCCATCCGCCTCACTTCGGACCCCGCCGACGACGTCTCGCCCCGCTGGTCACCCGACGGCAATTGGATCGCATTCCTGCGCCAGGAGCCCAACAGATCGGTCGGCGTCTACATCATTCCCGCTCTGGGCGGGATGGAACGCAGGCTGGGCGCCAGCGCGGCACGCGGCCGGCACCGGTACTGTCTGGATTGGTCGAAGGACGGCCAATGGCTGGTGTTCTCCACTGCCGATTCCGAAAGTTCGGGCGCAGGGCTCGCCTTGCTCGCCATCGAGACTGGAGCAATTCGCCGGCTGACCTCGCCGGACTCTCCCAACTTGGACACGGCCGCCCGCTTCTCGCCGGGCGGCGACGCCATCGCCTTCCTCCGCACCGGCGAGGGCCTGATGGTGCTTGCGCTTTCCCCGGATCTCTCCGCGCGGGGCCTGCCAAGGCGAATCCATGCCGATGTCACCGGGCCCGTGCAGTCCGTCTCCTGGTCCGCCGATGGGCGCGATCTCATCCTGGCGGCCGGTTACGGATCTGATTCCAGTCTGTGGCGTGTGCCGGTTTCCGGTTCGTCGCGAGCCGCACGCCTGACTTTCGGCGAGGCGGCGGTGGAGTCCGACGTAGCCGCAGCCGGCGGCAGGCTGGTGTTCTCCCGGTTGGACGGAGAATCGCATATCTGGTCCCTGGAGTTCGATCACTCGGGCCGCGTGACCTCTGCCGCGGTAAAGTCGTTCGAGTCCAGCCGGAGTGAACTCTCCCCCGCCTTCTCCCCCGAAGGCTCCCGCGTGGCCTTCGGCTCAAACCGCTCCGGTTCCGACGAAATCTGGGTGTGCCGGAGCGACTCTTCCGACTGTTCACAGCTCACCTCCTTCAAGGGCACGCATCCCGGCAGCCCCGCCTGGTCGCCCGACGGCCAGTGGATCCTTTTTGACGTCAGCCGCGCGGACGGTTGGGAAGTCGATGTCATCCGCGCCTCGGGCGGCAAGCCGCGCAGGCTCGCCGCCGGCATGTTGCCGAAGTGGTCTCGCGACGGGCAGCGCATCTACTACCAGTGCGGCGCGCAATTCCAGATATGCCAGATGCCTTTCCCCAGCGGCGAGCCTGTGAAGCTGGGAGAAGGCTTCATGCCTCGTGAGTCTCCTGACGGAAAGTGGCTCTATTACCTTGCAAAACCCACCGAATCGCACGGTGCTTTCGAAGTCCGGCGCAAGTCGTTGACCGACGCCGATGCCGCGGATGAGGTTTTGCCGGTCATCACGGGGTTCGACTATACGGTCTCTCCGGACGGCGTCTGGTTTGTGCCGCCGGCCCCACCCCGCGAGGGCAATCTCCTGAGCTTCTATGACCTGGCCTCCCGCACCGTCCGGGCGGTCTACCAGACGCCAAAGCCGGTGAAAGCGGGCCTCTCGCTTTCGCCTGACGGCGGACGGCTGCTCTTCACGCAGTTGGAGCGGCCGCCCAATCTCGACCTCATGCTGGTGGAGAAGTTCCGATGACGAATGGGCAGCGCGACACCTCGAAGCCCCTGCCCGCTCCTTCCGCGGCCGCGCCGGTCGTCTGCGCCGGATGCACAGCCACGCGCGATGTGAAGTCCACCTTGAACGGCATTCCGCGCACACCCTCCGGCTGGAAACGCCATGCGGACTGCTACTACTGCTCCTCGTGCTGGGGCCGCGCCTACCTGCTGCGCACCATCGCCCTCCCCATCGCCTCTCCTCTCGATTGCACCTGGGACGAACTCAACGCTCTGCTGCGCCAGGCCTGGCAACTGACCACCTCCGCCTGCAACTGGATGATGACGGAACTCTACGCTCGCGACGTCCGTAGAACCGGCGCCGAAGAGATGCCGCCGATGCCCTCCGTCTACCTCTACCCCGAACTCCGCCAGCGCTTCCCCGATCTCCCCTCCTCCACCGTAGCCACCCTGGAGCGCGCCTGCCAGCGGAAGTACCGCGCGGTCCGTTACCGTGTGCTTTGGACCAGCGGCGCCGCGCTGCCCAACTATCGTTACCCGGCTCCGTTTCCCGTGCCGGCACAAGGCTGGCAGGTGGAGTGCCAGGATGGCGTCACCGTGATCAGTCTGCGCCTCGGCGGGCAGCGGCTGCGCCTCCGCCTCAAGGGCGGACCCCAGTTTCGCCTACAGCTCCGGCTGGCCGCGCTAATCGCCTCCGGAGAGGCCGTGCCCGGTGAAGCCTACCTCAGGCAGGAGGGCTCGGCGATTCTCTTCTCAATGGCCGCCTGGCTGCCCAGGCAGCAGCCCGCCGCCGTGCGCGATCGCACCGGTGTGCTGACCGTCGCCACCCGGCGCGACTGCCTGCTCACCGCCTCCAACGCGCGAAAAGAAGCCATCTGGATCTACAACGCCGATCACCTGCGGCGCTGGCAGGCCGCTCACGCCCGCCAGCTCCAGCGCTGGTCCGAAGACCACAAGTACGAGCAGCGGCCCGTGCCTGCCTTTGCCGCGCGTCGCGAAGCCGCGGTGCGGAAATACC
This sequence comes from Paludibaculum sp., assembly GCA_029973955.1. Classification (GTDB taxonomy): domain Bacteria; phylum Acidobacteriota; class Terriglobia; order Bryobacterales; family Bryobacteraceae; genus Paludibaculum. The sequence continues at coordinate 17,083 of JARKQJ010000217.1, read as the reverse complement.
GCCATCGCATGGAGTCCGCCTGCCACGAAATCGCCGCCCAACTGGCCGGCTACGCCTCGCGCCGCCGCTATGCCACCGTTCGCTACGACGACAGCGAGCGGGGATTCTGCGAGCAGTTTCCGTGGTTCCGCCTGCGATCGATGATCGCCGAAAAGATGGACGCCGCCGGCATTGCGCTGGAACTCGCCCAACCCGCCGTCAACCAACCGGACGAGGAGGGCCAGCCTTAGCTCTTTGACTCGACTTTCGGGCCACCGACAGGCCCAGCGCGGTAAGCGCCCGGTACGCTGGACGGCCGGAGCGCCCGCGGAAGGCGGTGAAACGTTCGGGATATCCGGGTTCGCCCGGCCGCCCCGGAAGCGTCCCTCTCTGCGAGTGCGCCGCTTCGGGAACAAGGAACGTAATTCGTCCTCTCTGCCCGGCCTCGCGCGGCGCTCATCTCGAGCCCGCCACAATCATTTTGGGGTCCATAACGGAATCCTTAGGGGCTCTTTATGACTTCCTTACGCCTCCGCCCCTAGCATCGTGAGTGGAGACGATGATATGGATTCCAAGCTCTCGCAACCAACCGGCACGGCGCCCGATCCTGTCCTGCCGCACCCCTCCTGGACCATGGAGGTGCACGTTCTCTACACTGGCCTCCCGTCCACTCTCGGCGCGCTCCGCACAGCCGCCCAACTCGCGCAGGGCCTCGGCTCCCGCATCCGGCTGCTGGCGCTGGAAACCGTTCCTTACCAGCTCCCTCTGGACCGCCCGGAGCGCGACCTCGCATTTCTCCAGCGCCGGTTTCGTGCCCTCGTTGAATCCAGCGGAGTCCAAACCACCGGCGCATCCGTGGAGGCTACCGCTGAAATCGTCCTCTGCCGGAGCGATTGGGAAGGCCTTGAGAAGCGCCTTGCCCGCCACTCCGTCATCGTCATCGGCCGCGCCACGAGCCACTGGTGGACGCGCTCCGGTTGGTGGTGGACCTCAGAAGACCGCCTCGCTCACCGCCTCCGCGCCGCCGGCCATCACGTCGTGCGCACCTCCACCCGCATTCGCGAAAACCACTGACCAGGAAAGGACCCCCACATGGCCGATGCTCTCTACATCGCGACGGCACTCGCGTTCTTTGCCCTCTGCTGGGCGTTGACCAAGGCCTGCGAAAAGCTCTGAAACCGGGCGGAAAGGAATCCGATGGACTACCTACTGGGCGCTGCCTGCGCAGCCCTGCTCTTCCTCTATCTCCTCTATGCGCTGCTGAAGCCGGAGCGCTTCTAAGTACACATCCCGAAGCCGGAGCGCTTCTTAAGGAAACATCAATGACCCCCAATGGCCTCTTTCAAATCGCCGCCTTCTTCGGCCTGCTGGCATTGTTCACCAAGCCCATGGGCGCCTTCATGGCGCGCCTCTTCCAGGGCGAGCGCACCTTCCTCCACCCCGTGCTCTCACCGCTGGAGCGCCTTTGCTACCGCGCCACCGGCGTGCGCCCAGATAGCGAACAGCGCTGGACGCAATACGCCGCCAGCCTGCTCTCCTTTAGCTTCTTCAGCTTTCTTTTCGTCTACCTGCTGCAGCGCTGGCAGGGCTGGCTGCCGTTCAACCCGATGAGCTTCGGAACCTCCGCCGCGCCCTCAGGCGCCACACCCGTCACGCCGGATCTCGCCTTCAACACCGCAGTCAGCTTCGTCACCAATACCAACTGGCAATCCTACGCCGGCGAAACCACGCTCAGCTACCTCGTCCAGATGGCCGCCCTCACCGTGCAGAACTTCACCTCCGCCGCCGCCGGCGTGGCCGTCGCCGTTGCGCTCAGCCGCGGCTTCGCCCGCCAGCAGGCCTCTTCGATCGGCAACTTCTGGGTGGACCTCACTCGCGCCGTCGTCTACCTCTTCCTCCCGCTCTCCCTAGCCGGAGCGTTGCTGCTCTGCTCGCAGGGTGTCATCCAGAACCTCTCGCCCTCCGTGAAAGTCGTCACCCTCGAAGGCCAGCCGCAGGTGATCGCGCAAGGCCCCGTCGCCTCTCAGGAAGCCATCAAAATGCTCGGCACCAACGGCGGCGGTTTCTTCAACGCCAACTCCGCGCACCCCTACGAAAACCCCACTCCGCTCACCAACCTCGTGCAGATGCTCATGATCTTCCTCATCCCTGCCGGCCTCACCTACACCTTCGGTCGCATGGTGGGCGACCAGAAACAGGGCTGGGCGCTCTTCGCCGCCATGAGTGTGCTGTTCCTGCTCGGTGTCTGCGTCCTCTACGGCGCTGAGCAGTCCGGCAATCCCGTCCTGGCCAGGCTCGGCCTGCAAACCGATCCCAGCGCGACACAGCCCGGGGGCAACATGGAGGGCAAGGAAGTGCGCTTCGGCATCGCCGCCACCGCCCACTTCGCCGCCATCACCACCGGCGCCAGTTGCGGCGCCGTCAACGGCATGCACGACAGCTTCACGCCCCTCGGCGGTCTCGTCCCGCTCTTCAATATGCAGACCGGCGAAGTGATCTTCGGCGGCACCGGCGCCGGCCTCTACGGCATTCTGCTCTTCGCGATCCTCGCCGTCTTCATCGCCGGCCTCATGGTGGGCCGGACGCCGGAGTACCTCGGCAAGAAGATCGAGGGCAAGGAGGTGAAGATGGCCATGCTGGCCCTCATCGCTACCTCCGCCGCGATCCTGCTCTTTACCGGCGCCGGCGCCGTTATCGAATTCGCCCAAGGCTCCTACTGGAACGCCGGCGGGCCCGCCACCGCCAACCTCAACAACGCCGGCCCGCACGGCTTCGGCGAACTGCTCTACTCTTACTCAAGCGCCGCCGCCAACAACGGCAGCGCCTTCGCCGGCCTCAACGCCAACACGCCCTGGTACAACCTCACCCTCGGCCTCGCCATGCTCATCGGCCGCTTCCTCATCATCATTCCGATGCTCGCCGCCGCCTCCAGTCTGGCCGCCAAAAGGAAACTCGCCGCCACCACCGGCACGCTCCCCACTCACGGTCCGCTCTTCGTCACGCTCCTCGTCGGCACCGTCGTCATCGTCGGCGCCCTGACGTTCTTCCCCGCGCTCTCCTTGAGCCCGGTGGTGGAGCATCTGCTCATGCAGCAAGGGAGGCTCTTCTAACATGACCATGCTCACCCAAACCCCGCGCAGTGATGCCGGCGCCACTCAGCTTCTTCCAAAGAAACTAGCCCACGCGCGTCCGCTGTTGGACTCCGAAATCCTCCGCCGCGCCGTCCGGGATTCCTTCCTGAAACTGAACCCCGCGCGCTTGCTGAAGAACCCGGTGATCTTCGTCGTCGAAATCGGCGCCGCCCTCACCACGCTGCTCCTCGTTCGCGACCTCGCCACCGGCGCAGCCGGCCTCGGCTTCAACCTCCAGATCGCGCTCTGGCTGTGGTTCACCGTACTGTTTGCGAACTTCGCCGAAGCCATGGCCGAAGCTCGCGGCAAGGCCCAGGCCGACACGCTGCGCAAGACCAAGTCCGATTCCGCCGCCCGCCGCCTGCGCCAGAACGGCACCATCGAGACCGTCCCCTCCTCGCTGCTCCGCGCCGGCGACGAAGTGCTCTGCGAAGCCGGCGACACCATCCCCGGCGATGGCGAAGTCATCGAAGGCATCGCCACTGTCGACGAGTCCGTCATCACCGGGGAAAGCGCGCCCGTCATCCGCGAATCCGGCGGCGACCGCTCCGCCGTCACCGGCGGCACCAAAGTCCTCTCCGACCAGATCCGCATCCGCATCACCTCCAATCCCGGTGAGACCTTCCTCGACCGCATGATCGCCCTCGTCGAGGGCGCCGAGCGCCAGAAGACCCCCAATGAAATCGCCCTCAACATCCTCATCGCCGGCCTTACGCTCATCTTCCTGCTGGCCGTCGTCACGCTTCAGCCTTTCTCGCGGTACAGTATCTCCGCCGCCGCCGCCGGCGCCGTCCCCAGCATGGCTGTGCTCGTCTCGCTGCTGGTTTGCCTGATCCCCACCACCATCGGCGGCCTGCTCTCCGCCATCGGCATCGCCGGCATGGATCGCGTCATGCAGCACAACGTCCTCGCCATGAGCGGCAAAGCCGTCGAGGCCGCCGGCGACGTCAATACGCTCCTCCTCGACAAGACCGGCACCATCACCATCGGCAACCGCCAGGCCGTCGAGTTCCTTCCCGTGCCAGGCGTCACCGAAACCGAGCTCGCCGAAGCCGCACAGCTCTCCAGTCTGGCCGACGAAACCCCCGAGGGCCGCTCCGTCGTCGTGCTCGCCAAGGAGAAGTACGGACTGCGTGGCCGCGAACTCGCCCAGCACGAAGCTCACTTCATCCCCTTTTCCGCCTACACGCGCATGAGCGGTGTGGACATCGACACCGGCCGCCTGCGCAAAGGTGCCACCGAATCCATCGCCCAGTTCGTCACCGAAGAGGGCGGCTCCGTCACCCCCGAACTGCGCGAGATCGCCGAACGCATCTCCCGCCAGGGCGGCACCCCGCTGGCCGTCGCCAACGGCCGCCGCGCCCTCGGCGTCATCCATCTCAAAGACGTCGTTAAGGGCGGCATGAAGGAGCGGCTCGCCCAACTCCGCCGCATGGGCATCACCACGGTGATGATCACCGGCGACAATCCCCTCACCGCCGCCGCCATCGCCGCCGAGGCCGGCGTCGACAACTTCCTCGCCCAGGCCTCGCCCGCCGACAAGCTCAACTACATCAGGAAGGAGCAGAGCGAGGGCCGCCTCGTCGCCATGACCGGCGACGGCACCAACGACGCTCCCGCCCTCGCCCAGGCCGACGTCGGCCTCGCCATGAACACCGGCACCCTGGCCGCCAAGGAAGCCGGCAACATGGTGGACCTCGACTCCAATCCCACCAAACTCATCGAAGTCGTCGCCATCGGCAAGCAACTGCTCATCACCCGCGGCGCGCTCACCACTTTCTCCATCGCCAACGATGTAGCCAAGTACTTCGCCATCATCCCCGCCATGTTCATGGCCACCTTCCCAGCCCTCGGCGCCCTCAACGTCATGGGCCTGAACAACCCGCGCAGCGCCGTGCTCTCCGCCGTCATCTTCAACGCGCTCATCATCATCGCGCTGGTGCCGCTGGCCCTGCGTGGCGTCCGGTACCGGCCTGAAACCGCCCGCGCGCTGCTGCGCCGCAACCTGCTCATCTACGGACTCGGCGGTCTTGTCGCACCCTTCCCAGGCATCTGGGCCATCGACCGCCTCGTGCACTTCCTCGGCTTGGCTTAAGGAGCAACCACCATGTGGAGACAAATGATTCCCGCACTGCGCATGACCCTGCTGATGACCGTCCTCGCCGGCGTGCTCTATCCCGCTCTCGTCACCGCTCTCTGCCAGGGCCTCTTCCCCGCGCAGGCCAACGGCAGCCTCATCTCGAAGGACGGCCGCGTGATCGGCTCGAAGCTCCTCGGCCAGAACTTCTCAAAGCCCGAGTACTTCCACCCGCGCCCCTCCGCGGCCGGCAGCAACGGCTACGACGCCTCTGCCTCCGGCGGCTCCAACCTCGGCCCCACCAGCCAGAAGCTGTTCGATCGCGTCAAGGCCGCCAAAGCAGCCGAAGGTCTGCGGAACGACATTCCCGCCGATATGCTCACCACCAGCGCCAGCGGCCTCGATCCTCACATCACCCCCGCCAATGCGCTCCTCCAGGTCCCCCGCGTCGCCAAAGCGCGCAACATCCCCGAACCCGAACTCGCCTCGCTCGTCGATCAATACACGGAAGCCCGCGACCTCGGCTTCCTCGGCGAACCGCGCGTCAACGTCCTCCTGCTGAACCTGGCTTTGAATGCGCGGCAGCCGCAACGCTAGTACCCGCGCCAGCCCACGCAAATCACCGGAAAGAGAACAACCATGATGATCCGTCTGGTGGCCCTGCTTGCCACCCTCGCCTTTGTTGTGCCCTCGGCGGCCCGCGCGCAGGACGCCGCTTCCCCGTCGGCGGCCCGCGAAAAAGAGCTGCTCGCCAGAATCGCCGCACTCGAACTGCGGCTCTCTGCCCTGGAAACGAAGCTCGGCGCGGCACCTCAGCCCGCGCCCCCCTCGCCGCCGGCCCCCGCGGCCCCGGTCCAGGCGGAGTCCGCCAACCCCTTGTGGAAGGACACCACTCTCAACGTCCACTTCGACGGCTACTACGCCTGGAACGCCAACCGCCCCGCGGACCGCTCCAACCAACTCCGCGCCTACGATACCGCCGCCAACAGTTTCAGCATCAACCAAACCGGCCTCATGGTGGAGCGCGCCTCCGATCTCAATGCTGGCCGCAATTGGGGCTACCGCCTCGACCTCATGTTCGGCCAGGCCACCGAGGCCTTGCAGGGCAGTGCCCAGAACGAACCCCGTCCCCAGCTCTATCGCAACATCTTCCAGGCCTACGGAACCTACGTCCTCCCCGTCGGCACTGGCCTCACCGTCGACTTCGGCAAGTGGGCCAGCGCCCTTGGGCCTGAGGGCAACTACACCAAGGATCAGATCAACTACTCCCGCAGCTTCTTCTTCAATTTCCTGCCCTTCTACCACATGGGCTTCCGGAATAGCTACGCTGTGAATGACCGGCTCACTCTCGCCTACTGGCTCGTCAACGGCGCCAACCAGACGGAGGACTTCAACGGCTTCAAGTCGCAGTTGGGTCAGGCCGTCATCCGCCCCAATCGCAATCTGACCTGGACTCTGAACTATTACAACGGCCAGGAGCACCCCGGCCCCGCCTTCACCGGCCGCCTCCACATCATCGATACTTACGCCTTCTGGAACGCCACTCCCCGCCTCACGCTCGGCGGCGAATTCGACACCGTCCTGCAGCGCACTCTGCCTGACAGCCCTCCGCGGCGCGTCACCGGCGGCGCGGCGTATCTTCGCTATCAACTCGCGCCCACGTTCTACTTCGGCCAGCGCTATGAGCGCCTCAACGATCGCGCCGGCCTGTTCAGCGGAACCATTCAGAACCTCAACGAACTCACTTCCACGCTCGGCTGGCGGCCCGTGGAAGGCTTCGAAGCTCGGCTCGAGTACCGCCGCGACTTCTCGAACGTGGCCTTCTTTTCCACCAGCCAGCCCGGCCGGCTCTCCAGTCACCAGGACACTTTCACGCTCGGGATGCTCTGGTGGCTCGGAGGCAAGGCCGGCTCGTGGTAGAGCTGAAAGGTAGCGGAATGCGCGACGACCAATCAGGAAAGCCCAGCCCCGATGAACTGCTGCGCCGCGTCGAGGCACAGTCCGGTCACGATCTCCGCGGCCGCCTCAAAGTCTTCCTCGGCTACGCGGCCGGCGTCGGAAAATCGTTCCGCATGTTCGACGAAGGCCGCCGCCGCAAGTCGCGCGGACAGGATGTCGTGGTCGCCGCCCTCCAGTCTTCCGAAAGCGGCATCGGTCTGGAAATCATCCCTCAGTTGCCCGGCGGGGCACTGGACCTGGAAGCCATTCGCCGCCGCCGCCCCGGTGTCTGCCTCATCGACGGCCTGGCCCATCGAAACCCGCCCGGCTCTCTTCACGAGTGCCGCTGGCAGGACGTCCAGGATCTGCTCGCCGCCGGCATCTCCGTCATCACCACCATCAACCTCCAGTACATCGCCGAAAAGCAGCCGCTCGTGGAATCGATCCGCGGCCGCCGCGTGAATCTCTCTGTCCCGGAACAGTTCCTGCTCCGCGCCGACGACATCGAAGTGGTGGACGCCCCGCCCGAATACTGCGTCGAACGCGCCGGCAGCGGCGATTTGGAGATCCCGCCCGAACTGCTCGCCCGCCAGCTCTCCGAGCTGCGCGAGATCGCCCTCGTCCTCGCCGCCGAAGTGGTCGATGCGCAGCTCGTCCGCTATCTCCAGAGCAACGGGATCGAACAGTCCTTCGGCGTGCACGAGCGCATCCTCGTCTGCATGACCCCGCGCTCGAATGCCGCGCTCATGCTTCACCGCGCCCAGAGCCAGGCCGAGCGCTTCCACGGCCGGCTCTACGCCGCTTACGTCGAGCAGCCCGAACTCTCCCCGCAGGACCGCGCTTCGCTGGAACGCAACCTCGCGCTTGCCCGGCAGGCCCAAGCCACCCTCATCTTGCTGCACGGCGAAGACGCCGTCGACGCCATCCTTCGCTGCGCCGCCGCTGAAAAGATCACCCAGATCTTCGTCGGCCACAGCCAGCGCACCGGCTTCTTGCAGCGCCTCCGCCCTAACCCCGTGGAGCGGCTCATCCTCGAATCCAGCGGCATCGATGTGCGCGTCTTCCCCCAAGCCGAATCGACGCGCGGAGAGGACTCGGGTACCCTGGAGCCATGCCAGCCGCGGCCGGAAAATTGAAGGTCATCCTCGGTTACGCCGCCGGCGTCGGCAAAACCTACCGCATGCTCGACGAAGGCCATAGCCTCCAGGCCGAAGGCCACGACGTCGTCGTCGGCTACTTCGAGCCGCACGGCCGCCAGGACACCATCGCCAGGCTCGCCGGCCTCGAACTCGTCCCGCGCCGCATCGTCGAATACCGCCAGCGCGCCTTCGAAGAGATGGACACCGAGGCCATCCTCGCCCGCCACCCCGAAATCTGCCTCGTCGATGAGTTCCCCCATACCAACGTCCCCGGCTCCCCGCGCGCCAAGCGTTGGGAAGACGTGCTCACTCTGCTCCACTCCGGTATCGACGTCATCACCACCATGAACATCCAGCACCTCGAAAGTCTCAACGATCAGGTGCGCGAACTCTCCGGCATTCAGGTCCGCGAAACCGTGCCCGACTGGGTGCTCCAACGCGCCGCCGAAGTTGTTTTGGTCGACCTCACCCCCGGCGCGCTCCTCAATCGCCTCGACCGCGGCGTCGTCTACGCCCCCGAGAAAGCCCAGCGCGCCAAAGCGAACTTCTTCCGCGAGCCCACTCTCGCCGCCCTCCGCGAAATGGCCCTCCGCCAAACCGCCCATCAGGTCGATCTCAACCAGGCCCCGCCCGGCGCCGAGGCCGAACGCATTCTCATCCACGTCACCGATTCGCCCAGCACCGTCGCCCTCATCCGCCGCGGCAAACGCGTCGCCGACTACCTCCGCGCCGAGTGCTTCGCCGTCACCGTCGTCCCCGGACCCGGCCTCGCCGGCCTTCCCCCCGCCCAGCGCGCCGCTCTCGAACAGCACCTCGACTTCGCCCGCAAGCTCCACATCGAAACCCGCATCCTGGACGCCGACGATCCCGCCGACGCCCTCGCCGGCTTCGCCCACACCAACGGCATCACCCAGATCTTCCTCTCCAAGCCCAACGCCCGCCGCTTCCGCCTCCTCGCCCCCAGGCAGGAACTCGTCATGCGAGTCCTGCGCGCCGCGCGCGACATCCAGGTCACTGTCGTCGCTGACCGCCAGCCGCCGCGGCGCGCCTAGCTAGAACCGGAAGCCCACCAGGAAATCGTGTACGTTCCTGTCGCCGCTCCGGAACCGCTCAAAGCGGCTATAGCGGTACTCCGGCACGATCGCGAACCGGCCCACCTTGAACTCAACACCACCTCCGGCGGCGCCGCCGTGGTAGACCTTCGTCTCACTAAAGGTCATCACACCGCCGCTGCCGGACATCCCCTCCATCTTGTTGTTGTATGCCCGCAGCACATAACCACCCGAGAGAAACGGCCGGATTGCCGAACCGCGCGGCGTCAATCCCGCCTTGATTAGCACCGGAAAATCCCAAATATTCTGCTGATTCCCCAGCTTGACGCCGCCCAATGCCGCTTCTGAGCCCGTCCGGCGGTATAGTCCGTCCACCTCCAGTGACAGCGGACGCCACAACTTCACATCCGCGAATCCCCCCACTACCAAACGGCTCGAATCGTCGAACATGCTCTCATACGGCCGGTTCAGCGCCATGCCTGCCTTCACGCCAAATGAAAAGTCCTGCGCGCTCACAACTCCACAGAAAAAAGTCAGTAATAGTGTTTTAAAAGTGCACATAATTGTACAGACGTGCCGTCGCCGGTTTGGTTCCAATCCTGTCTTTCCACCTCAGGAAATTGTGACCTCTGTCACGCCCGGACCCCCTGGCGCAATTCTCTGCTTCCGCCATTCCTGCTGAGTATCCTGTCTGCCCCGCCGGCCTCCCGGATCCCTCTCAGTTGGATCCACCGGACGGCACGCGGCGATCCTCTATTCACTCTGGCCGGCAACTTCGAACTGTCTCCGCTCGCGCGGTCTGGCTACTGCAGCTTCCCGCGCCCTTCCACCCGCCACCAGTGCTCCACCTCATCGCCTCGGATCCCGTATACCGTCTCATGCAGGTTCATCGCCACGCAGATGTGGTTCGGCACAATCCGCAGCCTGTCCCCCACGGCGAACTCCGTCGTGTCGCCGTTCAGATCCAGGAAGCCATGCTCCTCGTTCATCTTGTGGAAGCGGATCTTCTCGTGTCCCACCACCTCGCCGAACGTCACTTCAGAACTCGACGTGCGGTCCGAGGAAAATGTCTTCGATCCGCCGTCAGTAATGATCCGTCCCGGCGCCACGCTCACTACCGTCGCCAGAATCGTAGCTGCACAATCCGCCTTGCCGCACGCGCCCGAAAGCACCGTGTTCCGGTCGTTGAAAATATAAGTCCCCGGCCGGATCTCGTTCATCTCCGCGATCGTGTGGGACTCCCACTGTAGCGGAGTCGAGCCGCCGCTCACGATCTCGGGCGTCAGCCCCTTCGCCTTCAACCCCTGCACCGCCCCCCGCACCGTCTGCCGCAGCGTTTCCAATTGCTTCCGGCCCGTCTCTTCCAGATCCTTGATGTGCCCCGGATAGAAGGCCACGCCCCGCCAACGGATGTGCGGCAGCCGCGCCACGCCCGCGGCCAGCGCCTCCAACTCAGCCCCCGGCTGCACGCCCACGCGGTGCAGCCCGACATCCATCTCCGTCAACAGCGAGATCTCCACGCCCGCCGCCCGCGCCGCATCCGAAATCGGCCGCGCCGCCGCCAGGCTGTCCACCGCCACCGTCACCTGGATCTTGCGCGCCAGCTCCGTCAGCCGCGCCAGCTTGGCGTGCCCCACCACCGGGTATGCCACCAGCAGATCTTTCACGCCGCTCGAAAGCATCACATCGGCTTCCGTCGTCTTCGCCACGCTCAGCCCGGCCGCGCCCAGTTCCAACTGCCTTCTCCCCAGCGCCGGAATCTTGTGCGTCTTCGTGTGCGGCCGCACGCGCAGCCCATGTTCGCGCCCGTATTCGGCCGTTCGCGCCAGGTTGCGCTCCATGATTTCCAATTCGATCAGAATCGCTGGGGTGTCGAGGTCTTTCAAGTGCATGGCTTCTACTTCTTCTTCTTCGGATCTACAAACCGCAGGCTCACCCGCGGCGGCGCTTTGCGGTAAACCAGCTCCAGATCCTTCGGCCGCAGCTTGCCTTCGATCTGGAAATACAGCAGGCCCGAAACCGGCTTCTCAAACTCGTCCTCGGGCAGAACCTTCGCTTTCAAGGCATCCAGCAAGGGATTGGACTTCGCCTCGCGCTGCTCGATGCTCGCCTTGGCGTCCGACGTGTCTGCAGTCGCCGATCCGACATTCGGAGATTGACCCGGCATCGGCAGCCCGGCGCCCGGTGCTCCCGTCGGCGAACCGCCCGGCACGCCCGGCACGCCCCACGGCACTCGCCGCTCTTCGCTCATCCCGGTCCCCTGCGTGCCGCCCTGCGAACTCACCACCATCACCGTCGTCCCGGCGATCTGCGTCGGCTCCAGCGGCCTCGACTTCTGCCCGTCCCGGTCTGACCGCAGCAGAAAATCGTCCCGCATCAGGTTCAGCTTCCAACCCTGCGCCGGCGTCACCGTCACCTTCACCACCACAATGCTCTCGCCCGGGTCCTGCCCCAGCACCGCTTTGATCTCATCGCGCGTCAGGTACGCTACCGCGTCGATCGCCACCTTCTGGTCCGAGCCTTGGCCGTGCAACTCCGGCTTCTCGGCGGGCTTTTGTGCGAAGCAGATGCCGGCCGCGGCCAGCAGGGAAAGGATGAGTCGCATATCGTTCGCCCCTGCTTCCACCTTACACCGGGACGAGCTGCGAGATTTCTCTTGACGCGAGCCGCAATAACGGTTACAACTTGTAGCGGTACGATGCGTAACACAAAACAGGCCCGGAAGCGCTTGAGCGAGCTCGAGCACCTCGTCATGCAGTTCCTCTGGAACGCCGGCCCCTCCAGCGCGGAGCAGGTGCGCGCAGGCCTGTCCCAACGCCACCCCATGAAGGACGCCACCGTGCGCACCATCCTGCGCAGGCTTGAAGAGAAAGGCTACGCCACTCATCGCGAGGAGGGGCGCACCTACATCTACTCCGGCGTCGAGCGCGCCGAAAACGTCGCCGTCCGCGCCATCCGTCAGATTGCGGACCGCTTCTGGGGTGGCTCCGTCACCGCCCTGGTGGCCGGCCTGGTGGAACAGGAAGAGATCGACCCGCGCGAGTTGAAGGAGCTGGCGCGGCGGTTGCAGCAGAAGCAGGAGCGGAAAGGCAAAACGAATGAATGAACTAATGGAAACCGTCAAGAGTGGTTTGACGTTTCTGGCCGATCTCTCCGTCCGGGCCGCGGCGGTCGCGCTGCTCGGCGGGGCTGTGCTTTGGCTGATGCGGAACAGGAGCGCGGCCGCGCGCCACGCCCTCTGTCTGGGTGTGCTGGCCGGGCTCTTTCTGTTGCCCGTACTGAGACTCGCCCTGCCCGGCGTCTATCTGGAGAAGGCTTCCGCGGAAGATGCGGCCGCGGCCGTCCTGCCGCAGCTCCCCGCACTGGGCGCGGCCTCCGCTGGAGCGGGCACAACGAATGTGGCCGTGCGGGACTCGCGAATCCCCGCCTGGCCGCTTCCCTTGGCGGTGGCGTATCTGGCGGTGGCCGGCACAATGCTCCTGCGGTCGGCCCTGCGGGTGCGCCGCGCCGGGAGGAACGCCGAAGCCGGCGCCGTCCTGCGCGACGCGCGCCTCACGGAGTTGCTGGGCGAACTCGCCCTGCGCCAGGGCCGCGGCTTCCCGCTGCCCGGCCTCCGCGAATGCGCCGCCAGCGGCGTACCCCACGCCCTCGGCTGGCGCCAGCCCATCATCGTGCTCCCCACGGGCTGGCGCGATTGGGAGGACTTCCGCCTCCGCGCCGTCCTGGCCCACGAATTCGCCCACGTCCGCCGCGGCGATTGGGCCGTCATGGTCGCCGTCGCCATCTATCGCGCGCTCTTCTGGTTCCACCCCGCCTCCTGGTGGCTGGAGGGCCGTCTCGCCGCCCTGGCCGAGGAGGCCTGCGACGCCAGCGCCCTCGAAGCCAGCGGCGACGATCGCCGCTACGCCGCCGTGCTCCTGGACTTCGCCACGGTCATGACCGGCGAGGCCGTCCCCGCCACCGCCATGGCTCGCGGCAGCAAAATCGGCGCCCGCATCGAACGCATCCTCGCCGGCGGCTGGAAGCACGCCCGCCCCCTCGGCCCCAAATCGCTCGCCGCCCTCGCCGCCTGCACCCTCCCCCTCCTCCTCGGAGCCGCCATGCTCCGCCCCGGCCAGGAGCCCGTCCAACCTTCCGCAGGTTTGCAGCGTAGCGAACTCGATCCCCTCTCCCATCGCGCCATCCCCGGCGCCCGCATGACGGCAGCCGATGCCGGAGAGATGGAGGCCCGCCTCAATCGGAACCCCGACGATCTCGAGGCCCGCGCCAATCTGCTCGGCTACTACTACAGCAACGCTCTCGCAGAACCCTGGCTCGCCCATCTCCTCTGGGCCATCGACCACCATCCCGAAGCTGCCCTCCACGATACCTATCCCAGTTGGGTGGCCTCCTCCCGCGGCCTCATCGTCAACGATGCCGACTTCCGCAAGGTGCAGGACCTCTGGCGCCGCAGGGCCGCCGAGAATCCGGCCAACGCCGAAGTCCTTCTCCACGCTGGCCAGTTCTTTGAGAGAATCGATCGCGCCGAAGCCAAACGCTTCTACTTCGCCGCCCGCGCCGCCGTGCCCGAAGACCCGCGCCCCTTGCGCTTTCTCTCTGCTCTGGCGTGGCCTGAGATCAATCCCCTTTGGGTCCGCCACTTGAATCGCGAGGCCGCAGCGAAACAGGCACTCCAGGATGTCCTCAGCAGCCTCGACGGCGGCTACGTTGGGGCGGTCGCCCTCACAGTGTGCCGACTCCAGGCCCTGTCTCGCACCGATATCGATCCCAGGCTCCAGGCTGCCCACGAGTTCCGGAGGAACGCCTGCCTGAGTCTCTACTCCCGGGCCGCCGAACTCGACGGCGGCAACAGCCAGTGGTCCACCGCACTGGCCGTCCTCCGCGGCCAGATGCCCGCCCCCAAGCCGCAGCCCGCGGTGGAGACGGCCAATGCGCCCGCCGCCAGCCAGACACCCCAGCCGGAGCCCGCGGCCGAAGCCACTCCCAAGCCGCCCCTGCGCATCTCCGTCGGCGGCAACGTCCAGCAGGCCCTGCTCACCTCCAGCGTCGAGCCCGAGTACCCCCAGCAGGCCCGCCAGGTCCAGCTCTCCGGCATCGTCAAATTCAACGTCATCATCGACCGCGAAGGCAACGTCTCGAATCTGACCCTGATCAGCGGCCACCCGCTGCTCGTCCAGTCCGCCATGGATGCCGTCCGCCAGTACAAATACCGCCCCACCCTCCTCAACGGCCAGCCCGTAGAGGTGGTCTCCACCGTCGACGTCGGCTTCATCTACCACTGAACCGGCCCACGCAGAGGCCGGTTGTAACGAATGACGGCCGGCCCCTGCGATTTGAACCATGTAACGGTCGCTCTGAAGTAAAAGTGACTTATGGCCCACGACTTCAAGGCAGCCGTTCGCAGCCTCGGCCGCGCCCCCGTCCTCACCGCCGCCGCCGTCCTATCCCTCGCCCTCGGCACCGGCGCCAACACCGCCCTCTTCACCCTCGTCGATCAGATCATCCTCCGCCAGCTCCCCGTCGAGAAGCCCCAGGAACTCGTCCAGTTCCGCCTCGACGGCGGACGCTTCGGCTCCCAGTCCGGTGACGGCACCCACACCTTCGCCTACACCCAGTACAAGAAGTTCCGTGACCGCAACGAAGTCTTCCAGGGCGTTACCGGCCTCCGCGTGGAGCGCGCCACCCTCGTCGGACCCGACCGCAGCGAACTCATCAGCGCCACCATGGTCGCCGGCAATTACTTCGACGTCCTCGGCGTCAAAGCCCACGCCGGCCGCCTCCTCCGCAACGAGGACAATCTCCGGAAGGGCGCCCACCCCGTCGTCGTTCTCCAATACGACTTCTGGCGCAACCGCTTCGGCGCCCGCCCCGAAATCGTCGGCCAGGAGATCCGCATCAACGGCCAGCCCTTCACCGTCGTCGGCATCGCCGCCCGCGGCTTCCAGGGCACCGACACCGGCATCCCCACCAACTGCTGGCTGCCCGTCATGATGAAGTCCATCATCACCCCCTCCTGGGACGCTCTCGACGACGACCGCTACTCCTGGTTCTACGTCTTCGCCCGCCTCAAGCCCGGCGTCTCCCACGCACAGGCCCAGGCCTCCATGCGCGTCCTCTACCGCCAGATTCAGGAAGAGGAACTCAAGGGCGGCTTCTTCTCCCGCTTCCCCGATGAAAAGGCCGGCTTCCTCCGCCAGTCGTTCGTCCTCGAAGACGGCAGCAAAGGTCAATCCATGCTCCGCGAGCGCATGGAGAAGCCGCTCGTCCTCCTCCAGGCCCTCGTCGTCCTCGTCCTCCTGATCGCCTGCGCCAATGTGGCCAATCTCCTCATGGCCCGCGCCACCGCCAGCCACCGCGAAGTCGCCATTCGCATGGCCATGGGCGCCGGCCAGGGCCGCGTGGCTAAGCGGTTCCTGCTCGAAAGCCTCCTGCTCTCCATCGCCGGCGGTGTCGCCGGCCTCTCCCTGGGCTACTGGCTGACTCAGTCCCTCATTGGACTCATGCCCACTGACCGCACCATGATCTCCATCACCGCCACGCCCGATCTGCGCGTCCTCGGCTTCTCCCTCGCCGTCTCCCTCCTCACCGCCCTCCTCTTCGGTGTCGCCCCTGCCTTCGCCGCCACTCGCGTTCAGCCCGGCTCCGTGCTGAAATCCGAAGCCGCCGGCGTCGTCGGCGGCCACGGCCACATGGCCGTGCGCAAACTCCTCGCCGGCGTCCAGGTGGCCCTCTGCGCCCTCCTCCTCGTCGGCGCCGGACTCTTCTCCCGCTCCCTCGGCAATCTGCGAAAGGTGGACCTCGGCTTCCAGACCGAAAACGTCGTCATGTTCGGCCTGCGCCCCGCCACGAAGTATGAGGATGGACGCAAACTCGTGGTCTATCGCGAGGTCTTGCAGAACCTGGCCGCCACACCCGGCGTCAAGGCCGCCGGCGCCAACTCCGTCCGCCTCATGACCGGAGGCCGCTGGGATGGCGACCTCACCCTCCGTGGCGCGGGCGTCACGGATTCCGATCAGCCCTACTCCTTCTACAACGCCGTCACTCCCGGCTACTTCGAGACACTCGGCATCAAGGTCACGCAGGGCCGCGACTTCACCTGGAGCGACTGGGGCTCGCCCCAGAAACTCGCCCTCGTCAACGTCGAACTCGCCCGGAAACACTTCGCCAACACCAGCCCCATCGGCCACAAACTGGCCCAGGGCCGCGGCAACGACCTCGACACCGAAATCATCGGCGTCTTTTCCAACGCCCACTACGACGAGGTCCGCGGCGATGTGCCCCCGCAGACGTTCGTCTCCATGGGCAGCGCCAGGCAGCTCTCCAACGCCAACTCCCTCAACGTCTACGTCCGCACCCTCGGCGATCCCCGCGCCGTCATTCCGCAGCTCCGCGACGCCGTGCGGCGCACCGATTCCAACCTGGTCATCTCAGAGCTCCGCCTGATGGACGAGCAGCTCGACATGCGCCTCATCAACGAGCGCATGTTGGCCTTCCTCTCCAGCGGCTTCTCCGTCATCGCCATCATCCTCGCCGTCGTCGGCCTCTACGGCGTGCTGGCCTTCTCGGTCGAGCGCCGCACGCGCGAAATCGGCATCCGCATGGCCCTCGGCGCCGCCGCCGGCAGCGTCGTCCGCCTCGTCATTTCGGAAGTGCTGCTGGTGGTGGGCGTAGCCCTCTTCGTGGGCCTCGCCGGAGCCTGGGCCCTCACCAAACCCATGGAAACTCTCCTCTACGGCCTCCAGGGCCGCGACCCCGGCGTCTTCGCCC
>JARKQJ010000204.1 GCA_029973955.1 Paludibaculum sp. | reverse complement strand
GTAAAGGGAGACCTCTGGACCACGGTGAGCGGAGTACCGGAGAGGTCGAGAGCGGCCTCGGCGCCGGCGGCGGAGAGTCCCGCGCCGTTGACGGCGGCAAGGGACCCGGGACCGATTTGGGGCTGGGCGTTCGCGGCGTTGAAGGGCGGGGCGGTGACACTCACCTCCAGCGACTGAGGCAATGCACGCCAATCCGGCGCACCGGTGATGCGATAGACGGCGGAGCCCGCGACTTCACCGCGGGAGGCGGGGACGGCCAAACTGGTGACAGTGAAGAGGGCACCGATGCCGGATGCGGGAGTGAGCTGGTACTGAGCGGCGGCTCCGTCGCAGGCAGAGAGCTGAAATACCTGGCTTGTGGCTGAAGATGGCGTGGCGGCGCGATC
Organism: Paludibaculum sp.; assembly: GCA_029973955.1. GTDB lineage: Bacteria > Acidobacteriota > Terriglobia > Bryobacterales > Bryobacteraceae > Paludibaculum. Next base: position 45,258 of record JARKQJ010000204.1, on the reverse strand, counting down.
CCACCACAGGAACGACTGCGGGCAGGGGCCTGAGGGGGCGACGACGGAGAAGGCATCGGCCGACGCGGCAAAGAAGCCGGTGGTGGAGGCCGGGCTGAAGACGATCCGGGTCACTGAGGCGATTTCAGCGGACCAGGCGCGGCCACCCGTGGAGAAGCCGTCGAGAAATTCGTTGACGCTATTACGGCCGAAGAAGTCGCTGGGGTCGAAGCTCAGGATGGCCCCATTGGCGGCAACTCCGGTGGCAACGATATGGTGCATGCCGGCGGGCGCTCCGCCGGCGGCCATGCGCAGCGAGACGAGCACGGGCGAGCCGGCGGCGAGCCAGTCGCGAATCGCTTCCATGTTGGGCTGGCCCACCTGCAGGTCAGTAGCTCCGCCGACGAAGAGAGGCACGCGGAAGAGGTTCACCAGTTGCTCACCGGAGGAGTTCGACTGCAGGAAGCCGTCACAGGCGGACGCGCCGGAGCCGGACAGGAGCGGGACACACAGGCCGGTGAGGTAGTTATTGAGGGAAGCGACATCGGCTGGGCCGTTGATGAGAGGCAACTCGCCGCGATCCTGGTGGTAGCGAATGATATTGGCGAGCGAGGCAAGCAGGGCACCCCGCTCGGCGATGGTGGCTGAGCCACGCCCGAGGGGCGCTTGAAGATTCTGCCGCATCCTGGGGAAGTTGACCAGGGAGAGAGGGGCGGAGCGGGCCTGGAAGGTAGTGACGAGGCGGGCGGCGGTGGCGGTAGCGAGAGCAACGCCCTCACTGACCGGAAGCCGGAGGAGGGCGGAGGCCTGGCCGCGGATGTCGGTTTGCGCGTCGGCGGCTTCGATGGACGCGCCAGGGGAGGCCTGGAAGGTGACGGGGACGCCGGGAATGGGATTACCGGAGGAGTCGCGCAGGAGGACGCGTAGGCGCTCCGGCAGGAGGGCGCCGGGCACGCCGGTCTGGGCGTCACCGGAGGCCTTGGTGAGTTTTGGTTCGGCGTCGGTGAGGGAGCGAATGCGGAACGAGCCTTCGGCAAACTCTCCCGTGGTGGCCGTTGCCTGGACCGTGACGGTAGAACTGGCCGCGGAAGAGGCGACAGCGGACTCCCAGGCGAAGGCGCCCTGAGGCGCGGCGACATCGAAGGCCGGCTGTCCGGTGACAGTGATGCGCAATTGGGTGCCGGAGGGGAAACCACCGGCGGCCAGGCGCACACGCCCGCCGGCCGTGACGGGATTGGGCGTCGCGTTAATGCTGGGGGTGCGCGGACGGAGCGTGACGCGCACTTCAGACTCGCCGGGGTAGAGCTCCAACAAGCCGCCCTCGAAGTCCTGGTGGCGCACACCGTCGATCATGACCTCATCGTTGAGGGGCATGCCCAGGTCGCCGGAAGGGCCGCTGAGGACCATGTATTGCGCATAAAGAGGACCGGAGACGAACTGAGAGTGGCCTGAGAGAGCACCGGCGGCGGCAGTCAGGATGGCACCGCGATCGAAGACCTGCATGGTTCCGGCAGTGGCGGTGAAGGTGGTGAAGGAGACCGGATCGGAAGCAGGAGAACCGAGGACTCCGGTTTCGTAGCCGAGCAGCGACCACTTATCCAAAGTACTGCCCTGCACCAGCCGGACAGGGTTACCGGCGAGCGCGGAGCGGTTGAGGAAGAGCTGGCGGCCGGAGGAGGTGGCATCCATGGAGGGGAATCCGAGCGGTCCGGCGGTGCCGCCGAGCGTCTCGTAGCGGGCGAGGATTCCGCCACGCAGAAGGTAACCGGTGGAGATGTTGTCGGGAACGGCGATCAGGTAGCGCTCGGATGTGGCGGCATCGTTGAACGATTGAACGTAGCCCAGGCCGACGCGCTGGACTGCGGAGGAGGTGGGGAGGCGGACCTGGAGCCTGTTGCGATTGATGGCATCGATAATGGCCTGCGCGATGGATGCCTGCGGAGCGCCCTCGCCGGCCTGGCAGCAAGGGGCGCTGACATAGGCGGTGACGGCTGGGCTGCTCTTGCCCTCGCTGACCGCGTAGACGGTGGCGACGCCGCCGCCGGCAGCTTTGAGCACTGCCGTGGCGCCTTGAGTATCGAGGGCAACGATCTTGCTATTGGAGGTGGTCCAGGTGACGGTGCGATCCAGAAGTTCGGTGCCGTTGGAGGCGTAGAGGCGCGCCTTGAGGGTGTAGGAGTCGCCCAGCTTCAGGCGCAGCGGCAGTCCGGAGCCGGGAATGTTGACTTCGCTGACCGGCAGCATCAGCGTGGCCGGACCGCCGGGAGCATAGTCGATGGTTCCGCCTTCGAAGGTCTGGCGCCAGTTGCCGTTGGTCAGGGAGCGGGCTTCGCCGGTGGGAAAGCCAAGGAAGCCGGTGGGTCCGCCATTGGCAAGATAGAGGTCGTATACAGGTTGTTTGACAGTGAAGAGGCGCGTGATCTGTACCCCGGAGGTAATGGAGACGATGGCTCCGTTCTGGTAACGCTGCCAGGTGGCCGCGGCGGCGCTGACGGGGGAGGTGACCGCAAGTTCGCCAAAGACCACGGGACCGAGAGAGGAGAGTCCGCCGGCGGTGTTCCAGACGGTGTAGAAGGGGTCGCGCAGCGCGAAAGTGGAGCCGGCCGAGGCGGAGAGCGGCTTGCTGTATACGAAGAGGACGTATTTCTTATCGAAGGTCTGATAGAGGCAGTTGGCATCCCCCATGGGCGAGCAGGTGGCAGTGTCCATGGTGGGATAACCGGTGGTGTTCATGGATGCCGGAGCGGTGGCGGAGGTGCCATTGGCGGAGGCGGCGTAGGCCCACATGGTGGAGAGCACCTGGTAGACGTCGCCGGCGGCGATGAAGCCTGAGGAGTCCACGGTGGTGGGGGCATTGGCATCGGCCTTGATGAGGCCGAGCCTGACGTTGGTGGTCTTGGTTGGATCGTAGAAGAGCTGGACGAGGCCGGCGGTGCCGAGTTTCTGGACGTTGGCAACAGGGGTTGGAAAGACCTTGGTGTAGAAGAGATTGCGTGTGTAGGCGGCGGCGAAGCGGGAGGCGATGTAGTCCGACGGCGAGTCGGCGCCGACTTCCGGAGTGGTGGTCTGCGCGGAAGCGGCAGCAGCCAGAAGGCTGATCAAGCCAAGTTGCAGGGGCCGACGAAGGACATTCAGCATTGCAGGTCAGGGACTATCGTAAACAAAAACCCCGGACCCGTGGCGGGAGTTGCGCCCAGGCGCTGAAGTGGCCGCCCTCTATTATTTGATGAGTTTTTGGACGCGGCGCATCTTGCCGATGAGTTCGTCGCTGGCTTCGGTGAGCTCGTTGGTATCGTAGATGACGCGCGGCGTAAAGAAGATGACGAGCTCCGTGCGCTCCTTATTGAAGGACTTGTTGCCGAAGGCGTAGCCGACGACGGGGAGGCGATGGAGGAAGGGCACGCCGCCGGAGGTCTCACCGTAGTTTTCATTGATGATGCCGCCGATGGCGATGGTGTCGCCGTCCTGAACAGTGACCTGCGTGGCGACGGTGCGATTCGAGAAACTGGGCGACTGGATGCCGCCGACAGGGGGGGGCGCGGGAGAAGAGACCTCCTGGTTGATCTGCATGGTCACCACGCCGCTGGGATTGACGCGGGCGGTGATATTCAGATTGACGCCGGTCTTGCGGTTGGTGACGGTATTGGCAAAGAGGGAGCTGCCACCCTCGGTGACGCCGCTGACAGCCTGTGCGGTAAGGGTGGGGACTTCGACGCCGACATTAATGGAAGCGGGGATGCTGTCGGTGGCGATGACGGTGGGGGTGGAGAGCACCTTGGTCTTGGTGGCGACCTCCGAGGTATTCAAGGCGGCCAGCAGCAGCTTGCTCTGATTGAGCATCCAGCCGGAGGTGACGTTTAGCGCGGAGTTCACGAAGCTGCCGGTGGTGGAATTGGTGCTGCCAGAGTTGAATGGAGTGGGTACGGGCTGGCCCTTGTTGAGGAGGTACCAGTTGAGGCCCCAGGAGAGCGCGCCGGTGAGCTTGACTTCAAAGATGCGGGCCTCGATGAGGACCTGCCTGGGAGGGACATCGAGGGAGGTGAGGAGCTTGAGAATGCTGTTGTATTCGTCGGGGGTGGCGAGGATCAGGAGGGAGTTATCCATGACGTTGGGGACGACGCGCGGGCCGCGCATGCCGTACCCCATGCCCATTCCCATTCCCATGCCCATGTAGGCGCCGGTCATATCGCCGCCGTAGCCGTAGGAGCCAGTGGTGCCAACGCCGCCGGCCGTGGTGGAGGAGCCGGGGGCGCCTGCGTTGAGGTTCTGGTTGGAGAGGTTATTCATCTGGCCGGTGAGAACAGGGCCGCCGTTGTAGCCCATGCCGTAGCCGCCCATCGCGCCCATGCCGTAGCCACCCATGCCCATGCCGCCCATGCCGTAACCGCCCGCGCCATAGCCGCCCATTCCGTAGCCGCCCATTCCGTAGCCACCCATTCCGTAGCCGCCCATGCCCATGCCATAGCCGCCCATCATGCCCATGCCGTAGCCACCCATGCCCATGCCGCCCATACCGGGGGTGAGCGAGTAGTAGAGCATCATGATGGACATGGCCAGCATGGAGGCCTGGCCGTAGCGGACGCGGTAGACGTAGTTATCGGCCTTGCCCGCGGCGTTTTCGACCTTCACGTCGAGCTTGTTGATCCACTCCTGAATACGGTCGAAGACGCCGGGATTGGGAGCGACGGCGATGAGGGTATTGATACGATCGACGGGCACGAACTTGACGGAGCTGAGTTCCTTGCTGAGGGACATGGACTTGAGCATGCCCTCGAGTTCCTTGGCGAGATCGGTGGGGCGGGAGTTTTTGATGTCGAAGAGGCGGACGCGCTGTTTGGCGAGCACGTCGCTATCGAAGAGGGAGACCATCTCCATGGTGCGGCGCATGTTGCGGCGGCTATCGAGAACGAGCAGGAGATTGGCGGGCGGATAAGACCAGGCCTTGCCGTTGGGGCCGAGAAATTCGCCCATGAGCTTGGCGAGCTCCTCGACATTGGCGTACTTGAGAAAGACGAGGTTGAGCATGGCCCGGTCGTCGTCGGGGATATCCTTGGGGTCCTGCTCGGGCCGGAGTGGCATGTGGGCGAGTTCGGCGAGGGGGACGATGCGATAGATGCTGCCGGCCTGGACCATGGCGGCGCCGTTCATGCGGAGGATGGTATCGAGGAGGGCGCGGGGGTCAAGGTCTTTGATTTCTCCGTAGGTGTTGAGCGTGACGCCGCCGCCGATGCCCTTGTCGATGATGTAGTTGATCTTCAACTGGCGGGCGAGGTAGTCCACCACCTCAGTCAGGCTGACGTTTTGGAGCGAGAGGCCGCCGATGAGGCCGGCGGGCGGGAGCGCGGGGGTAGTGGCAGCAGGCGCGCCGGCCGGAGCGCCCGGTTGAGCAGCGGGAGGCGTCTGCGGCGTGGGCGCGGGCGCGGGCACTTCGCGAGGCCCGAAGCCAGGCGGCACGACGACGCGCGGCGCCTGCGCGGAGGAGACGAGCGGCAGATGAAACAGAACCGCCGCCAGGATCAGGGCGAGTTGTGGACTGCGAAAACGAGCGATACGCATCGGCTACTCCTACAGCTATTTCTTCTCGCCGGGCTGCTGGGCGCTCTTCTGAAACGATTCCAGCGCGGTCTTTTCCTGGTCTTCGAGCTGGTCGAGCGGCTTGGTCCAGACTGCTTTTCCGAAGGGAGTGTCGCGCTCGAAGCGGGCAGAGTCCTTGGTGACTTCAACGGCGCGGATGATTACACCGGTGGCGGTGGAACGCGCGGGGATGGGAGACGCGGCGCCTTCCTCTTTGCGCGAATAACCGAAGGGGGTCTGCGTGTAGATCCAGACCTTGCCGGCGGAGTCCTTGGCGCGAAAGACGCCGTCGCCGACCTTTTCAGCGTTGGCCGGAAGGCCGCTGGTGGCTTTGGTTGCGGCGGGCTTGGCGGCGGGCTTGGCGGCGGGAGCGCTCTGCGGGGCCTTCTGAGCGAGGAGGCTGAAGAGGGAAAGCGAGGCGGCAAGGAGGAGTTTGGAAGTCATGACTGGGTTCCTATGGTTGATGGCGATGCGGGCGCGCATGGGTTAGTTGATCTTTTCCCAGCGGCAGCTCTTGCCGAAGGGGGTTTCGGTGACGAGTTTCCGGTAGCCGTCCACCACGGCGCCGGCAGGGGTGGAGTCTCCGGGCTGGCAGGCCTTGAGGCCGGTGCCGGTTTCGAGGCCGGGCTTGTTGGCCTCAGTGGAGGAGACAGCGGTCACGGCATTGACCGTCTTGGCGGCGGAAGGAGCGGGGCCGGAAGAGGCCGCGGGGGCAGAGGATTCCGGCTGCGCGGTGGAGCGATCGATGATATCGGAATAGGAGGCGTTAACCGTTTTGCCTTCCCACTCGAAGACGAGGCCGTTCTGGGCAATGGTGACGAGCTTGAATTCGCCGATGGTCTCACCGGCGGAGTAGGACTTCTGTTTCTGGCCGGGCGCGGTGGCGAGGATGACGCGGGGGGTGCCGAAATTCATGACGCCGTAGTAGCGGGGCAGAGAAGGCATGGGCTTGACCGCGGGCACTTCGATAGTGACGGTGGGGTTGCGATCCTTGCTGAAGAGAAGCTGAGCGGCGACGCCGATGTAGTTGGCGGCCGAGACCTGGCTGGCAGGCGGCGGGACCTGGACCACGGGCGGAGGCGCGGCGGGCGCGGGGGCGCTCATGAACTCGGTCTGGCGGCGGAGCTGTTCGAGATACTGGCGGCGGATCTGGAAGCCGGCCAGCGCGATGAGGGCCACCAGGAGGAGATTGACCGCGATGAGGTTGCGTCTCAAAACGCGTTCTCCTTCTTCTCTGGGACGAGTTTGCGCGGGACGACGCCGGTGAAGGTGGCGCGCACGGGCACGGCCTTCATCTTGGAGGCGACCTGGTTGATCTGGAGGTCCGAGATCGAGATGAGTTCGGGCTGGTTGCTGATATCGGCGAGGAAGTTGACCACCTGTTCGATGCCGCACTCGAGGGAGACGGTCATGACGACTTCGCCGTAGGCGTCTCCGAAGGGACGGGGTGGAGCGAACTCGGCGCCTTTGAAGACGACGGGCGGATTCTGGAGTTGAGCGACGCGGCGGACGATCTGGAGGAGCTGCGCCTGGGCCTGGGGCGCGGTTTCGGCCTGGATAATGCCCTTCTCGCGGGCGGCGAGTTCCAGATCGACCTTTTTGAGGATCTCCTGGCGGCCGGGCACGGCGGCGGCAAGGCGGCGGAGGCGGGCGACGCGCTTCTCTTCGACGGGGATGGAGTGAACGGCGCCGACGGTGGAAGAGTCTTCCGCGGGCCAGAAGTAGACGGCGCCAAAGACGATGGCGCAGATGCCGAGAGCGGCGAGGGCGTTGCGATCGCGGCGGGAGAGGGGAGGCAGTGTCACTGCGGGCTCCCTTCGCGGGTGGCGCGGATGCGGAAGACCTCGCCCGTGCCGGTGCGGGCCAGCGGCATGGTGAATTCAGAGTTGGAGAAGCGGGGCGAGGCGTCGAGCTTCTTGAGGAGCGTGTCGGCCTGTTCGATTTCGCCGGCGACGATCACTTCCTTGGGGCTGGTCTGAAGCGACATCAGGTAGGCCGGCGGGGGGAGCATCTGGGTGAGGTCGAGGACGATGTCGAGGTGGGCGCGGGTGCGCTGACGGAACCTGTCGAGTTGCTGGATGCGGAGGCTGGAGTTGGCGATGCGGTGGTCGAGGGCCTCCAGTTTGGCGGCGTGGGGGCTGAGGCGGGTGACCTCGGCCTGGAGGATGTCGGAGTAGCGGCGCTGCATGACGGAGCGCTGGCCGAGGAGCAGCACGACGAGGATGGCCAGGATGGAGGCGAGCACGATGGTGGGGATGTACATCGCGCGGGAGGAGGTGCTGCGGAGTTCGAGGGGCAGCAGGTTGACGGGCGTGCCGAGCATGGGGCAAGCCGCGGCCAGGGAGGCTGCCCAGAGAGGGGCGAAGCGCGAGCGGCCGGGGTCAGAGAAATCGAACGCTTCGGGCGCGGACTGCCAGGCGGGGAGGAGGTCGGCGAGGTCGCGGGGCTCGGTGCCGGGTTCGAGACGAAGTTCGGCGGAGGCGAGGGCGACGGCGCGCTCGGCGGGGAGATCGAACTCGGCGGAGAAGACGGGGTGGGATTCGCTCTCGCCATAGATTTCGAGGGGGGCTTCGGCACCGGCAAGGAGGCCGGTGACGGCGAGCACGGGCCGGGCGGGCGGAGCAAAGAGGCGGAGAGAAGGAAATACGGCGCCACCGGAGAAGGTGAGCCCGGCGAGCTTGATGCCCGCTTCGGCAAACAGCGCCGTATAGAAAGCGATGGTGGAGCCCTTGGCGAGGGCGACTAGGAAAGTATCGGAGCGGCCGATGCGCTGGAAGTCGCTGGCGACGTCCTCGTCCTGGAAGGGATGGAGAGAGTCCATCTGGAAGCGGATGGCGGCGGGGGCGTCTTCGTCGGAGACGCCGGGGAGGCGGACGTAGCGGACGATGACTTCAGAGCGGGGAAGAACCACGAGAGCGGCGAGGTGGGCGGCGGAGCTGCGCTTGAGGAACGCGGCGTATTCGGCGCCCCATTCGGCGGCGGGGCGATTGCGGTAGTCCTCGATGAAGAGGGTGGCCACGACACGGGCGCCGTTGGGGCGGACGCGGGAGAGGCAGACCTGGAGGTCGCGCTCACCGGCGACGATGCCGGCGCCGGTTCCGAAGCGGAACATTTGACGGAGTAGGGGTGCGCTCAGTTCGGCCATACATTGAACACGGGCGGGGCGGCCGCGTTGTCCTGCCAGGCGAGGACACGAAATCCCTCGGGAGAGGTCTGGCTCTGCATTTGGACGGTCATGGCGACCGTACGGCGGAGGTCGGAGAGTTTGCCGTCGGGGCGGCGGAGGCGGGCGGTGGCACGGAGGGTGTAGATGAGATCGCCACCGGTGCGGAAGCGCCCGGCCACCGGGCCCAGCATGGGGGCGACGGCGGCCATCTGGCGGATGGGGCCCTGGCTGCGGAGGTTGACGACTGCTTCGATACCCATGGGGGGGACGCCGATGGCCTGCATCACGGCCGGACTGACGGAATTGATGTCGAACGGGCCGCCGCCGCTATAGACGGAGACGCAATCCCGCAGGCCCGGGCGGGGCACGATGGCGCCCTCGGGCGAGCGGCTGTAGCCGCCGTAATAAAGCTCGGGAGTGATTCCCATGACAGACATCAGCTCTTCCAACTGTTCCAATGACGCATGCGGTGCCCGAAAAGACGGAACGCGGGTCAAATAGACGGTGTCGAGGGTGCTTTGGGAGCCGCCGCGCCAGTGCAGGACCGCCTGCGAGACCTGCTGGGCGCCTTCGGGGGGCAGGCCCAGCACCATCAACACTTTCACCAGGTCTTCCGCGGAGATGGTGTTGATGTTGAACTTGGAAGATTCCGGGATGACTTCGACGGCGGCCAGGCCTTCCGGGAAGGGCAGGAGGATGAGCGGCTGGCCGGGCTCGTAGAAGCGGGCCAGGCCGGCTTCGTTGCGCGGGCCGGGGCCGTAGAGCATGTAGTTGACGGCGCGCTCGGCTGCGCCGCAGGCCAGGTAGTAGGCGCGCAGCCCTTCGACGGAAGTGTCGGTGCGTGCGATTTCGGAGCGGACGAGATTGGCGACGGAGAAGGCGATGGCGGAGAGAGCGGCCGAGAGCCACAGGACCATGAGGAGCGCGCCGCCTTTGCGCCTAATACGCATACTGGTCGTTCCCTCAATACGCATACTGCTCCTGGACCATGCGATTGGGGCGGATGAGGCCGGTGAAAGTCATGGGTGGGATGCGGGAGGCGTCCTGCTCCAGCGGGGCCATTTCGATGCGAAGAGCGCGGGGCCAGAAGTCGAGCCTGGTCCAGAGGGGGACCCAGCGGTCGGGCTCGGGCTCAATGGCCTGGAGATAGAGAAAGCGGCAGTAGGCGAGCTTGTCGGCGAGGATGAACGTGCGGGGGCTGGGCTGGGGGTCGGGGAAGCGGACCAGGGAGAGGCCGGTGGACGGATCGGCCTGGGGCGGAAGGCAAAGGAAGCCGGCGCCGTTGGGGCCGGTGTAAGGGGATTCGTTGACCACGAGGCGGACCCCGGCGCCGTTTTCGCCGGGCAGGATGAAGATCTCAACCACTTGAGGAAAGCCGCGCCCGGCACCGTCGAGCGAGTAGGTGGTGACGAAGCGCATGACGTTGGGGGTGCCCTGAAAGAAGGGGAAGGGGCCGCTGCCTTCGCTAACGGGGGAAGCACCGCACCTGGCCTTGACGGGCAGAAAGCCGGCGACCTGCTGGGAGAGAATGCGTTGGGCGCTGACGGCGCGCCGGTTGGCGGCCATGCGGCGCTGGGAGGCATCCATGGCGGAGATGCCGGCACGGATGGCAAAGAGCATGGACACGGAGAGGAGGCTGACGAGGGTGATGGCGATCAGCACCTCAATGAGGGTCATGCCGGATTGGGAGCGCCGTTTCATTGTCCGAGCGGAGTGACGTTGGAGGGTTCGACGCCCAGGCGTTCGAAGAGGGGGAGGTCTTCGGCGCGGACCAGCGCACCGCGGTAGGCGACGAGTTGCATGGAGCGGCGGTTGGCGCCCTGTTTCCACCAGACTTCGAGCTGGATGCGCTCCAGCATGCGAGTGCCGCCTGGCGGGATCTGGCCGGGCATGGTGGTCTGGCCTTCGAAAGGCATCACGGTGGCGCGCCAGCCGGCTTCGACGCCGCCGGTGGTTTCAGGCGCGAAGCGGCCTTCGAAGGGGACTCCTTTGGGGAGGAGGCGGTTGACGAGGAGTTCGTCCATCTGGCGGCGGGCGAGGGCGGCGCCGCGCTCGGTGTCGGTGAGGCGGGCGGCGTTGGAGAGGGAGGTGCGCAGGGATCCGAGCACACCCGTGACGGCGATCGCCATCAGCAGGGTGGCGACCAACACTTCCAGGAGGGTAAAACCGCGGCGGCCGGACATCTTAGGGTTAGCGCTCTTCTGTAGAGACGCTGGCGGCGGGGATTTCGACGACGGCGACGGCGGACATCGGATCAATTCGAATGAGGCGGCGGTTTCCGCGGCGGTTGAGCAGCTCAATGCCGATGCGGGGGAAGAGGCCGCCGGGGGTGAAGATGATGGAGCGGGCAGTTTCGTTCTCGATGGGGAGGCGGGGCAGGATCTGGTGGATGGTGACTCCGTCCGGCAGGTCGAGCGAGTTGGCAAACTTGGGGTCCGGAGTGCGCATTTCGAGATGGCCGGGCTTCTGGAAAGTGATTTCGACGGGCAGTTGGGAGCGCTCTACGCGAGCCATGGCCTGGGTGAGGAAGCCGGCGACGGAGTCCCCGGCGGAGCGCAGGCGGAGAGAGTCGATGCCTGAGGAGACACTGGGGAAGGTAAGGCCGGCGATGAGGGAGACGATCATCACGACGATGAGCATCTCCATAATTGTGAGGCCGGCCTGGCGGCTGGGGATGGTTAATCCGGCCTGCCGGCCGGCGCGCCTTGCCCGCGGCATGGGTTACTGAGCTTTCCAGCTCACGATATCGGCTGCGATGCCCTCGCCGCCGGGCTGGCCGTCGGCGCCATAGGAGATGATGTCGGGCTCGTCGCCGTGCTCGCCGGGGTACTTGTAGACGTAGGGGTGGCCCCATGGGTCGACGGGGATATCCTGCGGCAGATAGGGTCCCTGCCACTGGGTGAGGCCTTGCGGGCGGGTGCGGAGCCCCTGGAGGCCGAGTTCGGTGCTGGGATAGAGGCCGGTGTCGAGCTTATAGGCGCCGAGCGCGGTGCCGAAGGCGTTGATTTGGGCGCGGGCAGCGGTGACGCGGGCGGTGTCGCCCTTGCTCAGCATCTTGGGAGCGACCAGGGCGGCAAACAGGGCGATGATCGTGAGCACGACGAGCATCTCGATGAGCGTGATGCCGCGGCGGCTGCGGTTACGAAGGGTGCGGTGACGGTTCATGGCTTGGTTCATCTCAATCATTACATGGCCATTTCATTGATGCCGCTGATGGCCAGCAGCATGGAAAGGATCAGAACACCCACGGCGACGCCCATGATGAGGATGATCAGGGGCTCGAAGAGGGAGGTGAAACGCTTGATGGCAGCGCGTGTGTCGGTATCGTAGATATCGGCGGCGCGCATGAACATGGCGTCGAGCTTGCCGGTCTCCTCGCCGATGGAGAGGAGGTGGGCGGTGAGCGGCGGGAACATGCCGGTGGCGACCAGCGGCTGTGAGATGCCTTCGCCGCGTTTGACGCCCTGGGCGACGAGTTCGAGCGAATCCGCCATGCGGCGGTTGGTCATGATGCCCTTGGAGATGGTGAGGGACTGCACCAGCGGCACGCCGTTGGCGATGAGGGTGCCCATGGCGCGGGTGAACTGGGCGGTTTGGGCCTTGCGCAGGGCGTCGCCAAGCAGCGGCAGCTTGAGGCGGACGGAGTCCCACCAGTAGCGGCCATCGGCGGTGCGGATGTAGAGGCGGAAGGCAACGAGCGAGCCGATGACGCCGAGGATCATCCAGTGGCCGTAGGCGCGCACCCAGTTGGAGACGTCGAGCAGCGCCTGGGTCATGGCCGGCACGCGCATATTGGAAGCGGTGAAGGCGCTGGCGAAGCGGGGCACGACGAAGTACATCAGCACGAAGATGGAGCCGAGGCCAACCACGGTGAGCAGCGCGGGATAGACCATGGAGCTGACGATGTAGCCGCGCAGTTCGTCGCGAGTCTTCTCATATTCGGAGAGGCGTTCGAAGATGGCGGAAAGCGAGCCGGAGGCCTCGCCGGCGCGCACCATGTTGACGTAGATCTCCGGGAAGTAGGAGGACTTGGTGGAGAGCGCGTCGGCCAGCGAGCGGCCGCCCTTGACGGTGCGGAGGATGTCCTGGATGATGCCGCGGAACTCGGCCCGTTCGCTGAGCTCGCCGACGATGGAAAGCGCGCGATCAAGCGGAATGCCAGCGTTCAGCAGCGTGGACATCTCCTGCGTGAAGTAGAGCACGTCGCGGCGCTTGCCGAACTGGATTTTCGGCATTGCGAACTCAGTGCGGCCCTGTGGGGAGAGGCCCACATAGAGCGGGATGAGGCCCTGGCGGCGCAGTTCGAGAGCGGCCTTCTTCTCGTCGACGGCGTTGAGCACGCCGGTGCGTGTCTTGCCGTCTCCGGAAACCGCCCTGAAGTGATAGGCAACCATGGCTCGGCGTTAAAACTCCTGGGTGACGCGCATCACCTCTTCGGCTGTGGTGACACCTTGGGACACTTTGAGCCAGCCGTCTTCGCGCAGGTTGCGCATCCCGTTGCGGCGGGCGGCGGCGGTGAGTTCGGAGGCGTCGGAGTTGGTCATGATGAGCTTGCGGAGCTCGTCGTTGAGCTCCATCATTTCGAAGATGCCGACGCGGCCGAGGAAGCCGGTGTGGAAGCAGCGCTCGCAGCCGGCGCCGCGGAAGGTGGGGATGGTGTCGCCGAGCGGGGTGAGGCGTTCGCCGGCGGGCTTTTTGCAGAACGGGCAGATGAGGCGCACCAGGCGCTGGGCGAGCACGGCGACAAGCGAGGAGCAGATGAGGTAGTTCTCCACGCCCATGTCGGTGAGGCGGGTGATGGCGCTGGGAGCGTCGTTGGTGTGGAGGGTGGAGTAGACGAAGTGTCCGGTGAGGGCGGAGCGGATGGCGACGTCGGCGGTTTCGCGGTCGCGGATTTCGCCCACCATGATGACGTCAGGATCCTGTCGAACAATGTGGCGCAGGCCGGTGGCGAAGGTGAGGCCGATCTGGGTGTTGACGTGGATCTGATTGATCCCGTCCATCTGGTACTCGACGGGATCTTCGATAGTGATGATCTTCTTGTCGGACTGGTTGATGCGCTTGAGGGCGGAGTAAAGCGTGGTGGACTTGCCGCTGCCGGTGGGGCCGGTGACGAGGAAGATGCCGTGGGGGAGCGCGGTGAAGTGCTCCATGCGGCTGAGCATGATTTCGTCGAAGCCGAGGTTGCGGAGGTCGTAGAAGTCGCCGGCGCTGCGGTCGAGCAGGCGCATGACGACGCTTTCGCCGTAGAGGGTGGGGAGCGTAGAGACGCGGAGGTCGACTTCGCGGCCCATGGTCTTGATCTTGATGCGGCCGTCCTGGGGGAGGCGGCGCTCGGCGATGTTGAGCTTGGCCATCAGCTTGAGGCGGCTGATGACGGCGGCTTTCAGCTCGCGGGGCGGGGGCTCCTGCTCCTGGAGGACACCGTCGATGCGGAAGCGGACTTTGAAGTCGCGCTCGAAGGGCTCGATGTGGATGTCGCTGGAGCGCTTTTCGACGGCGTGGGCGATCATGGCGTTGACCAGGCGGATGACGGGCGCCTCGCTGGCCATGTCGCGGAGCTGTTCGAGGTCGGTTGAACTTTCGCTGCCGTCGCCGGTGAAATCGGCTTCGGGCTTTTCTTCCTCGACGTAGTAGCGATCGAGCGCGTCGGCCAGTTCGGATTCGAAGGCGATCTCGGGCTTCACGCGCAGGCCGGTGGCGGAACGCACGGAGGCCAGGGTTTCGAAGTCGAGCGGATCGGCCATGGCCAGGACCAGCGCGCCGTCGTCCATGCGCAGGGGCAAGGCGCGAGTCTGGCGGAGGAAGCGGGCAGAGAGCCTTTCGGTTTCCGGAGAGACCAGCGGCGGGCCTTCGAGCTTGGCGACGGGCAGGGAAAGCTGCTCGGCCAGGGCGAGGGTGACGTCCTTTTGCGCGACGAAGCCGAGGTCCACCAGGACCCGGCCGAGCTTGTCGCCGCGTTCGCGTTGCAGTTCCAGGCCGCGATTCAGATCGTCCTGCGTGAGCTGTCCGCGCCCGATAAGAATTTCGCCCAACCGCATGGCTACTCTTCCCGCACCTGGATAATCTTGTCGAGAGCGGTGTGCGGCAGGCGGCTGGCGGCGACATCCATGAGCTGTTGGCGCTTGGCCTGCATGGTGATCTGGTGCGGCATTCCGGAGGAGTCTTCCCAGGAGTTGTAGAACAGCGAGACGCCGAGGACGAGCTTTTCCTCGGGCGGCAGGCGGTCCATGGATGAGGCCGAGGCGAGCAGCATGTCGCGCATCAGGTTGCGCAGTTCAGGGATGCGCTTCTGCTTGGCGGCGCGGGCGCGGGCCACGTCCTCCTTACTCAGAGTGGGGCGGAAGGGCGAGATGCCCGGAGTCTGCACCAGGTTCACTTCGGCCGTGAAGACAGCGCCGAAGTTTTCGAGATAGACGCCGCGGGTAAGGCCCAGCACTTCAATGGGCGTATCGAGAGAGAAGCGCTGCAGGCGCTGATCGAAGCTGCGCTCCATGGCGGCGACTTCGGTGCGCGAGGGCGTCGCACGCTGTGCGGACAGCGGCGCCAGGGCGAGCAGGACACAACAGAGGACGAGGGCGCGCATCAATCGCCTCCGTAGCGGGCGGCGCTGAGGTAGACGTTATTGACCTTCTTCTGCAGGACGTCGAAGGCGGAGCTGATGTCGCGCAGGTCGGCGTTGCGCTGGTCGCGGGATTTCTTCTCGAACTCCTGCAGGCGGCCCGAGAACTCGGTCATGACCGGGGTGAGCTTGGCTTGGACCTTGGCTTCCAGAGCGGCATCGACGGCCGCCGGCAGGCGCCGCTCCACTTCGGCCTGGATCTTCTGTTCCACCTGCGCGTTAGCGGCAGTGGCCACGGGCGCGGGCGGACGCGTCGCAAACGCGTGGACGACGATGGCCAGCGAGAGCATGGCCGCCGAAGCGAAGCCGAGCCGCGGCGCGGAGGCCCAGAAGCGCTGCCACCAGTTGGGTTCAAAGACCGGATCCGAGACGAACGAAATGCGCCGCGGGATCTCGCGCACCGGCAGGCGGTGCATGGCGGTGATGGTGAGTCCGTACGATTCCACCTCTTGCCTGCAGGCGGCGCAGGATTGAAGGTGCTCTTCCATGCGCCGCCGCTCGGGAGCCGGCAATTCGTCGAGGACAAAACCTTTCCAATCAAAATCGGGACAAGTCATAGCCTGTGCCTCATTCCACGTTCCTTACTCCGGGGCCCGGCCGCCGGCGCGAACCACCGGGGCCAAAGTCTCCTTCAGCAGTTCCAGGCCGGTATAGACCCGGCTCTTGATGGTGGACGCGGGGCAGTTGAGGATCTCTGCGATCTCGTCGAACTTGAACCCCTCATACACCTTGAGGACCACCGCTTCACGCTGTTCTTCCGACAGCTTGGCGAGAGCGGCTTCCACCGCGAGCGAAACCTCAACGGGGGCCATGCCGGCCGGACGTGCCGGCGGCGGAGGCAGATCTTCGAGGTCGGTCTCGCGGCGCGGGCGGCGCAGGTGGCTCATCGCCTCGTTATGAGCGATACGGTAGAGCCAGGGTCCGAACCGGCCCGGGTCGTCCAGACGGCTGATGTTCTGATACGCCTTGAGGAAAGTGTCCTGGCACAGGTCCATCGAATCCTCGGGATGGCTGGTGAGCCGGAGAAGATAGTTATAGATCTTCCCCTCCCAGCGGGACACAAGGGTGTTGTAGGCATCCACGCCGTTTTTGCGGGCGCGGAGCACCAAATCCCGGTCTTCGACTTCTCGGAATATCAATTCCAGGTCTCCCTGGCCATTGTCGCCTTCCTGCCGTCTGAATCAAAGACGAAGCTGGGGCGCAAAAAGACGGAGGGCGACTTCAGGAGGGGCGTTTGGCTACCATGATCGGTGACAGGAGTCGCTCTGAGCACCGCATACCCTGAGTCCGTCCGGTTCCTCTACGCGCTGGGCAACGAGTTCAAAACAATCAAGTTAGGACTGGAGCGCATCCGCGGGCTGCTGGCCGCGCTGGATCACCCGGAGCGGACTTGCCGGTTCGTCCATGTGGCAGGCACCAACGGGAAGGGTTCCACCTGCGCGATGCTGGAGCGGGTTTTGCGCGAGGCCGGCGTGCGCACGGGGCTCTACACGTCGCCGCACCTGGTGGAGCCCACCGAGCGGGTGCGGATTTCGGGCGAGGCGGTGAGCAGCGAGGAGTTCGCCTGGGCGTTCGGGGTGGTGCACGAGACGGCGGAAGCACTGGTGGCGCGCGGGGCCATCGACATGCACCCCACCTATTTCGAGACGGTGACGGCCATGGCCTACGTTCTGTTCCGGCAGCGCGGGGTGGAGGTGGCGGTGCTCGAAACGGGCATGGGAGGGCGGCTGGATGCCACGAACGTTGTGGATCCGCGGCTGGCGGTGATCACGCCGATCGACTTCGACCATGAAAAGTTTCTGGGCAACACCATCGCGCAGATCGCCTTCGAGAAGGCCGGCATCCTGAAGCCGGGGCGTCCGGCGGTGGTCTCGCGGCAGCATGCTGAAGCGATGCACGTGCTGGAGCAGCGCGCCGCGGAAGTGGGCGCTCCCCTGCTCCGGGCGTCGGACTGGCGCGTGGACCATCTGGAGCTTCATCCGTATGGAAGCCGCTTCCACGCCATGGGGCCGGCGAGGGCGATTGAGGTGGATTTGCCTCTGATTGGGGCGCACCAGGTGGAGAACGCGTTGACGGCCATCGCCGCGCTGGCGGAGCTTGGAGTGCCGGCTGAGACGATCCGCCGCGGCATCGCCGCCACGGAGTGGCCCGGGCGGCTGGAGGTAGTCCGGCGCAACCCGGACGTCTTTCTGGACGGCGCGCACAACCCGGCGGGCGCCCGCGCGCTGGCCGGCTACCTCCGTCATTCGCACCACGGGCGGCGCGTGTGGATGATCTTCGGCGCGATGCGGGATAAGGACCTCTCCGTCATCGGGCACTCCCTGTTCCCGCTAGCCGCGGAGCTGATCTTCACCACGCCGAACCAGCAGCGGGCGTTCGACGCCGCCGAAATCCGCGAGATCAGCGGCGAAAGCCGGGCGCGCGTGATCCCCGCGGTGGCGGAAGCCGTGGCCACGGCGCTACGCGAGGCCAGCCCGGAAGACGTGGTGGTCATCACCGGATCGCTATACCTGGTGGGTGAGGCGCGCGCGCTGCTCATGTCATAATCGGGGTTCGACTTCGCGATGCTTTCCAGTTATCTGTTTGGGGTGCTTGTTCGCGCTCCGTTGATCATCTTCTCCACGATCCTCATGGGCAGCATCAGCCTGGTTGTCGCCTTTGGGGACAAAGACGGCACCAAGCAGTTGGCCGTGGCGCGCGCCTGGGCGCGAATGCTGCTATGGAGCGCGGGAGCGCGCGTGAAAGTGGTGGGGCTGGAGCGGATTGACCCCCATGCCAGCTATGTCGTCTGCCCCAATCACGTGAGCTACATGGATACGCCGGTGCTGCTGACACACATCCCGGTGAACTTCCGCTTCCTGGCGAAGAAAGAGCTGTTTGCCATCCCGTTTCTGGGAGGGCATCTGAAGCGGGCCGGCAACATCAGCGTGCCGCTGGAGGATCCGCGGGCCGCGCTGAAGGTGTTGACCGCCGCCGGCAAGGCGATGAAGGAGAGCGGCCAGTCCATGCTGGTGTTCCCCGAAGGCGGGCGCTCAGAGAGCGGCGAATTGGAGACATTCAAAGACGGCGCGGCGTACCTGGCCATCAAGGGCGGCGTGCCGGTGGTACCGGTGGCGATTGTCGGCATCCGCAATATCCTGCCCATGCATTCGCACCACGTGCGGCCGGGCGACGTGACGCTGCGGATTGGCCACCCGATCCCCACCGAGCACCTGAAACCGTCGGACCGCACGGAACTCACCGAGCAACTCTTCCGCGAGATCCGCGCCATGCAGCAGTTGGGCTACTAATCCGGATTCGAGCGGAACGGCGAGGCCGGCAGCCCCTCCTGATTGTAGAGATTGCAGACCGGATCGTTCGCCCACGCATAGCGAACGCTCGTGGGAGCCGGCATCGCCGCGGCCGAGACGACCACGGAGCCGGCGTCGATGCGCGCCTCCGCTTCGGCGCATTTGCCGTCGGCCGCGCAGACCTCAAACCCTTTCAGCGGCCCGTCCTTGGCCAGCAGACCGCCGCCGGCGTGGTCGAAGAAGACGCGCATCGACGCGCCCTCCCGGACGGCCTGGCGGAACAACGGCCCGGAATACTCCAGCTTCTCGCCGTAAGCGATGGCGCGCGCCGCCAATGCCAGGCGGAGGCCCACGTCCTGCTTGTTCTTCGGGTGGATATCCTGCGATTCACCGATGTCGATGGTCACCGCCATGCCGGTAGTCACCATCGAGAGTGCCATCGCCTGCGCCTCGCGCAGTTCGGGCCACTGCGCGGAGGCCGGCAGTTTGGCGAAGTTCGCCAGTTGCACAAAGAGGAACGGGAAGTCGCCCTGCCCCCAGCGCTTCCGCCAGTCCTCGATGAGGGCGGGGAACAGCCGGCGGTAGACCGCCGAGCGCGAGCGGACCGCGTTGGTCTCGCCCTGGTACCAGATCACGCCGCGCATCGCATAAGGGATCAGCGGCGCGATCATCGCATTGTAGAGCCCCGCCGGCATGTGCGCATGGTTCGGACCGATGGCCGCCTGCCGCTTGTCGGGCGCGACCTGCGGATAGGCCTCCATCATGCGGGCCCAATCGGCGTATACAGAGAGCAGCGCCGGATCCGCCGTCAGCGCCCTACCGCTCACCCACGACTCGGCGGGCGTCCCACCCCAGGAGGTCTGGATCACCCCCACCGGCACCTTGAGCTGTGCCCTCAAATGGCGGGCAAAGAAGTACGCCGCCCCACAGAAATCGCCGGTGTTCGCCGGGTTGGCCTCCTTCCAGGCGCCTTTGGCGTCATCCAGCGGCACCTGCGAGACCACGTTTGCCACCTTGAAGAACCGTAGTTCGGCATCGGATGACGCGGCGATCTCCTTTTCCGCGTTCAGCGACCGGCTCACCTGCCACACCATGTTGGATTGCCCCGAGGCGATCCATACCTCGCCCACCAGGATGTTCTTCACCGTGGCCCCGTTCACCGTCAACTCGAACGGTCCGCCGGCGCTGCCCGGCGGCAGGGAAACGGCCCACTGCCCCGCCTGGTTCGCCTGAGCAGCCACGGTGACGCCGCGGAAGGTGACACTCACCTGCTCGCCCGCGGCGGCCCGGCCCCACACGGGGACGGGCCGGTCGCGCTGAATGACGGCGCCGTCGGTAAACACCGAAGGAAGGGTTACCTCGGCCGGCAACAGGACACAGGAGAGC
Source organism: Paludibaculum sp. (assembly GCA_029973955.1). GTDB lineage: Bacteria > Acidobacteriota > Terriglobia > Bryobacterales > Bryobacteraceae > Paludibaculum. Next base: position 25,241 of record JARKQJ010000204.1, on the reverse strand, counting down.
AGAAGTGCGGAGATGAGTTTCATGGCGGGTTTCGATGATCTTACCATCCTCAGCCGTTATACTCAGAGGATCATGCGAGGGCTCTTTCTCCTGCTGGGCTGCGCCTGCATCGCCGCGGCGCAGGCTCCTTCCACTTCTCCTTCGATGGACGTTCGCGAGTACGAGCCCAGGTCCTCGCTGGTGTCGCCGCAGCACCCGAAGACGCGCGCCAAATATCCGTTCATTGACGTCCACAACCATCCGCGCTTCCCCATGCAGGCCGAGCAGGCCCGGAAGATGCTGGCGGACATGGACGGGCTGAACCTGCGCATCATGGGCAGCCTGTTTGTGCGCGGGGGGAACAATGAGCGGCTGAAGTCCGCCATCGACAGCGCCCAGCAGTTGGCGCCGGGGCGTTTCTTCTTCTTCGCCAGTCCGGACTACAGCGGGCTGGATGAGCCCGGCTATGCGCAGAAGGCGGCGGCGCAGTTGGAGAAGGACGTAAAACTAGGCGCGCGCGGGTTGAAAGTGTGGAAGGACCTGGGCCTGAACATCAAGGACGCCAAGGGCGAGCGCATCCGCATCGACGATACACGCTTCGATCCGCTGTGGGAGATGTGCGCACGGCTGAAGGTGCCGGTGTTCATCCACACCGCCGATCCCAGGCAGTTCTGGGAGCCGATCGACAAGAACAATGAGCGCTGGCTGGAGTTGCAGGAGATGCCCGGCCGCCGCCGCGACACGGCCAAGGACCCCGCCTGGGAGCAGCTCATCACCGAGCAGCACAACGTCTTCCGCAAGCACCGGAACACCATCTTCATCGACGCGCACCTGGGCTGGCTGGGCGGCGACCTGGGCCGCCTGGGCAAATTAATGGACGAGTGCCCCAACGTCTACACCGAGATCGGCGCCGTGCTGGCCGAACTGGGCCGGCAGCCGCGCTACGCGCGCGAGTGGTTCATCAGGTATCAGGACCGCGTCGTCTTCGGCAAGGACACCTGGGCGCCCGCGGAATACTACACCTATTTCCAGGTGCTGGAGACCGCGGACGACTACTTCCCCTACTACCGCCGCCGGCACGCCTTCTGGGCGATGTACGGGCTGGATCTGCCGGACGAAGTTCTGAAGAAGCTCTACTACCGCAATGCACTGCGTATCATTCCTGGGCTGGACGCCGCGGGCTTCCCGAAATAGCGGCAGCACCGGTGCGGCAACATTGGCCCGGCGCTGGCGATAAGATGGAGCACGGGTCGCGTACCGGGTAAGTGCGCCCGAAACTCCTTGCGCGCCCCAGGGAGGGCTGTATGGCCATGGAATCATCGCGGCGCGTCTTTCTCGCTACCGCCGCCTCTGCCGCCAGGGTACTGGGCGCGAATGACCGCGTCCGGTTGGGCGTGATCGGCAACGGCGGCCGCGGGCAGCATCTGATGCGCATGGCCTCGCTGGCCGGCGGCGCCGAGATTGTCGCGCTGTGCGACGCCTGGGACGTCCGCCGTAAGGACGGCGCCGCGCAGGTGGCCAAGCTCTACCCTGGCAGCGCGCCGAAGGAGTACGCCGAGTACAGGAAGCTGTTGGATGACAAGAATGTGGACGCGGTGATCGTGGCCTCCACCGATCACTGGCATTCGCGCATGGCCGTGGATGCGATGCACGCCGGCAAGGACGTGTATGTGGAAAAGCCCATGACGTCGCTTCCCATGCAGGGGCACGACATTGTGAAGGCGCAGCGCGAGACGAAGCGCGTGGTGCAGGTGGGCGTGCAGCAGCGCTCGATTGCGCACTTCATCGAGGCCAAGCAGCGGTTCTTCGACTCCGGCATGATCGGCCCCGTGCACCTGGTGCGCACGTGGTGGAACGCCAACGGCGGCTACCTGACTCCGGTGCCGGCGGGCATGGACCAGAAGCCCGCGGGCCTGGATTGGGAGGCCGTGCTCGGCTGGCTGCCGAAGCGGCCCTGGAATCCGAAGATGTACTTCAACCGCTTTGCGTATTGGGAGTTCTCCACGGGCGGACAGACCGGCGGCCTCTTCGTGCATATGGTGGACGTGGTGCACTGGTATCTGGGGTTGAGCAAGCCGGTCTCCGCCGTTGCGCTGGGCGGCATCTACCAGTACGACGACGGGCGCGACACCGCGGACAATATCAACTTCATCCTCGACTACCCGCAGAAGGTGAACGTCAGCTTTGAAGCGACCATCACCGACATGATCCCGAAGGAGTCCGCCGACATCGTCTTCTTCGGCGAGAAGGGGCGGCTGAACATCTTCCGCTACGGCTACCGATTCCTGCCGAAGGACGGCGGCGCGCCCATCGAATCGAAGGGCGGCCCCGAGCCCGCGCACATGGCCAACTTCCTGGATTGCGTGCGCACCCGCAAGGAGCCGAACGCCACAGTCTATGACGGCCATTACGGGGCGATGGCCTGCCACATCGGGAACATCGCGTATCAGAAAAAGGAGCGCATCCACTGGGATCCGCGCTGGGATGTGTAAGGAGCTCTCATGACACCAGGCATCAACATGGAATTCATCCGCTGCGAAGACAAGAGTTTCGAAGCGGGCGTGCAGCGCGCCGCCGCCATCGGCTATCAGTTCATCGAACCGATGGTGCACAACGGCCGCGAACTGCTCTCCGAGGCCGGCTACTTCCACTCCATCTCGATGGACGAGGAGCCGCTGTTCATGCGCGACATCTGCGACCGCTACGGCGTGAAGTGCTCCGCCCTTTCGGCGCACACGCCGCTGATGCGGCCCGAAATCGCCGTGCCGTATCTCGAAAAGGCGATCCGCTTCGCCAAGGCGATGGGCGCGCCGGTGATCAACACCGACGAAGGGATCCGCCCCGCCTGGCTGGACGACGACGAAGTGTGGCACGTGATGCGCTACGTCTTCAAGAAGGTGCTGCCTATCGCCGAGCGCCATGGAATCGCCATCGGCATCGAGCCGCACCAGTCTCTGTCGACGACCACGGAAGGACTGCTGCGCATCGCCACGCTGGTGGACTCGCCCTTGCTGCGCGTGAACTACGATACGGGCAACGCGTTTCTGGGCGGCGCGGATCCCTATGCCGGCCTGGAAGCGGTGGCCGATCGCGTGGTTCATATCCATGCCAAGGACATCTCCATTCAGCACGCCGAAGCCGAGAAGGGGAAAGTCACCGGCACGCCCGTGGGCTGCGCCTGCGGCGATGGCGTGATCGACTGGACGCGGGTTGTGCGAATCTTGAAGTCGCACGGCTTCGACGGCGTGTTGTCGGCCGAATGCGGGACGCCGCTCCAGGCGGAGCGCTCCCTGCAGCATCTCAATGAGGTGATCGCCCATGCGTAGCTTGCTGGTTCTGTTCGCGCTCACGGCCGCGGCGCAGCAGATTGCACCGGTCCCGGACAAGTTCTTCTTTGAAGAAGGCAAGATCCGCGTGCTGATTCTGACGGGCCGCAACAACCACGACTGGCGGGCGACCACACCTTATTTGCGCTCCGTGCTGGAGATGACCGGCGGGTTCGATGTGCGCGTCACCGAGGAAGTCTCGGGCGTCAGCGCCGAGACGCTCCGCCCTTATGACGTGCTGGTGTCGAACTACTGCGGCCCGCGCTGGGGTCCGCAGGCGGAGAAGGCGGTGGAGGAGTTTGTGCGCGAGGGCAAGGGACTGGTGGTGGTTCACGCCGGCAGCTACCCCTTCGGCGAGACGGCGGTGCTGAGCGAGAAGATGGGCCGCACGGGCGTCTATCAGGAACCTTGGGCTGCCTGGGGCAATATGGTGGGCGCCATCTGGTCTGACAAGGACCCGCGCACCGGACACGCCCAGCGGCACGCCTATGAGGTGAAGTGGCAGGATCCGCAGCATCCGATTGCGGCCGGCGTCAAGAGCTTCATCATCTCGGATGAGCTGTACCACAACTTCCGGCTGAAGCCCGGCATTCACATTCTGGCTTCAGCCTTCGATTCGCCCAAAATCGGCGGCAACGGCAAGGAAGAGCCGCTGCTCTGGACCAAGCCTTACGGCAAGGGCCGCGTCTTCCACACCGCACTGGGCCACGACCTCGACGCCATGATGTCACCCGGCTTCACTGCCACCTACGCCCGCGGCGTGGAGTGGGCGGCCAAGGACGCCGTGACGCTGCCCGCCGCCATCGATACCAACCCGAAGAACAAGGACGCCGTGCGCGTACTGCTGGTCACCGGCGGTCACGATCACGAAGCCTCGCTGTACGCCGCTTTCGACAAGTTCCGCGACGTGCGCGTGAATGTCGATCCGCACCCTCACGCCTTCGCGAACGACCTGCGCAAGGCCTACGACGTGATCGTGCTCTACGACAGCATCCAGGTGGACCAGTTGCCTGAAAAGCACCGCGCGAACATCCAGAATTTCGTCGAGTCCGGCAAGGGGCTGATCGTGCTGCACCACGCCATCATCGACTTCTCCGCGTGGGAGTTCTGGTGGAAGGAAGTGGTGGGCGGCAAGTATGTGCTGAAAGCCGAGCCGGGCTTCCCGGCGTCCTCCTACCAGCACGATGTGGAACTGGTGGTCACGCCCAAGCCGGGCCATCCGATCACCAAGGGCATCCCTCAGATGCGCCTCTACGATGAGACCTACAAGAACGTCTGGCACCGGCCGGATGTGCAAGTGCTGCTCACGGGCGAACATCCCACCAGCGACGTGGAGTTGGGCTGGGTCAGCCCCTATCAGAAGTCCCGCGTGGTCTATCTGCAACCGGGCCACGGGCGGGAATCGCACGAGATGCCCTGGTTCCGGCAGTTGGTGCACAGGGCGATCCTCTGGTCAGCCGGCCGGCTGTAGCAGGAGCTGAAAAGAGAAACCGGCAGCGGATGGACATCCATCCGCTGCCGGCCTTCTTTTTGGGCACTTGAACTTATTCGGCCGCGGCGGGCGCTTCCTTTACGGCCTGCTCGAAGAGGAAGTTGAGCGTCTTTTCCGTGATGATGCGGTTCACGATGCCGTTGATGCGGCCTTCCTTTTCCAGCTTCATCCGGGTGGCGGCAACCGGCTCCCGCTGCTGGCGGGCGATGCGCTGCACCTCGGCATCCACCTCTTCCTGGGTGGCGTGGAGGTTCTCGGTGGTGGCGATCTTGCCGAGCAGCATGGAGGCCTTCACGTCTTTGGTGGCGCGCTCGAGCTGGGCTTCCCGCAGCTTGGCCCAATCGAGCTTGATCTTGCTCACATCGACGCCCTGCGCCTGCATGGAGCGCAACTGGTTCTCGACGGTGCTCTCGATCTGGTTGTCGATGTAGGTGACGGGCACGGGGAATTCGTGCATCTCGACGATCTTGTCGACGAGATCGTTCTTGGCCTGCGTCTGGGCGCTGTATTCGCGCTCGCGGAAGATGGCTTTGCGGATCTCTTCGCGCACTTCGTCGAGGGTCTGAAAGTCGCCCAGGTCCTTGGCGAAGTCGTCGTTCAATTCGGGCATCTCGCGCAGGCGGAGCTGATTGAGAGTGATGCGGAACTTGACGGTCTTGCCGGCCAGCCGTTCGGCCGCGTAGTTTTCGGGGTAGGAGATTTCGGCTTCGCGCACGTCGCCCGGCACAGCCTCGCGCAGCGCTTCGCTGAATTCAGGGAAGGTGTCCTTGCCGCCGATTTCGATGTTGATGTCTTCCTGCTTCATCGGCTCGCCGTCGATGCCGGAGACCGATTCGAGCGTGACCATGCAGTGGTCGCCGTCCTTGGCTGGGCGGGGATCGACATTGACGAACTGCGCCCGGGATTCCTGGATGGAGGTGAGCCGCTCATCGATGTCGGCGTCGGTGACGACAGGTTCCGCGTAGCTCACCTTGAGGCCGCGCACGTCCTTCAGTTCGATCTCAGGCGCAACTTCAAATTCGGCCTTGAAATGCACCGCTTCGCCTTCATGGAAGTGCAGATTCTTGATGTCGGGCCGGCTGATGACGCGCAGGTTTTCCTTCTCGCATTCCTTTTCCAGGTAGACGGGAACCAGGTTCTCCAATGCCTCCTGCCGGATGTCGCCCATGAATTTGGAGCGGATGATGCTGGCCGGAGCCTTGCCGGGACGGAAGCCCTGGATGTGCGCCTTGGCGCGCACCTTCTCGACTACCTTTTCGATTTCCGCCGAGACAGCGTCGGCCGGGATGTGAATGTCGAGGGAATGCTTGCAACCTTCAATGAGAGCCACGAAAAACCTCCAAACGGGAAAGCGGGCAGGAGAAAGGCGCGCCGGCTGAGGCGGCGCGCCTTCTATCAAACGCTAACGGGCGATGCGGGCGTCTTCGCGCAGGCCGGCCGCCTTGTCGATGGCCTCCCAGGTGAAGCCGTCGCCGGTCCGGCCGAAGTGGCCGAACGCGGCGGTCGCCTGATAGATGGGACGGCGCAGCTTGAGATGCTCGATGATGCCCTTGGGGGTGAGCGGGAAGTGCGCGCGGACCAGTTCGGTCATGCGCTCTTCGTCCACCACACCGGTGCCGAAGGTGTTCACCAGTACGCTCACGGGATCGGCCACGCCGATGGCGTATGCAAGCTGCACTTCGCAGCGCGAAGCGAGGCCGGCGGCCACAATGTTCTTGGCGATGTAGCGGGCCATGTAGCAGGCCGAACGATCGACCTTCGTGGGATCCTTACCGGAGAACGCCCCGCCGCCGTGACGGCCCATGCCGCCGTAGGTGTCGACGATGATCTTGCGGCCTGTGAGGCCGGTGTCGCCGTGCGGGCCGCCCACTTCAAAGCAGCCAGTCGGGTTGATATGCAGCTTGGTTTCGGCATCGATCATGTCGGCCGGAACGACGGTCTTGATGATCTGCTCGCGGATGTTGTCCACCAGGCCGTCCGGCATGGCATTCGGCTTGGTCGGATGGGGATCGTGCTGGGTGGAAACAACAATGGCATCGATGCGCGCCGGCTTGCCGTTCGCATACTCCACGCTCACCTGGCTCTTCCCGTCGGGGCGCAGGTGCGGGAATTCGTTGCCGTTGCGCGCGTCGGAGAGCCGCTTCACCAGCTTGTGGGCCAGCATGATGGGCAACGGCATCAGTTCGGGTGTTTCGTCGCAAGCGTAGCCGAACATCAGGCCCTGGTCGCCGGCCCCGCCAGTGTCCACTCCCATCGCGATGTGTGGAGACTGCCCGTGAATCAGGTTCATCACCGAGCAGGACTTGTAGTCGAAGCCGTAGTCGGAACTGGTGAAGCCGATCTGCTTGATCACTTCACGCGCCAGGTCCGGCACGTCCTTGAAGAACTTGAGGTTCGTGGTGGTGATTTCACCCGCAACAATGCAGGTGCCGGTGGTGACGAGCGTTTCGCAGGCAACGCGCCCGGTGGGGTCTTCTTTCAGAATCGCGTCAAGGACAGCATCACTGACCTGATCGGCGATCTTGTCCGGATGTCCTTCGGTGACGGACTCCGACGTAAAAATGTGACGACTGACGTCGGACAATGCAATTCCCTCCTGATGTTGGGGATCAAACGCCTTTGGATGCTCACACTGAGGTCGGCTCGGCGGGAAACACCATCTTTCAGTCTACTGGACCCGTTTCAGGAGCGTCAACGCGAGGCGGGGTGAAGGGCGAGGATCGGGGGTTGAACTGCGTCTGGCCGCGCTCTATTGAAGATAGCGCGCCGGACTGAGCCGGCGCGCCAGAGGAGTATAGGAGCGGTTTTGGCAATCCATTAGCTGTGGCTGAGTGCCACCTTGATGCTGCGGGGCTTGGCCAGTTCCTTCTTCGGCATGGTGACCGTGAGCACGCCGTTGTCGAACGCCGCGCTCACCTTCTCCGCGTCGATGGTTTCCGGCAGGCTGAAAGCCCGCTGGAAGCTGCCGTAGCCGCGCTCGATGCGGTGGTAGCCGCCCTTTTCGTCCTGCTTCTTGAACTCACGGCGTCCACTTAGGGTGAGAGTGCCGTGTTCGAGCTTGATGTCGATGTCCTCCATCTTCACGCCGGGGATGTCGGCGGTGAGGAGCAACTCATTCTCGTTTTCCGAGATATCGACGGCAGGCGACCAGGGACGGGCCATGGCAGGCTCCTGGAAGAAGCGATTGAGCGCATCTTCGAACAGCGAGAGGCCATTCGAGGGGAAGCCCTCAAAGCCGGGGAAAGCGGAACGGATGGTGATGTTGCTCATATCTTCTAGTCTCCTATCAAACAAGGCTTACATTCTCAATATAAAATCTTATGCCGCTTGTGTCAATAGAAAATGATTGCCCAACACGCAGATTCTGGCTTCCCCCTGCGCATTCGATTGATCCCGAAAGAGTTACCAGACGCAAAAAGCGGGCACCCCCTCATCGGGAGTGCCCGCCCTGGCGGAGTTTACTCTGCGGGAGCCGCTATTCCTTCGGTTCAGCGCCCTCTTCGGCTTCGCGGCCTTCCTTCATGGCCTTGAGCCGTTCTTCGCGGCGCTTGGCACGATCTTCAGCGCGCTTGATCAATTGCGAACCAACCAACTGCAGAATGGCCTGCTCGGCGCCATCGCCTTTACGCCAGCCGACCCGGATGATCTGCGAGTAGCCGCCGTTGCGCTGGGCGAAACGGGGACCCAACTTGTCGAACAGTTTCTTCACCGACGCCGGCGTCATCAGGAAGCTGGCCGCCTGGCGGCGGGCATGCAGGGTATCCTGCTTGCCGAGCGTGATGATCTTGTCCAGCAGCGGCTTGGCGGCCTTCGCCTTCGGAACGGTGGTGATAATGCGCTCGCCTTCACTCTCGATCACGCTGGTCACCAGACCGCGGAGAAGGGCGCGGCGGGCGCTGGTATCCCTCTTGAGTTTGTAGCCTGCTCTCTTGTGTCTCATTTCATGATTCCCTTACGCCGCCTGCCACGAGCGGGCGGGTCCGATGATTAAGGCCTCGCGCCTGCGGAGGCCGAATTTGTGAGGCCCGCGCGGTGGTAACCCGGCGCGGGCTGACTCGGATTGAACTATTCGCCCAGCTCCTGGAAGTCGCCCTCGGAGGGCGCGCCGGAACCCGGCGCCGGACCGGTGAGCCGGCCTTGCGCGTCGATTCGCATTCCGAAAGACAGGCCGAGACCACTGAGGATCTCCTTGATTTCGTTGAGGGACTTGCGTCCGAAGTTCTTCGTCCGGAGCATCTCCGTCTCGCTCTTCTGAACGAGGTCGGCAATGGTCTGGATATTGGCGTTCTTGAGGCAGTTGTAGGAGCGGACGCTCAGCTCGAGCTCTTCCACGCTGCGGTTCAGCACTTCGTTGACATGGCCGGCAGGGCGCTCCACCGCTTCTTCCGTCACTTCGGGGGTCTCCTCGAAGTTGATGAAGATCGACATGTGGTCCTTGAGCAGCTTGGCCGCCATGCCCACCGAATCCTGCGGGCTGATGGCTCCGTTGGTCCACAGCTCCAGAATCAGTTTGTCATAGTCGGTCATCTGCCCGAGGCGTGCCGCTTCCACGGTGTACTTCACTTTCCGCACCGGCGAGTGCACCGAGTCGATCGGAATGTAGCCGACCGGCAGGTCCTCATCAAAGTTGCGGTCGCGCGAAATGTAGCCGCGGCCCTGCTTCAGACGCATTTCAATGGAGAGCTTACCGCCTGTCGAGACCGTGGCGATGTGAAGGTTGCGGTCCAGGACTTCAACGTCCGGCCCCGACTCGATCATCGCCGAGGTCACTTCCCCGGCCTGATCGACCCGTAGCGAGATCGTCTTCACGCCATCGTCCATCATCTTGAACGGCACTTGCTTCAGGTTCAGGATGATGTCCGTCGCATCTTCCACCACGCCGGGAATCGGGCTGAACTCGTGATCCACACCTTCGATCCGCACCGCCGTGATGGCGGCGCCTTCGATGGAGCTCAGCAGGACGCGGCGCAGTGCGTTGCCGATGGTGGTCCCGAAACCACGCTCGAAGGGCTGGGCCGTGAACATGCCGTACCTCTCGGTAAGGGTCTCGGTATTCGCTACCAGCCGCTTGGGTTTCTGGAATCCTTTGAACATCGCTCGCTCCTCTTACTTCGAATACAACTCGACAATCAGCTGCTCTTCGAGCTTGATCTGGACGAGATCTTCGCGCTTCGGGCTGGTCAGAAGGCGAGCCTTCAGGCCCTGGCGGTCCACCTCAATCCAGTTGGGCGCGGGCAGATGCGCCGTCGCCTCGAGCGCGCCCTGGATGGCGGAGTTCTGCTTGCTCTTTTCGCGAACTTCCACCACGTCGTTCGGGCGAACCAGGTAGGAGGGAATGTCGACTTTCTTGCCGTTCACGGCGATGTGGCCGTGCCGCACCAACTGCCGGGACATCGCGCGGGAGGTGCCAAAGCCGATCTTGAACACGACGTTGTCCAAACGCCGTTCCAACATGCCCAGCAAGTTCTCGCCCGTGACGCCCTTCTGGCGCGCGGCCTTCTCAAAAAGATTGCGGAACTGGACTTCCGGCACTCCGTAGTAGCGCTTCGCCTTCTGCTTTTCGCGCAACTGCAGACCATAGCCGACAATCTTCGGCTTGCGGTCCTTACCGTGCTGTCCAGGGGGGAAATTTCGCTTTTCGATGGCGCACTTCTCGCTGTAACAGCGCGCGCCCTTCAGGAAGAGTTTCATGCCCTCGCGTCTGCACTGACGGCAGACCGGGCCAATGTATCGAGCCAATGGACCTCCTTCAAACTACCTACTGACGAGGTGCAGTTTACAGACAGGCTGGGGAAGCCCCTTCTTTCATCCTGCTTACTCTTCGGACGCGGCCTCTTGTCGCATCCACACGAAATGGGCCGGGCGGTTTTGGCCACACCGGGCCCATTTAAGAATCTAACATGTTTGAGGTACCGCTTGCACGTTTCTCGCCAAGCACGGCAAACAAAGAGCCTTCTTCGCCTTCCGGCAAAGCTCCCGCGAGACTCGTTCGCGCGGCCTCAGACGCGGCGCTTCTTCGGCGGACGGCAGCCGTTGTGCGGAATCGGCGTCGTGTCCCGAATCGACTTCACTTCGATCCCGGCCGTCGCCAGCGCGCGGACTGCGGATTCACGGCCCGAACCGGGGCCGGCTACCCGCACGTCCACCACGCGAAGGCCGCTTTCTTTGGCCTTGTTGGCCGCCGTCAGCGACGCCTGCTGGGCGGCGAACGGCGTGCCCTTGCGCGAACCACGGAAGCCCAACGAGCCGGAGCTCGACCAGGACAGCGTGTTGCCCAGGGGGTCAGTGAAAGTGACGATGGTGTTGTTGAACGTAGCCTGAATGTGGCACAGCCCCACCGGTACGTTTTTCTTCTCCTTCTTCTTGAAGGACTTCTTCTTGCTAGCCTTCGCTTGCTGCTTCGCCATCTTGCTCAGTTCACTCCTGCCTGGCGCTTACTTGACGCCGGCCTTCTTCTTGTTAGCCACAGTGCCGCGCCGCGGACCCTTCCGGGTGCGTGCGTTCGTGTGCGTGCGCTGGCCGCGCACAGGCAGGCTCCGGCGGTGGCGCAGGCCACGGTAGGAACCCATTTCAATCAGACGCTTGATGTTCAGCGAAACTTCCTTGCGGAGATCGCCTTCCACCGCGCCTTCTTCTTCCAGAATCTGACGGACCTTGCTGACTTCTTCTTCCGTCAGGTCCGCAATCTTCTTGTTGGCATCGATGCCCGCACGGTGCAGGATCGACTTGGCGCGGGTGCGCCCAATTCCAAAAATGTACGTGAGGCCGATTTCCGCCCGCTTGCGAGCCGGAAGATCCACACCTGCGATACGCGCCATAGCTTTCCTCTTCTCTCCTACTAGCCCTGCCGCTGCTTGTGCTTGGGGTTCACGCAGATCACCCGGACCACGCCTTCGCGGTGAATGATCTTGCACTTGTCACACATCTTTTTGACCGATGCACGGACTTTCATTTCGGTACCCTTTCAACAACTCCGAACTGCCCAAACCCTACGGCCGGGGCAAAACCCGAACAATGCGCCCCCGGGCCGGATCGGAAGCCGCCAGTTCGACTTCTACCTGGTCCCGCAGCCGGAGCCGCACAAACCCTCGCTGGACCGCGCTCGCCATGTGCGCGATCACCATCCGGCGGTCCGCCAGTTCCACCCGATAGGCGGCTGCCGGCAGAATCTCAACCACTGCCCCGGTGACGGGCGCGCTTTTCGCCCCCGCCTCGCCTACGGGCGTGTCAGCACCCATGGGCCGTTGGCAGTGACCGCCACGGTGTGCTCGAAGTGGGCCGCATACTTGCCGTCCTTCGTCACCGCCGTCCAGCGGTCGGACAAAACCTTCGTCTCGGGCCGGCCCGCGTTGACCATTGGTTCGATGGCCAGCACCATGCCCTCTTTCAATCTCGGATTCTCGTTGCGGCGATCCACGTAGTTCGGCACCTGCGGCTCCTCATGCAAGGAGGTCCCGATGCCGTGCCCGACGTACTCGCGCACAATCGAAAACCCGTTGGCGACTACATGACGCTCCACGGCGCCGCAGACATCGAACAGCCGGTTGCCGGAGTGCATCTGACCGATGGCCAACTCCAGCGACTCCGACGTCACGCGCAACAGCCGCTTCACCTCATCGCTCACTTCGCCGACCGGAATCGTTACCGCCGAATCTCCGAAGTACCCGTTGATCGAGACCCCGGTGTCCACGGAAACCACGTCTCCGGCTTTCAGCACACGCTTGGCCGACGGCATCCCGTGAACCACCTCTTCATTCACCGAGGTGCACAGGACGAAGGGATACTTCCCTCCGGCCGCCGGCACGTAATACCCTTTGAATGCCGACTTCGCGCCGGCATCCTTCATCATCTTCTCGGCCTCCACCTCGAGATCGAGGGTAGAAACCCCTTCCTGGACCATCCCGCACATCCGCTGGAGAATCTCGTAGACCAGCAGCCCGGCCTTTCGCATCTTCTCCAACTCTGCAGGACTCTTGCGGATGATCATGCCAAACTCATGGCGCCCCGGATGCGCGAAAGAATCTCATCGGGAGTCCCTTCGCTGCCGTCCACCAAGTGGACAGGCTGCCCCGCGGCGGCGTAAAACTCTAAAACCGGCCTGGTATCCCGCTCATATCCGTCCAGCCGGGCGCGAATCACTGACTCCTTGTCGTCTTCGCGAATCACCAGATTCGCGCCTTCGCGATCGCACTTTTCGTCCAGCCGGGGCGGGTTCGAATCCAGGTTATACAGTGCACCGCAGACAGGACACTGCCTCCGGCCCGCTATGCGCCTGATAATCTTAGTGTAGTCCACTTTCAAGTGGATCACCACCGGCTGGTAGCCGCGGCCCTTCAGGCTGGCTCCCAGCGCTCCGGCTTGCTGGATCGTCCGCGGATAGCCGTCCAGGATGAATCCTGTCAGGCAATCCGGCCGGGAGATGCGGTCTTCCACCATCTCGTTGACCAGTTCATCCGGCACCAGGCGGCCCGCCTGCATCAGTTCCTTCAACTGCCGCCCGAGTTCGTCGCCCGACGCCACTCGCTCGCGCAACATGTCGCCGGTCGAGATATGAGGCACCTTCAGCGAACCGGTAAGCAGTTTCGCCTGTGTGCCCTTACCCGATCCCGGCGGACCGAACAGGATGAGAGCCTTGGGGGATGAACCCGCCATACGATCTAGTTCTGGCACATCGTCACCGATCGGCCAGCCGCTTTCAGGCCAGCCCGGCGGGCGCACTCCTCAAACGCGGAGGAGCCCAAGCAAATCCTCATTAGACCGCGCTGCGGCGGCCGCGAATCCGGCCTGCGCGCGGGGTAAAACCTTCGTAGTGGCGCATGATCAGCTGCGCTTCCACCTGATTGACGGTGTCCATCGCCACGCCGACCACGATCAGCAGCGAGGTTCCGCCGAACACAAACGTCACGCCCAGGCCGTCCAACAGCCAGCGCGGGAAATTGGCATCGATCCAGTTGCCCAGCACGGCCGGCGGCAGGTGCTGCAGCTTGATGCCGCCGATCATCAGTTCGGGAATCAGCGACAGGACCGAAAGGTACAGGCCGCCGACAACCGTGATGCGGGTCAGGATCTTGTTCATGTAGTCGGCCGTGTTCTTGCCCGGGCGAATGCCGGGGATGAACCCGCCGTACTTCCGCATGTTGTCAGCCGCTTCGTTCGGGTTGAAGATGATGCTGACGTAGAAGAACGAGAAGAAGATGATCAGCGTGACAAACAGCACGATGTAGAGCGGCTCGCCGCTGCGGATCGAACTCAGCAGGCCAGCCAGCCACTTGTTGTTGGCGATGAACGGCACGTTGAGCAGAGTCAGCGGGAAAGCCAGCAGCGAGGAGGCGAAGATTACAGGAATCACGCCGCCCGCGTTCACTTTCAGCGGCAGGTGGGTGGACTGCCCGCCCATCATGCGCCGTCCGACCACGCGCTTGGCGTACTGCACCGGAATGCGCCGCTCGCCGCGCTCCACCAGAACGATGAAGCCGACCACTGCCACCATCATCAGGATGATGATGATCATCTGCAGCGGGTTCCAGAGGTTCGTCACGAACGTATTCGTATAGATGTTCGCAATGGCCGCGGGCAGGCCAGCCACGATGCCGGCGAAGATGATCAGCGACATGCCGTTGCCGACGCCGCGTTCGGTGATCTGTTCGCCCAGCCACATGATGAACGCCGTACCGGTGGTCAGCGTCAACATGGTGAGCAACACGAAACCCAAGCCCGGGTGGAGCACGAAATTGCCCTGCCGCTGCAGCGCGGTGGCGATGAACAGCGACTGCATGAGCGAAAGGCCCACCGTGACGTACCGCGTCCACTGCGTGATCTTGCGCCGGCCCAGTTCGCCTTCCTTCTGGAGTTTCTCCAGCGTCGGCACGACGATGGTCAGCAACTGCAGCACGATCGAAGCCGTAATGTACGGCATGATGCCCAGCGCGAATACCGTCAGCCTCCGGAACTGCCCGCCCGAGAACAGGTCGAGGAACCCGAACAGCGTGCCCTGATTGCGGCTGAAGAACTCTTCGAACTTAATGGCGTCCACACCGGGGATCGGAATCGCGGCGCCCAGGCGGTAAACCGCCAGTAGGCCGAGCGTAAAAAGCACACGCTGCCGCAGATCCGGAACGCGGAACACATTGGCCAGAGCTTCGAAAAACTTTTGCATGGCTGCCTTCATCGCGCCCACTCAGGGAACGGGTGTTTCCGCCCCGAGCAGGCTAAATTCGTCTACTTCTCTTCGGCCGGCGCGGCCTTCTTCTCGATCACCGTGACGCTGCCGCCGGCGGCCTTGATCTTCTCTTCCGCCGCCTTGGAAAACAGGTGCGCCGAAACAGAGATCTTGCGCGTCAGCTCGCCGTTGGCCAGCACCTTCAGCCCGTCGCCGAGCTTTTTGATGATGCCCATCGCCTTCAAAGACTCCGGCGTGAACGTGTCGCCTTCCAGTTTGTCCAGCGCTCCAGTGTTGATTACCGCGAAGTGCTTCTTGAAGATCGCGTTCGAAAAGCCGCGCTTCGGCAGGCGGCGGTGCAGCGGCATCTGGCCGCCTTCAAAGCCGCGCATCTTCGAATATCCGCTGATCGACTTGGCACCCTTCGCACCGCGGCCGGAATACTTGCTGCGCCCGGAGCCCATGCCGCGGCCGACGCGGCGCTGGGTCTTTACCTGTCCCTGGGGCGGTTTGATTTCGCTGAGGTTCATGGTTCTCTCTTCCCTTCCTCGTTGCGCCTCTGGCCTATTCCACGATGCGCAGCAGGTGGGGCACCTTCTTCGCCATGCCGCGGAACGACGCAGTGTCAGGCTTCTCCACCACCTGGTTCATCTTCTTCAAACCCAGCGCCCGCACAATCTTCTTGTGCTTCTCCGGGCTGCCGATCGGGCTGGTGATGAGCTGGATCTTGACCTTCGCTTCGCTCATGTTACAGATTCTCCACTGCCAGGCCGCGCAGTTCAGCCACGGCCGCCTTGTCGCGCAACTGGTCGAGGGCGTCAATCGTCGCCTTCACCACGTTGTGCGGGTTGTGCGTGCCCAGGCTCTTGGTGAGCACGTTGTGGATGCCGGCCGCCTGGATGACGGCGCGCACCGGACCACCGGCGATCACGCCCGTGCCTTCCGGAGCCGGCTTCAGCAGCACCGCACCGGAGCCGAACTTGCCGACCACCACATGCGGGATCGACGTGCCCAGCGTGTTGATCTGGCGCAGGTTCTTCTTCGCCGATTCGATGCCCTTCTTGATGGCGGCCGGAACTTCCTTTGCCTTGCCCGTGCCGTAGCCGACGACCTTCATATCCGGGTCGCCGATCACAACCAGAGCCGAGAAGCTGAGGTTCTTGCCGCCCTTGACCACCTTGGTCACGCGGTTGATGCTGACAACCTGTTCTTTCAGGTTGAGCGCTTTGCTGTCGATTCTCTTCGAGGAAACGCCTGCCATGTTAGAACTCCAGTCCGGCTTCGCGGGCGGCTTCGGCCAGGGCCTTGATCCGTCCGTGGTAGAGATAACCGCCGCGGTCGAAGACCACTTTGGTCACGCCCTGCGCCTTGGCTCGTTCGGCAACCAACTTGCCGATCTCTTTCGCCCCGGCCAGGTTGCCGCCGTTGGCCGAAGCGTTCTTTTCGTCGCTCGACGCGGCTGCGATCGTACGGCCCGCGCGGTCGTCGATAACCTGCGCGTAAATGTGCTTGAGGCTCCGGAACACCGCCAGGCGGGGGCGTTCCTCGCTGCCCTTCACCCGCTCGCGGATGCGGACGTGAATCCGCCGGCGGCGCGCGTCTTTGTCAATGCTGCGCTTCATATCTCAATCCTCTCCCGCGATTACTTGCCGCCTGCGCCGGTCTTGCCGACCTTCTTGCGCAGGACCTCACCGGTGTACCGGATGCCCTTCTGCTTGTAAGGCTCCGGCGGACGCAGGCAACGGATGTTGGCCGAGACCTGGCCCAACAACTGCTTGTCGATCCCGCTCAGCACCAAGTGCGTATTCTTCTCGATCTTGCAGTCCACGCCCTGCGGCAGAACAAATTCGATCGGGTGCGAATAGCCCAGCGTGAAGACGATCACGTTGCCCTTCACCTCGGCGCGGTATCCGACGCCGACGATATCCATCTCACGCGTGAAGCCAGCGCTCACGCCAGTCACAGCGTTGGCCGCCAGTGCCCGCGTCAGCCCGTGCAGCGCCGCAAATTGATCTCCGTCGCGCTTGATCTCCAGCGTGCCGTCGTTCTTCTCAATCCGGAGACCCTGCGGGATCGGCACGGCCAACTTGCCCTTCGGGCCTTCCACCCGAAGATCTTCGCCTACCGCGATCTTGACCCCAGCCGGCAGCGGGATCGGCTTCTTTCCAACTCTTGACATTCCTTACTCCAGTCCGTTTTCCAGGAAACCTGTGGATTTCCAGACTTTCACTTCAAGTTCTTAGTAGACCCGGCAGAGCAGTTCCCCGCCCACGCCTTCTTTGCGAGCCGCCTTGCCGGTCATCACACCCTTCGGAGTCGTCAGGATGTTGATGCCCAGGCCGCCCAGCACCTTCGGGATGTCGGTGGAACCGACGTAGACCCGGCAGCCCGGACGCGACACACGCTCCAGCGTCGAAATCACCGGCTGATTGGCCGCCGTGTATTTCAGGTAAATGCGGATCGCCTTGTGGTTGCCCTCGTCGACGATCTTGTAGTTGAGAATGTAACCCTCATCCTTCATGATGCGGGCGATCTCGGTCTTCAGCTTCGAGGCCGGCACGTCGACCTTCGGGAACTTGGCTTTAATGCCGTTGCGAATCCGCGTCAGCATGTCGGCGATGGGATCGGAAACCATGACTAAAAACTCTTCCTGTCGTCCTTGGCGTTGGCCTTCTAGTACCTTCAGTTCGGCGTGCTCAGCCTAGGGCCATCGGCCCCGCGCTGCTGCGCCGGAAAACTCGAATCCTGTTACCAGCTCGACTTCGTCACGCCCGGGACTTCCCCGGCGAGCGAAAGCTGGCGGAAGCAGATGCGGCACAGCTCGAACTTGCGCATGAAGCCGCGCGGCCGGCCGCAGCGCTTGCAGCGGTTGCGGTGCCGGATGGCGAACTTCGGCGCCTTTTTCCCTTGCGCTTTGTTCTGCTTGATCTTCTCTTCCAGCTTCAGGTCTTTGGCAATCTTCGCGGTGGTCGCCATGCTTGTCTAATCCTTCTCTTCTTGCCTTCGGGCTCTTCTTGCCTTCGATTCGCCCTTAGTTCTGCCGGAACGGCATGCCCAGGAGCTTCAGCAGCGCCAGCGCCTCGGCGTCGGAGGTGGCCGTGGTCGTGATGCAGATGTTCATGCCCTTCACCTTCTCCACCTTCTCGTAGATGATTTCGGGGAAGATGAACTGGTCCTTCAGGCCCATCGTGTAGTTGCCGCGGCCGTCAAAGCTGCGGTTGGAAACGCCGCGGAAGTCGCGCACGCGAGGCAGCGCCACGTTCATCAGGCGGTCAAGGAACTCGTACATGCGGTCGCCGCGCAGCGTCACCATCGACCCGATCGCCATGCCTTCTCTCAGCTTGAATGCCGCAATCGACTTGCGCGCCTTCGTCACCACGGGCCGCTGGCCGGTGATCGTGCCCAGTTCGCTCACTGCGCCGTCCATCAGCTTCGGATTCTGCGTGGCGTCGCCCAGGCCGATGTTGACGGTGATCTTTTCCAGCTTCGGCACGGCCATCACGTTCTTATAGCCGAACTCCTTCGTCAGGGCCGGAATCACCGTCTTCAGGTAATGCTCTCTCAGTCTCGCCTTCATTGCTTGGTTCCTCTGGATCGTTTCCTCAGACTACTTTTTGTCGAGGGTCTCGCCAGTCTTTACTGCCACGCGCACGCGGCGCGTCTTGCCGCCAACCGTCTCCGTCTTGGCGCCGATGCGGGAGGTCTTGCCATCGGAGGTCACGATCATCACGTTGGAAACGTGGATCGTGCTCTCGCGCTCGGCGATGCCGCCCTTCACGCCCTTGGCCGGGTTCGGCTTGACGTGCTTCTTGCTCATCATCACGCCTTCCACCAGCACGCGCCCGGTTTCACGGTTCACTTCCAGAACCCGCCCAACCTTACCCTTGTCGCGGCCGGCGATCACCTTCACGGTGTCGTTTTTCCGGATCTTGATCCGGATCGTTTCCTTCGGCTGATTGTGCCGCTCTGCGAGTCTGCCCGCCATGTTAGATCACCTCCGGAGCCAGCGACACGATCTTCATGAACTTCTTGTCGCGCAATTCGCGCGCCACGGGGCCGAAGACGCGCGTACCCACCGGTTCGCCCAGGTCGTTCACCAACACAGCGGCGTTCGAATCGAAACGGATGTAGGTGCCGTCCTTGCGGCGCGTCTCTTTGCGCATCCGCACGATCACGCACTTCACAACCTTGCCCTTCTTGATGTTGGAGTCCGGGGCGGCCTCCTTGACGCTCGCGGTGACTACGTCGCCGAGGCCCGCTTGCAGGCCCTTATCGCCGCCGCGCGGCAGGATGCAGCTCAGCCTGCGAGCGCCGCTGTTGTCGGCCACCTCGAGGATTGTTCTCATTCCGATCATGGCAATATCCTCGTCCCTTCAGAAATCTCTTCGCCGAACCCTCTTGCGGCCGGGCCTACGCCTGACCTGCGATGCTGGTATCCACGGCCCGCCGGATCACTTCGCCCAGCGTCCACCGCTTCATCTTGCTCAACGGCCGGCTCTCCACAATGCGCACCACGTCGCCGAGCTTGGCAGCGCCCTGCTCGTCGTGGGCGTAGAACTTCGACCGCTTGGTCACAATCCGCTTGTACAGAGGATGCGGCACCCGGCGCGTCACTTCCACCACGATGGTCTTCGCCATCCGCGTGGAAACCACCTGGCCCACTTTCTCGTTCTTATTGGTCACTTGAGTCTCAGACATCGCGCTTACTTCGCCTCCCCGGCCTTGAGCTGCTTCTCGCGCAACACCGTCAGGAAGCGCGCCTTGTCCTTCTTCAACTCGCGGTACTTCTTCAGCCCGTCGGTTTGCCCCATGGCCATCTGGAAGCGCAGCCGGAAGATCTGCTCTTCGGCTTCCTTCACTTTCGAAGCCAGTTCCTTTGCGTCAATTTCCCGAATTTTGTCCGCTTTCATAGCGATATTCCTTCCCGGCCGAGACTAGCCGACAGTCTCCTCGCGGGTGATGAGCTTCGTGCGCACCGGCAGCTTCATCGCCGCCAGCCGCATCGCTTCAGCCGCAGTCTCCAGCGGCACGCCTTCCATTTCGAACATGATCTTGCCGGGGCGAACCACACACACCCACTCTTCCGGAGCACCCTTGCCCTTACCCATACGGGTTTCGGCCGGCTTCTTCGTGATGGGCTTGTCGGGGAACACCCGAATCCAAACCTTGCCGCCGCGCTTGATGAAACGCGTCATCGCAATACGCGCCGCTTCAATCTGCCGGCCAGTTACCCAGCCGACCGTCATGGCCTTCAAACCGAAGTCGCCGAATGAGAGCGTCGAGCCGCGCCACGCCTTGCCGGCGCGGCGTCCGCGCTGCTGCTTCCGGTACTTAACTTTCTTCGGCATCAACATGGGTCGTAATCTCCCTGATCAAATTCTTTGCGCCGGAATGCGGCCGCCTGTTACTCGGCCGAGCCCTGCGGCTCGCCTTCCTGCTTCCAACTCGGAGCCGAAGGCTGCGACACCGGGGGGACCACCGCCGCGGCGGCAGCCGGAGGCGGCGCCTGCACCGGAGCGGCTTCCACTACCGGGGTCGGGTTCTGCACCGGACCGCGGTCACCACGGCTGTCCGGACGCCGTTCGCGCCGCTCGGGGCGCGGGTTGCGGCGCGGCTCATCCGAGCGGCGGGTGCGCGAGAAGCCATCCGTGGAGACTTCGCCGCGATATACCCAGCACTTGATGCCGATCACGCCGTAGGTCGTGTAGGCCTGCGCAAAACCGTAGTCGATATCCGCGCGCAGGGTGTGCAGCGGCAACTGCCCCTGCAAATACCACTCGCTGCGGGCGATTTCGGCGCCGTTCAACCGGCCCGAAACGCGAACCTTGATGCCCTTGCAGCCAAAACGCAGCGCGCTCTCCACCGCCTTGCGCATCGCGCGGCGGAAGGCAATTCGCTTTTCGAGCTGCAGCGCGATGGACTCGGCCACCAACTGCGCATCCATCTCGGGCTTGTGCACTTCCTGGATGTCGATGAAGACTTCGCGCTTCGTCTTCTGACCCAGTTCCTGCTTCAGCTTCTCGATCTCGGCGCCCTTGCGGCCAATGATCAGCCCGGGCCGCGAAGTGTGAATCGTGATCCGCAGCTTGCTGCCGCCGGGCCGCTCCACCTCCACCGCACTCACGCCAGCCGCTTTCAGCCGCTCGCGAAGCGACTCCTTCAGCTCCAGGTCCTCGTGCAGCAGCTTGGAGTAATCCTGCGTCGCAAACCAGCGCGAACGCCAGTTCTTCGTCACGCCCAGCCGGAATCCGTAAGGATGAACTTTTTGACCCATGCGCTTCGCTCTCCGCTTATTCCTTCACCAATTCACTCGCGGAAGGAGCCGCCTGCCGGTCTCCCACCTTCACCACAATGTGCGACGTGCGCCGCTGGTAGCGGTAAGCGCGGCCCATCGGGGCGGGGCGCACGCGCTTCTGGCGCGGCCCTTCGTTGACATAGGCCTCGGTGACAACCAGAGTGTCCACGTCGAGGTCGGTATTGCGGTTCTCCGCGTTGGCGATCGCCGAACGCAGCACCTTTTCCACTGTCGGCGCGATGCGCTTATTCGTCGTCCGCAGGATCGTGATCGCTTCCTCGGCCTTCCGGCCGCGGATCAGGCCGATGACGAGCCGCGCTTTCTGCGGCGACATCCGAACCATTCTCGCTTCCGCTCTCGCTTCCATATCGCTATTCCTTTATCCCTGGCGTATCCCTGTGGCGTTTCCCTTTGGGCTTCCGTCAGGCCTTAGGCCGGCTTGCCGGCTTTGTCTGCCTTCGCCGCGTGCCCCTTGAAGGTCCGCGTCGGGGAGAACTCTCCCAGCTTGTGCCCCACCATGTTCTCGGTTACGTACACCGGGATGAACTTCTTGCCGTTGTGCACGGCGATCGTATGGCCAACCCACTCCGGCAGGATCGTCGAACGCCGCGACCAGGTCCGGACAACTTTCTTTTCGTTCTTGCTGTTCATGTCGCCCACCTTCTTGACGAGGTGGTCATCGGTGAACGGCCCTTTTTTCAGTGAACGGCTCATGTTATGTCCCTATCGCTCTACTTGTTCTTCGACCGCGGCGTCACAATGTACTGATCGGTCTTCTTGTTGTTGCGGGTACGGAAGCCACGCGTCGGCTGGCCCCAGGGCGTCACAGGGTGACGGCCACCCGAGGTACGGCCTTCGCCGCCGCCGTGCGGGTGATCCACCGGGTTCATCGACACGCCGCGGTTGTGCGGCTTGATGCCCTTCCAGCGGCTGCGGCCCGCCTTGCCCAGAGATTCGTTCTCGTGATCCAGGTTGCCCACCTGGCCGATCGTCGCGTAACACACTGACATCACGCGCCGCACCTCGCCCGAAGGCAGCTTCAGCAGCGCCATGCCGCCTTCGCGGCTCACTAACTGCGCCGAACTGCCGGCCGCGCGCGCCATCTGCCCGCCCTTGCCGGGACGCAGCTCGATGTTGTGCACTACCGTACCGGCCGGGATGTTCTCCAGAGGCAACGCGTTGCCCACCAGAATGTCGGCCCCGGGACCGCTCATCACCGTGCGGCCCACTTCCAGGCCCACCGGGGCCAGAATGTAGCGCTTCTCGCCGTCCACATAGTGCAGCAGCGCGATGCGCGCCGAACGGTTCGGATCGTACTCGATCGCCGCCACCTTGGCCGGAACGCCAATCTTGTTGCGCTTGAAATCGATGACGCGGTAGCTCTGCTTGTGCCCGCCGCCCCGGAAACGGATGACGAGTTGGCCCTTGTTGTTGCGGCCGCCCGATTTCGTCTTGCCCTCCGTCAGGCTCTTTTCCGGGATCTGTTTGGTAATGTCCTCGCGAGTGACCACCGTCTGGTAGCGGCGTGTCGGAGTCGTGGGTCGGAATGATTTGATCGGCATCTTCTAGCTTCCCTTTCCCTTACAGCTCCGCGTACTCGGGCATCTTCTGCCCGGCCTTCAGCCGGACATATGCCTTCTTCCAATCCGACGCATAGCCGTGGTAACGGCCGCGGCGGCGCAGCTTGCCGTCGAAGGTCGCCGTCCGCACATCCTCCACCTTCACCTTGAAGAGCTTCTCAACAGCTCCCTTGATGTCGGTCTTGGTAGCGTCCGGGTTCACCTGGAAGCAGAGCGTCCGCTCTTCTTCCTTCTTCCCCACGCCCTTTTCAGTGACGATAGGGCGCACAATCACGTCATAGAGGTTCATTACGCCAGCGCCTCCGACAGCTTTTTCGCGGCTGCCTCGCTTATCACAACCAGCTTGTGGGCCAGCAGGTCGTAGGTGGTGACGTCCTTCGTCTCCACCAGCTTCACGCCCGGCAGATTGCGGCTGCCGAGTTCCAGATTCCGGTTCGGCTCGGCCGTGTTCACCAGCAGCACCGTGCGGTCCGCTTCCAGACCAGCCAGCGCCGCGGCCATCGACTTGGTCTTGTGGTCCGCGATGCCAAAGCCCGCGACCACCTTCAATTCGCCGTCGCGCAGCTTCGCCGACAGCGCCGAGCGCAGCGCACCCAACACCATCTTGCGGTTCAGGCGGTAAGAGTAGTCGCGCGGCACCGGACCGTGCGTCGTGCCGCCATGCCGCCACAGCGGGGAGCGCACCGAACCCACACGAGCCCGGCCGGTACCCTTCTGACGCCACAGCTTCTTGCCCGAGCCGGCCACCTCGCGGCGCACCTTCGTCTTCGCGTTGCCGCCGCGTACGCCGGCCAGGTGATGCCGCACACTCTCGTAGATCAGGGCTTCGTTGACCGGAGCGGCAAATACCGCATCCGACAGTTCAACTTCGCCCACCTTCGCGTTCTTGAAATCGACTACGTCAACCTTCGGCATAGGGGGTCCTACCTTTTCGCCCGGCGCACGATCACGTACGCGCCGTTCGGTCCGGGCACGGCGCCCTTGACCATCAACACGTTGTCCTCGGCGTCCACCTCGATCACCTCGAGGTTCCGCACAGTCACCTGCACGTCGCCCATCTGTCCGGCCATGCGCGTGCCTGGGAACACTCGCGACGGATAGCTGGACGCGCCGATCGAACCCGGAGCCCGGTGGAACATCGAACCGTGCGTCGCATCGCCGCCGCCGAAGCCGTGGCGCTTCATGACACCGGCAAAGCCGCGGCCCTTGCTCACGCCCGTCACGTCCACTTTGTCGTTCGGCTTGAACTGGTCCACCAGCCCGCGGTCGCCCACCTTGGGGTCCCCGTTGCCCGGCTTCAACTTGAATTCCTTCATCATCCGCACGCCCTCGGCGCCGGACTTCTTCAAGTGGCCGGCCGTGGGCTTGTTCGCCTTCTTGGCGAACTCTACCAAGCCGAGCTGCACGGCATCGTAGCCGTCGCGCGACGGAGTCTTGCGCTGAACCACGACACAGGGACCCGCCTTCAACAGCGTCACGGGCACCACCTGGCCGTCCGGCCGGAAGACCTGCGTCATCCCAATCTTTTTGCCGATAATTCCTGGGCTCATATTCCCTCAGTTCCCTGCTTCCGCCTCCAGCGGCCCGCGGTGTCCGCCTCTCGGCGTTCCTGCTTTGGCCCGGTCCAGCGGAGTCGTCTGCTGCCTTTTCCCTTTTCCCGGGGCGGCCTGCGACCTATCTTGGCCTACTTCCTTCCGGCTCCTCCCGCCTTAGCGGGCGCCCTTGTGGTAAGCCTTGATCTCCACATCGACGCCGGCCGGCAAGTCCAGCTTGCTCAGTGCGTCTACCGTGTCCTGCGTCGGCTCGAGAATGTCCAGCAGCCGCTTGTGCGTCCGGATCTCAAACTGCTCACGGGACTTCTTGTCCACGTGCGGCGACCGGTTCACGGTGTAGCTGTTCCGCACCGTCGGCAGCGGGATCGGTCCCGCCACGCGGGCGCCGGCACGCTTGGCCGTGTCCACGATCTCCGTCGTGCTCTGGTCCAGCAGGCGGTGATCGTACGCCTTCAACCGAATTCGAATTCGCTTAGTCAGCATTCTGTTTCTCTACCTGGGATCCGTGCGCCGCGGCGAACCTCCGTCCGCCGCGGCTGCCCGGGCTTTGCTACTCGGTAACCTCAGCCACCGTGCCGGCGCCCACCGTGCGGCCGCCTTCACGGATTGCAAACCGCAGGCCCTTATCCATGGCCACCGGCGTGATCAGCTCCACACCGATCGACACGTTGTCGCCAGGCATCACCATCTCCGTGCCTTCCGGCAGGATCACGATGCCCGTCACGTCCGTTGTCCGGAAGTAGAACTGCGGGCGGTAACCCTTGAAGAACGGCGTGTGACGCCCGCCTTCTTCCTTCGACAGCACGTAAACCTCTCCGCGGAACTTCGTGTGCGGCTTGATCGAGCCCGGCTTCGCC
>JARKQJ010000164.1 GCA_029973955.1 Paludibaculum sp. | reverse complement strand
GTGTCGGCAGCCGGGGCGACGGGAATCGGGTTGTGCCCATGCTCCGCAAGCGACTTCATGGCCTTGTTGGAGTAGCGCTCTTCGTTTGCGCTGGCTCCTACCACAGCGACGTTTTCCATGTCTTTTCCTTTCTGGGTTGATTAATGGCCGCGGTGTTCGCGCCGGCCGCAACGGTCACAGTAGCATCGATGCGCATTTCGGCAAAAAGTTGCCGGGCGATCCGCGTCTGAGTCGAACCCGCATTCGTGCTGCCGCGCGACGACGCCTATGGTGAACATGTAGCACTCTCTCTGTGGCGAGGTTGTCGTGCGGCGATTTGCGATTCTGCTGGTGTTCCTGTTCACGGCCTTCGCGGTGTACGCCGGCGAGCCGGTGTGGACCGAACTAGGCGCGCCGGGCGTCTACGTGCGTGTATACCTGTTCTGGTCGAAAAACTGCCCACACTGCCTGGAGGCCCGGCCACACATCCTTGAACTCGCCGCTCGGCATCCGTGGATCCGCCTGCACGATCACGAGTTGACCGCCCGGGAGGAAAACGTCCGGATTTTCATGGACTTGGCCGCGCATCTCGGCAAGGAGGCGCGCGTAGTTCCGACGCTGTTCTATTGCGGGCGGATGGAGGAGGGGGTCGATGCCGGCGCGGAGGGTGTGGCGGCCTTCCTGTCGCGCCTGGAAGATTGCCGACGCGGCGGCGCGCAGGCGGCGGGCGGGGCGATCCTGTTGCCCTGGTTCGGCGAGATCGATCCGGCCTCCTGGTCGCTGCCTTTGCTGACGGTGGTCATCGCCGGATTGGATGCCTTCAACCCGTGCGCCTTCTTCATCCTGCTCGTCCTGCTCTCGTTGCTCGTGCATCAGCAGGAGCGGCGGCGCATGGTGCTGATCGGCGGCGTGTTCGTGGCGTTTTCGGGATTGATGTACTTCGCGTTCATGGCCGCCTGGCTCAATATTTTCCTGATGCTCGGCAGCCTGCCCTGGGTCACCGGGGCCGCCGGCGCCCTGGCGCTGGCGATGGGCCTGATGAACGTCAAGGACTTCGTGCGCTTCCGGGAGGGACTCTCGCTGGCGATTCCAGAAAGCGGCAAGGCCGACATCTTCCAGCACGCCCGCCGCCTGCTGGATGCCGGCAGCCTGCCGGCGATGCTGGCCGCCACCGTGGTGCTGGCGATTTCCGCGAATTTCTACGAACTGCTGTGCACCGCTGGCTTTCCGATGGTGTTCACGCGCCTCCTGACGCTGCAGGAGGGCGGTGCGGCCCGGCATTATCTCTATCTGGCGCTGTACAACGTGGTTTACGTGCTGCCCTTGCTGGCGATCGTGCTGGTCTTCGTACGCACCATGGGCGCACGGCGGATGAGCGAACGCGAAGGCAGGCTGCTCAAGCTGCTTTCAGGATTGATGATGCTCGGGCTAGGTGGCGCGCTGTTGGTGGTCCCGGACGCCTTGGGGCATACGTCCGTCGCGCTCGCGATTCCGTTGCTTGCCCTGGCGCTCACCTGGCTGGCCGCCAGGCACATTCCGTCCTGACTGCGCTTTCGCGGGTCTCGGAGAACCGAACCGGGAAGCGATCCGGCGCCGCCGGCGTAAGATAGCGCCTTTCCGCGTACTTTCCACTCTCCGACCCGTGAGATTGCTTCGCCGCTTCTACCCGGTGACCGCCTTTTTCGTCGGTTTCGTTTTCGACGCGATGACGCTCGGCCAGCGCGTCAAGGCGTCCGACTTCTGGCAGCTCGGCGGCTATCTGTTCGGCGCCGCGGTGTTCGCGTCGTGGCTGGCCTGGCGTGGTGCGCGCGAGAAGGAGCCGCCCTTGCCGGCGCAGGACGTGCGGGGACACGTCGCGCGGCTGGTCTGGCAGGCGCCGTATCTGCTCGTCCAGTTCTTCTTCGGTGGAATCTTCTCCGCGTTGTTCATCCTCTATTTCAAGAGTTCGGGCCATCTCGGGGCCTGGCTGACGGCGGCAGTGCTCGGTGGTCTGCTGGTGGCCAACGAGTTTGCCGGA
>JARKQJ010000163.1 GCA_029973955.1 Paludibaculum sp. | reverse complement strand
AAGCGGCCGCCTTACTCTAGGCGATGTTGGGGACTCGCTGGCCAGCGGTTCTTACCCCGCACAAAGTATCCCACACCGAAAAAAGCGTTTTCGTGCAACTCTATGATTCCACAGGTGAATTTTCTTGAACTGGGTTGCCGGAGAGGCTGAGAAACGGTGAAATCAGTCGCCGCGGAGCGCTTGGGACGGGTTGGTGGCAGCGGCGCGGCGGGCCGGGAGCCAGGTGGCGAGGAGGGCGGAGGCGGCCAGGGCGGCGGCGACGGCGGCGTAGGTGGGCGGGTCGACGGGCTTGACGCCATAGAGGAGGTTGGCGAGCAGCGTGGTTGCCGCGGCGGAGGCGGCCAGGCCGAGCAGGATGCCGCAGGCGATGAGCAACCCGCCCTGGCGGAGGAAGAGGCCGGAGACGGCGCTGGGCCGCGCTCCGAGGGCGACGCGGATGCCGATTTCGCGGGTGCGCTGGGAGGCGGAGTAGGAGATGACGCCATAGATGCCGACGATGCCGAGGAGGAACGAGATGCCGGAGGCGATGGCGAGCAGCAGCAGCGTGAACGAGGTGCGCATCATGGAGCGGCGGTAGATCTCGTCGAGCGGCCGGACGCTGGCGATGGGCAAGGAGGCGCGGACGCCCCAGACGGCGGACTGGATCTCCTTGAGGAGGGCCGGGGTGCCGGTGCGGTTGGAGCGGACCAGGTAGGTGACCGGTCGCTGGGCGCGGACTTCGGCGTCCCAGAACCTGGCGACGAGCAGGGGCCAGTAGACCACGGCGGGCGGCTTTTTGTGGAGGCCGTCGTCGTACTCGGGGCGGACGACGCCGATGATCTGGCGCCAGGGGGAGGAGGGGGATTCGCGGAGGCGGCGGCCGACGGCGTCGGCGGGGTTGGGCCAATGTTCGCGGGCGAAGTTTTCGCTGATGAGGACGTAGTTGCGTTTATTGAGGATGTCGTCCCAGGTGAAGTCGCGGCCGGCGACGAGGGGGTTGCCGTAGGTGGCGAAACTGCCGGGAGAGACGAACTTGAAGCGGCGGATGTCGGGCAGGCGGCCGGCGGGCGCGGGGAAGTCCTCAAAGAAGATGGGATCGTTGTTGTGGCTGCCGTCGAGGGTAACGGAGTTGCTCATGGCGGCGGAGGTGACGCCGGGCAGAGCCTGCAGACGGGTGAGGATGTCGTGGTGGATGCGGACGGCCTGCTCCTCGTCGGGCACCTCGCCTTCGGGGATACTGATGCGGAAGGTGAGCACTTCGGCGGGGCGGACGAAGCCGGGCTCAACGGAGCGCAGGGCGCCGAAGGAGCGGATCATGAGGCCGGAGGAGACCAGGAGGACGAGGGCGAGGGCGACCTGGGAGACGACGAGAATGTTGCGGGCGCGGTGGTGGCGGCGGCCTTCGCTGAGGGAGCGGCCGCTTTCGCGCAGCGAGTTGGCGATGTGGGTGGAGACGTAGCGGAAGACGGGGACGAGTCCGAACAGGAGGCTGGCCAGGAGGGTGATGCCGGCGGTGTAGAGGAGGACGGGAGCGTCGATGGTGATTTCGGAGAGGCGGGGGATGCCGGCGGGGGCGAGGTAGACGAGGTAGCGGATGCCGGCGTAGGCGAGGGCGAGGCCGAGCAGGCCGCCGAGGAGGCCGAAACAGAGGCTCTCGACGACGATCTGGCGGGCGATCTGGCGCCAGTTGGCGCCGATGGCGGCGCGGACGGCGAACTCCTGGTGGCGGGCTTCGGCACGGACGAGGAGGAGGTTGGCGACGTTGGCGCAGGCGACGAGCAGGACGAGGACGGCGGCGCCGAGGAGGATCCAGAGGGAGTTGCCGATGTCGCCGATGACGTCGATTTTGAGGGGACGGACATTGGGGCCCATGCGGGTGCTCTCGAACATTTCCTTGGAGAGGCCGGGCGGGAAGGGGAATTTGGAGATGGTGAGCGGGATCATGCGGGCGACGTCGGCGTTGGCCTGGGCGAA
>JARKQJ010000154.1 GCA_029973955.1 Paludibaculum sp. | reverse complement strand
TGCCACAACGGCCACCGAAACGCCTGGAACCAGGGTCTCTTCCACAATTGCTCGCCGCTCCTGCTTGGTTCGCTTCCGCCTGCGCGCCTCCACCTCAACTGCCACCACATCGCCGACCATTTTCGACATCGAGCACCTCGTAGACACGTGACTCGTGCCCTGCTCCAGAATGCCCGCGATTCACTCGGCAGTAAAGACGGTCAGCACCGGACGCTTACCAGATAGACGCGGATGTTGAGGTTGTTTGGTATGACTGGGGGTGGTGGGGATGGGGTTCGTTTGCTCTTCTGTTGTGTGTGATTTGAGAAGGCGCTCATCAGCCTGCGGTGAGAAGCCTGATTGGGTTCCTCCATGGTGCTTTCAATCTCGGCCTGATGGAATATTGCAGAGAGAAGCATCTGCCACACGCCGGGTCACTTGCTTCCCGATTCACCATCACTAGCTATCGTGAAGGCAAGACGCACGAAGCCGAGGATGTGGCCGCGCTTGAGGACCAGACAGCGTCTTGGGATCACTTGGCGGACACTCCATCTGAAGAGCAGGTCATCATCATGGAGAATAAGGAACCGACTGAGAAGGCACGCTCTCGGGCCCATTCCGGGTGCTGATACAACCTGGCCCCGCTCAGCCGGCCATCAAATCGACTACCACTCCTGCTTTCAACACACCATCGGGGCGCTGTCGGCCTATTTGCACAGCGCTGGATGGTGGTGTGCCGGCGGCTATGGCGGTTGAAGTTGCACTGGTTACTGGGCTTTTTCGGACGGCTGCGGCGGGATGTCTTGTACACTGTCCCAATGTCCCGTGTGCTGTTGACCGCATTTGGCGCTCTGGTGTGCGGAGCGTTCTGCTGGGGTGTACTCGGCACGATTGCCGCCACCGTCTTTTCGAGGATGCCGGGAGGAGCCCGGGAAGGAGCGGGCGCCATGGGAGGATTCTTCCAGGTGGGTGGGTTGTGCGGCTTCGCCGGAATGATTCTGGGGGGATGGCTCCTCTGGCGCATTCTTGAAAACCCGCAACGGGCTGGAGCGGTGGGCCTGAGCCTGGCAGCCATGGTTGTGATCCTGGTGGTTGGCGCCACCATCGTGCTGCAGCCCAAGACGGTCGTTCGGGACGATTACCCCGGCAGGAAGGCGGGCCTCGAGGTGGAGGTGAGTTTCCCAGCCGGGGCCATGGACACGCTGGGCAAGACCGACCGGCTCGAATTTCAATTTCGCAGTGCGGACGGCACTGAAACGGCAGCGTGGAAGCGGGAGCAGATCCGCCAGGAAGACGGCCACGCCGTTGTGCCGGCTGCGTTCGCCATCCACGCCTATCCGCGCTCGAAGCTGCTGGCGGTGATGAAGAACGACCAGCAACTGATGTGCTCCACTCTCACTGTGGAAGGCGACCTGGAGTCCAGCACGGAGTGGTCTGCGTGGCAGCCGATGGAAGAGGGATTCCAGGCACGCTGGCGGCTGGTGGTGACGCCCCAGCAGCAGCCCTGAAGTTGCCGCGATGAGCATCCCGGCCCAGTTTCTGAGCGACGCGAGCGCGATGCCGCGGGTGCTGCGCGAGCTGCTGGAAGCGGAGCTTGCCGCGGGCAACGAGATTTGCGAAGTCTTCCACAGTTTCCCCTCCCCGCCGGTGGGCGCCTGTTTCCTCCTCGCCCGGCATGTGACCACGCGGCCGCGCGCATCCGGAGACGGGGTCGAGTTTTATGACCGTAACAGCTCGAGCTATTCGGGCGAGTTTACGGACGCACAGCGGTTCTTCTTCATCCTCGAACCACCGCATCCGCCGCCTCCGGAGCCGGAGCCGGATGCGATCCGTGCGACTGGCCTGGCTCAGGCGACGCTCGAACCGGCGGCAGCGGAGACGGAAGACGCGGTCCGACGCTTCGTGCAGAGCATGGCGATGGATTACGAGATGTGGCACGACGGAACCGGCTACGACCTGGAGATCATCCGGAATGCCACGCCCGAGGGAAGAGCGCGCATCGAGGCCCTGCTGGCGGCCCGGGGCGTTCGCGATGCGCGGGACGTGGAAGCGCTGGCCGCCATCGATTCGCCAAGGGCTCGGGGGCTGCTCGCAGAGGCCCTGCGGGCCGGGGACCCCGCCATCCAGGCAGCGGTGCTGCGTTGTGCTCCGGGTGCCGTTTCGCACGGGGAACGGCTGGCCGCGCTGGTCTCGCAGATCGCAGGCGCCGAGGTGTACGGCGGGCTCACTCAGGCGCTGCTGGAGGTGGAGGAGTTCCATCCCCCCGAAGTGATCGACGCACTGTTTCGCGGTGTTCTCGCGCGCAGCGGAGCGATTGCCGGGGATTTCGCCGCCCTGCTGATGTATCTGCACGGCAAGGCCGAATCGGCGTTCGATTGGGAGCTGCGCCCCTTCTTCCTGCAGTTTCAGGAAGGTGACCGGGAGACGCTGTTTCGCGAGCTGTGCGCGAAGGTGGAGGTGGATCCGGATCAGTACCTGAAGCGCTGAGCGGCGCTCAGGAGCCCGGCTTCACCACTTCTCCGCGCGCGAACTTCACGGCGCCAAGGCGGGCAGTCTCCACGAAGCTCCGCAGAGTCTCCGCGCGCCAGGACTCGGCATCCCGCAGGCGGACGGACGAGAAGGCGTAGAAATACGCGCGCCGCGGGTCATTGTGCTGTGGCGAGAGCCTCCCGGCGATGGGTGCTGGGATGTAGTAATTCGCGTGACTGGAGTGCGGCGTCCACTCGCCATTCTGCTGAACGAACCAGAACAGGTCTACATCGTTTCTCAACTGCCGACCGGCTTCCGCCAACTGGCCGGGGATGTTCTCTCCCACGGGCGGGGACTGGGGCACGACGCTGCCCAGCAGGCGACCGATGACAAAGTCACATTCCTCGCCCTCGCTCATCAGGTAGAAGAAACCGTCATGCTCGCGAACCTGTCCGGGCGCGGCAGATGGGAACCCGAGCGACGCCAATGTCTGCTTGAGGGCTGCCCGCCGCGCGGCGAAGGCCTCTTCGGCCAGACGTGGGGCGGCGCGAGCGCGGTCGAAGGCAGCCGCGAGTCCTGGAAGCGCCTGAAACGAGGCCATGCCGCGAAGCACCACGTCACGAGCGCTGGCCAAATCCAGGTCCTTCTTCCAGACAAGCAGGGTGAGCCGGATTCCCTGGACGGGATGGTAGGCCTCCGCGATCCAGGACAGGTTCTCCAACGTGTTCACGGAGTGCCGGCACTCCCCGGTTCTCAGGCGGACAGCGCCGCGGCTCTCCTCGACCTGCCAGCGAATGTTCGTGCACTGGTCGAGGCCGGCAGGCGCCTGAGTGAACAGCAGCTTTTGGCGCGCTGCGTCGACACCGGGCGCGAACACGAGCAGATGAAGCCTGGTCTGGTAAGGCGTGCTGCTCCCCACCGCCCACGAATGAATCCTGTCGAAATGAACTGACACCCATTCCGAATCATCGACGCGGCTGCCCGTTTCCAGGCCCCGCGGGACTTCTATCCTGAAGGCGCCGCCAACCTCACGGCCTTCCAACTTCCAGGGATTGGACAAGCCGCTACTACAGCCCAGCAAGGGAAGCACGGCAATGAGCGGGGACAGGAGTCGCATCGGGGTGCACTCTCCGGATCATTCTCGCATGGCAGCCGGCGGACCCCACGGCCCAGGCACCCGCGGGCGTGCAGCGGGTGGCGCAGCGCGTGATGATCCAATCGGAGAAGGCAGGGTTAGGCGGTTGCCCCGGCTGTTCGAATGCGTGGAGGGCGGCGACAGGGCGGGTGATTCGCCGTGGAGCTCCCCGGCGCGGGGCATATAATGGGCGTGATTTTTATGCGGTTTCCTGTTGTTTTGGGGATGCTTTGCCTGGCGGCGATGGGGTGGGGTGCGGAGGAGGAGGGGCTGGCAGAGCGGTTCCGGAGGCCGCCGCAGGAGGCGAAGCCTTGGGTTTACTGGTTCTGGATGAATGGGAATCTGACGCGGGAGGGGATTAGCGGGGATCTGGAGGCGATGCGGCGGGTGGGGATTGGCGGGGCGATCGTGATGGAGATCGACTCGTTCATTCCGGCGGGGCCGGTGAGGTTCTTCAGTCCGGAGTGGAGGTCGATCTGGCAGCACGCGATGAGAGAGGCTTCGCGGCTGGGGATTACCATTGCGATGAACAATGACGCGGGGTGGATGGGGAGCGGGGGGCCCTGGGTGCGGCCCGAACTTTCAATGCAAATGGTGGTGGGGAGCGAGAGCCGGGTGCGCGGCGGGGGCCATGTGACGTTGACCCTGGCGCGGCCCAAGGAGAATGAGGGGTTTTATCGGGATATCGCCGTACTTGCGTTTCCGACGCCCTCCGGCGAGGCGCGAAGGATGATCGATCTGCGGCCGCGGATTTCCGTGGATGGGCGGGCTTTGGATGCGGCGAAGCTGGGGGATGGGAATACCGCAACTTTCGAAGAGCTGCCGGCGCATGGGCCGGGGCAGGAGTGGGTGGTGGAGTTCGAGTTTCCAGAAGCGTTCCGGGCGCAGTCTCTGACGGTGGCTTTCGAGCGGCAGTTGAGCGCGGCGCATGGGGTGGTGGAGTGGTCTTCGGATGGGAAACAGTTTCAGATTGCGCGGGAGTTTGATGCGCGGTGGCCATTGGGGACTTTGAACTTTGCGGCGGCTACGGGGCGGTTCTGGCGAGTCCGGCTTTCGCAAGACGGGCGGACTGCCGTGACTTTGCCGGTGGCGGAGCTGGAGTTGAGCGGGGGCACCCGGGTGGAGGGATTGACGGGGAAGGCGGCCTATGCGGCGGAGGCGAGCCTGCCGGCGGGGACGCCGGGAGGGGGCGAGGTGGCGCGCGGATCGGTGGTGGATTTGAGTTCGAAGATGGACGGGGCGGGGCGGCTGGAGTGGGATGCGCCGGCGGGGGAGTGGACGGTGCTGCGGATCGGGCATACTTCGACGGGGAAGCGGAACCATCCGGCTCCGAAAGACGGCATTGGATTGGAGTGCGACAAGTTGAGCGCAGCGGCGGTGGAGGCGCACTTC
Source organism: Paludibaculum sp. (assembly GCA_029973955.1). Classification (GTDB taxonomy): domain Bacteria; phylum Acidobacteriota; class Terriglobia; order Bryobacterales; family Bryobacteraceae; genus Paludibaculum. The sequence continues at coordinate 7,643 of JARKQJ010000154.1, read as the reverse complement.
GCGGGGATGATGGGCGAAATGGTGAAGGACCAGAAGGCGGCGGGGGCGGGGGCGATGCGGTTTGCGCACATCGATAGCTGGGAGTCCGGGTCACAGAACTGGACGGTGGAGTTCCGGACGGAGTTCCAGCGGCTGCGGGGCTATGACGTGACGGCGTATCTGCCGGTGCTGCTGGGGCGTGTGGTGGATGGGCCGGAACAGAGCGAGCGATTTCTGTGGGACGTGCGGCGGACGGTGGCGGACCTGATCAATGAGCGGTATGCGGAGCGGTTCCGGACTTTGAGCCATGCGCAGGGAATGGAGTTTTCACTGGAGGGATATGGGGCCGGGCCTTTGGACGATTTGGCGTATACGGGACGGGCGGATCTGCCGATCACGGAGTTCTGGATGGGGATGGCTCCAGGGGGTGGGGTGAAACTGACGACATCCGCGGCGCACACGTATGGGAAGCCAGTGGTGGCGGCTGAGGCGTTCACTTCGCGAGCTCCGGCGGGGCGGTGGTTGAACCATCCATACCGGCTGAAGGCGCTGGGCGATGAGATGTTGACGAAGGGGGTGAACCGGTTTCTGTTCCACCGGTTCATCGCGCAGCCGTGGGAGGGGCGGAGGCCGGGGATGAGCATGGGCCCGTATGGGATCGAGTTCGATCGAACAGCGACGTGGTGGGAGCAGTCTCGGGCGTATTTGGAGTATCTGGCGCGGTGCCAGTTTATGTTGCAGCAGGGACGGTTTGTGGCGGATGTGGCGTTTCTGGACGGAGAGAACGTAGGGCGGGATTTCCAGACGGCATTGCAGGCGGCGGCTCCGGCAGGGTATGACTTCGACCTGGTTTCGCAGGAGCTACTGGTGAAGATGACGGTGCGGGATGGATGGCTGGAGCTGCCAACGGGGATGCGGTACCGGGTGCTGGTGATGCCGGCGGGGTCGGCGATGCGGGTGGAGCGGCTGAGGGAGGTTCGGAGGCTGGTGCGGGAGGGGGCGACGGTGGTGGGGGCACCGCCGGCGGGGTCGCCCAGTTTGGCGGAGATGGGGGCGGGCGATGCGGAGATCCGGCAGATGGTGCGGGAGATGTGGGGGGGGTGCGATGGGGTGAACCGGGTGGAGAACCGGTTCGGGCGCGGGAGAGTGCTGTGGGGACGCGCAGTGGAGACGGCGCTGCCGGGGCCGGACTTTATGGCTTTGGGCGGAGTGGCGCGGTATGTACACCGGACTGTGGAGGGGCGGGAGGTTTATTTTGTGGCCAGCGCGGAGAGCGGGGCGCGGACGCTGCTGTGTTCGTTCCGGGTGAGCGGGATGCGGCCGGCATTGTGGCGGCCGGAGAGCGGGGCGGTGGAGAAGTTGAGCGTGTATGAGCAGCAGGGGGGTGTGACCCGGGTGCCATTGAAGATGGATCCGTTTGGAGCGGTATTTGTTGTTTTTGAGAAGGAAGAGGGGGTGGATCCGGTGGTTTCGGTGATGCGGAATGGGGTGGAGTTGAGCGGGTTGGGGGCGACGGTGGGATCGGATTTGAGTGGGGCATCGGAGGGGGTTCGGGTGGGAGAGGGCTCTCTGGAGGTGAGCGCGGCGGGACGGTATGTGGTGCGCCGGAGATCGGGGGCGGTGGAGAAGGCGGAGGTGGGGGCGGTACCGGAGGCGGTGGAGGTGGGGGGAGAGTGGGCGGTGAGTTTTCCGCCTGGGCTGGGAGCTCCGGGAGAAGTGAGGTTCGATCGATTGTTGTCGTGGCCTGATTTTGGGGTGGATGGAGTACGATTCTTTTCGGGGACGGCGACTTACCGGAAGAAGGTGGTGGTGCCGGAGGGGTGGCTGGGGGAGGGCCGGACGCTGACGCTGGATTTGGGGCGGGTGGCCGTGATCGCTGAGGTGCGGTGGAACGGGCAGGAGTTGGGAGTGCTGTGGAAGCCGCCGTTCCGGGTGGAAGTGAGCGGGGCGGCGCGGGCGGGGGAGAACGAGTTGGAGGTGCGGGTGACGAATCTATGGGTGAACCGGTTGATTGGGGATGAGGAACTGCCGCCGGACATGGAATGGGATGGGACGAAGCCGGTGCGGTGGCCGGCGTGGCTACTGGAGGGGCGGCCGAGCCCGGCGGGCCGGGTGACGATGATCACGCGGCGCCACTGGTACAAGGGAGATGGACTGGTGGAGTCCGGGCTATTGGGTCCGGTGCGGCTGGAGGCGGGGGCCCGGGTTCTGATGAGGAGGTGAAGGGCCGAGCCGCTCTCGTGGTTGGCTATTTGGCGTTGTAGTGGCGTTTGAGACCGGCGAGGGCCAGGCCCACGCCGAGGAGGACGAAGGTGCCGGGTTCAGGCACGGGCGCAAAGAAGCCGCGAATCTCTCCTCCTGGGAAAGCTGACGTGTGGATATTCCAGTAGGCGGTTCCGTTGGCGATGGAGTTTGTCAGGGCGACTTCGGCGTTGGCGATGCCGCCCTGCGCGGTGACGAATGCCGGGTTATAGCTGCTGGCCAAAGTGAGATCGAGCACGGCCGCGTAGGAACCCGAGGTCACGCCCAAGGGGAAGCCGGCAAAGGTCGGCGTGGTGGTAGCGACGCCAGCGGTGCCGGTGCCAGGCACCGCAGTGGGGCCATGAATATGAGAGGCGGTGGTGTTGCCCGTCAACCCGCTGAAGTTGACGTTGAGCGCCAGGGTATGGAGCACATTGTCATAGACGGCAGAGCCTGTGCCCGTGGCTGGCGAGGCGTTGGGCGGAGCTTCGGCCGGACCGGTCAGATAGACGCTGTAGGTGAGAATCGCGGCAGGTGATGACGCGGCGAGACAGACAGCGAGAGCCAAGGCCGAAAGTGGGTTCTTCATCGGGAAACGAGCCTCCAGGACGGAAATTTGACGGACAGCCCTTCTGTATTGTTGGAAGGTAGCAGACGGCACTTCCGGTGTCAATGAAAAAGGCCGGGGGGAAAAGGCCGGGGGCCGAGGTGCGGATCAGCAGTAGCTGGGGTATTCGTGGGAGGGCGAGTCGGGCTCGTCGTGGGCCTGGAGGAAGGCGACGAGGCCGGTGATCTGGCGTACGGTGAGGGTCCCGTTGCTGTTGGGCATGAGGGAGCGGCCGTTGTTGGAGACGGTTTGCGGTGATTCCCCGTTCGACGCTGCCGTCGCTTGGGAGAGCGAAACCGGCGGCGGAGTGGCGGCCGGGCGTGCAGGCGGCGAGGACGAGGAGGCGGGCCGCCGCCGCGGGAGTGAAAACGCGTGGCATGTTGCGCCTCCTGATTCCAGCCTCAAGGTCGATCGGCGGTGGACGGAATTCAAGGGGTGGGAGAGAGGAGGCGGGCGTTCGCGAGGGGCGGTCCTGTTCGATGATGGAGAGGATGATTGGTGTGTTCGATAGTGGGTTTGGCGGGCTGACGGTGCACCGGGCTTTGGTGGATGCGTTTCCGGAGCGGGACTTCCTTTATTTCGGGGACAACCGGAATGCGCCTTATGGGGGGCGGCCTCCGATTGAGGTTTTGAACTTGACGTGCGGGGCGATGGAGCGGCTATTCGCCGAGGGGTGCACGCTGGTGGTGATTGCGTGCAATACGGCCTCCGTGGTGGCACTGCGTTGGATTCAGCAGCAGTGGCTGCCGGTGCGCCGGCGGGAGGATGGGGTGGCGCGGAATGTGATTGGGGTGGCGGTGCCTACGATTGAGGAGGCGACTCAGGGAGAGGGGGTCGGCGTGATTGCGGTGTTTGCGACACGGCGGACGGTGGAGAGCGGGGTGTATCCGCTGGAGATCGGGAAGCGGCGGCCGGGGCAGGTGGTGGAGCAGCAGGCGTGCGAGGAACTGGCGGGGGCGATCGAGCGGGGGGCGGCGCGGGGGGAGTTGCGGGAGTTGGTGGAAGGGTATGTGGGCGAGTTGCTGGGGCGGCTGGGGGCGGCTCCGGAGACGGTAATTTTGGGGTGCACGCATTACCCGCTGGTGGCGGATCTGTTTGCGGCGGCGCTGCCGGAGGGGGTGAAGATGATCCATCAACCGGCGGCGACGGCGCGGGCGCTGAAGGGGTATCTGGCGCGGCATCCGGAGTATGACTCGTCGCGCGGGGGGAGAAGAAGGTGGTTGTCGACGGGTTTTTCGGCGGAGGCGATGCCGCTGGTGGAGCGTTTCTGGGGCGGCGGACTGCCGTTTGAAGTGAGCGCGGGACCGGGCGTGTAAATTGTCCGCCAGAGGAGGCGGCAAGGGTTAAGCCGCTCGTATACTAGCGGCTATGCGACTTTCATTCGGACTGGCTCTCTTCCTGCTGGGTGCGCTGGCGTTCGGACAAGGGAATCGGGGGTATTACCGGTATCCGGCGATCCACGGAAACACCGTGGTGTTCACGGCCGAAGGCGACCTGTGGCAGGTGGGCGTGGAGGGAGGGCTGGCGCGGCGATTGACGTCGCATGCGGCGCTGGAGGCGATGCCGCGGTTCTCGCCGGACGGGAAGACGCTGGCGTTCAGCGCGAACTACGAAGGTGTCTCCGAGGTGTACACGATACCGGCGGAGGGCGGGCTACCGCAGCGGCGGACGTTTGGCGGCGGTACGCCGGTGGGCTGGACTCCGGACGGCAAGGTGCTGTTCGCAACGATGGTCTATTCCGGCGTACCGAGCCAGCAACTGGCGACGATCGATGCAAAGAACAAGATCGAGCGGGTGCCGCTGTCGCAGGCGGCCCAGGGGACGTACGACGCGGCGGGAAAGACGCTCTACTTTACGCGGCTGCCGTTCCAGGGGAGCTGGGCGAAGAGGTATCAGGGCGGGACGGCGCAGAAGCTGTGGAAGTTTACGGCGGGCGCGGAGGCGGTGGCGCTGACGGCGGACTATGCGGGGACGAGCAAGGACGCGATGTATTGGAAGGGACGGGTGTATTTTGCCTCGGATCGCGACGGGACGATGAATCTGTGGTCGATGGATGAGGGTGGGAAGAACCTGAAGCAGTTGACGAAGCATGAGGGGTGGGACATTGCGAGCCCTTCGATGCACGAGGGGCGGATTGTGTACCAGTTGGGGTCGGACCTGCATGTGTTCGACGCGGGGACGGGGAAGGACGCGAAGATCGAGATCTTCCTGCCGTCGGATTTCGATCAGCTCCGGGAGCGGTGGGTGAAGAATCCGATGGAGTATCTGACCTCGGCGACCCTTTCTCCGGATGGGAACTCCCTGGTGCTGACCTCGCGGGGGCGGGCGTTTCTGGTTCCAGTGAAGTCGAAGCAGGGACGGCTGGTGGATGCGACCGGGCCGAAAGCGGCGCGCATCCGGTATGCGACGCTGCTGCCGGACAAGAAGAATCTGCTGACGCTGTCGACGGAGAGCGGCGAGGTGGAGATCTGGAAGCTGCCGGCGAACGGGCTGACGGCGGGCGAGCGGCTGACGACGGATGGGAAGGTGCTGCGGTGGAACGTGTTCCCTTCCCCGGACGGCAAGTGGGCGGTGCATCAGGACAAAGAGAATCAGATGTGGCTGCTGGACCTGGCGACTAAGGCGCAGAAGAAGCTGGCGACGGATTTGAATGCAACCGGGAATAGCTCTCCGGCGTTTGACGATTTGTCGTGGTCGCCGGACAGCAAGTGGCTGGCGTATACGGCGTCGGCGAAGAACACGAATGCGGTGATCTACATCTACGGAGTGGACTCAGGAAACGCGGTGGCGGTGACGACGGACCGGTACAACAGTGCGAATCCGGCGTGGAGCAGTGATGGGAAGTTTTTGTATTTCCTGTCGGACCGGGCGTTGCGATCGGCGGTGATGTCGCCGTGGGGATCACGGGCGCCGGATCCGTTTTTCGACAAGACGATGAAGATCTACGAGATGGCGCTGAAGAAGGACGCGCGGTCACCGTTCCAGGCCGATGATGAGGTTTACGGAGCGGAGAAAGAGGGGAAGAAGGACGAGAAGAAGCCGGAAGAGAAGAAGGGTGACGAAAAGAAGGCGGAAGACAAGAAGGCGGAGGCGGTGAAGGTGGAGATCGATTTCGACGGCCTGGCGCAGAGGCTGTCGGAGGTGCCGGCTCCGGCGGGGAACTATTCGGGATTGGCTGCACCGGCGAAGCGGCTGTGCTGGGTGACTCGGGACCGGCTGGACTTTTCGAAGTCCGCGCTGGAGTGCATGGATTTGAACAACAAGGGCGACAAGCCTGAGAGCGTGGTGGAAGGCGTGGGCAGCTTCGAGCTATCGCTGGACGGCAAGAAGATGCTGGTGCGGAAGGGGCAGAACTTCCACGTGTTCGATAGCACGGTGAAGGACGGGAAGTCGCCGAAGGCGTTGAGCGATTCGCAGGTGGATTTGAAGGACTGGACGTTCACGGTGGTGCCGAAGGATGAGTTTCAGGAGGCGTTCAACGACGCGTGGCGCCTGCACCGGGATTACTTTTACGACAAGGGCATGCACGGGGTGAACTGGGCGCAGATGAAGGACAAGTACGGCGAACTGGTGAACCGCGTGCGGGACCGTGCGGAGCTGAGCGATCTGATCGGGAAACTGATCAGCGAGCTATCGGTGCTGCACAACAGCGTCTTCGGCGGCGACATGCGGCAGGCGCCGGACCAGATTGCGCTGGGGGTATTGGGCGGATATCTGGAGCGGGACGAGGCGGCGGGCGGCTGGGTAGTGAAGCACGTTTATGAGAACGACCCGGACCGGCCGGACAAGCGGTCGCCGCTGGCGCAGCCGACGGTGCGGATTGGTGAGGGCGACGTGATTGTGGCGGTGAACGGGCGGCCGACGCTGGAGGTGGTGCACCCATATGAACTGCTGCGGAACCAGCAGGACAAGCAGGTGCTGCTGAAAGTGAAGCCGGCGGGGAAGACGGAGACGCGGGAGGTGGTCGTGAAGCCGATGACTCCGCAGCAGGAGCAGGATTTGCGGTATCACGAGTGGGAGTACACGCGGCGGCTGGCGGTGGAGAAGGCATCTGGCGGAAGGATCGGGTATGTGCATTTGCGGGCGATGGGGCCAAACGACATCGCGCAGTTCGCGGAGCATTATTACCCGGTGTACGACCGGGAAGGGTTGATTGTGGACGTGCGGCGAAACGGCGGGGGGAATATCGATAGCTGGATTCTGGACAAGCTATCGCGGAAGGCCTGGATGTACTGGCAGCCGCGGGTGGGGCAGCCGTATTGGAACATGCAATATGCGTTCCGGGGGCACATGGTGGTGTTGTGCGACGAGTGGACGGGGTCGGATGGAGAAGCGTTTGCGGAAGGGTTCCGGCGGCTGGGTTTGGGAAAGGTGATCGGGACGCGGACGTGGGGCGGGGAGATCTGGCTGACGGGGTCGAATTCGCTGGCCGACCGCGGCGTGGCAACGGCGGCGGAGATGGGGGTGTACGGGCCGGAGGGCAAGTGGCTGATCGAGGGGCATGGGGTGGATCCGGACATAGTGGTGGATAACCTGCCGAATGCGGCGTTTCAGGGGAAGGATGCGCAGTTGGAGGCGGCGATCCAGCATCTGGAGGGGCTGATGAAGGCGAAGCCGGTGACGGTGCCGGCGGCTCCGGCGTATCCGGACAAGTCGTACAAGAAGGGGGTGGGGCGGTAAGGGTTCCGGGAGGAAGGCGTGTGGGGGGGTGAGGGGAGGCCTGGGGGGGCAGCTACGGCCACAGTGCATTCACGGTGGCCGCGGGGCTTGTGCCTCGGGGGAATACGGCTTCGCACGGTGGCGCCGGGACTTCGGC
>JARKQJ010000045.1 GCA_029973955.1 Paludibaculum sp. | reverse complement strand
CCCTTGCTCTTTTCCGTGCCGATACTTGCGTACCAGTCGCCGCCGCGATTGATTATGGGAGCGATATTGCCGAAGGTCTCCACGTTGTTGATCAGGGTGGGGCACCCCCACAGCCCGCTGTTGGCAGGAAAAGGCGGGCGGGGATAGGGCTGGCCGCGCCGGCCCATGACCGAGGTGAGCAGGCCCGTCTCCTCGCCGCAGACGAATGCGCCGGCGCCGAGGCGGATGTCGACGCGGAAGTTGAAGTTGCTGCCGAAGATGCGGTTGCCGAGGATCTCCGCCTTTTCCGCCTTCTTGATGGCCTTGGCGAGCCGCTCCGCTGCCAGGGGATACTCGGCGCGGACGTAGATATATCCCTGGTCCGCTCCTACTGCGTATGCGGCAATAGCCATCCCCTCCAGCACCAGGAAGGGGTCGGACTCCATGGTGGTCCGATCCATGTAAGCGCCGGGGTCGCCCTCGTCGCCGTTGGCGACGATGAATTTCTTCTCGCCCGCGGCCTTGCGGACCAGGTCCCACTTCAGGCCCGTCGGGAATCCGCCGCCGCCGCGGCCGCGCAGCCCGCTCTTCTTGATCTCCTCAACCACCTGCTCCGGCGTCATCTCCTCAAGCACCTTGCAGAGCGCGGCGAACCCGCCCATGCCGGCAGAGGACTCCAGGCTTTCCGGATCCAGGTTGGCGCTGTTGGCCAGCACCACTTTGAGCTGCTTGGTGAAGAAAGGGAGATCGCCGGGGAGCACATTTTCGTCGAGCACCTTGTTCCCGAGCGCATGCTCTTCCAGGATGCGGACCACGAACTCCGGGGTTACGTGTTCGTAGATTACGTCTTCCCTCCCCGGAATACGGACCGTAACGAGCGGTCCACGGCTGCACGGGCCGACGCAGCCGGTGCGCGTCACATCCACATCGGCATCGAGATTGCGCTCCCTCACCGCCTGCACCAGCGCCTTATGCACCGCCTCGGCTCCCGAGGCAAGACAGGGACTGCTGTAGCAGACAAGCAGGCGGCAACGGTATGCGTTCCGCCTCTCCAGTTCCTTGCGGGCCATTGCCCGGAGCTCTTCACGCGTCATGGCTCTTTGTACCTCCCCTGCGCCGGTCCGTCAGTCTTCGACCGCTTCTTTGCAGTTGCGCAGCATGGTTTCCGGAGTCTGCCGCGC
>JARKQJ010000095.1 GCA_029973955.1 Paludibaculum sp. | reverse complement strand
CCGCACGCCTTCCGCTACCGCAATCTGCCTCACAGTTTCACGATCCAGCCGTGGGGATCGGGGAGCCGGCCGTACTGGATGCCGGTCAGCGTGTCGTAGAAGCGCTGGGTGAGCTTGCCGATCGCGCCGTCGCCCACGGTGACGCAGTCCTCGCCGTAGCATAGCGAGCCCACCGGCGACACCACCGCCGCGGTGCCGGTGCCGAAGGCCTCGGTCAGGCGGCCGTTCTTCGCGCCCGCCACCACTTCCTCGATGGAAACCCTGCGCTCCTCCACCTCGAGCCCGGCGTCCCGGGCCAGCGTCAGAACGGAATCCCGCGTGATGCCCGAGAGGATGGAGCCGTTGAGGATGGGCGTTACGACCTTGCCGTCGATGACGAACATCATGTTCATCGAGCCGACTTCCTCCACGTACTTCTGCTCGATGCCGTCCAGCCACAGAACCTGCGCGTAGCCCTTCTCCTTGGCCACGTCGCCCGCCTTGAGGGAGGAGGCGTAGTTGCCGCCGGTCTTGGCGAAGCCCACGCCGCCGCGCACGGCGCGCACGTACCTGTCCTCCACGTAGATGCCCACCGGCGAGAGGCCCGAGGCGTAGTATGCGCCCACCGGCGACAGGATGATGCAGAAGGTATAGCTGTAGCCGCTGCGCACGCCCACAAACGGGTCGGTGGCGATGATGAACGGGCGGATGTAGAGCGAGGTGCCGGGCGCGGAGGGCGTCCACGCCTTGTCCGCCTCCAATAGCCGCATCAGGCCCGCCATGGCGACCTCCGCGTCGAACTGGGGGATGGCCATGCGCTCGGCGGAGACGTTCATGCGGCGGAAATTGTCGCGGGGGCGGAACAGCTGGAAGCCGTCCCGGGTGCGGTACATTTTAAGGCCCTCGAAGATGGTCTGGCTGTAGTGCAGCACCATCGCCGCGGGGGAGAGCTCAAAGTTATGGAAGGGCGTCACGCGGGGGTCGTGCCAGCCCTTCTCCACCGAGTAGTTCATTTCGAACATGTAATCGGTGAAAATCTTGCCGAAACCCAGTTTGGTCTCGTCGGCGGGTTTGGCCTTGAGCGTCTCGGCCGGCAC
>JARKQJ010000070.1 GCA_029973955.1 Paludibaculum sp. | reverse complement strand
CAGCCGGAGCCTCCGGGCCGCCGCTAGGCAACCCGCACGATCACAACCCGACGGCCGACGGATGGACGCGTAGAGCGTTCCCGTCGGCCGTTTGCTTTGTGTCGTGGGTTCGACAGTGGGATGGGCAACTCAACGCGAGGTGGTCCCGCGTGGTGGGGCGGCCTCGGCTGATTCGACCAGGCGGAGCATGGAGGGGGGCGGCGGGGGGCTTTCGCGAGGGCGGTCGCGGTTGGCTGTGAGGGTCTGCCATTCGAGGGTGAAGCGGCGGCCTTTGGGGGGATGGCCGGAATCCTGGGCTGTGTTGGTGTGGAGGCCTTCGGGGTTCGGTGGGGCAGCGGGAAGGGGCTTGGTTTCGAGGATCGAGTGGGTCTCTTCGTCAAGGAGCCAGTGGCCGCGGCCGGCCTGGGGGTGACGGAATTCGAGGCTGAGTCTGCCGGGCGAGGCGGGCTGGACGGCGCCGTGGGTGATTTCGAACTCGATGGCTCCGCCGCCCTGGAAGTACCAGCGGTAGGACCAATCGCTGATGGTGGCGAGGCGCCAGCCTTGGGGGTCGCGGCGGGCGGTGATGATCTGGGTGAAGCCGCGGGCGTCGAACTTGTGATAGGTGACGACGACGCGGCGTTTGGCGTCGAAGCCGATTTTGGTGTTGCCGTTGATCATTCCGCCCTGGACGGGGACATGGTCGATGATTTCGGCGGTTTCGAGGCGGATGGGCAGAGAAAAGGGCTGGCCGGCGCTGGATTCCCAGTGAACGAGATCGCGGCTGCGGGCGTAGCTGAGGTCGTGATTGGTGGAGCAGTCCGGGGTGTCGCGCCAGGTCCAGACGAGGTGATAGAAGCCGTCAGGACCGAGGACGGGGCCGACGAAGTAGGCGTTCATGCGGCCCTGGCCGTCGGTGAGAGGGGTGTCGAGCAGGCGGCGCCAGGTACGGGTCTTTTCATCGTAGATGTTGAGGATCTGGTCGCCGGAGCCGCTGCGGCCGTCGCGGTAAGTGAAGAGTAGATCGCCGTTCGAGTTGTGGAGCCAGTGGGGGTAAGTGCAGCGGGTTTCGTTGCGGCCGACCATGGAGGGGATCTGTTCGAAGGTGGTGATGTCGAGGGGTTTCGCGGTGCGGAAGTAGATGAGGGGGACGACGTGCATGTTGCCGGAGAGGTGGAGGTAGCCGGCGCGGTCGATGGCCAGGGTGACGTAGTTGTGGCTGTCCCACTTGAGGTCAGAGGGGAGGCGGACGATGGTCCAGCGATGGGAGTTGAGCTTGCGGACGGCGACGGACATGTGGCGATCGGCGTCGTAGAAGGCGACGAACTGCTGATTGCCGTGGGTGAGGAGGTCGAAGCCGACGGGGTGGCCGGCCCAGACGGGGGCAACGTCGATCTTCGTCTGGGCCGCGAGGGCGGAGACGAGCAGGACGATGAGCGCAAGCCTGGTGAGCATCGCTGCGCATTGTATCAGGCGGGTTTGAGGACAGTGCAGACGGAGGCGCAGAGGGGGCCTCCGATGTTAAAGGTAGCGGCGGCCCGGGGGTTGGGGACCTGGAGAGGGGCGGGGGCTTTGCCAGTCAACTGCCAGGCGCACCAGCCGATCATGGCGACTCCGGTGGCTCCGATGGGATGGCCTTTGGCGACGAGGCCTCCGGAGGTATTGATGCCGCAATCGCCATCGGGACGGGCGCGGCCATCGAGCCAGTATTGCGTGCCGGCGCCTGGCTGGGCTTTGCCGATCACCTCGGTGCCCAGGGCGGCCATGACGGTGAAGCAGTCGTGGAGTTCGGCGACATTGATGTCGTTGGGGGTGAGGCCGGCCATGGCGTAGGCGGCCTGCATGGCGCGCTGGGCGCCGCGGGGGCGGAGGACGTCGCGATGGGCGCGGCTCAACGGATCGGTGGCTTGGCCCCAGCCGGCGATCTCCACGGCGTCCGACTTGGCGACGCCGAGTTTGGCTAGGCCCTCCTCGGTGGCGAGGATGAGGGCGGCGTGGCCGTCGGTGATCTGCGAGCAGTCGTAGGTCTTGAGCGGGAGGCCTTCGACGACGTAGCGGTTGATGCCTTCTATCTTCATGGCCTGCTCCAGAGTGAGCTGGACCTTGTTCATCTGGGCGTAGGGGTTGGAGCGGGCGTTGGCGTACTCATCGACGGCGATTTGGGCGAAGGCCGATTCGGGGACTCCGTGCTCCGCCATATAGGCCTGCATGATTTCGGCGAAGATGTGCGGGAAGACGAAGAGTTTCCCGTCGCGCTCATCGGGGTGGGAGAAGTAGCCGAGGACCTTGCCGATGAGCTTGCCGTCCATTTTGCCTTCGTCATCGCGCATCTTTTCGAAGCCGACCGCGACGCCGGTGTCGCCGAGGCCCAACTGGAGTTTCTGGATGACGCTGAGGACGGCCTGGCCTCCGGAAGCGCAGGCGTTTTCGACGGCTTCGATGGGTTTGGCATCCAGGCCGGGGATTTCGGCGACCAGGCCGGCGAGGAGGCCCTGCTCATTGAGGGTGAAGTTGCAGGCGGCGCCGACGCTGGCGACGTCGAGGGCGGTGGCTTCGGCGTGGATTTCGCCGCAGGCACCCTCGACGGCGGCGCGGATGATCCGCGGCACGCGCATGCCCAGGAGCTTGCCGAACTTCGACTGGTGAAAAGAGGCGATGTAGATCTTCTTCATGACTAGGTACCCGTGACGATGCCGCCATCCACGGAGAGGACGGCGCCGGTGACGAACGAGGCGGAGGAAGAAGCGAGCCAGAGGTAGGCTTCGGCGATCTCTTCCGGCTTACCGAGGCGGCCGAGCGGAGTGTGCTGGCGCATCCCGTCGAGGACCTTTTCGGGCATGGCGGCGAGGATTTCGGTGGAGATGAGGCCGGGGGCGACGGCGTTGACGCGGATGTTGTGGCGGCCGAACTCGCGGGCCCAAGTTTTCGTCATGCCGATGACGCCGGCCTTGGAGGCGACGTAGTTGGTCTGGCCGAAGTTGCCGTAGAGGCCGACGACGGAGGTGGCGTTCAGGATGACGCCGCCACCCTGGGCGATCATGTGGGGCACGACGGCGCGGGTGCAGACGAAGACGCCGCGGAGGTTAACGTGGATGACGGCGTCGAAGGCTTCGTCGGACATGGAAGAGACGACGGCGCCGTCTTTGACTTTGACGAGCATGGAGTCGCGGAGGATGCCGGCGTTGTTGACGAGGACGTCGATGCGGCCCCATTGCTTGAGCACTTCGGCGGCGGCGGCTTCGACCTGGGTGGCGTCGCGGACGTCCACTTTTTGGACGAGCCAGTCCGAGGGGTAATCGGGCTCTGAGACGTCCCAGGCGGCGATGCGGCAGCCTTCGGCGGCGAAGCGGGCGGCGGTGGCGCGGCCGATGCCGGCGGCGGCTCCGGTGACGACGACGACTTTACCGGCGAGGTCGGTTTGGATCATGGGTGGGGCTCCACTGTTGAATGTAGCGCGGGTGGGTGGGGGAGATCAGACGGCATTTACGGTGGCCCTGCGGCTGGCGCCTCGGGAGACTTCTCGCTTTCACGGTGGCCCCGAGGCTTACGCCTCGGGGGAACACGGCTTTCACGGGGGGACCTGCGGCTGGCGTCTCGGGAGACACGGCTTTTGCTGTGGCCCCGAGGCTGACGCCTCGGGGGAACACGGCTTTTACTGTGGGGGCGGGGACAGCTACGCTGTGTCCACGTGGTGGGGTTGGTGAGGGTTGCAGAGTTTCGCGTTTTGGGACACAGGTGGCAGTCCCCGGGGAGGCCCGCTATTGGGGGCTTTCGCCTAGGGCGGAGCGGACGTAGGCGAGGAGTTCGATGGGCTCGTGGGCGGCGGCCTGGATGACGGCGGCGGGGCCGGGGCTATCGGGGGCCCAGCGATGGAACATGCGCTGGTTGGCGTAGCCTGAGAAGACGCAGACGAGAGGGATGCCCAGAGCGGCGGCAACGTGCTGGCCGGCTGAGTCGTAGCCGACGAAGAGGGAACTGGCGGCGATCATGGCGGCGAAGGAGGCGAAGCTGCCTTCGTGGATGCCGATGCGGTCAGACGAGAGGCTGGTGCGTTCGATGGCGTGGCGGACGCGGGCTTCCTCTTCACTGCCGGGGGCTCCGGCGTCGACCATCACGAGTGATTCCGCATGGGCGAGGAGCTTCAGGAGTTCTTCTTCGAAGGGGTCGGCGACGCGTTTGGCTGGATTCTCGCCGACACCGAGGCTGACGGTGGTGACGGGTTGGGAGCCGAAGTCGTAGCGAAACTTGGGGTGGAGCCAGGGTTGCGCGTCTTCGACTCCGAGGACATCGCGAACCCACTGCTGCGTCAGGCTGGAGAGGGAGGCCGGGGAGTCGCCTCCGTAGGAGCGGCTTTCGAAGAGGTAGTGATTTTCGGCGGGACAGACGGGGAGGAGGCCGAGTTGAGTGAGGCGGGAGTCGGGATCGAGGATGAGGGCGTGGGGGTGGGAGAGGGCGGCCTTGAGGTCGTGGTAAGCGGCAAGGCGGTCGGCGAGGATGGCGCGTCGGCCGTAGCTGATGGGGAGGTGCTGGAGGCCGGGGGCGTGCTCGAAGAGCTGGAAGGCCTTTTCGGGGCCGGCGAACCAGAGGCGGGCATCGGGGAAGCGCTGGCGGGCGGCGTCGAGGACGATGGAGGTGATGGCGATGTCGGCGCCGAGAGTGACACGGGAGAGAACGTAGATATCGGTGGGCGTTTTGGTGACGGGGCGGACCTGGCGGACGGTCTGATAGCGGGCGACGAGGGCGGCCGGATCGAGTTCAGGCAGGACCTGGTGGATGACCTGGGAAAAGAGCTGCGCGTAGACATCGCAGAGGCGGGGCTCGAAGAGATCGGCCAGGCGCTCGACGAGGATGGAAAAGAGGGCGCGCGTGGCGGCGGCGGCGCGCGGCTCCTCGTCGTCGAGGGCCTCTTCGACGAGGAGCGCGAGGACGTCTTCGGGCCAGCGGCTGCCGCGCAGGCAGTGGTTCAGCAGCTCAACGGCGAGTTCACTCGGCGAAATACTTGCCAACGATCAACTCCAGCTTCCGATAGGTGGCGGGGGGCACGGTCTTCTTGTCGGTGATGAGGGCGAATTGGAGGGCCTGGCCGCAGCCGCAGGGGCGCTCGCCGTCGAGGAGGCGGACGGCGGCGGCGACGACTTTGGCGGCGTTTTCGGCGTTGTGGGTGAGGTTGCGAATGATGTCGGCGACGGTGACGGCGTCGTGATCGGGGTGCCAGCAGTCATAGTCAGTGACCATGGCAATGGTGGAGTAACAGAGTTCGGCCTCGCGCGCGAGCTTGGCTTCCTGGAGGTTGGTCATGCCGATGACGTCCATGCCCCAGGAGCGGTAGAGGTTGGATTCGGCCTTGGTGGAGAAAGCCGGGCCTTCCATGCAGAGGTAGGTGCCGCCGAGCTTGGCGGGGACGCCGGCCTGGTGGCAGGCCTGGTGAAGCTGCTTGGCCAGGTGGTGGCAGACGGGATCGGCGAAGGACATGTGGGCGACGAGGCCCTCGCCGAAGAAGGTAGAGATGCGGCCACGGGTGCGATCGACGAACTGGTCGGGGATGACGAAGTCGAGGGGCTTGTGCTCTTCCTTGAGGCTGCCGACGGCGGAGAGGGAGATGATCTTTTCGACGCCGAGTTGCTTGAAGCCGTAGATATTGGCGCGGAAGTTGAGTTCTGAGGGGCTGATGCGGTGGCCGCGTCCGTGGCGGGCGAGGAAGGCGACGGTTTTGCCTTCGAGTTCGCCGACGACGTAGGGGTCAGATGGGTCGCCGAAGGGGGTCTCGACCTTCACCTCGCGCTGGTTGGTGAAGCCGGGCATGGAATAGAGCCCGCTGCCGCCGATGACGCCGATTTTGGGCGCCGGGGTTGGAGTGCTGTCAGCCATTCTTTGATGATGCCTCAGGGGAATGGGGGAGCGCCAGGAGGAGGAGGGGACGGGCTGGCTGAGTGGCCCGGGACTTATCTCGGGGGGACTGCGGCTGCCTGACACGGTGGGGCCGGGGGGACTGCGGCTTCACGGTGGCGCCGGGACTGGCGGCCCGGGGGAATACGGCTTCAGGGTGGCGCCGGGGCTGGCGGCCCGGGGGAATACGGCTTCACGGTGGCCCCGAGACTTCGTCTCGGGGGAGTACGGCTTCACGGTGGCCCCGAGACGTCGTCTCGGGGGAATACGGCTTCAGGGTGGCTCCGGGACTGGCGGCCCGGGGGACTAGGCGATTTCCTCGCGCGTGGGGTCCCAGGTGATGGAGCGGCCCTGGCGGTAGCTCTCGACGGCCATGCGGCAGGCGATGGAGGTGCGGAAGCCGACGTCGAAGGGGCAGTTGGGTTCGGCGCCGGAGCGGACGCAGTCCATGAAGTTGAGCATGTGGGCGTTGGGGGCGGCGGTGGCGGCGCCGAGCTTTTCGGGGCGGTCCTTGATGTTGACCTTCTGGGGGGTGTAGCGGATCTGTGAGGCCTTCTGGATGGTGCCTTCGTCGCCGAGGACGTCTTCGCCGGCGCCGAGCTTATCGTTGCCGAAGCCGGAGTTCCAGCTGATGAGCATCTCTTCAGGCTGCTCGAGGGTGGTGCACATGGTGTCGGGGACTTCGCGGCCATCCTTCCAGAGATAGATGCCGCCGGTCATGGTGACCTTGGTGGGGACCTTGAGCTTGAGGGCCTTGTACCAGAAGGAGATCTGGTGGCACATGTTTTCGTAAACATTGCCGCCGGAGTAGTCCCAGTAGAAGCGCCAGTTGATGTAGCGGTTGGCGTCGAAGGCGCGGTCGGGGTTGTCGCCGAGGAACTGCTTCCAAAGGATGTTTTCGGAGTTCATGTCCGGGTAGATGGGGCGGGACCACTGAGGCTTGCCGTGCGGGGTGTTCCGGTACATGGTCATGTGGATGGCGGTGATCTTGCCCATGGGCTGCTCTTTGAGCATCTGGAGGGCATCGGTCATCTGGCCGGAGGAGCAGGACTGGTGGCCGATCTGGACAACGCGGCCCTTGGCCTTCTGGTAGGCGTCGCGCATCTTCTTGGCGTGGGCGACGGTGAAGGCCATGGTCTTTTCCTGATAGACGTGCTTGCCGGCGGCGAGGGAGGCGACGAAGTGCTCGCAGTGGAGGTGCTGAGGCGTGGCGATGAGGACCGCGTCGATGCTCTTGTCTTCGAGCAGGTAGCGGTAGTCCATGTAAGTCTTGACGTTGGGCGAGATGGCCTTCACTTCTTCGAGGCGGCGGGTGTAGATGTCGGCGGCGGCGACGAATTCGGTATTGGGGCAGTTAATAGCCCAGCGGAGGATCTCCTGACCGCGGGCACCGGGCCCGATGATACCGAAGCGGATGCGGTCGTTGGCGCCGAGGACGGAGGCAGGCGAGGCCAGGGTGGTGGCGAGGCCGGACGCAACGGCGCTGATGAAATTACGGCGGGAGTCCATGCCTGCATGATATCGAATTGAGCCCGGCGGAGCTGGACCGGCCGTGCGGAACCAGGGTTGGTTCTGGCAGAATAAATGGACACTGGAAACACCATGACCGAGCTGACGCCGGCCACCCCGCAAGAACTCGCCGAAACCCTGAAATCCGCCCAAGCCGCCGGAAAGCGCGTGGAGCTGCGCGGCGCGGGCACGAAGGCGCGCATGGCCGGGCCGATTGCCGATGCGGAGGTCCGCATCGCGATGACGGGCTTGCAGGGCGTGCTCCAATACGAGCCCAAGGATCTGACGATCAGCGTGCAGGCCGGCATGCGGTGGGCGGAGCTGTCTGCGCTGCTGGCAAAAGAACGTCAAATGGTGCCGCTGGACCCGCCATGCGCGGCTGCGGCGACGGTGGGCGGAGTGGTGCTGACGAACTCAGCGGGGCCGCGGCGGCGGCTGTATGGGACGGCGCGGGACATGGTGATTGGGATGACCTATGCGACGATGGACGGCACGGTGGCGCAGTCCGGCGGGATGGTGGTGAAGAACGTGGCGGGGCTGGATGTGCAGAAGGCGCTGATCGGGAGCTTTGGGACTCTGGCGGCGGTGGCGGTGATCAACTTCAGATTGGCGCCGATGCCGGAGGGGACGCGGACGTTCGTGCAGGGGTTCCGGACGGCCGGCGAAGCAGTGGCGGCGCGGGACAAGATTTTGTCCAGCCCGCTGCAACCGGCGGCGTTGGATGTGTTGAGCCCGGGGGCGGCGCGCGGATGCGGTCTGGAAGAGTGGGTAGTGGCGCTGCGGGCCGGGGGTGGTCCGGCGCTGCTGGAGCGGTATGAGAAGGAGTTGGGCGGCGCGGATGTTTTCGAAGGCGCTCAGGAAGCGGCGCTGTGGACGGCGGTGGAGGAGTTCGCGCCGGGGCAGAGGTATGTGGTGAAGGCGGGCCATGCGCTGGCGGCGCTGGGCGGGGTGCTGGAGAGTGAAGCGGGGCGAATGGTGGCGCGCGCGGCGACGGGGGTGACGTTTCTGGGATTCGATTCGAAGGAGGCGGTGGAACGGCACTTGCAGGCAACGGCGGAGATGGGGTGGTCGCAGGTAGTGGAGTGGTCGCAGCACGATCTGGAAGAGTATTGGCCGAATCCGGGAGCGGATTTGGAATGGATGGCGAAGCTGAAAGCATCTCTGGATTCGGGGCAATTGTTGAACCGGGGGAGGCTGTATGGCCGGATCTGAAGTGACGGCTTTCCCGCCGGTGCTAGCGAACCGGCATCCGGAAGCGCCGCTGGGGATCGACCTGGACAAGTGCATCCACTGCGGGATGTGTTTGAACGCCTGCCCGACCTACCGCGAGTTGGGCGTGGAGATGGATTCGCCGCGCGGGCGGATCTATCAGATGGTGCAGGTGGCGACGGGGCAGATGGAGCCGGGTCCGTCCTATCGGGAGCATCTGGATCTCTGCCTGGCGTGCCGGGGCTGCGAGAGCGTGTGTCCTTCGGGCGTGCCGTATGGGCGGATGATCGAAGCGGCCCGGGCGGAGATTGAAGCGCAGAGAGAGTACAGCCCGGCGGCGCGGGCGCTGCGCGGGTTCTTCTTCGAACGGTTCTTCACTTCGCGCGGCTGGCTGAAGGCCGCGGGCATGCTGCTGTATTTTTACGAAGCCACGGGCATCCGGGCGATTGCGCAGGGCAGCGGAGTTCTGAAGCTGTTTGGGAAGCTGGGGCGGATCGAGCACCTGGCGCCTTCGGCGGAACTGCCGTTCTTCTTCGACCAGATCGGGAAGACCTTCCCTGCCCTGGGCGAGCGGCGCAAGCGCGTGGCGCTGCTGGCCGGGTGCATGGCGAACTTCACGTCGGCGCGACTGAACGAGGCAACGATCCGGGTGCTGCAGCGGAACGGCTGCGACGTGGTGGTGCCGGAGTCGCAGACGTGCTGCGGCGCGTTGCACGTGCATTCGGGGTGGAAGGAGAAAGCCCGGGCGCTGGCGCGGCAGAACGTGGATGCATTCCTCGACGATTCGATCGATGCTGTGATCACGAACGCGGCGGGGTGCGGATCGACGCTGAAAGAGTACCACGAGCTGTTGGAGCATGACGCGGCGTATGCGGCGAAATCGCGCGCATTTGTGGCGAAGGTAAGGGACATTACTGAGTTTCTGGGGGAGATCGGGCTGCGGCCGGGCATGGGCGAGCTGGCGGTGACGATCACGTATCAGGACTCATGCCACCTGGCGCACGGGCAGAAGATCCGGCAGGCGCCAAGGGATCTGTTGAAGTCAATTCCGGGCGTGACGTATCGCGAGTTGCCGTTGGCGGATCTGTGCTGCGGCAGCGCGGGCATCTACAACATCGTGCACGACGAGATTGCGGACTCGCTGCTGCGCAAGAAGATGGATCTGGTGAACGCGACGGGCGCCACGACGGTGACCACGGCCAACGTGGGCTGCGCGATTCAACTGAAGGCCGGGGCGGAACGCTATGGCCAGGGCCAGCGAGTGCTGCACGTGGTGGAGTTGCTGGACGAGGCCTACCGCCGGGGGTGAGCGGAGCAAGCGCTATTTGACGTGGGCGAGGACCGCCGAGCGGGTCTTCTCCATGGTGCCACGCAGGGCCTCTTCGGGCAGGCTGGTGATCATGGGTTTGATGATCCAGCCGAGGCCGGTGGGAATGTCGCGGGTGAGGGAGATGGCGCGGCACTCCATGAGAAGGCCTCCGTCGCGTTCTTCGAGGTGCCAGTAAGAGTTGAGGCGCCACAGCACGCCGTGGCCGGTACCCGGAGGCTTGATGACTTCATTGGGCTGGCCGGCGTTGTCCACCTCAGAGATCCTGGCGCTCTTGGACCAGACCTGCATCCGGTTCGCGCCGGAGTTCTTGTATTCGATGTCGTATTCGATGTCCAGGACGACGGTGATGACCTTCTTGCGAACGACGCGGAAGCTAACGCGGCGGTGGTCGCCCTTATCTTCGAGCAGCCGGGCCTTCATGATGTCGCCGCGGTAGACCTGCGAATAGCGATCGATGTCCTTGAGGACGGCGACGCCGTCGGCGAGTTTGGCGCCGGGGATGAGCATGGCGCCTACCCAATCGTGGATGAGGGCGTCGGGCACTTCGCGCGGGTTGTCCTGATCCCAGGCAACGATCTGGGGCGGCGCGCCGGGAGCGGGAGAGAGACGGGGCTGGGAGGCGGTGGAGCGGGCGGTGGTGGCACGGTCGGCCTGCTCCATGTACTTGGCGAAGGCGGCCACGGTCTTCGAGGAGAGTTCGGCGCCGTATCCGGCGAGGGCGAGGGTCAGGAGCAGGATGAAGATTTTCATGGTTGGGATCCCTTCCAGAGTTCGGCCAGCAAGGCGCGAGCGATGTCGGCGGCGCCGGACTCTTCGAGGTTGGTGAGGACTGCGACGATGAGTTTCTTTTCGGGCACGACGAGCAGGTGGGATTTGATGCCCTGCTGGGTGCCGCCGTGTTCGGCGACGAGGAGCCCGTCTTTGCGGTAGAGCCCCCAGCAGAGCCCGTAGCCGGTGGCTTCGCCGGAGCTGAGCTTCTGCGGGGTCCACATGAGCTCGACGGATTCCGGTTTCAGGAGTTTCCCGTCGAGCAGGGCGCGGGCGAAGAGAACGACGTCGGTGGCGGTGGAGACCCAGCCACCGCCGGGGAGTTTGTTGCTGGTATCGGCCAAGGCGCAGTTTTCGAGAGTCCCGTCTTTGCGCTTGCGGTAGCCGTGGGCGCGGCGGGGGATGAGGCGGTAGACGTCGTCAGGCTGCATGGCAGTGACGCCGGAGGGATCGAAGATGCGGGATTTGACCTGTTCGGCGAAGGGGCGGCCGGCGGCGGCTTCGACGACGGCGCCGGCGAGGTTGATGCCGTAGGTCGTGTAGGCGTACTTGGAGCCGGGCTCATGGATGAGCGGATCGCGGGCGAAGATCTGGAGGGCGTCGAGGACGCCGGAGTAGTTGCGGGTGCTATCGAACTCACCGCCCTGGTAGTTGCGGATGCCGGCCTGGTGGCAGAGGAGCAGGCGGGTGTTGATGGGCCACTTCTTCCGGGGAAAGGAGGGGACGTACTGCTGAACTTCGGCTTCGAGATCGAGGCGGCCGGCTTCCCGCAACTGGAGCGCGGCTACTCCGGTGAAGGGCTTGGAGATGGAGCCGATGCGGAAGAGGCTGTCGGGGGTGGCGGGGACGCGGTTTTCGAGATCGGCAAAGCCCCAGGCGGAAGCCCAAATGGGGCCGTCGCCCTGGGCGACTGCAACGGAGACGGCGGGGATGCGGGCCTTCTGCATCGCCTCAGAGGCGATCCGCGCCAGGGCTTCTCCGGCAGCGGGAGGCACCTCGGCGTGAAGGAGTGTGAAACTGAGGGCGAAGACCGCGGCCCATCCGGAACGGCGCATATCTCAGGTGTACCACGCCGCCCGCGGGGCCTTGGATTTCCCCTTCCATTTCAACTCATTTGGGAGTAATTTAGGGCCGGATCGAAACAGAGTCAGGAGGATGACATGAGCAACCCTGCCTCGGAAGTTCCAGAGTTGGGTCCGGAGGACTGGTTCCTCATCGCCCACCTCTTGGAGATCAAGCAACGCGACCTGCTGGGCGAGATCCGCCACACCCACAAGCGCGCATTCCGCGAGGCCCTGCATGAGCGCCTGGACCAGGTGGAACGCCTGTTGAGCCGGATCCCCGTCCCAGTCACCGCATCCGTCTCCGCCGACCGCGCGGAGCCGTCCTAATTCCATCGAAGGGAGAACCGAAGTGGATCGCCCGTCACAACCCCACGTCGTCCGAACCTGGGCCGTCGACCGGATCCGGACCCACGCCCCTGCGCCCGGCCAGAACCGGCGTTCGCAGGAGAAAGCCTCGCCGCGCGGGCAACAGAAGCCTGGCGCAAGGAGAAAGCCATGAAGACCATTGACCGCCTGATCGCCTTCCTGGAACTGAAGGAGACGCATTATAAGCACGACCGGCATCCTCTCAGCTACACCGCTCGTGAGACGGCCCGCGCCGAGCACGTGTCACCGCGGACTTTTGCCAAAGTCGTCGTGGTGCACTCCGAGGAGGGCTTCACGATGGCCGTGCTGCCGGCCGATCGCATTGTGGACCTGGACGAGCTGCGCGCGGCGTTCGGCAGCCGGCATCTGAGGCTGGCCACGGAGCGCGAGATCGAGGAACTCTTTCCGGAGTGCGAACTCGGCGCCATGCCGCCATTCGGCAACGGGACGCTATTCGATATGCCGATCTGGGTGGATGGCCTGATGATGGCGGAAGAGACCATCAGCTTCAACGCCGGAACTCATCGCGACGTAGTCCAGATGAACACGGAGGACTGGGAGCACCTGGTGAAACCCAGCGTGCTGGCCTTTGCCCACACGGCGGTGTGACCGCCGTCCGCGATGCGGTGAGATCGGGGTCTGGGCGGCGAGGTGCTCCTCCCCCATAATGGGGTTATGTCCGTGCGCCCAGACCCTTCCGAATATGCGCCGTATTTCGGCCGCTACATCGACCACGTCCCCGACGGCCCGATCCTGGGCAAACTCACCGCCAATCCGCTGGAGGCCGCGCTGCGCGCAGTCTCGGACGAGGCGGCGTCAGTGCGCCCGGCGCCCGGCAAATGGTCGCTGAAAGAGGTGCTGGGCCACGTCATCGACACAGAGCGGATCATGTCGGTGCGCGCGCTGCGGATCGCCCGCGGCGACCAGACGCCACTGGCCGGCTTCGACCAGGACCCCTACGTGGAGAACGCCAATTTTCGTGAGCGGACGATGGAGTCACTGCTCGAAGAGTTGCAGGCCGTGCGCGCCGCCACCGTGGCATTGTTCCGCTCGCTGCCGGAAGCGGCCTGGACGCGGACCGGGACGGTGGACGGCAAGCCGGCGTCGGTGCGCGCGCTGGCGTGGATCATCGCCGGACACGAGTTGCATCACGTGCTGCTGCTCAACGGCAAATAGAAGGATCCCCGGAAACGCGAGGAGCGGCGCCGCGGGGCGCCGCTCCTCGCATTGATGGCAGGCTGCAGTTTACCAGAAGCCCTTGATGCCGATCTGGATCTGGCGCGGGTACCCGTTCTGAGTGCTGGCCAGGTGCGGGAACACGGTGCCGAAGTTGGGATTGGTGGGATCGCCGTTGTAGCTTTCGTTGCGTCCGTAGAAGTTGTGGTTCAGCATGTTGAACATCTCCAGGCGGAACTGCACCTTGAGCCGTTCGGTGATTGTGGTCATCTTGCTGATGGACGCATCCATGGTGAAGGCATGCTGCTTGCGGATCTGGCCGCTGCGGGACGGGGTGTAGCGCGGCGCGTAGCTGGCCGTCTGGAGCCAGACTGCACTGGCGGGATCCGTGCCGCAGCCCCTGTCGATGGAGTACTGAGCCATGCGGATGGAGCCGTCGTTGAATTGGCGCGCCACGCAGGGGTTCCAGGCGCGGACCTGGTGGGCTTTCCAGTTGATGGTGCCGTCCCAACCGCCGCCGGGGGTGCGGGGGTCTTTGAGCATGATCACGTTGCCCGGCAGGTCTGTGGGCTCGCCGGAGCTGTTGTTGTAGTAGGTGGTGAACTGCCATCCGGAGATGAGCTTATTGGTCAGGCCGGTGGCTCCGGCGCCGAACTTCTGGCCTTTGCCGAAGGGGAGTTCGTAGACGGTATTGAACTTGAGGATATGGGTCCGGTCGTTGAAGTAGAGGCCCTGCTGAACGACGTTGGCGTAGGGATCGTTGAAGCCCCACTGTTCCATCATCTTGCTCCAGGTGTAATTGGCCATAAACATGACGCCGCGGGCGACGCGCTGGTTGTAATTGACTTGGAGCGAATTGAAATAGATGCGGGAGTCGTTCCTGCCGCGTTCCTGCATCGCGCCGTCAAACTGCGGGAAGGGGCGGCTGAGGTTGAAACGGGAGAGGGTGTTGGCGGTGTAGAAGTTGGTGCCCAGGAAGGCGGGAATCCCCTTGAATGGATTGGTCAGGGCTGCGTCGCAATAGCCAGGAAGGCCGCCCTCCTGGAGGTTGCACTTCCTGCGGAAGTCGAGTGAGGGGAGGTTGTAATCCTTCTGGTCGTTTGCGCCGATGGTGCGGCTGCCCACGTAGGAGACGTCCAGGGTGGCTGTGGGGCGCAGCTGGTACTGGAAGCCAAAGGAGAACTGGTTGACGTACGGCGTGTAGAAGGTATCGCCGTTGAACCAGTTGGTATTGCGTCCCACGAAGGTGGCGGCGCCGAGAGAAGAACCCGAGGGAACGTTGATGCCGTTGGGGTACGGGTTCGAGATGATGTTGGCGATGGGTGTGCGGCCGCCGTCCAGACTGTTGACGATTTCGGTGCTGGTGCTGAAGCCTGCACCGATGATGTCGTCGTTGTTCGGATTGAGGAAGTACATTCCATAACCGCCGCGCATGACGACCTTACTGTTGATGGCGTAAGCGAAGCCGACGCGGGGCTGCCAGTTATTCATGTCGTTGTTGCGGAAGAGGCGGGATTCGCCGTTGACGCCGGCAAAGCGGAGGCCGCCCTTGAGTCTGGCGAGATCCGGGTAGAGCGCGATCATTTCGGGCGGGATCTGGCCGGCGATGGGGCTGGCAACGGTGGGGCTGAAGCCGCGGTTATTGCGGTTCCATTTCTCGTCGAGGCCGCCGTTGTAGTCCCAGCGCAGCCCCAGGTTGATGGTGAGGTTGCGGCTGATCTTCCAGTCGTCCTGGAAGTACGGCGAGACGTACCAGTTGCGGTAGTAGCCATAGAGCGGGTAGTTGGAATTACCGGTGGGGACGCCAAGGAGGAAAGTGGCGTAAGAGTCGCCGGAGGTACTTTCATCCTGATTCCAAAGCCGGCTGGTGAAGTTCTTCTGGGCATTGAAGAAGAGGATGTTGCCGGTACCGCGGGTGAGGTACTCACCGCGGCGGATGTCGCCGCCGACCTTGATGTTGTGGCTGCCCCAGATCTTGGTGATGGTGCCGGCGAGGTTGTAGTTGTTGGTGACTGTGCCGCCACGGCTGCGGCCGAGGGTGGAGTACTGGGCGTTGGTGCCTGTGGTGCTGAACTGCCAGATGCCGAAATCGACGGGACCGGGCAGTTGGGCGAGCATGGACTTCGGCAGTCCGAGGCCGGCGAGGTCGAAGTTCTCGTTGGCGGCGCCGCGGCCAGGATCGAGGAACCGGTTATTGGAGGCCCGGATGTTCATGACGAGGGTGGGGGTGAGAGTGCTCACCCAGTCGAGCACGTAGGCATCGTTGATGCGCTGAAAGGGCTGCTGGCCGTTGGTGCCGGGCTTGTTGTCGATGTTGTTCACGGCGCGATCTTCGGTGCGGTCGTTGGAAGCGTGGCGGAAGAAGGCCCTGTGCTTGTCGCCGAAGTTCCAATCGAACTTGAGGATCAGGTTGTAGAACTTATCCAGCGCGGCGTAGGTCGAATTGATGTTGTTCTGCTGAGCGTAGGCAACACCGGCCGTGGTGGCGTTCGGCAGCGGCATGTAGGCGCTGAGGTTCTTCGCGATCGAGTTGATCATGCTGGAGGGAATGACATTGCCGGCGAAGGGTGTGCGGACGGGGTTGCCGCTGGCATCGGTGGTGGCGTTGAAAGGATTGTAGATGGTCACCGGTGCGTTCTGGGCATTGACCAGTTTGCTGAAGTCGCCGTTCCGCATCTCCTGGGTGGGATAGGAGTTGACCAGGAACTGCGGCCAGGCTTCGCGGTAGTTCTCGAAGCTCCCGAGGTAGAAGAGTCTCACTGGCCCGTCTTTCCTGAGCAGTTTCGGGATATAGACGGGGCCTTCCAACTGGAAGCCATACTGATCCAGCTTGTGGTCGGGACGTGGCGCGCCCACGGCGTTGTTCTGGAAGGCATTCGCATCCAGCGGCTTGCGGCGCAGGAACTCCCATCCCGTGGCGTGGAACTGGTTGGTACCGCTCTTCAAGACGACGTTGAAGACGCCTCCGCCGGTGCGGCCATACTGCGCGTCATAGGAGTTTTGCTGGACGCTGAACTCCTGCACGGCATCGACGATGGGGACGTAGGCGATATTGTTGGTGCCGGCCTGGGCGTTGTTGGGCGCGCCATCCATCAGGAATTCATTGTTCGACTGGCGGCCGCCATTGACAGACCACTCGGCGATGGCGCCGTTGTCAAAGGGCCGCTGCCAGATGGCGGCGCCGCGGAAGGTGACGCCGGACATCATGGCTCCGAGCATGAACGGGTTGCGCGCATTCAAGGGCATTTCGGCGACCTGGGTGGTAGAGACGACGGCCACGCGGCTGGCGGTCTGGGTTTCCAGTTGAGCGGATTCGGCCGTCACATTGATGGATTCCGACACCGCGCCTACTTCGAGCGTGATGTCGACACCTAGAACGCGGCCAACCTCAAGTGTGATGTTCTCACGGATATATTGCTTGAACCCTGCCGCAGTGACGGTCAATTTGTAGATGCCGGGGCGCAGGGATGGAATTGAATACGAACCGGAGCTGTCCGTGGTCGCGTTCAGTGATTCATTGTTCGCCAAGTTGACAGCCTGCAGCTTGGCATTAGGGACGGCCCCACCGCTCGAGTCGTATACATGGCCCGAAAGAGTGGCACGGAACTCCTGTGCAGGCAGCATCACTGATGCCAGACACAGAAGGGAGAGAACAGACAAAGGACGGATCGTCACGAGAACCCCCTAGAGTTTACTCACCTTTCAGCTGGGCCCAACACCCAACTGCTGGGGATCATATCACACCTTTCTTGGATTTCAATGAGGGAGTGTAACCGATTTCTTTCTTTTTCTCGGAAAGCTCCCAGGCGCTTGAAAATCCTCAGCAACTTATTGATTCCAGATCATAAATTGGCACTCTTATACCCCTGGAAAGCCAGAGGCCGGGCTTACAGAACCATAGCGCATCGCCTGAATGGGGATTGGACGGGCTGAACGGGTGGATTCGAGTAGGAATGAAGCGATAAGATGCCGCCATGCAACGCCGGGATTTCCTGCTTTCCTCTCTGGCCGGCGCCGGACTGGCGCGAGGGGCGGAGGCACGCCGTCCGAACATCCTCTACATCATGGCGGACGACCACGCCTCTCACGCCATCTCGGCCTACGGCAGCCGCATCAACCGCACGCCCAATATCGACCGCATCGCGCAGCGCGGCGTGCGAATGGACAACTGCTTCTGCACGAATTCGATCTGTACACCGTCGCGGGGCGTGATTCTCACCGGGCAGTACTCGCACGTCAACGGCGTGAAGACGCTGCAGGACGCGCTGGATCCGGCGCGGCAGAACGTGGCGAAGCTGCTGCAGGCGGGCGGCTACTCGACCGGGATCGTCGGCAAGTGGCACCTGCAGAAGGACCCCGCGGGCTTTGACTACTGGAACATCCTGCCCGGCCAGGGCGCCTACTACGATCCGGTGTTCATCGAGAACGGCGAGAAGAAGAAGCACGTGGGGTATTGCACGGACCTGATCGGCGACTTTTCTCTGAACTGGCTGAAAGGCAGGCCGAAGAACAAACCGTTTTTCCTGATGTGCCACCACAAGGCGCCGCACCGGAACTGGCAGCCGGGGCCGAAGTACGCGCACCTGTTCGACGGTCAGACGATTCCGGAGCCGGACAATCTCTTCGACGACTACGACCACCGCTCCGAAGCGGCGCACCGCGCGCGGATGCGCGTAGGCGAACACATGAACCGGAACGACGTGAAGACGGACTTCCCGCCGGGCCTCAAAGGCAACGACCTGCGCCGCTGGGCGTATCAGATCTACATCAAAGACTACCTCCGCTGCGTGCAAAGCGTGGACGACAACGTGGGACGTCTGCTGGACTACCTGAAGGCAGAGAACCTGGAGGAGGACACCATTGTGATCTACACCTCCGATCAGGGCTTTTTTCTGGGCGATCACGGCTGGTTCGACAAGCGTTTCATGTACGAGGAATCGCTGCGCATGCCGTTTCTGATGCGCTATCCGCGCGAGATCAAGCCGGGCGGCGTGAACCGCGACATGGTGCTCAACCTGGACTTCGCGGAGACGTTCCTGGATTACGCCGGGCTGAAGATTCCGGGCGACATGCAGGGGCGCAGCTTCCGGCAGAACCTGCGCGGGCGCACGCCGAAGGATTGGCGGCAGTCGATGTACTACCGCTACTGGATGCACCTGACGAACGACCACTATGTGGCGGCGCACTACGGCGTGCGGACGCACACGCACAAGCTGATCTACTACTACGGCAAGCCGCTGGACGCGACGGGGACGGGCAAGGAGATCCTACCGCCGGAGTGGGAGTTGTTCGATTTGAAGAAAGACCCGCGCGAGATGCGGAGCGTGTACGGCGAGGCGGCGTATGGAGAGGTGCAGGCCGATCTCACCCGGGAGATGGCGCGGCTGCAGGAGCTGTACCGGGACACGCCAGCTTAGATTTGAACGGCCGCGGGTGCGGCGTTAGACAGGTGTATCCCAGACGGGATCCTTGACGCCGGCCAGCGTGCGGGGTCCGCGGGCGTCTTCGAGATCGAGGACGATCACCTCGTTTTCGCCCTTGCGCAGCCAGGTGGCGGGAAGGAAGAGGGTCTGCTGGGGTCCGATGCGCCAGTAGCGGCCGAGGATGCGGCCGTTCACCCAGACGTAGCCCTTGCCCCAGTTGCGCAGATCGAGGAAGGTATCGCCGAGGACATCGAGCTGAAACGTCCCGCGATGGAGCGCCGGCGCGGCGGACTCGCCGGATTTGGTCTGGAGCCCGACGATGCGTTCGGGGCCGAAGCGGAGCATCTCCCAGCCTTTGAGTTCCTGGCCGTCGAGGGTGACGCTTTCGGTAATGCCCTTGTAGTCGTCGACGATTTTGGGGCCGAAGTTGATGCGGCCCATGTTTTCGACCAGGATCTGGAGTGGGGCGCGGCCGGAGAGATCGACATCGAGCGAGCTCTGATTCAGGCGGCGGTCGAGCGTGCCGAGACGGCGGGCACCTTCATAGACGACGGCGTAGTCGCGCAACTCCGTGAGTTCGAGCTTGCCTTTGCGGGGGCCGTCGAGGCGCGTGCGGTAGAGCACGAAGCCGTAGGAGTGGCTCATGGCTTCAAAGGTCTTCGGTTTCTCGCTGCGGATGGGATTGCGGAGAAGGCCGAACAGCGGGGCCTGCTCGTTGAGGGCGAAGCGGGGGATTTCGATGATGGGCAGGGCGGGGGGCAGGTCAGGCAGAGTTTCGCCGGCGGGCAGGTGTTTGCGGATGGTATCGCGGAAGAGGGTGAACTTGGGGGCGGGGCGGCCGGCTTCGTCGATGGGGGAATCGTAGTCGTAGCTGGTGATGTCGGGCTCGTAGGCTTTGCCGAAGTTGGCGCCGGCCATGTAGCCGAACGACGTGCCACCGTGGACCATGTACAGGTTGAAGCCGATGTTGCGCTGGAGCATCCAGTCGATGCCGGCGAGGTGGACCCTGTTGTCGCCGGTGTGGTGCTTCTCGCCCCAGTGGTCGAACCAGCCGCACCAGTATTCGCCGCACATGAGAGGGACGCCGGTGCGGAACCTGGCGAAGTTGGCGAACTCCTGCTGGGGGGCGCCGCCGAAGTTGACGACGGAGGGCAGATCGGGGAAGGTGCCGTTGGCCAGCATGTAGTCGAGCGAGCCGTCGGAGGTATAGAGCTGGATGTCGATACCGGCGCTTTCGATGGACTTGCGAATGGCGTTCTTGTAAACCGTGTCGGCGCCGAGGGGCGGGCGGAGGGAGCCGTATTCGTTCTCCACCTGCATGAGGAAGACGGGGCCGCCGCGGGTGATCTGGAGGGGGGCCACTTCCTGCAGAAGGCGCTTGATGTAGCGGTCCGCGGCCTGGAGGAAGTTGGGATCGGAGGTGCGGACCTTCATACCGGGGGTTTCCCAGAGCCAGGAGGGGAAGCCGCCGAACTCCCATTCGGCGCAGCTATAGGGACCGGGGCGGACGATCACCCAGAGGCCCTCTTCCTGGGCAGTGCGGATGAAGGCGGCGATGTCGAGGTTGTCCTCGAAACGGAACTGGCCGGGGCGCGGCTCGTGGGCGTTCCAGAAGGAGTACATGCAGAGGGTATTGAGGCCCATGGCGCGCATGGTCTTCATGCGGTGGCGCCAGTACTCGCGCGGGATGCGGGCGTAGTGCATCTCGCCGGAGCGGATGACGAATGGTTCTCCATCGAGAACAAAGCGGTCGCCCTGGATGGTGAAGGTGTGTTTGACGGGGCTCTGGGCCGCGGCAGGGGCGGCTGCAATCAATGAGAGAACTTCGCGCCGTTTCATCCGCTTCCAGTGTAGCGGTTAGAATGATATTTGATGCCCGCCTCCGGCGCGACAGGCGCCCTTCTCATCCACATCACCGGACATGACAAGCCCGGGTTGACACATTCACTGGCCTCGATTCTGGCGCGCTACCAGACGCGGATTCTGGATATCGGCCAGGCCGTGATCCATGATGGGCTGGCGCTGGGCATTCTCATTGAGATGCCCGAAGCGCTGCGTTCGTCGGCGCTGCTGACAGACCTGCTGCTGGAAGGGCACCGGCTGGGCGTACAGGTGGAGTTTTCGGCCTCGACTTCGGAGGAGTACGAGCGGTGGGTCCACGCGCAGTCCAAGCGGCGGTTCATTGTGACGGTGCTGGGGCCGGCGATCGACGCCCGGCATATTGCGGCAGTCTCGGGCGCGTTGGCGTCGGCGGGATTGAACATCGACCGGATCGACCGGATGTCATCCCGGACGCCGCTGGAAGCCGGGGAGACCCCGGCGCGGTTTTGTGTTGAGTTCAGCGCCAGCGCTCCGTCGGCGGCGGCCGCAGTGAATGAAGACGCGGTGCGCACGAGCCTGGCGGCGATGACGGCGGCGGGCGACATCGACCTGGCATTCCAGCACGACTCGGTTTACCGGCGGAATAGAAGAATGGTGGCGTTCGACATGGACTCGACGCTGATCCAGGGCGAGGTGATCGACGAACTGGCGCGCGAGGCCGGCGTGGGCGAACAGGTGCAGGCGATTACGGAAGCGGCGATGAGGGGGGAACTGGACTTCCAGGACTCGTTCAGGAAGCGCGTGGCGTTGCTGAAGGGATTGACGGAGGCGGCGCTGGAAAGAGTGGTTGAGCGGATCCCATTGACCGATGGAGCGGAGCGGCTGGTTTCCACGCTCAAGCGGCTGGGGTACAAGACGGCGATCCTGTCGGGCGGCTTCACGTTCTTCGGCAAGGTGCTGCAGCGGAAACTGGGAATCGACCATCTGCACGCCAACACGCTGGACATCCGCGACGGCGTGGTGACGGGGGAGGTGATCCCGCCCATCGTAGACGGGCAGCGCAAGGCGGATCTACTGCAAACACTCGCTTTGAGCGAGGGGCTCTCGATGGAGCAGTGCATTGCGGTGGGGGACGGGGCGAACGATCTGCCGATGCTGCGGCTGGCGGGTCTGGGCATCGCATTCCGGGCTAAGCCGCTGGTGCGGGCATCGGCGCGTCAGTCGATTTCGGCGTTAGGATTGGACGGGATCCTGTACCTGATCGGGGTGCGGGACCGCGAAACACTCTAGCGTTCATGCCGCTGCCGTGTGGCGGCATCGACTGAAAGGGGCACGCATATGTCCGCGCCGTTTGCCGCGATGATCGGAGTTGCTCCACGCCGCACCGGGAGAGGGTGGCGTTTTCCATGGCCGGCGTTCGCGTTTGCGTTCCTGTGGCCGCTGGCCGCCCAAGAGATTCCATACACTGTCGCCGCCGAGCCCTGGGCGGAACTGCTCGGCAATCACAGGGCGCGAATTCACTGCCAGGCAGGAGCGGACGCGGTATGGGCTCACATCGTCTGGCGCCGCCACGACGATGCGCCGCAACGCAAGGCCGTCCTGGTGCTGGATGCCAACGGCACGTCCATCGCAAACACGATTTCGTTCCAAATGACTGCTGACTCGGGCGATGTCGTTTTCCAGCCGTTGGCGGGCGTGGAAGATTACTACGTCTACTACATGCCACGCGGGGAGCCGCCGAAGCGGGGCGCTCCGGAACAGAAGGCCACCTACCTTGCGCCCCGGGACACGGCCTCGAAGGAGTGGCTGCAGAAGAACGGGCTGACCGCGGACGGGCTGCCGCTGGGACGGTGGAAAGAGCTGCCGCGCGCGAATGTGATCGAGTTTCAGGCCAGAACGAAATTCGACTCCTTCTACCCGATGGAGGTGGCCGCCACCAGGGAGGAGATGGCCCAGCTCAGCAGGAGCCACCCGGAACCAGTTCTGGTGTTCGCCGAAGATCGCGAACATCCCATCCGCATGCGCGACACCCTGCCCTTGCGCTGGATTCGCTCCGGCCCCGTGAGCGCGCTGAAAGCCCGGGCGTATCGCGGCGAGTTGTTCGTCTTCCAGATCGGCCTCTATGCGCGGCCGGGGCTGGTGAAGGAATCCGCCGTCAGCGTGCGGTTCGAGGATCTACGCGGGCCGCAGGCGGCGGCCATTCCGGCCGGGGCTTTCCAGTGCTTCAACACCGGCGGAATCGACGCCCAGGGCCAGCCCTTCCGAAAGGAGTTCAAAGTCTCGCCTGGGGCTGTGGGCGCGCTCTGGTGCGCGGTGCAGATTCCGGAATCCGCCAAGCCGGGCGCTTACCAGGGGCAGGTCTACGTCGCGCCGGCGGGACAGGCGGAGATTGGCGTGCGCCTGGACCTGGACGTGAATCAGACATTCCTCCGCGGCGCGGGCGTGGATCAACCGGAGAGGCTGGCCCGGCTGCAATGGCTCAATTCGAAGGCCGGCCTGGAAGATCGGGTGACGAGCCCCTATACACCTCTGCGCGTCACCGGCGACACTGTGGCCTGCCTGGGGCGGGAGGTCCGCTTTGGGCCGCAAGGCTTTCCGGAGTCGGTCCGCGCCGGCACAAACGAGGTGCTGGCCGCACCGGTCGCCTTGCGGATCGAGTTGGAGAAAGGACCGCTGGTTTGGAACGGCACGGGGAAAGTCGTGTCGGCGTCGGATACCAAAGTGGTACGAGAGTCAGAGAGCGCCGCCGGCGATTTCCGCCTGCGCGTGCGCACCACGATGGAGTTCGACGGAGGCATCGGTTTCGAGGTGCGCCTGAGCGCGAATGCCGCGGCCAAGGTCTCAGACATGGCGCTCGAACTGCCGCTGCGCGAGGCGGCCGTTCCTTACAGCGCAGGGATGGGATTGACAGGCGGCAAGCGCCCCGCCGCGTGGCACTGGAAGTGGACGGAACAGCCGCAGCGCTGGCGGGACCAGGGCAGCAACCTGGAGTACTTCATCTGGCTGGGCGGCGTGCAGGCCGGGCTCTATTGCAGGCTGAAATCGCCGCTGGAGGACTGGCAGAACGGGACAGGCGGCGGCGTGAGTCTCGCTCAGGATGAAACGGGCCGGGTGTTGTTCCGCGCGCGTACCGGATCGCGCGACATCCAGGCAGGCCAGGAGCTGAACCTCTCCTTCCGCCTGCTCCCCACGCCGCTGAAGCCACTGGACCCCAGCCATTGGAAGTATAGATACGCGCACACTTACCGGCCATTGGAGGAGATCCAGGCCACCGGCGCGACGGTGGTGAATATCCATCACGACACGCTGCCGAACCTGTGGATCAACTACCCGTTCCTGAACCTCGACCTGCTGGCGCCCTACGTCCAGGAGGCGCACGCCAGAGGGATGAAAGCCAAGGTGTACTACACCATCCGGGAACTCACCACGCGCCTGCCCGAGTTGTGGGCGTTCCGGAGCCTGGGGGAGGAGATCTATCGCGTGGGAGGAACCCAGGGCCACGGGTCGCCGTATCTCGACTCCTGGCTGCAGGAGCACCTGGTGACAGACTACGCCCCGGCCTGGATCACGCGGACGCCCATCGGCGAGGTGGACGCCGCCATTCGAACGAACCGCGAGTCGCGGCTGAGCAATTTCTATCTCGCCGGGCTGGAGTGGCTAGTGCGGAATGCCGGGATCGACGGCCTCTATCTGGATGAGGTGGCCTACCCGCGCGAGATGATGCAGCGCGTCCGGAGGGTGCTGGAAACGCGTCCGGGCACGATGATCGATCTGCACGGCAACCGGCAGTGGTGGTCCTGCAACTCGCCGGTGGGCTACTACATGGAGCACCTCCCGTACGTCGACCGCACCTGGTTCGGCGAGGCGTTCAACCCCGACTGGCCGGCCGACTTCTGGCTGGTGGAGATGTCCGGACTGCCGTTCGGGCTCTCCGGCGACATGCTCCAGAATCCGAACCCATGGCGTGGCATGCTGTTCGGCATGACGGCGCGCGCGTTCTATAGCGGCGTGGATCCCAGCGGCATCTGGAGGCTCTGGGACCGGTTCGGCATCCAGGAATCCGAGATGATCGGCTGGTGGGACTCGTCCTGTCCGGTGCAGACCGGCCGCCAGGATGTGCTGGCCACTGTGTACAGGAAACCGGGGCGGGCGCTGGTGTCCATCGCCAGTTGGGCGCCGGAGGCGGCACAGGTGCCGCTCTCCATCGATTGGAAGGCCCTCGGAGTGGACCCGCGCACTGCGCGCATCACCGCTCCGGCGATTGAAGGCTTTCAACCCGAGGCGAAATTCGCCGGCGGCCAACCAATCCCGGTGGAGCCGAAGCGCGGCTGGCTGCTGCTGATCGAGTGAGGCGCGGAGATCAAGAAATTTAAACGTTTTAGCGGCTAGGCATAGCCTTTTTGTTGTAGTAGACTCTTGTCAGCTTCAACGCTAACGCTCCTGTGATGTAACAGGAGATGAGAAAGGGGTTTACGCATGCGTCTACGCTGTCTACGTCTGCTTGGAGTCGCATTGTTCGCCGCAGTGTCGGTCTGGGGTCAGACCTCCGCCGGTGTCATTTCAGGCCACGTCGCAGACCCGCAGGGCAACTCGGTGCCCGGCGCGGAAATCACGCTCACTCAACAACTGACGAGTGTAAAGATGAATACGAAGACGGATACGGCGGGAGACTTCGTCTTTCCGTCGGTTCTGCCCGGCCAGTATGCCATCACGGTCACTGCGCCTGGATTCAAGCGCTTTGAGAAGCGCGACTACAACCTCTCCGCATCCGAACGCCTGAACGCAGGCATTCTGGCATTGGAAGTGGGCTCGCTGAACCAGGAAGTGACGGTGACGGCGGAGGCCACGGCGGTGCAGACCGCCAGCCAGGAGCGCTCCGCGCTGCTGAACGACAAGCAGATGAGCATGCTGTCCACGCAGGGCCGCGACTACCTGACGATGCTGAAAGTACTGCCCGGGGTCACGTATCCGGACGGCGGCGGCACACAGGCGCTGGGCACCTCCGGCGCGCCGATCATCAACGGCACGCGCAACGACTACACTTCGCTTTCGCTGGACGGCGTGGTGGCGAACAATCGCGGCATCGGCACCACCGAGAACATGGTGAACCTGGACACGGTTTCCGAGGTCAAAGTGCTGATGTCGAACTACCAGGCCGAGTACGGCAAGAACGCCGGTCCGATTATCAACGTCGTGACGAAGGGCGGCACGCAGCAGTTCCACGGGACCGGCTACTGGTACAAGCGTCACGAGATGTGGAACGCCAACAACTTCTTCAACAACCGGAGCAACCTGGCGCGCGGGCGCTACCGCTACAACACGCTCGGCTACAACGTGGGCGGACCCATCTATTGGGGCGACAAGTTCAACAAAGAGAAAGACAAGCTGTTCTTCTTCTGGTCGCAGGAGTACCTGCCGAATCTCTCGCCCAGCGTCCGCACGTATACGTTCCCGACGGATCTGGAGCGCAAGGGAGATTTCTCGCAATCTCTGCAATCGAACGGCGCGCTGATCCCGGTGAAGGACCCGCTTTCGGGCGCGAACTTCCCGGGCAACGTGGTGCCGGTGACTCGGATCAACACGAACACCCAGAAGCTGCTGAGCGTCTTCCCGATGCCCAACTTCTTCGACCGCAACATTACGCGCGGGAACTACAACTACCAGGTGAACGACACGGTAGACCGGCCGGTGAACCAGCAGTTGCTGCGCATCGATTACAATCCGACGGCGAAGTGGCGGACATATTTCCGCGGCATGGACATGTCAGTGAAGCAAAACGGCTTCGCCACGACGGCAAACTCCAACGCCTGGGGCATCCAGCAGACCTACGACACCACGAACCCGAACGTGGCGTGGAACGCGACGTTCCTGGCGTCGCCGACGCTGGTAAACGAGTTCTCGTTCGGCCTGTCGCGCTGGACGGAGATCCAGGCGATCACGCCGTCCGAACTTGAGAAACTGAACCGGGACAAACTGGGGATCAAGATCGGGCAGTTCTATCCGCAGAACAACCCGCTGGGCGTGATTCCCTCGGCGAGCTACGGCAGCATCCCGACGGGCTCCGCCTCGGTGGCGTACGACGGGCGCTTCCCGATGGACAACTACGTGAACGCGTGGTCGATCTCCGACGGCCTGACAAAGGTCTACAAGTCGCACACGCTGAAGTTCGGCATCTACTGGGAGTGGGCGGAGTACCTGCAATCCCACCATGCCGGATCCGGCGGCACGTTCGCGGGCAGCTTCGCCTTCGGCCGCGACACGAACAATCCCTACGATTCCGGCCACGCCTATGCGAACGCGCTGCTGGGCAACTTTTCGACGTACACGGAAGTGACGACGCGAGTCGACTACCAGCCGGTGAATAAGGTGCTTGAGTTCTACGCGCAGGACACGTGGAAAGTGAACCGCAAGCTGACGCTGGACTACGGCGTGCGCTTCACGATCGACCAGCCCTCCTATCAGCGGCTGGACGTGGGCGGCAATTTCGATCTCTCCATCTACGACCGGAGCAAAGCGCCGATGTTGTTCTACCCGGCGCTGGATGCGGCGGGCAAGCGCGTGGCGCAGAACCCGCTCAACGGGGCGCTCTTCCCGGCCTCCTACATCGGCCGCTTCGTGCCGAATTCGGGAGACCCGAACGTTGGCGCTGTGAAGGCCGGCACGGCCGGATATCCGCGCGGCTTTGTGGAGAGCAACGGGCTGATGGCGGCTCCGCGCGTCGGCCTGGCATATGATCCATTCGGCGACGGCAAGACGGCAATCCGCGGAGGATTCGGCATGTTCCTGAACGCCCGTGCGCGTTCCGGACAGGTGGGGGACATGAGCTTCAACCCGCCGGTGCAAAGCTTCCCCATCCAGTACTACGGCAATGTGGATTCGTTCCTGAGCAGCAGCGGCACGGTGGCGCCTTCGAATTTCACGCGCGTGCTGGAGCGGAACGCGAATCTGCCCTCGATCTACAACATGACCTTGGGTGTGCAGCGCAACGTTGGGTTCCAGACCGTGTTGGATGTGGCCTATGTGGGCAACGTCGGGCGGCACCTGGGCCAGACGATGCAGCTGAACACGCTGCCCTACGGCGTGCGTTTCCTACCTTCGAGCGCGGACAAGACGACGGCCAGCTCCCCGCTGCCGGACGTCTTCATGCGGCCGGTGTACGGCTGGGGCAACCTGCCGTACCTGAGTTTCGGGGGCAACTCCAGCTACCACTCGCTACAGACGCAGGTGCGGCGCAACTTCAGCAAGGGGCTCCAGTTCAGCGGCGCCTACACGTGGGGCAAGGCGATGGGCTACGGCGACGCCTATGACGCCGGGATCGCGGTCTACAACAACCCCCGCTACTGGAACTATGGCCCGGTGACCTACGATCGCACTCACTCGCTGGTCTTCAATTGGGTCTACAATCTGCCAAACGTGGGCACATACATGGGCAACTCGATTTCGAAGCTGATGTTCGACAACTGGCAGGTGTCGGGCATTGCGTCGTTCGTCAGCGGTTCGCCGCGCGGCGTGGGCCTGTCGCTGTCGGATGGCGCGGACCTGACGGGCGGCGGCGACGGCAACACGGCCGTGATGACGGGCCCGGCGATGCTGTCGAAGTCCGAGCGGACGTTCGACCGGTTCTTCAACACCTCTGTGTTCGCGCGTCCGGCCAAGTTCGAGCGCGGCGCGGGCGCGGCGGCGTCGGCGTACGCCTTCCGGGGCCCGGGCATCAACAACTGGGACCTGACGGTGTTCAAGAACATCCCCGTGAAGGAGAAGCTCGCCTTCCAGTTCCGCTGGGAGATGTACAACGCCTTCAACCACACGCAGTACAACGGCGTGAACACCACCGCTCAATTCGATGCCAAGGGGGCGATGGTGAATACGGCGTTCGGTCAGATCACCTCGGCTCGCGACCCGCGCATTCAGCAGATGTCGTTGCGCGTGACGTTCTAAGGAGGAAATGCGATGCTTGCCCTGGTGCTGTTGACGCTGGTCAGCCCGAATGGCCAGGTGTCGTTGGCGGTGGACGCGGCGCCGGCGCCGCGGCTCTCTGCCAAACTCGCCGGGCGGGCATTGCTGGAGCCTTCGCCGCTGGTGTTTACCCTGAACGGCGCGGACGTTTCGGCCGGCGCGAAGCCGGGCCGGATCGTCCGCGGCCGGGAGGGAAACTGCTCGGCGGCGAAGCTACCGTTTACCGGCAAGACCCCCCACACGCTGGAACTGCGCGCGTGCAACGGGGGCATCGCGTTCCGTTATGTCATACCCGGCTCGGGTAGCCGGACGCCGGGGGAAGCCACGGCGTTCCGGATTCCGGCGGGTTCGACGGTCTGGTCGCATGATCTGGAGGGCCACTACGAGGCCCTCC
This sequence comes from Paludibaculum sp., assembly GCA_029973955.1. GTDB lineage: Bacteria > Acidobacteriota > Terriglobia > Bryobacterales > Bryobacteraceae > Paludibaculum. The sequence goes on along the minus strand of JARKQJ010000070.1, from coordinate 26,497 downwards.
ATGTTCGTCGCCAGATCGAGGATTTTCCGGCCGGGCAGTGGGCGGCGCCGCCGGTGACGTTTCAGTTGGCTGGCGGAGGGGGCTACGGGTCGATCACCGAAGCGGCTCTGTATCACTACGCCGGGATGGCCCTGCAAGGCGACGGGCAGGGCTCGCTGGTGGTGCGGCTGGGGCACGAGCATCCGGCCTCGTATCCGTTCCGTTTGCGATACAAGGACGATGTCGAGCGGCTGAAACAGGCCGCCGCGGTGGAAGGTCCAATTGAGACGCCGTGGCGCGTCGTGATGGTGGGCAAGGATCTGAATGAACTGGTGAATTCGGAGCTGGTGCGAGCGCTCTCTCCGGCGCCGGATAAGGAGCTCTTTCCGCAGGGCTCCGCGACGTCCTGGGTGAAACCGGGCCGCGCGGTTTGGAAGTATCTGGACGGGGGGCAGAACGACGCGGCGACGGTGCGGGAGTTCTCGCGGCTGGCGGGGCAGCTCGGATTCGAGTACCAGGTGGTGGAGGCTTTCTGGCAGAAGTGGACGCCGGAGGAGTTGAAGGCGATCATTGCGGAATCGAAGGCTCAGGGCGTCGGCCTGATTCTGTGGAAGCACTCGAAAGACCTGCGGACGCCGGAGGCGCGCCAGGCGTTCTTCGATCAGATTGCGGCGGTGGGCGCCGCCGGCGCCAAGATCGACTTCTTCGACCATGAGGCCAAAGAGGTGGTGGAACTGTACGAGATCCTGCTGCGGGATGCGGCAAAGCGGCAATTGCTGCTGAACTTCCACGGGGCCAACAAGCCGGCGGGCGAGTGCTACACGTGGCCGAACGAACTGACGCGCGAGGCGGTGCGGGGGATGGAATCGAGCAAATCGCCGCGCGCGCGGCACGATGCCACGCTGCCGTTCACAAGGCTGCTGGCGGGTCCGGCGGACTACACGCCGGTGCACTTCGGCGCGCGGCGCAACGATACGACCTGGACACACCAGATCGCCACGGCGATTGCGTTCACCTCGGGGCTGCTGACGTACGCGGCGAACCCGAAGTCTCTGGTGGAGAGTCCGGCGGTGGAACTGATCCGGACGATTCCGGCAACGTGGGATGAGACGCGGGTTCTCCCCGGGTCGGCGATTGGCGAGGTGGCGGTGCTGGCGCGGCGCAAGGGAAATGTGTGGTTTGTCGCGGTTCTCAATGGAGCGGAGCCGCGCGAGGTGACCGTGGAACTCCCATTCCTGCCCGCGCGCACGTATCAGGTACTGGCGGCGGAGGAGGCGGCGGGTGACCCGGCGGCACTGGAGATGAAGCCGGGCGAGTGGAACCGGAATTCGCGGATCGTACTGCAGTTGCCGGCGGGCGGCGGATATGCGGCCCGATTGACGCCGAGATAGCCGGTTTCCCGCACCGGCAGTTTGGCACGCTGCTTGCTTTGAAGTGAAGCGGATGCCTCGTTTGGCATCCAGTGGGCCTCCCTCGTTCCAGATCGGTGCACCATCCCCCGGGTGGCACTGGGAACGCATCCCAATTGGGACCAGCCTGACGGAGATCTGTCCGCATCTCCGAATTCACTCAGGAGTACCGCGCCAACATGCGAACGCTCGCCGCCATCGCTTTCTGTGCCACCGCCCTCATGGCAGTTCCCGTCCACGCAGCCACCGTCCAATATCTGGGTTCCGACGGTGCGAACGACGGCTCCCATCTCGTCGGCCCTTACCGGTTGAAGATCGACGGGATGGACCGCCTGGCAATGTGTTACGACTTCAACCATGACGTCTCCGGCGGCCAAATCTGGGACGCCGAACTCTACGTTTTGGATCAATTCCCCCAGGCGTATTACGGAACGGAAACGAATGCCATGGACAGGTACCGCGACGCGGCCTGGCTGCTGACGCAACTCCTCTCCGCGGTCTCCACGGAAGACCGGATCGCGATTCAGCACGCAGCCTGGTCTCTCTTCGCGCCCGGCGCGCCGTCGGAGGGCGCCGCCCGCTGGTTGGCCGCGGCTTCGAAGGCGCACAGCAACGGCTATCCGGGCATCGATTTCACGGACTACCGGGTGGTGAATTCAAAACCCGGCGCGAGCCAGGTGCAGGGCTTTCTGGTAGCGGGATTCGCGGCAGCCCCCGTGCCTGAACCGGCGACATTCGCCCTGGTCGCTGTGTCGTTGCTGACGTTGGGGTTGGCGCGGCGGGTGGAAAGAAAGCAGAAAAAGTAGAGCAAGGAGAGAAGGCCGCCGTGGTAGGCGGCCTTCTCCGTGTTCGAAGGGCTATTCGCGGTAGTTGAGGTTGAAGCGTCCGCCGGCGGCATTGCCGTCGCTGCTGATCGCGCGCACCCGGCGGTCGCCGGATACCTGGAGGCGGATGGTGCCCGTTGCGTTCACCCTCTCGCCACGATTGCGGGCGCTCTGGAGATCCACGGTCACGGTGTCGCGGTCGATGCGCTGAATGCGGCCGCTGAACTGCAGCGCTTCCTGGCCCTCGCTCGTATTGAAATTGACTTGCGCGATGCCTGAGTTGCGGTCCATGGTGACGTAGGCGCCGCGGAGGTCCTGGCGCTGACCGTTGGAGTGGGAGAAGCTGCCGCTGCCGGAGCCGCGGTAGGAGAAGTTATTGCCCCAGTTGTTGCCCCAGCCGGTGTTGCTATTGTTATTGCCCCACCCGGAGTTGCTGTTGTTGTTGCCCCAACCGGAACCGGAGTTGCTATTGCCCCAGCCCGAACCGGAGTTGCTATTGCCCCAGCCGGAGTTGGAGTTTCCGCTGCCGCTCCAGGTGCCGGAGCCACGCCACTCGATGTCGAAGGTGTAGCCGTCGCTGCCGCCTTTGGGATCTTCGATGCGGATCACGGCAAGGCCGTTGTTGTTGCGCGGATCCTGAGACAGGTCCTGCCGGCCGCGGCCGTCCACGCCCTTGAACCGGAAGTCGCTGATATTGCGCGGCATAGCGGAGGTGCACTCCAGGCGGCGCCAGCGGGCCGGATTGCCGGCCAGAGTCCGGATGCGGCCTTCGTCGCCGCGAAGGGCGATTTCGGCCACCCCGTCCACTTCCACTTCGGCGGTACACTTCCCCGAATCGCTGCTCCCCCCGCCGCGGATCTGAGCGCGAATGCTCTGGTCACCGCTGTTCCAACTCTGCCCCAGCAGCAGAGCCGGGGCCAACATCAAGAAAAATACTGGTTTCATCTTTCCTCCAATATCAATAGTTTACGCCGACCAAGCCCGGGAGACGATCTCCAAACAGCATTCGCCGCAAGTTCTGCCCCCGCTAGTAAAGAGGATCAGAAACCCGGTGACCGTAGCGGTTGCTGCGCGCCAGTCGCTCAAAGTGCTCTTCCACCACCGCCACGACATCTCGCAGCGGGTTCGACTCTCCAACCAGCATGGAACTCATCACGCTCAAGACGTACGGGCGGCCTTCCAGGTAAACAATGCCCGCTTCGGTGTGGACGCCGGGCACGGCGCCGGGCTTGGAGGCGGAAACGACTGCCGGCGGCAGCCCGCCCCGGAAGTCGGCCTGGACCAGTTTCATAAACTCCACCATCTGCTCACAGGCCTTCGGACTCACCACTTTGCCGCGGTAGATCAATTCCATGAGACGAGCAATTTCGAGAGGGGTGGAGGTGTTTTCCTCGTCCCGTTTGGCGGCCTCCCCGTCCAGCATCACCCGGCGCAAACGGGTGCTCTTGAAGCCGAGAGAGAGCAGCAGGGCGTTGACGCGCTCGCGCTTCACCAGGCGGATGATGACGTTGGTGGCGGTGTTGTCGGAGTCGCGGATCATCAGAGTGATCAGCTCCCGCAGGGTGATATGCAGCGGCTCCTCCCCGAGCCGGCGGTCCAGGCCGCCGTCGCCGCCGGCCTTGTCCTTTTCCGTAAGACTGAGCGACTGATCGAGTTTGAGCGAGCCCGCTTCGATGTCCTGGAAGGCCGTCACCAGAACCGGAACTTTGATGAGGCTGGCCTGCGTGGTGACGAGGTCGCCGTTGTAGGAGAAAGCGTGGCCGGTCTTCAGATCGATGGCGGCGACGCCCAGCACGCCATCCAGTTTCGCGTCGATGGCGGCGATGCGCGCCAGGGTCTTCTTCTCCAGCAGCGCCGCCGGCTCCTGGGCCATGGCTGCCGAAGCGGCCAGAAAGGCGGTGAAAACGACTCTCGCTGTGGGGGGCATCACAGGAGTAGCATAGCGGGAAGTGACCTACGTTTGGATTGCCGCCGGCGCCGCCCTGGGCGGCATGCTCCGCTTCTGGTGCTCCGGGGCCGCCGCGCGCCTGGGAGCGGAGACGTTTCCCTGGGGAACCCTGTTCATCAACGCCGCGGGCTCGGCCTTCATCGGGTTCTTTGCCACCCTGACAGGACCGGAGGGCCGGCTGCTGGTGGCGCCGAATACACGCTTCTTCGTAATGACCGGCATCTGCGGCGGCTTCACCACGTTCTCCACATTTTCACTGGAAACCCTGCGATTGATTCAGGACCGTCAGTGGGCCTTCGCATCCCTGAACATCGCCGCCAGTATCGTGCTCTGCCTGCTGGGCGTCTGGCTCGGCCACCAGTTCGCCGCGTTTCTCAACCAGAGGTGATCCATGCAACTGCCACAGGACGCAGTCCTCCTGCGTATCTTTCTCGGCGAGAACGACCGCACCGAACACCGCCCGCTGTACGAGGCCATCGTCCTCAAAGCCCGTGAGTCACACCTGGCCGGGGCCACCGTCCTGCGCGGCCCAATGGGCTTCGGCCACTCCTCCCGCCTGCACACCACGAAGCTGGAACGGCTCTCCGAGGACCTCCCCTTCATCGTCGAAATCGTCGACGATGGCGCCAAGATCGAGGCCTTCCTGCCGGTGCTGGACGGCCTGATCCTCGCCAGCAAATCATCAACGCTGGTGACGTGGGAGAGCGTCAAGGTGCTGCGGTACGGCAAAAAGTAGAGCGCCGGGCTTGACATTCTTCGATACTTCGACAATTATCGAAGTATGGTCAAGCCACCCACCCGCGAAGAGACAGTCCGCTTTGCAGATATGTTCGCCGCGATGGGCAGTGAGCCGCGGCTGCGCATCATGCGGCTGCTGCTTTCCGCGCATCCGGAAGGCTTGACCGTGGGGGAGATCGGCGCCGATCTCGACATCAGCGCCAGCACGCTCTCCCATCATCTGGACAAGCTGCGGAATGAGGATCTGGTCCAGGTGGAACGGGAGGGGACGTTTCTGCGCTGCCGGGCCAGCACGCAGACGCTACGCGAGTTGCTGGGATTCCTGTATGCGGAGTGCTGCACTCGCAACAAGGCCGTGGAGCCAAGCCAAATTACCTGCTGCAAATAGGAGTCATCGTCCATGAGTTCAGTAAAAGAGTTCGTCCAAGAGAAATACGGGGAAGCCGCGCTGCGCGTGGTGACCGGGCAAGGCGCTGCCTGCTGCGGCAGCAGCCCCTCGTCGTGCTGTTCGGGCAGCGACCCGATCACGTCGGATCTGTACGACCAGTTGCAGAAGGACTCGCTGCCGGAGGCGGCCGTGCTGGCCTCGCTGGGCTGCGGCAATCCGACGGCCCTGGCTGAGTTGAAGCCGGGCGAGACCGTGCTCGACCTGGGCAGTGGCGGCGGCATTGACGTGCTGCTCTCCGCGCGGCGGGTGTCGCCCGGGGGCAAGGCCTACGGCCTGGACATGACGGACGAGATGCTGAACCTGGCACGCGACAACCAGCGCAAGGCGGGCGTCGAGAACGTGGAGTTCCTGAAGGGCGAGATCGAGAACATCCCGCTGCCGGATGCGAGTGTGGACGTCATCATTTCAAACTGCGTGATCAACCTGAGCGCCGACAAGGACAAAGTACTGCGCGAGGCCTTCCGCGTGCTGAAGCCGGGCGGTCGGTTCGCCGTTTCCGACGTTGTTACGCGCGGGGAAGTTCCCGAAGAGATCCGCCGCAACATGCTGCTGTGGGCGGGCTGCGTGGCGGGCGCGCTGGTGGACACCGAGTACCAGGCCAAGCTGACCGCGGCCGGCTTTGAGCGAATCGAAATCGAGCCGACGCGGATCTACAAGTCCGAAGACGCGCTCTCGTTCCTGCGGGACAAGGGTCTGGACCTGGAGACGATCGCTCCGCAGGTGGAAGGCAAGTTCATGAGCGCCTTCATCCGCGCGACGAAACCGGCGGCCTGATCCGGTGCAGAGAGTCCTCATTCTCTGCACGGCGAACTCGGCGCGCAGCCAGATGGCGGAGGGGATCCTGCGCCATCTGGCAGGCGACCGGTTCGAGGTCTGCTCCGCCGGCGCCGCGCCGGCAAGTGTGCGGCCCGAAGCGGTGGAGGCGTTGCGCGAGACCGGTATCGACATCTCGTTGCACCGGTCAAAGCATGTGGACGAGTTCAAAGGGCAGACGTTCGATTACGTGCTGACTGTGTGCGACCACGCGCGCGACGTCTGCCCCGTCTATCCCGGCCAGGGCACCCGCATCCACCACAACTTGGAAGACCCGGCCGCCGCGCCGGGCGGTGCGGAGGAGCGGCTGAACGCCTTCCGCCGCGTGCGCGATCAGATCACGGCCTATTTTCAAACGGCCGATCCTTTCGCACGGCGTTGAATGGGGCCGCTATTTGTACGGCGCGAGCGTCGAATCGATGGCGGCCTTGTCGCCCACGACCACCACGGTCATCTTGCCGGGATCGATGTAGGTCTCGGCCATGCGCTGCACGTCGCCGCGCGTCACGGCGTTCACCTTTTGCACGTAGGTATTGAGGTAAGCGTCGCCCAGGCCCTGCAGGTCCACGCGGGACAACTGGTTGATGATGCCGAATAGCGCGGTGTTGCGCAGCACGAACTCGCCCGACATCAGGTTCTTGATGCCCTGGAGTTCCGGCTCGGCCGGCGCCTCTTTGCGCAGCTTGCCGATCTCGGCGTAGATCTCTTTCAGCGACTCGGCGGTGACCTTGGTGGTGACATCGGCGGACTGGCACCAACTGGCGGTGTGATAGCGCGTGCGCACGGTGCTGTAAGGCGAGTAGGTGTAGCCCTTGTCCTCGCGGATATTGGAGGTGATGCGGGAGCCGAAGGAGCCGCCGAGAATCGAATCCATGACGAGCATGGGAATGTAGTCGGCGTGGCTCGGCACTGCGGCCACGGGCAAGCCCACGCGCAGAGTGGACTGCTCGGCGCCCGGTCTGTCGAGCAGCACGAACTGCTTCTTCGGGGTGGTTTTCGGGACGTTGCGGACCACTGCGGGCCCAGCTTCCCAGGACTCGAAGGCGGTGGTAATGGCTTGTTTCAGGCCGGCGGGGTAGCGCCCCACGATGTAAAGGTGGGCGCGGCGAGCACCCATGTTTTCCTGGTAGAAGCGCTTCACCTGCTCCAGCGTATAGGCCTTGAGCTGGGCCTCTTCGGGGAAGTAGCGTCCGTAGGGATGATCGCCGTAGAGGGCCTTGGCGAAGGCCTCCTCGGCGATGGAATCGGGCTGGGCTTTCTGCACGGCGAGGCGGCGCAGCATGTCGGCCCGCAGGCGTTCGAGTTCGGAGGCCGGAAGGGTGGGGCGTTGGAGGACATCGGCCAGCAGTTTCACGGCATCAGGCGCAAACTCGCTGAGCACCTGAATAGTGGCCGACGACTCGTCCACGCCTGCACCCAAGGAAAGCTGGCCGCCCATGCGAGCGGCCTCTTCGGCCAGTTGCACGCCATTGCGGCTGCCGGCGCCTTCTTTCATGAGCGACCACAGCAGGTCGGCCAGCCAGACCTCCGTGGACTTTTCGTTGGCGTTGCCGAAACCGAGCCGCACGCTCAACGCCACCACGGGCGTGGAGCCGTAGGGCACCAGGCTCACCTTCATACCGTTCTTCAGCGTGAAGCTCTCGCGCGCCGGCACGGTGAAGGGCTTCGGCGCTCCGCCGGCGGGAGGCGCTTCCTTACTCTGTCCATGCGTGGCGATACTCGAAACCGCCAGAGCCGCACACGTCAGGATGATGGATTTCATTTGCCCTGCCCTCCTTCCACGGTGATCTTCAGAATGGTGCGGTTGGTGCGGCGCAAGTACTCGCGGGCCACCTTCTGCACCAGTTGCGGCGTCACTTTCCGCAAGCCGGGCTCAATTTCGTTGATGAGCGCGGGGTTGTCTTCAAACAGCGCGAAGCAGGCCAGGGAATTCGCCTTGCCCACGCCGCCGTATTGCGTGAGGCCGTCGTAGAAGCGGGCGCGGAACTTCACCAGCGCGCGGTCGAGCGCGGCCTGCGGCAGCGGCTCAGCCTGCACCTGCGCCACCACCTTGTCCACGGCGGCGGAGATCTCTTCGGGCTTCACGCTCTGGTCGTGGATCAGGTTGGCGATCCACAGCATGGGCCCGTTGTAGTCGAAGGCATCGCCCAGCAGATTGATGCCGCCTTCCACGTTGTCGGTGTAGCCGCGTTTTTTCACCAGTTCCTGGTTCAGGAGGCCGTCGTCGCCCTGCAGCAGGATCTGGTCCAGCAGCACAAAGGCGAAGTGTTCCGGCGTACCTCGCTCCGGCATGTGATAGGCGAAGCCGATGGCCGGTTTTTTGGCCAGTTTGTCGACGCGCGAGAAGATCTGCTCCTGCTCCTGCCGCGGCTCGGCCAGATCCGGCTTGGGGCCCTGCGGCTGCGCGGCGATGCCGCCGAAGTACTTCTCCACCCACTGTTTGGCCTGGGCTTCGTCGAAATCGCCGACGATGGCCAGAGCGGCGTTATTGGGTGCGTAATAGCGCTGGAAGAACGACTTCACGTCGGCCAGCGTGGCATTTTCAATGTCCTTGAGGTCGCCGTAGAAGTTGTGGGCGTTGTACCAGTTCTTGTTGGCGTACTGCGGCATGTCGAGCCACGGGAAGCCGCCGTAAGGCTGGTTGAGCACGTTCACCTTCACCTCGTTGCTCACCACGCCCTGCTGGTTCTTGAGGTTCGATTCGTCGATGGCCAGGCCCTTCATGCGATCCGCCTCCGCCCACAACATGGTCTCGAGCTTGTGCGAGGGGACCACCTCGAAGTAGTTGGTGAAGTCGAAGCGCGTGGAGCCGTTCAGCACGCCGCCGTTGGTCTCCACCAGCTTGATCATCTCCATCTTGCCGAGGTTCTTCGATCCCTGGAACATCATGTGTTCGAAGAGGTGGGCGAAGCCCGTGCGGTCTTTGGGCTCGATGCGGAACCCGATGTTGTAGTAGACGGCCACCACGGCCACCGGCGCGGTGGTGTCGCGCGACAGCGCGACGCGGAGCCCGTTGTTCAGCTTGTAATACGTCACCGGCACGCGGAAAGGCGCGGCAGTTTGAGCCGCCAGCCCGGCCGCCGCGCACAGTGCCAGCGCAATCAGCGGAAATGTGATCTTTCTCACGAGGGATTCTCCCGAGCCGCATTGTCGCATACCCCCACCTTGCAATAAAATCGGAGCCACCGAGTGTTTACAAGGAGCAACTTCATGCGTACGCTAGCCTTCTGCCTCGTCTTCGCGGCAGGCCTTTCAGCACAGGACGGCCCGTTCTCCGGATTGACGAATTCGCTGGGCACCATCTACCGGACGGCCCCGGCAAAGACGCGTTCGATCAGCCCGGAAAACCTGACGGGCGAGCCGGGCAAGGGCGCGATGGCGGAGAAGGGCTCCGCATCCAACGCCGCCGCGGAACTGGGCCAGGGCTGGAAGGTCAATCCCTACATCGTGGTGCAGCCGGGCACGACGCTCACGCTCGGCGAGATCGACGGCCCCGGCGCCATTCAGCACATCTGGATGACCCCCACCGGCAACTGGCGCTTCTCCATCCTGCGCATGTACTGGGATGAGGAGACCACCCCCTCCGTGGAAGTGCCCGTGGGCGACTTCTTCGCCATGGGCTGGGGCAAGTACGCGCCCATCAATTCGCTCGCCGTGTGCGTGAATCCAGGCAGCGCCTTCAACTCTTACTGGCCCATGCCCTTCCGCAAGAAGGCCAAACTGACGCTGCAGAACCTGGCCGACAAGCCGATGACCATCTACTACCAGATCGACTACACGCTGGCCGCGGTACCGGCCGACGCCGCTTACTTCCACGCGCAGTTCCGCCGCACCAATCCGCTGCCGTTCAAAGAGGTCTACACCATCCTGGACGGCGTGCAGGGCCGCGGGCAGTACGTGGGCACCTACATGGCCTGGGGCGTACACAACAACGGCTGGTGGGGCGAAGGCGAGATCAAGTTCTACATGGACGGCGACAAGCAGTTCCCCACCATCGCCGGCACCGGCACGGAGGATTACTTCTGCGGCTCTTACAACTTCGAGAACCAGGAGAAGCACCAGTACGAGACCTTCACCACGCCCTATACGGGCCTGGCGCAGGTGATCAAGCCCGACGGGTTGTACCAGTCACAGCAGCGCTTCGGCCTCTACCGCTGGCATATTACGGACCCGGTGCGCTTCGAGAAAGACCTGCGCGTCACCATCCAGGCGCTGGGCTGGAAGTACAACGGCAAGTATCTTCCGCTCACCGACGATATCGCCTCCACCGCCTTCTGGTATCAGGTGGAGCCGCACAACCCCTTCCCCGCCCTGCCCTCGCGCGACAACCTGGCGGTGCACTAAATCCTCGCGGCGCCGCCCCGGCGCGGGCTGGGGCGGCGCTACCATGGGTGGATCGCAACAGGCTTTCGTCATCCATGCCCCGCCTCGTTTCACTGCTCGCCTTCACCCTCCCGCTGATCGCCCAGGACGCCTTCCTCGCCGAGGGTATCCGCGTGGGTGAAGTCACGCCTACCTCCGCCATTCTTCGTGTGCGCACATCTCAGGCCCCGGCCCGCGTGCCGGGCGTCTATCCCAGGGAGGAGCGCCGCGGGCGCGCCGCTCTGCCCCCCTCCGGTGTGCCCATGTCGCAGTTGCCGGGCGCCGTCCCGGGGCGCGCCGCGCAAGTGCGCATCATTTACTCCACCAAGTCCAGTCTCTCCGGCGCCCGCGAAACGCCGTGGACCACGACCTCCGCCGCCAACGACTTCGCCGCCCACTTCGCCCTCACACACCTGAAGCCCGAAACTACCTATTACTACGCGGCCCAGATCACGGGCCGGCCAAAGTCCGCCGCGGGCTCCTTTCACACCGCGCCGTTGCCGGAAAAACCGCGGCCGGTGACATTCGCCGTCGTCACCGGTATGATGTACCGCGACCTCGACCACCCCGACGGATTCCGCATCTGGGACTCCTTGCGCGCCGCCAAACCCGACTTCATCGTTTTCACCGGCGATAACGTCTATTACGACAACGAACCCCCGCGCGCCGTCTCCATCGACATCGCCCGCTACCACTGGCAGCGCATGTTCTCCCTGCCCCGTTTCCTCGCGCTCGCCGCCGAGGTGCCCATCTATTGGGAGAAAGACGATCACGATACGCTCTCCGACGACTGTTGGCCCGGCCTGGATCCCGATTGGATGCGGCCCATGACCTTCGCCCAAGGCCAGCAGGTCTTCCTCGAACAGGCGCCCCTCGCCGGCCAGACCAACCGCGGTTTCCGCTGGGGCAGTCTGCTGGAGATCTGGCTGCCGGAGGGCCGCGACTTCCGTTCTCCCAACAACGCGCCCGACGGCCCCGAGAAGACAATCCTCGGGGCGCTGCAGAAGCGCTGGCTCAAGGAATCGGTGGAGAAGAGCGATGCCCGCTTCCGCGTCATCGTCTCAGAAACGCCCTGGGTCGGCCCCGACCGCGCCACCAAGGGCGACAATTACGCCAACCCCGCCTTCGCCACCGAGGGCGCTGAAATGCGCCAGTGGGCTGGCGCCTTGAAACCCGCCAATCTCTTCATCGCTACGGGCGACCGCCACTGGCAGTACCACTCCGTCGATCCCGCCACCGGCCTCCACGAGTTCTCCTGCGGCCCCGCTTCCAACGAACACGCCGGCGGCTCGCCTGGCCTCGATCCCAGTTACCACAAATTCCACGCAGTGCAAGGCGGCTTCCTTCTGGTTACCGTCCAACCCAACGCCGCTTCGCCCACCATCACCTTCGACTTCCGCACGCCGGACGGGCGCTCCGCCTACACGTGGTCCCCTGCCGTACGATAAAGGCACTCCGATATGCAACCGACCCGCCGCCACTTCCTCACGGCCGCCGCCTCCACCCTGGCCGCCGCCGCCAAGCCGCAACGGCGCCCCAACTTCGTGGTCATCTTCCTCGACGACTCCGGCTACGCCGACTTCCACCCCTTCGGCAATCCCGCCTACCCCACGCCCAACGTTCAGAAACTAGCCTCGCAGGGCTGCCGCTTCACCAACTTCTACGTGCCGCAGGCCATCTGCTCGGCCTCCCGCGCCTCCCTGCTCACCGGTTGCTATCCCGGCCGCACCAAAATGTTCGGCGCCCACCCGCCGCGCGCCCGCGGCCTCGATCCCTCCTACGCCACCATGGGCCAGGTGTTTCAAGCGGCCGGCTACAAGACCGCCGTCTACGGCAAGTGGCACATCGGCGACCAGGAGGACACGCGCCCGCCCGCGCGCGGCTTCGACGAATCCTGCGGTCTCATGTACTCCAACGACATGTGGGAGTTTCATCCGGAAAGCCCGCAAAGTTACGCCAACACTCCACTGCAATTCTGGGACAACGGCAAGATCACCATCGAGCGCGTCACGCCGGCGCACCAGGCGCACCTCACCCAGTGGTACACCGAGCACGCCGTGGACTTCATCCAGCGCCGCGGCCGGGATCCGTTCTTCCTCTACGTGCCGCACTCCATGCCGCACGTGCCGCTGTTCGCGGGCGACCGCTTCCGCGGCAAGTCCGGCCAGGGCCTCTATGCCGACGTCATGATGGAGATCGACTGGTCGGTCGGAGAGATCATGGGCGCGCTCCGCAAGACCGGAGTGGAGAAAGACACCGTCGTCATGTTCACCTCCGACAACGGCCCCTGGACCTCCTACGGCAATCACTCCGGACGCACGCCGTACCGCGAAGCCAAGGGCACCGGCTTCGACGGCGGTACGCGCAGCGCCTGCATCCTCCGCTATCCCCACCGCATCAAAGCCGGCAGCGTCTCGTCCCGGTGCTGGTGCTCCGTGGACACCTTGCCCACCTTCTCCAGCCTCGCCGGCGCCGCTCCACCCAGGAACCCCATCGACGGCCTCAACGTCTGGGACCTCATCTCGGGCCGGAAAGACGCGGCCAATCCGCACGAATACTACCCCTTCTCCACGGGGCCGAACTTCGAAGGCGTCATCACCGCCGACGGTAAGTGGAAACTCCATCTGCCGCACTCATACCGGATCCTGCTGCAGGCCGGCCACGACGGCTCCGCCGGCAAGTATGGCCAGGCCAGGATCGGCCTCAGCCTCTTCGACATGGAGAACGATCCGTTCGAAACCACCAATGTGCTGGAAAGCCACCCCGACATCGCCACGCGCCTGCGGGCTTTCGCCGAGGAGCATCGCCGCCAGTTCTATCAATAAGCCGTATTTGTCGGAAATTGTTGCGCGCATCCAGAGAAGAAGTGATATGGTGGTGCCATGTTTGCGCCAATTCTCCCCCTCCTCAGGCGACACATCTCTCTGAGAACCCTGGCTTTTCTCCTGGTCTTGGGCGCCCTCCTCATTCAACCGGCCGCCGCTCAACTCACCATGGACCAGAAGCTGGCTGATTTCCAGCACTTAGCCGCCATCTACGCAAAGAACTACAAACCTCACGAGTGGAAATTGTCCACATTTGGGTATAACCTCCTCGACCTCAAACCCTGGATTGAGAAAGTCAGGGCCACCAAGAACGACCTGGAGTTCTACGACATCTGCGTCCGCTACGTCGCCGCGCTCCGCGACAGCCACGATGAGTTCTGGCTTCCTACGGACTTCGTCGCCGAGATGCCCCTGTACGTCGATATCTACGACAACAAGGTGCTCATTGAATATGTAGACCGCTCGGTGCTGCCGTTTGCCCGCTTCCCCATCTTCTTCGGCGATGAAGTGGTTTCGGTGGACGGAAAGCCGGTTTCGGACTGGATCGAAGAGCTCATCCCCTACTCCGCCGACGGTTCCGGCAACGACGTCACCGCCCGCCGCCTCGCCGCGGACAAGATCACCTACCGCCCGCAGACGCTCTATCCCTTCGCCGCCCTCACTCCGGACAAATCCACCGTCGTCATTCGCGGCTACGATGGGTCGCTGGGCACCTATGAGATCCCCTGGACGAAGACCGGCACGCCGCTGCTCACGGTGGGCCCGGTGCCCAGCCCGAGCATGAATTCAGTGGCTTCGGCCCGCGGCCGCGCCGCCACTCGCCCCGCCGCCCGCCGCGCCAAGGGTCCCGTTCGTGTTGATCTCGACGAACCCACCAACCCCTCCGGCATCTACAGCGGCCCCGAGCCCGAGCGCGAAGTGAAGTACCTGCCGCCTTATCTGCAGACCCTCGAAGACCTCTCCCGCGGAGAAGGCATCGGTGCCACGCTCGGAACCGCCGCTTACGGCTTCCGCGCGCCGGTGTTCGACTTCCCTTCCGGCTTCGTCCTGCGCCTCGGCGGCTCGTCCACTGACCAGATCGTCAGCGGCACTTTCCCGCAGAACGGCTACCGCGTCGGCTTCATCCGCCTGTGGACCATGTCGCCCACGAACCAGACCCTCGCCCTGGCGCAGTTGCAAAGCGAACTCGCCTATATGGCGGCGAACACGCGTGGCCTGGTCCTCGACGTCATGCACAACGGCGGCGGCTCGCTCTGCTATGTCGAGACAATCAACCGCCTGCTCCAGACCAAGCCGTTCCGCGGCGTCACCTATGAGATCCGCGCCACCGAATTCTGGACGCAGGTCTTCTCGGCGAACCTGACCGCCGCCAAGGCGGCCAGAGCGGAGCAGTGGGTGATCGACCTATACACCGCCTACCTCGCCGACGTCGAGCGCGCCCGGCTTGAAATGCGCGGCAGCACCGGCGACCTGCCCATCTGCACAGTCAACTACGACGGCATCACGCCCGTCTCTCCCTATCCGCACCCCATCCTGGTGCTGACCAACGAATTCACCCTCTCCGCCGCGGAAGGCTTCTCCGCCATGCTGCAGGACACCGGCCGCGCCACCATCTTCGGCACGCGCACCGCCGGTGGCGGCGGCAACCCCGCCTCTTACAATGTCGGCGCCTACGGCATGGGCATGACTCGCGCCACCCGCAGCCTGTTCACCCGGGCCAAGTGGCTGACCAACCCCGGCTTCCCCGCTGCCAACCACGTGGAAAACACCGGTGTCTACCCCGACATCTGGGAGGACTTCCAAACCGAAGAGAACCTGATCACTGGAGGCTACGGCTTCGTCACCGCCTTCACTTCCGCCATCGCGGACCTGATCAGGCAGAACCAGTAACCGCAACACGCCCCGGGAGGGTTCCAACGAACCCTCCCGCGGGGCGCGATCCCTCTTCAACGGCTCCGCCCTACCGCGGTTGCGTCTCCAGGTAGACCGCGAACGTCCCCAACCAGTGGCCGCCTTCATAGTGCGAGGCTTCAATCGCGGCCAACCCCGCCGTCCGCAGTTTCTCCGCGGTTTTCGTGAATTCGGCACGCCGCGCGTCGTCTGCCGGCAGGCCGGCCACGATCCCCCTCAACATCCACGCCCGGCTCAGATTCAGCCCCGCCAGGTGGTAGAGCTTGCCGTCGGTCACATCGGAGACCCGCGTCGGCTCAAGTTCGATCGACGGCAAAAACGCCGTGAGCCAGTGGCTGAACTCTTCCTTGCCCAGAACCCGCCGCACCGTGTCCGCCTCGGCCAGGCACGGCGAGAGAAAGTCCTCTCCGGAAGGTTCGTACGCCAGCGGACACGCCTTGTCTTTCAGGTAGTAGGCGCGCACGCGCTCCTCGAGCACTGCCGTGAACTTCGCGTCCTTCACACCGCGCGCATAGTCGAGCATCAGCCCCAGCCCGAACGCCGTGTTGTTGTGCTCGCCGGTGCGGATGGGAAACTGCAGCTTCGGCAGCCAGGCCGAGACGCGCGCCGCAATCGCGTCTTCCAACGGTCGCAACGCCGCCGACCACTTCCGCGCCTCCGCGTCGTCCCATTGGCGCAGTTCCAGACCCAGCATCAGCAGCCAGGCCAGGCCGTACGGCCGCTCAAACGTCTGACGCCCGGCGGCGGTGTAGTAACGCACCTCGCCGGCGATGTTCTCCGCGGTCAGGCTGCGCCGTAGCGCCGCGCGCGCCTCGGCCGCATAGGGCGCCTGCGGATTTGTCCGCGCCAGCCGCGCCAGTAGCCAGTGGCCGTGCACTGCCGAATGCCAGTCGAAACATCCATAGAAGGCGGGCGTCAACTCCCGCGGCGGCTTCGCGTCGGCATCGGACGACATCGCGTGCGCGATCTTGTTCGGATACTCCTTGTGCACGCACTCCAACGCCAGCCGCGCGTATCGCTCCTCACCCATCACGCCTCCCGTTGCCAACAGCAACACCACCCAACCCTTCACACCAATGCTCGCATTCATCTGCTGCTATCGTAGCGCGCGGCTCAGCGCGCCAACCGCAGCGGCAGCACCACTTCCTCCCTGCCCCCGGGCGACTCCGCCACGATCTTCCGCGGCAGCTCTTTCGGGTACATCATCGCGCAGGCCTTCTCGCTGGGCCCCAGCATCTGCGGCCCCGGCTCCATCCATACCTTCGTTGCCTTCTTCACCCCGTAGCAGAGCGTCCACTTCTCGCCCGGCTTCAGCTCCCGGTTGCTCACGCTCACGAAAAGAAACTCCGGCCGCGGCTCATTCACTCCGATCACGAACGACGCCGCTGCCTCCTCGCCATTCCTTCCGAAAGCCCGCAGCGTTAGCTCCGTCTCTTTCCTCAGCGTCACCTCCACGCAGCGGCTCAGAACCGGCTTCACCTCCGCCAGCGGCGGCTCCAGCACCACCTTCGTCGCGTTGATCACGCCGTAGCACACCAGAAACGGCTCTCCACGCACCGGCCGCTCCGCTGTGTAGAAGTTCAGGATCTTCAGCTCGATCGTGTCGAGTTCCTTCGGGATCCCCACCACCTTCTCCGGCCGTTTCGGCAGCGGCCGCGACCGCTCGTAGTAAATCCATGCCAACTGGATTCCCACCAGCAGCAGTACAACGGTCAGCGATACCGTCACGATCTGTGGCACCTTCATGGCGCTAAAGACTCCGCCGGATGCGAAATTGTGCCGGACGGGGCGAGGCATCCCCTCCCCGTCCAGCCGTCGCGTCTACTGCGCGTTCAGTACAAACCGCGCTGCCTTCGCACCGCACACCGGGCAGGACTCCGGCGCCTTGCCCAGCTCAATGTGCCCGCACACCGGGCAGAGATAGAACTCCACTTCCGTCAGATCCTTACCCTGCGCCACCGCTTCCAGCGCCAGCTTGTAGAGCTCCGCGTGCACCGCCTCGGCCTTCAGCGCGTAGCCGAACATGGTCTTCGCCCGGTGGCCTTCCGCCACGGCCTGTGCATACATGGGCGGGTACATCTCCGTGTACTCGTGGGTCTCGCCGCCAATCGCAGCCTGCAGGTTTTCCGCCGTCGACCCCACTCCCTCCAGGCTCCGCAGGTGCCCTTCGGCGTGGATGCGCTCCGCCTCAGCCGTGGCGCGGAACAACTTCGCCACGTTCGGGAAACCATCCAGATCGGCCTTCTTCGCGAAGGCGCGGTACTTCTGGTTTGCCTGGCTCTCCCCGGCGAACGCCTCTTTCAGGTTGTCTGTGGTGCTGCTCATCGATCCGTTCCTTTCTGTACAAAAGGGTATCAAAATCTGCATAAACCCGCCCGAAAACCGTGAATCTCTGATAGAACTGATGAGGTCATGCCGCGCCGCATCGCTTTGCTCCTGGTCCTCACGCTCCCGCTCGCCGCCCGGGAGTTGCACGTCTCACCCACAGGCAACGACTCAAACCCTGGCTCCGCCGCCCAGCCATTCAAGACCATCTCCGCCGCCGCCCAGCTCGCCCAACCCGGCGACACCATCACCATCCACGACGGCACTTACCGCGAGCGCATCACGCCGCCGCGCGGCGGCACCTCCGACGCGGCCCGCATCACTTACCAGGCCGCCCCCGGCGAGAAACCCGTCATCAAGGGCTCTGAGGTCATCCAACAGTGGAAGCAGTTCGCCCCGCAGGTTTGGAAAGCCACCGTCCCCAACTCGCTGTTCGGCGCCTACAACCCGTATAAGGACCTCATCACCGGCGACTGGTTTACCTCCAAAGGCCGCCCCCACCACACCGGCGACGTCTACCTCAACGGCAAATCCCTCTGGGAAACTCACCTCATCGAAAACGTTCTCCACCCCAAGCCCGACACCGTCGGCCGCGACGCCGAAGGCTCCACCTGGACCTGGTTCGCCGAGGTGGATCACGATAACACCTACATCTACGCCAACTTCCACGACAAGGACCCCAATCGCGAACTCGTTGAGATCAACGTCCGCGACGCCATCTTCTACCCCGCCGCTCCGGGCATCGACTACATCACCATCCGCGGCCTCATCCTCCGCCACGCCGCCACGCAGTGGGCCGCGCCCACCGCCGAGCAGATCGGCCTCATCGGCACCCACATGGGCAAGGGTTGGATCATCGAAAACAACACCATCAGCGATTCGCGCTGCGCCTGCATCAGCCTCGGTAAGGACCGCAAAACCGGCCATAACGTCTGGAACGCCGACCCGCGCAAGGACGGCGCCACGCACTACAACGAAGTCATCCTCCGCGCGCTGGCCAACGGCTGGTCGAAGGAGAACACCGGCGGGCACATCGTGCGCAACAACGAGATCTCCCACTGCGAGCAGGGCGGCATCGTCGGCAGCCTCGGCGCCGTCTTCTCCACCATCACCGGCAACCACATCCATCACGTCTGGTTCAAACGCCAGTTCACCGGCGCGGAGATGGCCGGCATCAAACTGCATGGCGCCATCGACGTCACCATCGCCCACAACCGCATCCACAACACCGGCCGCGGCCTGTGGATGGACTGGATGGCCCAGGGTACCCGCATCGACTCCAACCTCCTCTACGACAACGACACCGAGGACCTCTTCGTCGAGGTCGACCACGGCCCCTTCGTCGTTGCCAACAACCTCATGCTCTCCGCACTCAGCCTCAACGACATGTCTCAGGGCGGAGCCTACGCGCACAATCTGATCGCCGGCCGCATCCTCTCGCGGCCCGAACCCACCCGATCCACGCCCTATCACAAGCCCCACTCCACCACCACCACCGGCCTCTTCTCCATCGCCGGCGGCGACGACCGCTACTTCAACAACATCTTCACCGGCAACGGCCCCGCGCCGCAGTCCGGCACCGTCGAAGACCAGAACCCGCTGCGCTACGGCGGCTACGGCCTCTGGGTCTACAACCACCGTGAATATCCCCTCTTCACCGGCGGGAACGTCTACCTGAACGGCGCGCGGCCCTACGCCAAAGAAACCGCCGCGCAAAACCTGCCCGCCGTCAACCCCAGGCCCGAGATCCTCGAAGAAGGCGACCGGGTCTTCCTCCGCCTCAACTTGCCCTCCGGCCTCGCGGTCCCCGGCACGAAAACTGTCACCACCGACCTCCTCGGCAAGACGAAGGTCGCCGGCCTTCCTTACGAGAACGCCGACGCCTCTCCCCTCATTCTCAACGCCGACTTTGCCGGCGCCACCCGCTCTGCCGCACCCACGCCCGGGCCCTTTGAGAAGCCCGCCGCGGGCCCGCAGCGCATCAAAGTCTGGTGAACTCCCCGTTCGCCGGTTAAACTTGCCTTTTTGGGCTAGAATAAGATCTACATGACCGAAAATGAAAAGCGGCTCCTCGACGAGCAGGGCTACGTAGTGCTGGAAGGCCTCATCGAGACGGACTGGTTCCGCGAGCTCCGCACCCGGGTGGAAGAACTCTTTGAAGAGGAAGGGCAGAACTCCGGCCATGAGTTTCGAGCCGAGCCCTTCGCCCGCACGCTCTTCAATCTGGTGGACAAAGGCGAGGTCTTCGAACGCGTGGTGAGCGATCCGCGCGTCCTGGTCTTCGTCAGCCACGTGCTGGGCGGCTGCTTCAAGCTCAGCAGCCTCAACGCCCGTTCCACCAACCCCTTCGCCCCCGTCGCCCAGCCTTTGCACTGCGATCTGGACATTCTGCCCGACGACCAGGGCGCGCGCGTGTTCAACGCCATCTGGCTGCTGGACGATTTCACGCCCGACAACGGAGCCACGCGCATGGTCCCCGGCTCCCATCTCTGGGACCGGCTGCCGCAGAAGTGCATGCCCGACGCCAAGGCGCCTTACCCCAACGAAGCCCTCATCACCGCTCCGGCCGGCTCCGTGCTGGTCTACAACGCCCACGTCTGGCACGGCGGCACGGCCAACCGCACCGCCCGCCATCGCCGTGTGCTGCAGGCCCAGTACGTCCGCCGGGACCTGCCGCAGCGCGAGTGGCAGGCCATGTGCCTCCGCGCCGAAACCCAGCAGCGCATGGAGCCGCTCATGCGCTATCTGCTCGCGCTCGACGATCCGTACAACGACAAGCTCTGCGCCGAAGCCGAAACCCAGCACGTCCATTAAAGCGCGGCACTGGAGCGCGGCGGCTACACTGGTAGAAGACTCATCTCCTCATGGGCGTCTTCTATTCACGACAGGATCTGCTGGAAATCCGCCGCCGCTGGCGTGCGCAGGGCAAAATCGTGGTGTTCACCAACGGTTGCTACGACATCCTCCACCCGGGCCACATTCGCACCCTGGAAGGCTGCCGCTCGCTCGGTGACATCCTCATCCTCGCCCTGAATAGCGATGCCAGCGTCGCGCGCATCAAGGGCCCCAGGCGCCCCATCATCCAGGAATCCAGCCGCGCCGCCCTGGCCTGCGCGCTCGAAGCCGTGGACGCCGTCACTCTGTTCGACGAGGAGACGCCGCGCGAACTCATCGGTGAACTGCTCCCCGACATCCTCGTCAAGGGCAGCGACTGGAGCCACTTCGTCGCGGGCCGCGAGGAGGTGGAAGCCGCCGGCGGCAAGGTGGTGCTGCTGCCGATCGAACCCGGCTACTCTACCACGGCAACCGTCGAAGAGGTGCTGGCCCGCAGGGAAGGCCGATGATCAACCCCGGCATTCGCGACCAGCTCCACGCCCTCTCGCGCCACCCTTCCTTCCAGGAACTCCTCCACCGCCTCAGCCTCGACACCCCCGGCCGCTCTCAGCTCAGCGGACTCACGCCCACCGCCAAGGCGCTCTATCTCACCTTGCTCTGGCAGGCGCTGGAGCAGCCCATCCTGGTTGTTACCGACACGAACCGCTCGGCCGAAGTCCTTATCGAGCTGCTCGGCACGTTCTTCGAGCTCCTCGCCTCCGGCCGCGGCGCGCCTGCTCCGCTGCTCATTCCGGCGCACGACGCGCTGCCCGGTCAGGATCTCTCGCCCCACACCGAAATCAAGGCTCAGCGCGCGGTCGGCCTCTTCCGCCTCGCCTCCGGCAAATGCTCCATCGCCGTCACGCCCGTGGCCAGCGCGCTGCTGCGCACTGAGGGCCGCAATGCATACCGCCAGCTCGCGCTCACCCTGCGCCACGGCGACGAGATCGCCATGGAAGACCTCGCCGCGCATCTCGACAGCATCGGCTACGAACGCCGCGAGCCGGTGGAAATGGAGGGCGAGTACTCTACTCGCGGCGGCATCTTCGACATCTACCCCGCCGAAGCGCACCGCCCCGTGCGGCTCGAATTCTTCGGCGATGCCATCGAGAGCATGCGCCGTTTCGATCCGGAGACGCAGCGCTCCGTGCTCAAGGTGGAAGAGTGTCCGCTGCTCCCGCTCGAGGAAACGCAGCGCACGCGCGACATGCTGCGCCAGCTCGCGGAACGCCTCCAGCGCGAAGACATCGTGCCGGGCGAGATCTTCCCCGGCTGGGAGTTCGCCGTCCCCTTGCTGCGGCCGCGCGAGCACTCGCTGGAGAGCCTCATCGCCCATCCCGTCGTCGTCTGGGATGAACCGGAGTCTTTGAAGGTCTCCGCCGAACGGCTCTGGAAGCGCCTCGCGGGCCTCGCCGCGCAAATGCCGTGCCCGCCTGAGCAGATCTTCTTCCAGTGGGGCGAACTGCAGGCGCAGCAGAGCGCGCGCCGCGAAATCGAACTCCGCGAACTCTCGCTCGTCGGTGAAACGCACGCCGCGCTGCCGCCGCTGGAGATCTCCTCGCGGCCCTCCATGGCCTTCCGCAACAACATCAAGGCCGCCGTGGAGGAAGCCCGCACCCTCGCCGCCGAAGGCAACCGCATCGCCTTCTTCGCCCCCGCCCAGGGTGAAGTGGAACGCCTGGCCGACATCTTCAGCGAGTATTCCCTGCCCTTCCAACTCGGCATGGACTTGAAGGGCACCACGCCGGACTACCTGGCGGACCGCGCCTATCTCGCCATGCAGATGGCCAGCGTCTATCTCGTTCAGGGCCAGGTCCGCCGCGGCGTCCAGTTCCCCGACGCCAGGTTCGTCATCATCGGCAGCGAGGACCTTTTCGAAGCCAGCGACTACGCCGCCGAGCCCGCCCGCGCCCGCTCCCACGTCGCCCTCTTCACCCCCGAATCCCTCGACCTCAAAGTGGGCGACTACGTCGTCCACGCCCAACACGGCATCGGCAGGTTCACCGGCCTCCGCCAGATCGCCTCCGGCGATTCAATGGAAGACTTCATGGTGGTCGAATACGCCAACGACGCCAAGCTCTACGTCCCGCTCACGCGCCTCGACCTCATCCAGAAGTACCGCGGCTCGGCCGAAGGCGCGCCCTCCATGGACAAGCTTGGTGGCGTCACCTGGGCCAAAACCAAGTCCCGCGTCAAAGCCAAAATGCGCGACATGGCCGAAGAGCTCCTCAAGCTCTACGCCGAACGCAAAATGGCCGAAGGCTTCCCCTTCTCGCCCGATTCCAACTGGCAGCGCGAATTCGAAGACGCCTTCGAATACGCGGCCACGCGCGACCAGCTCCAGGCCGTCACCGAGATCAAGCGCGACCAGGAAAGCCCGCATCCCATGGACCGCCTCCTCTGCGGCGACGTCGGCTTCGGCAAGACCGAAGTCGCCATGCGCGCGGCTTTCAAAGCCCTGGGCGACGGCAAGCAGGTGGCCGTGCTGGCGCCCACCACCGTGCTCACGCTGCAGCACTTCGAAACCTTTAAGAAGCGCTTTCAGGCCTTCCCCGTGCGTGTCGAGATGATCAGCCGCTTCCGCTCCGCCAAGGAGATCAAAGCCGTACTCGCCGATCTCGCGCAGGGCAAAGTCGATGTCCTCATCGGCACGCACCGGCTGCTGTCGAAGGACGTCGAATTCTCCGACCTCGGCCTGCTGATCGTCGACGAAGAGCAGCGCTTCGGCGTGCGCCACAAGGAGCGGCTCAAGCAGATGCGCAAGAGCGTGGACGTGCTCACCATGTCCGCCACGCCCATTCCGCGCACCCTCCACATGTCTCTGTTGGGCCTGCGCGACATGAGCGTCATCGAAACCCCGCCCAAGGACCGCCTCGCCGTCCAGACCGTCGTCGCCAAGTTCAACCCCGATCTCATCAAGACCGCCATCGAACAGGAACTCCAGCGCGGCGGCCAGGTCTACTTCGTTCACAACCGCGTCGAATCCATCTGGAGCCGCGCCGCCTCCATCCAGGAGATGCTGCCCAATGCGCGCGTCTCCGTGGGCCACGGCCAGATGGGTGAAAGCGAACTCGAAAAGGTCCTGCTCGGCTTCATGCACCGCCAGGCCGACGTCTTCGTTTGCACCACCATCGTGGAAAACGGCCTCGACATCCCCCTGGCCAACACCATCATCATCGAGAACTCGCAGAACTACGGCCTCAGCGAACTCTACCAGCTCCGCGGCCGCGTGGGCCGCTCCAACCGCCGCGCCTACGCCTACCTGATGGTCCCCAACGACGGCGAACTCACCGAGATCGCCCGCAAGCGACTGGCCGCTCTGAAGGAGTTCTCCGACCTCGGCGCCGGCTTCAAGATCGCCGCGCTCGATCTCGAACTGCGCGGCGCCGGCAACCTCCTGGGCGGCGAACAGCACGGCCACATCGCCACCGTCGGCTACGAAACTTACGTCAAGCTGCTCGATGAAACCGCCCGCGAACTGCGCGGCGAAACCGTGGCGCCGGAGGTCCACTCCTCACTCAACCTCGGCCTCGACATCCGCATCCCGCAGGCCTATATCGCCGACGAACAGCAGCGCCTGCGCGCCTACAAGCGCATCGCCGATTCCGGAGATCCGAAGAAGGCGGCCACGCTGCTGGCCGAACTCGAAGACCGCTACGGCTCCGCGCCCGAAAGCGTCCGACACCTGGTGAGCTTCTCTCAACTCAAGACGCTGGCCGCGCGCTGCGGCATCGAAACCATCGACCGCCGCGGCGGCGGCGTCAACATCAAGTTCCACCCCGGCGCTGCCATCGATCCGCACCGCCTCATGCAACTGGTCTCGGAGACCGCCGGCGCGCAGTTCACGCCCGCCGGCGTCCTGCGCATCCCCGTTCCGCCGCTCGCGCCCGGCGAACTGCTCGACGCGCTGCGCCAGCGCATCGCCCAGCTCGAATCCTATTAGCGCTACTTCAGCTTGTAGCTGATGCTCATGCCGTCGTTCTTCTCCATGGAAGAACGAATGATCACCGTCTCGTAGTTCGGGCTCTTCTCGACATACTCCAGGAAATCCGCCATGGCGCG
Organism: Paludibaculum sp.; assembly: GCA_029973955.1. Taxonomy (GTDB): domain Bacteria; phylum Acidobacteriota; class Terriglobia; order Bryobacterales; family Bryobacteraceae; genus Paludibaculum. Next base: position 1,979 of record JARKQJ010000070.1, on the reverse strand, counting down.
CGCTGAGACAATCACGTTGTCCGCCACCACCACGGCGCCCTTCTTCAGCTTGCCTTCCACGGCCTTCAGGTACTTCAGGTAGTCGGGTTTCGCCGCATCAATGAACACGAAGTCGTACTCCCCTTCCAGCTTCGGCAGCACCTGCAGCGCGTCGCCCGTCACCACATTGCACGTATTCTCCAATCCCACCTTCGCGATGTTTGCGCGCGCTTCGTCGGCGCGCTTCGGATCGATCTCCACGCTCGTCAGCTTGCCGCCAGTCCGCTCGAAGCCGATGCCCATGTTGATGGCGCCGAAACCGGCAGCCACGCCCACCTCGATGCCGCGCTTGGCGCCACGTGCTTCGATGAGAATTCGCAGCATCATGGCATCGCCCGGCGCCGTGCTCAAGCCTGTGCGCGCGAACTTCCCTAGAAACTCATTGCGGAACTCCAGGCTGTTTCTGGCCGGTTCCGCCGCTGCCGCCAGCGCCGCCGCGGCCGTCATGATGACTAACAACTTCTTCACTATGAACTCCTTAACTGCCTGCCCGAGTCTATCGCAGTTTTCCGCACTGGACCTCACCCCACCTGATCTGCGTACCATATGAGTTTGCCTTTGATCCATGTCTGAACTCACCGCCCTGTCCCCGGAGATTCTCCTCCACATTTCCAAGACGCTCGGAGTGGCCCTCCATAGCCTCACCGCCACCATCACGCTGCTTGATGAAGGCGGTACGGTGCCCTTCATTGCGCGCTACCGCAAGGAAGCCACCGGCAACCTCGACGAAGTTCAGATCCGCGCCGTCGAAGAGAAGCTGGCCTACTTCCGCGAGCTGGAGGACCGCCGCAAGTCGATCCTCGCCTCCATCGAGGAACAGGGCAAACTCACGCCCGAACTCAAGGCTCGCATCGAAGCCACGCTCGAAAAGAGCGAACTCGAAGACCTCTACCTGCCCTACAAGCCGAAGCGCCGCACCAAAGCCACCATCGCGCGCGAGAAGGGCCTGGATCCGCTCGCCCAATACCTCTGGGCGCAGGTACCCGGCGAACTGCCGCTGAATGAGCTCGCCGCCACCTTTGTCGACCCCGAAAAGGGCGTCAATTCGATCGACGAAGCACTCGAAGGCGCCCGCCACATCCTCGCCGAAATGATCAGCGAGACGGCCGAGTTCCGCAAGGCCCTGCGCCAGATGATGTTCGACGAAGGCGTGGTCACCAGCCGCAAGGTGATGGACGCCGTCGACGAGCAAGAGAAGTTCAAGATGTACTACGACTACCGCGAGCCGGCCGCGAAGATCCCTTCGCACCGCATGCTGGCCATCCGCCGCGGCGAGAGCGAGAACATCCTCTACTTCCTCATCGAACTCGAACCGGCGCGCGCCATCGCCTGGCTCAAGACCAACGTCATCCGCGAGCCTGGTGATTGGGTGCCGCAACTCGACCTGGCCGTCGAAGACTGCTGGACGCGTCTGCTCAATTCCTCCATTCAGACCGAGATCCGTCTGGAACTCAAGAAGCGCGCCGACCTCGACGCCATCAAGGTCTTCCGCGAGAACCTGCAGAATCTACTGCTGGCCGCCCCCGCCGGCCAGATCGGCGTGCTTGGCGTCGACCCCGGCATCCGCACCGGCTGCAAGCTCGCCGTCGTCGATCAGACCGGCAAGTTCCTCGAACACTCCGTCATCTACCCGCAGAAGGGCGACACCGCCGGCGCCGCGCGCACCCTGAAAACCCTCATCGACAGGCACAACGTCAAAGCCATCGCCATCGGCAACGGCACCGCCTCGCGCGAAACCGAGAGCTTCGTGCGAGACTTCCTGCGCGCTGAAAAGCTCGACGGCGTCTTCACCGTCGTCGTCAATGAGAGCGGCGCGTCCATCTACTCCGCTTCCGACATCGCCCGCGCCGAGTTCCCCGATCTCGACCTCACCGTCCGCGGCGCCATCTCCATCGCCCGCCGCCTGCAGGACCCGCTGGCCGAACTCGTCAAGATCGATC
>JARKQJ010000063.1 GCA_029973955.1 Paludibaculum sp. | reverse complement strand
GCGCACGTGATCACCACCAGCACCGGCGACCGCAAGATTCCCGTGGTCGCGACCCACGGCTCCGCGGCCTGGATTGACGAGGAGGGCGCGTACGTGGAGAGCGACGACACCTTCGGCCAGGTGTCCATCGGCGCGTACAAGCTGGGCACCATGATCCGCGTGTCGGAGGAACTGCTGAACGACTCCGTGTTCGATCTGCCTTCCTACATCGCCACCGAGTTCGCCCGCAGGATCGGCTCCGCGGAAGAGGAAGCCTTCTTCACCGGGAACGGCACCGGGCGGCCGACTGGCCTTCTCAATGCCACCGGCGGCGCGCAGGTGGGCGTCACGGCGGCAAGCGCCACCGCGGTCACGCTGGACGAGATCATGGATCTGTTCTACGCGCTCCGCTCCCCGTACCGCAAGCGCGCGGTGTTCCTCACCAACGACGCGACGGTGAAGGCCCTGCGCAAGCTCAAGGACACCACCGGCCAGTACCTCTGGGCGCCATCGGTCACCGCCGGTACCCCGGACACCATCCTGAACCGCCCCATCTACACCTCGGCCTACATGCCCGTCATGGCGGCGGGCGCGAAGTCCGTAGTGTTTGGGGACTTCTCCTACTACTGGGTGGCGGACCGCACCACCCGCAGCTTCAAGCGCCTGAACGAACTCTACGCCGCCACCGGGCAGGTGGGCTTCCTGGCCGCCGAGCGCGTGGACGGCAAGCTGGTGCTGGCCGAGGCCGTGCAGGTGCTCCAGCAGAAATCCGCCTGACATGGTGACCCTTGCAGAACTGAAGGCGCACCTGCGCATTGAGACGGACGAGGAGGACGGCTACCTGGAGAGCCTGCTCCGCATGGCGGAAGCCGCGGCGGCGGACTTCTGCGGGCAGCCGTTTCCCGAAGCCCCGGAGTCCGCGCGGCTGGCGGTCCTGCTGTTCGCGAGCTACCACTACACCCACCGGGAGAGCGACGATACCGCCGCCTACGCCGCCATGAAGGCCGCGTTCCAGGCGCTGCTCTGGCCGTACCGCGCGCCGGAAGCGCTGTTTTAGGGAGGGAGTCAAATGGCCAATCCCGCCATTCTGAACGCCGGGGAACTCCGGCACAGGATCGCCTTCCTCGGAAGAACCGTGACGGTGAAAAGCGGCGTCCCCAAGGAAGTGTTCGGGGAACTGTTTCAGGCCTGGGCGAAGGTGGAGACGGTGAGCGCGCGGGAGTACTTCGCCGCCGCGGCGGACAACCGGGAGGACACCGTGCGCTTCACCATACGGTACCGAACGGATGTGACCGCGGAGAT
>JARKQJ010000059.1 GCA_029973955.1 Paludibaculum sp. | reverse complement strand
CGATGGCGGAAGGGAAGTTGATATACCCCTGCTCGCTGGTTTTGCGTTTGATGAGTTGGACGTTGGTGGGGTATCCCATGAGGCCTCCAGTACTAGTTATATAACTAGTACGCAAGCAAGTCCAGTAAAAACAACAGGACGGAGGAGAAATGTTTGGGCCACTCCAGCCCGATTCGTTCAGTTATCTAGTAAATAGCCAAACCCCAGCCCCCGGGACGCCAGTCCCGGGGCCACACGTCCCAGCCCATTCCCCCGTATTCCCCCGGGACGCCAGTCCCGGGGCCACACGTCCCAGCCCATTCCCCCGTATTCCCCCCGGGACGCGAATCCCATCGCCACACTTCCCTCAGCGCCTCGCCTTACCCCCGTACCACACCCCCGTCACCCCAAACAGAATCGCCAACCCCAGCAACGCCCGCTCCCACCGCGAGCCGCCTTCCTCCACCGCCGCCGCAGCCCCTTCGAACTTCTCCGGAACAACCACCGTCACCTCCCCCCTGTGCCCTTCTTCGTCGTCCACCAGCACCCGCCAACTCCCCGCCCGGTCCGGCACGAAAGCAAACCGCCCTTTCCGGTCCGTCACCCCCGTCTGAAACTCGCCATTCGCATCCGCCGGCGAATACACTGACACCTTGGCATATGGCAGCGGCTCGCTGCCCCCATACGCCGCCTCCACCGTCACCACCGGCGCAACCAACCGGACCCTCAAATCCAGCTCATGTCCCAGCACCGCCACCGGCGCCGCCAACATCACCCACACAGCAATGCGAATCATAGTCCTCTCACCAGTATCACCAATCTTGGAATTGTGCGAAACTCGAAAACAGGAGCACTTACTCTGATGATGCAAACCCTGCGCCGCACCGCCATTCTTAGCCTGGTGGCAGGCGCCTGCGCCATGGCGCATCTCACCTGGATCTTCGCACCGGCCCTGGAAGTCGGCAAGCCCGCAACGGTACAAATCGGCCATGGCCACGAATTCCCGGACAGTGAGGAAGTGGTCAACGCTTCCCAGATCAAAGCAGTCGCCATCGCCCCCTCCGGTGCCCGGACCGATCTCAAACCCTCCGCCGCGGGCAAGGCATTGTCGGCGCCCTACACCCCGAAGGAGCCCGGCCTCCACCGGATCGCCTTCGTCCAGGACCGCGGCATCTCCAGCCGCACCCCAACCGGTGTCAAGCCCGGCGGCCGCGACAAAAACCCCACCGCCACCCAGGCCTCGCGCATCCTGCGCACCGGCATCACTTATGCCGCCGCCGGCAAACCCACCGCCGCCGACGGCAAACCCGCCGGCCTCGAAATCGAACTCACCGGCGCTTTCGCCAAGGGCGTCTGGACCATCACTCTCCTGAAGCAGGGTAAGCCCGTCCCCGGCGCGGAAGTAGAAGTCTACCTCGCCGGCAATCACCAACCGGTACACACCGCCAAGACGGTCGCTGGCGGAACAATCACCTGGAAGCCCGCCGCCGCCAAAGGCGCCGCCCTCTTTGCCGCCGATTGGAAGGAACCCGCCCCCGCCGGCGCCAACTTCGACTTCACCACCTGCGAAACATCCCTCTCCGCGAACTGGTAATGCACATCGCCGACGGCATCATCCCCTCCACCTGGTGCGGCGCCGCGCACGCCGCCGCCTGGAGTGCCGTCTATTGGCTAGGCCGCCGCATCGAAACCGAGGAGGTGGTCCGGCTCGGCATGTTGGCCTCCGCCTCCTTCGCCGTCTCACTCGTCCACTTCCCCCTCGGCGGCACCTCCGTCCACCTCGGACTTTATGGCCTCATCGGAATCCTCGCCGGACGCCGCGCCTTCCCGGTGATCTTCGCGGCGCTGCTCTTTCAAACCGTCCTATTCCAGCACGGCGGCCTCGTCACACTCGGCCTCAACGCACTGAATATGGGCCTCGGCGCGCTGGCCGCCGCCGCGCTTTGGCGCACTGGAGCCGGCCCGGAGAGCCTGCGCGCTTTCCTCTGCGGCTTCCTGGGAGTCCTCATCCCCGCCGTGCTCATCGCCGCAGAATTCGCGGCAGCCGGGTACGGCAAAGGCTTCTTCTTCATGGCCACCCTCTATCTCGGCGCCGCCGCGGTGGAGGGCGTTCTCACCTCGATCATTGTTCGATTCCTTCACACCGCCCGGCCCGCGGTGCTCTCGGTAAAGATGTGACCACGCTCTTTCAGAAGCTCGATCCCCGCGCGCGCGTGCTCACCGTCATTGCCGCCACCGTCGTCGTCGTCTCCACCCCCAACACCGCGCTCGCGCTCTTCCCCTTCTACCTCCTGCTCTGCCTCCTGGTGATCCTCACCGGCAAAGCGAAGCCCTCTTACCTCGCTGCCCGCTGCCTTGCCGCCTCGCCCTTCATCCTGCTCGCCGCCGGCGTGCTCGCCTTCCAGAACGGCCCTTCCAACTACTGGGCCGCGCTCACTGTCGCCGCCAAGGCATACACCGCCATCCTGCTACTCGCCTTTCTCACCGCCTCCACCACCCTCGCCGAACTCCTCTCCGCCACCCGCCGCCTCGGCGCGCCCGCATCCCTGAACCTCATCCTCGGCATGATGCACCGCTACACGCATCTGTTTTCCGAAGAGTACGCGCGCATGGAACGCGCCCGCCATTCGCGCAGCGTCGCTCCGCTCGGCCGCGCCCGCTACCAGATCCTGGGCCGCCAGTTCGGCGAACTCATCCTCCGCAGTTGGGACCGCGCCGACCGCGTCCACGCCGCCATGCTCGCCCGCGGCTTCACCGGCGCCTGGCCCGAACCCGCCGCGCGCCACTTCGGCGCGCTCGAGTGGACTTACCTCTTCCTCGTCTGCGGACTCTTCCTCGCCGCCCGCTTCCTCGCCTGAATCACAGCTCCACTTGCCAGGTCTGCTCCTGCGCCGACACCGGCATCGCTCGCCGCGATCCATCCGCCCGCACCAGCGTCGCCTTCACTCCGCCCGGCGAACGCCACTCGAGCCTGCGGCCGTCGATTGAAACATGAATCGGCCCGCGTGTTGTATGCACCGTCCCCGACAGCTTCTGCAAACCACCCGGCTGCGGCCGTAAGTCATAGGAGACAAAGCCCGGAGCCGTCGGCTGCACACCCAGGATCAGTTGGTAGAGCGCGATCATCGGCACCGGGTTGGACTGGCACCAGATCTGGCCCGATTCGCTTGGCTGCGGGTTCCAATCCTCTGAATACGTGCCATTTGCGAGCACCGACGGCATCTGCGCCCAGCGGTTCTTCAGTTCGTTCACGATGATGTCGCCTCGGCCGTTGGCGGCCAGCGCCCACAGCCGCCAGATGTCGTTGAGCGGGTAGTTGATGCCGAGCCTCAGCTTGCCGCCGTCCACGTCGATGACGTCTTTTCCCTTGCCAACTGGAATGGAATGAAGCAGTTCCACGCTCCTCGCCTCGCGCCCCTGAGGCACGGCGCCGAACAACAATGCCATGGAGAGCGTGCGGGCATGGATGCGCGATGCGCCGTCCTTGGCTCGGCGGGGCAGGTTGTCGACAAAGATGCCGTCTGCCTCTGACCAATAGATTCTACGGACTTTAGCCAGGATCTCTTCGGCTCGGGCGCGGGCCTGGCGGGCCTTTTCAGGTTGATTTGTGAAGTCGTAGAGGCGGGCCAGCCCGTTCTTGAGCAAACCGGCCCAATAGATGTTCAGAGCGCAGTGCTTGTCCTCTTCGGTGACGAAACCGATGTGGTCGATCCAAACGGTGTTCCAGGTCCAGTTGAGGACGGGCAGAAGGCCGTCGGCCTTCACGTTTTGAGCCAAAAAGTGATCGAAAAGTGCCATTTTCGGCGTCAAATCGGCCACTAAAGTGGCGTTTTCGTCCCACAAGTGATGTTCGGCGACGGCGATGCCGAACTGCATGGCGTGGTCGATGATCGGCCCCCAGGTGGTGAGGCCGAGATGCTTCTGGAAGAGCCGCTGGCAGCGATCCCAGGCGGGCCAGGAATCCATGAACCAACCTTCCGGGTTCTGGCCCTGCGAGAACGTGCGGATCATGCGCGCGGGTTGGCGGATTTCGCCGAAGCCGTAGTAGGAACCGAGCTTGGCCTGGTCGAGATCGCCGGCGTACTGCTGGCGCTCGCGGACACAGTTGTCGACCAGCGTCTCCTGTGACACGATTTTCTGCGTGGCGACGCTGGCGCGGAAAGCGCGCATCACTTCTGCGTCGTTGCACTGAAAATCGGGCTCGTGGGGATAGGCGTAGTTGCGTTCGCGCACGCCGGCGGCGAGGATCTCGACGGGGCCGTCGGCGTTGCGGATGCAGAGTTGCATCTGGCGGAAGCAGTCGTATTCGAAGGCGGTGTATTCGGTGATTCCGTCCTTGCAGGTGACGCGGAGCCACTGGCCGTACTTGGGCGGGATGCGCAGCAGGAGCTTGCCGGGGACCTGCTTTTCGCACATGAGGATTTCGACGACGGTGCCGGCGGGCGCGCGCAGCTTGACGCTGGGATGGCCGAGGACTTCGCGGCCGAAGTCGAAGGTGATGGCGGCGGAGCGCCGGCCGGTGGCGGGCACGCGCAACGGAAACAATTGACCGGAATTTGGTTTTAGTGCGGCGTCCGGGGTTTCCTGGAATCCGTTGATGGGGAAGCACTCGAAGTACTCTTCAGGGGCGACGAGCCAATCGATCCAGCCGGTATCGGAGACGCTGGCGGGTGCGGTGTTGGATTCAATGATGGCGGGGATGGTGCGCGGCTGCAGCACCCACTCGTCGCGCCAGCCTTCGCGGGCGACTTCGCGCAAGGCAGGGCGGCCGGGAGGATTTGTATGGACGGCGGGCTCCATCCACTTGGAGTCGTCGTGTTCCGGAGTGGCCCAGCCTTCGGGGAACGCGCGGGCATCGAACTCTTCCTGAAAGGCGCGCAGGAACCAGCGTTGATAGGAGCCGTGGCTCCAGCAGCGGGGGCGCAGCGTCTTCCAGGAGTTGTCGGTGACGAGGTTGAGCGCATCACACTGGAAGAGGAAACCGCGGCCTTCGCCGCTGCCCGTTGGGCACGGCGGGACATAGGTTCCGTCGCCTGCGCCGAAGGCACAGACGACAGCGGCAATGACATTCTTGCCAGGGCGGAGGTGCGGGGTGAGATCGATGGGATCGACGTCCCAGAAGCGCGGGTCACAGGGGGCGGGTCCACGCTGGAGTAACTGGCCGTTGACCCAGAGCTGATAGCGCGAGTGGCCGGAGACCCAGGCTGGGACTGAGGCCAGCGGCTGGTCCAGGTGGAGGGTTTTCCTAAACAGAACGAAGGTGGCTGGAATTGTTCTGCGTTCGGGATACCAGATCCAGCGGGCTTTCCAACCGACTGTGGGCGTGGCGGGGGCCGCTGCGATGGCGGGAATGGCGGGGGTAGCGGCGGCGGACTTCAGGAAGGTTCTGCGGTACATCTTCCGCCACTCTATCACCCGGGGCGGAAGAACCGAAGAGGGGCGCTCCGGCCCGGTTGGTTTCGGCGAATGTCGAGGGCGGGCTGAGGACGATGGGGTAGCTGGCGATGCGGGCTGCAGGGTTGCTGGTGCGGGGGAACCGGCGGTTTCGGCGGCTTACGCGCGGCCATGCGTGGCCGGGGCGGGTGGCGAAAAGGGACGCT
>JARKQJ010000012.1 GCA_029973955.1 Paludibaculum sp. | reverse complement strand
CCGCCCGCCGCCGCAACCCATCGGGCCACTTGGCTTTGCTCTCCCCAACTTCGTCGGTCGTCGCTCGCGATGAATCACATCCCCACTCTCCGCCCTCCCCGTTGAGGGAGGCAAAGCCAAGGTGGCGCGGCCAGCGTGAGTATTTCAGCAGCCTGCTAGGGGTGGGTGGCGGACCAAGCGGCGAGAGCGAGGGCGAGAGCGAGATCGTCGGCGCCGCGGGCGGGCGTGATTTCGAGGCCGGCGAGTTCGGTGAGGATGTCCTCGCGGCCGTGGAGGTTTTCGGGGATGCGGAGGGCGCGGGATTCGAGGAGGACGCGAAGATTGGTAACGAGGTCGCGGCGGGGGACGAGGTAGCCGCCGGAGGGGTCCTTGGCTGGGTGGGTGCCGGAGGTGATGGTAATGGGGACGAGGGTGGCGGGGAGTTCGGCGCGGCGGAAGAGCTCGACGACCGGGGCGCCGACGCCGGAGGCATCGACGGTGAGGAAGCGGCGTGGGTTGAGCTGGTGGCCGGGGAGGAGTTCGAAGCCGCCGGGGAGGGATCCGACGGAAGAACGGAGAAGCGAGGAGACGCGATCGACGATTTTGAGGTAGGAGGTATTGAGGGGGATGCGCTCGGCGTGGCGGAGGATGTAGAGGATGTTGCGGTTGTACTGGTGCCAGGCGTGGTTGAAGTCGCCGAGGACGGAGTTGCGTTCGAGGACGACGAGGGCGGAGGGATCGCGGCGGAGGCCGAGATCGAGGCCGTAGTAGAGGCGGGGCTCGGGGATGCCGCGTTCGGGGTCATAGGGAGCGTAGAGAACGGTTGCCATGGTTGATTGGTCCTTTCGAATTGGAGGTGGGTTAGCGGCATAGGGGTTTGCCTTGATTCCAGGCGTTGAGGGAGGGATCGATGGCGGAGAGGAGGAGGTCGCGAGAGAGGAGTTTTTCGCCGAGGGTGGTGAATTCGCAGAGGAATTCGCGGCGGAAGGCTGGCTCGCCGATGAGGAGGCGTTCGTGCTCGAGGAATTCGGCAGAGATGCGAGGGCATTCGGGTGCGGTGATTTTGTGGCGGGTCCAGGGGATTTTGCGGTTGTGCCACTGGTGGTAGAAGAAGCCGAAGTCGGCGCCGGCGGAGGAGAGGAGCCAGAGATGGCCGTCAGTGGCGGCGAGGCAGCCGGAGAGGACTTGGAAGAGTTCGTCGGGGATGATGGCGGCCTCCTCGAAGATGAGGAGGTGGGCGGCGTAGCCGCGATTGTTATCGACGACGCCGGGGAGGCCGACGAGGCGGGAGCCGTTGGGGAGGACGGCCGAGTGAGGGTGGATGCCGTCGGACTTGGGCTTAATGTTGAGGAGGCGCAGGTACGTGTGGGTGAGGAGGATCCACTCGGCGGCCCTTCTTTCCACGGGGGCGGCGAGGAGGGTTAGGGTGTTTGGGTTGGAGAGGGCGAAGTGAAGGGCTTTGATGGCGGCTACGGTGGATTTTCCGAATTGACGGGTGCAGAGGAGGATGAGACGGTGGGCGGGGGAGTCCAGGATTTGGACCTGCTTGGGGTCGGGGTGAAAGTGGAGGGATTCGGCTGCCCAGGTGGAGACGCAGGGAGGGGGCGCGGCGTTGCCGGGCGGAGGGCCGGGGGATCTTCTGGGTGGCGCGTTGTAGGGTTTCCAGAAGTGGAGCGGGAGCCTCATTTCTCGGCCTCGTTGGGGGGCGGCGGAGGGGCATTTCTGGGTTCGTTCCGTATTAGCGAATTATTCCAGGGCTTTTCTCCGGGCAAAATCGATGGAGGCTCGGGCGTGGTGGAGTGGGGATTGCAGCCGGCGGACTCGGGTTCTTCGGCTGAAAGCGTGGCGGCGAGGGGAGCGGCCGGGGGGAGATCGGGGATTCGCTGGGGAACCGGGAAGGCGTGGCGGGCCTTGGCGAGGTCGGCGAGGATGCGGGCGCGATTGCGGTGCATATGCTGGATCTGGCGATTGATCTGGTCCAAGGTCCGGGAGTGTTCCGCGAGGGCCTGGTAGGCCCGGGCGGTGAGGACCGCGTCGGGGAAGAGCCCCTGGTCGGGATCGTACTCGGGCTCCTGGCGTGCGAGTTCGAGGTTCATGAGGTTGGTGTTGATGGATTGGTAGCGGGAGAGCAGCCACTCGGTGTTGCAGAGCTCGCGGACGAGTGTGAACTCGTAAGGGTCATTGGGCTTGAAGCGGCGGACGAGCGCCTGGAGGGATTGTTCGTAGGCGGCCGGATCCTCATTGGCGAGGAGGATGGAGTGGGTGGCATAGGCACCGGTTTTGAGGGCGTTGAGGCGGGAGTTGGCTTTGCCCTCATCGCTAGTGGGGCCGCGGGACTTGGCTCCGTTTTCACGGGCGATGTCGGCCCGGGTTCGTTGGGGTGTGTCTTCGTTTTCGAGCATAGGTTGCCTCCCGCGTAAAAGGATGGGGGCGGGCAGAGGGAGGCGGCCCGGGGGGGCGGATGGGGGATTGGGCGGAAGTGGTTGAGGGGTGGGGAGTTGCGGGGTTGAAAAAATAGTTGGGAGGGCCGTAACTCGCGGTCTGGGTCTGCTCGGAAACAGAGAGCGGCGCGGTAGGCTGATGAAGTTTCCGTCAGTTGCGCGGCGGGAAGCGGCTGGGGAATCCGGCGGCCGTGGTGTACCGGGTCGTGATGCAGAGGGATGTGGATGCGAGGGTGGTAACGGCGCTGCCCTGGGTGGTGCAGCGGCGCGGCGGCCTGGATTGGGGGTGGCTACGGGACAAGGTGAAGGTGGGGAATGCACAGAACCGGCTGGGGTACCTGGTGAGGCTGGCGCGGGAAGGGACGCTATGCCGGGAGTCGATGCGGGAGCGGGAGCGAGCGTGGTGGAGGAAGCACCGTCCGGAGGGGGCGGCTCATTGGAATCTGCTGACGGGGCTGAGTGCGGAGGAGATGGGGTACGCGGGGTGAAGGGCCGCAGGCGCCGTGGCGCTTGTTTCCGGATGAACTGGATAGGCGACAGCGTGGAGGCGATCGATGGGGCAGTGGCCGAGAACATGCCAAAGGGCCGGTTGGTGAAGGTGAGCAACAGTACCAGCACCACGCGGTACCGGTTTGACGGGTTGGGGCGGCCCCTGGCGAGTTCACAGCAGTTCGGAAGCGGCACGGCTTATGTATTCCTGTACACGCAGCGGCCGGCGGGGATGGCGTCGATGACGTATCCGTCGGGCCGGGTGGTGAACTGGACGCAGGACGTGGCAGGCCGGAAGGACAGTGTGAAGGGCGTGGTGGGCGGGAAGGACTACGCCTCGTCGGTGCTGTACTCGCCGTTTGGCGGGGTGTCGCAGCTTTCGCTGGGCAGCGGCCTGGTGGAGAAGTGGGGCTACAGCGACAAGCGGGGCCAGGTGAGGCGAATCGCGCTGGGCACGGCGGCGAACGAGACGGCGGCCGGAGAATGGCTGTTCAGCTATTGTGCGGACGGGCTCTACAGCGCGGAGTGCACAACCAACAACGGCAACCTGCGGCATCAGGAGATCCAGCCGCTGGGGCGGGTCCAGAGCTACAATACGACTCTGCCGGGAGAATGACCGGGATGACAAAGGACGGCGGCCCGGTGGTGTCGAACGCGGCGTGGAACTCAGCGAGGCAGTCGCTATCGATGGGCGTATACAGCTTCGCTTACAATGAACGGGGCCAGATGACGTCGGAGAACTGGCAGGGGAACTCGATGTCGTACACCTACTCGACAACGGCCAACGACGGGCGGGTGCAGCGCCGGCAGAGGTCCGGCGGCACCTCGGAGACGGTGGACTACCTCTACGACGAACTCGGCAGGTTAATCTCCGCGGCGACGACGGGCCCGGAGTGGGGCTTATCGTGGACGTTCGACGGCTTCGGCAATCGCTTGTCGCAAAACGTGACGAAGGGGAGCGGGCCGATGGTGAACCTGACGGTGGATGCGGCGACGAACCGGATCTCAACCTACGGGTTCACGTTTGACGCCAACGGCAACATGACGCAGTGGCCTGTGGGCGGGAACACGATCACGGGGAGCTACGATGTCGAGAACCGGCTCGTGAGCGCGGCCACCGACGTGTACAAGTACCTATGATTGTGTCAACTGAAATCTTCAGTTGACACTGTTGGGGTTTGAGGGGTTGGGCTTCGCGCTGCTGAACAGCGGGTGGGGGGCGAGGCGGAGAGCGCGGGTCCAGGCCGCGCGGAGCGCGCCCGGAGGGCTTGGCCTGGAGGCGCGCGCGCCTCGCCATAGAATGAGGGTGCAGCGCGAAGCCTACTCTGACGGGGATGCCTTTTTCGCGGTGTTTTTTGGAATGCGGTGGGATTTTCTTAGCATAGCGGCGTAATCTGTGAGGCCGTAGCGTTCCAGCATTTTGAGCTCGCCGGGAGCCTGGGGGCCGAGCGGGGGAACTTGCTCGGAGGCGTAGACCTGATCGAGGGAGGGGATGCCGCGGGTGGGACGGCCGGAGCCGTAGGAGGCGGGGCGGGGCTGGCCCTTGGGATTGCCGCCCTTTTTGCGGGTTTCGGTGGCGCGGACCCGCAGGCGGGAGTATTTCGCTTCAGTGCTGCGGGGCACGGCGTAGCGGTAAGGCTCGTTGGCGGTGAGCAGGCGCCAGGCGAGGGTGACGAGCTTGCGGGCGGTGGCGACGACGGCGACGTTGCGGTTCTTTTTGGTGGCCAGGCGGCGGAAGAAGACGCCGAGGGGGCCGGAATGAGAAGAAAGATGCTGAGCGGCCTGGACGAGCATCCAGCGGGCGTGGCCGCGGCCTTGCTTGGTAATGCGGCCGTGATAGCAGTGCTCGCCGGACTGGTGGGTGGAGGGGACCAGGCCGAGATAGGCGGCGGCTTTTTCGCCCGAGGGGAAGCGGGCCACATCGCCGAGCGCGGCCAGCAGGGCTTGGGCGATGGGGAAATCGACGCCGGGCAGGCTCATGAGGAGTTTGGCTCTGGGGTCGTGATGAGCATCTTGGGCCATCTCCGTGGTGAGG
>JARKQJ010000011.1 GCA_029973955.1 Paludibaculum sp. | reverse complement strand
TGCCACCTCTCGCAAGCACCGGCCCAAGTCCGCGCCCCCTCACGCCTCTCCCTCCTTCCAGCCACTGCGCCGCTGCCACCTCTCGCAAGCACCGGCCCAAGTCCGCGTCCCCTCGCGCCTCTCCGTCCTTCCAGTCACTGCGCCACTGCCACCGCCCGCAAACACCGGTCCAAGTCCGCGCCCCCTCGCGCCTCTCCGTCCTTCCAGCCACTGCGCCGCTGCCCCCTCTCGCAAGCACCGGCCCAAGTCCGCGCCCCCTCGCGCCTCTCCGACCTTCCAGCCACTGCGCCGCTGCCACCGCCCGCAAGCACCGGCCCAAGTCCGCGCCCCCTCGCGCCGCACCCACCATCCAGCCACTGCGCCGCTGCCACCGCCCGCAAACACCGGCCCAAGTCCGCGCCCCCTCGCGCCTCTCCGTCCTTCCAGCCACTGCGCCGCTGCCACCGCTCGCAAGCACCGGCCCAAGTCCGCGCCCCTCCGCCCGCGTCTCCGCCCGCTTCGACGAAGGGCCGTCCACCTGGGCCGCCGCTCCTCCCACTTCACCGGTGCGCCGGTGTCGTCGCCAAAAAGAAACCGCCGTTCCCTGGGCCGGGGCCCTCAGAACGGCGGTTAAAGTTGGGTGAAACTCAGCGGGCGTTAGCCCAGGTGCGGCTCCACCATCTTCACGAGCTCGGCTTTGCCCACCGCGCCCACGCGCTGGTCGACGACTTTGCCGCCCTTGAAGAGCAGCAGCGTGGGGATGCCGCGGATCATGAAACGCGCGGCGGTGGCATTATTGAAATCCACGTTCACCTTACCCACCTTCACCTTGCCGGCATAGTCCGTAGCAAAGGCGTCGATGGTCGGGGCGATCATCTTGCAGGGGCCGCACCATTCGGCCCAGAAGTCCACAAGGACTGGCACGTCGGAGTTGATCACGTCCTGGTCGAAAGCGGCATCTGTGAATTCGAGGGTGTTGGGTCCAGCCATTAGCAATTTCCTTTTACAAATAGTCAGATGACGAAAGAGGCCATTAGGATTCAGGCCCGGCCCAGCAACCGCTGGTAGAGGGCCGAATACTGCCTTGCCGAAGCATCCCAGGAGTAATCCATGGCCATGCCGCGGAGCATCCGGCGCTTCCAGTTCGCCGGATTCCTCCAGGCGCCGAGAGCCCTCCGCAAAGTGTCGTAGAGCGCGCCGACGGAGTAGGTGGAGAACTTGAAACCGGTATCCTCCTGAATAGTATCATCCAGGCCGCCCGTGGCGCGCACAATGGGCACTGTGCCGTAGCGCAGGCTGTAGATCTGATTCAACCCGCACGGCTCATAGAGACTCGGCATGAGAAACATGTCCGCGCCCGCCTCGATGCGGTGCGCCAGTGCGTTGTTGAAGCCGAACCAGACGCCCACCTTTTCCGGCTGCCAGCGCTGCCAGTCCTGGAAGATGCGTTCAAAGCGGTGATCGCCGCTGCCGAGGATCACCAGTTGGACATCGTTCTCTTCGATGAAGCTGGAGATGCCGGCGATGAGGTCGAAACCCTTCTGCTCAGCGAAGCGCGACACGATGCCGATCAAGGGCCGGCGCAGGTTGTCGGTGGGCAGGTGGAACTCTTCGAGCAGCGCCTTCTTGCAGGCCTTCTTGCCGGCGAGATCTTCGGGCGAGTAATTGGCTGGGATGTGCGGATCGGTGGACGGGCACCACTCGTCGTAGTCCACGCCGTTGAGGATGCCGGTGATGGCGTCGCCGCGATGGCGCAGGACGGCATCGAGTCCGAAGCCGCCTTCGGGCGTCTGGATCTCTTTGGCGTAGGTGGGGCTGACGGTGGTCACCCAATCGGCGGTGGTGATGCCGCCTTTGAGGAAGTTGACGTCGCCGTGGTACTCCAGCTTGTCGGGTGTGAACCAGCCGGGGTTGAGGCCGAGTTCGGGGAACTGGCTCTTGTGGAAGCGGCCCTGGTAGCCGAGGTTGTGGATGGTGAGGATCGACTTGGTGTTCTCGAAGACGGGATTGGCGTGCTGCTGATCGAGGCAGTAGATGGGCGTGAGCGCGGCCTGCCAGTCGTGGCAGTGGAGGATGTCGCAGGGGAAGACGGTTTGGGCGACGCCGAGGGCGGCGAGGGAGAGCACGGCGAAGCGTTTGTGGTTGTCGGCGTAGTCGGTGTTGTGCTGGTTGTAGAGTCCCTCGCGGTCGAAGAAGTAGGGCGCTTCGACGAAGTAGAAGCGGACGCCTTTGTGGACCAGGGTGCGGATGTCCACTCGATAGGCGGTGGAGCCGGCGTAGACCACCATGTTGTCCCAGGCGCTCTCGGTGTCGTGCCAGGGGATCTTGCGGTAGCGGGGCATGACGACCGCCACTTCGTCGCCCAGGTTCTGGAGTGCGGCGGGCAGAGCGCCGGTGACGTCGGCGAGCCCGCCGGTCTTGGCAAACGGGGTCGCTTCCGAGCTGACCATCAGCACACGAGCCATGCGTTTATCATGCCACGGGGGTGAGGGCGGCTCGGGGGCGGAAACGCCGCGCTGCTTCCACTGTGGCCCCGAGACTTCGTCTCGGGGGAAACGGGCTCACCTTGCTCCACGGTGGCCCCGAGACTTCGTCTTGGGGGAAACGGGCTCGCCGTGCTCCACGGTGGCCCCGAGACTTCGTCTTGGGGGAAACGGGCTCACCTTGCTCCACGGTGGCCCCGAGTCTTCGTCTCGGGGGAAATGGCTACTGTGGCGCCGAGAGTTCGTCTCGGGGGAAATGGCTACTGTGGCGCCGAGACTTCGTCTCGGGGGAAATGGCTCCACTGTGGCGCCGAGACTTCGTCTCGGGCTGGGGTTTGGCTATTTACTAGATAACTGAACGAATCGGGCTGGAGTGGCCCAAACATTTCTCCTCCGTCCTGTTGTTTTTACTGGACTTGTTTGCGTACTAGTTATATAACTAGTACTGGAGGCCTCATGGGATTCCCCAC
>JARKQJ010000280.1 GCA_029973955.1 Paludibaculum sp. | reverse complement strand
CGGCGAGGGCTTGGGTGGTCACGCCGGGAAGTTGGGGTTGCGCTGGAGTCGCGGCGCAGGCGGGGGTGGCCGCGCCGGAAAGTTGGGGTTGCGCTGGAGTCGCGGCGAGGGCGTGGGTGGCTGCGTTGGTAAGTTGGGGTTGCGCTGGAGTCGCGGCGAGGGCTCGGGTGGTCGCGCCGGGAAGTTGGGGTTGCGCTGGTGTCGCGGCGCAGGCCTGGGTGGCCGCGCCGAGAAGTTGGGGTTGCGCCGGAGTCGCGGCGAGGGCGTGGGTGGCCGCGGTGGAAAGTTGGGGTTGCGCTGGAGTTGCGGCGCAGGCGCGGGTGGCCGCGCCGGGAAATTGGGGTTGCGCCGGAGTGGCGGCGCAGGCGTGGGGGTGGGCTCGGGGCACCGCGGGGATGGCGATTGGGGGGTTAGCAGTAGCCATGGGCGGTGAACCATTCTGTGGCGCGGGTGAGGGCGGTGCGGGCGCCGGTTGTCTGGAAGCCGAGTTCGTTTTGTGCTTTGGCGGTGGAGACCCACATCTTCTTGCGGGCCATCATGACTGCGTCGATGGGGACGCGCGGTGGTTTGCCGGTGAGTTCGGCGATGCCGGTGGAAGTCAGGCCGGCGATGAGGGCGACGACCCAGGGCAGGCGGGCGACGGGTTCGGGTTTGCCGGAGATGGCGGCGAGTTGCTTGAGGATCTGTTCGAGGGTGAGGTTTTCGCCGCCGAGGATGTAGCGCTGGCCGGGCTGGCCTTTCTCGCAGGCGAGCCAGTGGCCTTCGGCGGTTTCGCGGGCGTCGACGATGTTGAGGCCGGTGTCGACGAAGGCGGGGATCTTGCCCCTGAGGAAGTCGACGATGGTCTGGCCGGTGGGGGTGGGCTTGACGTCGTGGTCGCCGACGGGGGCGGTGGGGTTGACGATGATGACAGGGAAGCCGGAGCGGGCGGAGGCGAGGGCTTCCTGCTCGGCGAGCCACTTGGAGCGTTTGTAGTGGCCGTTCATGTCGTCGATGGAGACGGGGGTGGATTCGTCGCCGAGGGCGTTGGGGAGGAAGCCGATGCAGCCGACGGTGGAGGTGTAGACGGCGCGCTCGACGCCGGCGCGGGCGGCGGCGGCGAGGAGGTGGCGGGTGCCTTCGACGTTGGACTGGTACATGGGCTCGGGGCGTTTGACCCAGAGGCGGTAGTCGGCGGCGACGTGGAAGAGGAGAGAGCAGCCGGCGACGGCGCGCTCGAGGGAGGCGGGGTCGCAGAGGTCGCCCTGGACGACATCGCAGTCGAGATCGCGGACGGCCTCGGGGCGGCGGGCCATGGCGCGGACTGGGATGCCGCGATCGAGGAGAGTGCGCGCGACGTGCCAGCCGAGGAATCCGGACGCACCGGTGACGAGGGCCGGCTTCATTGCGGCCTCCGGGGGGTGTCGGTCCGGGCGGCCCGATTGGGCGGGTTGGGAGACACGGGTGACGAGGGCCGGTACAGTGGGCGGCTCCTTGTCACTAGGGTAGTCATGCTACTTGAGGATCCACTTGAGCAGGCGGAGATTGTCGCCGCGGCGGCCGTTGATGCCGAGGGCGGCGGAAGCCTCATAACCGCAGTGGACCATGCAGTGCTCGCAGCGGGGGTCGTTGCCGCGGCCGTAGGTCTCCCAGGGGGTTTTGGTCATGAGCTCTTCAAAGGTTTTGTAGTGGGCGTCGGTGATGAGGTAGCAGGGGCCCTTCCAGCCTTTGGTGTTGTAGGTGGGGTTGCCCCAGGCGGTGCAGGGGAGGTCGCGGTCGCCGCGGAGGAAGTCGAGGTAGAGCGGCGAGTTGTTGATGGGGAAGCGGTCCTGGAGCTTGTCGATGTCCTTGAACTTCTCGAGGATGTCGTCGCGGGTGAGGAAGATCTCGCGCTCGTTGACGGCGGAGTAGCCGTAGGCGGGGGCGATCTGGTGGGAGTCGACGCCGAGCTTTTCGCAGAACTCGAAGAGTTCCCAGATCTCCTTCATATCGGTCTCCTGATAGACGGTGGTATTGGTGGAGACCTTGAAGCCGAGGCTTTTGGCGACCTTGATGCCTTCGACGGCCTGTTTGAAGACGCCGGGGCGTTCGACGGCGAGGTCGTGGTTCTTTTCCATGCCGTCGAGGTGGACGTTGAAGTAGAAGCGCTTGTTGGGAGTGAACTCCTTGGCGCGCTTCACGAGGAACATGCCGTTGGTGCAGAGGTAGATGTGGCGGCCGCGGGCGAGGACCTGGTTAGTGAGGGGGACGATGTCCTTATAGAGGAACGGCTCGCCGCCGGCGATGGCGACGACGGGGGCGCCGCAGTCGTCCACGGCGCGGAGGCACTGATCGAGAGAGAGCTGTTCGGTGATGGTGGACTCGTACTCGCGGATGCGCCCGCAGCCGGTGCAGGTGAGGTTGCAGGCGTGGAGCGGTTCGAGCATGAGCACGAGGGGGAAGCGCTTATTGATGAAGGGGTGGGGCGTGGAGCGCTTATCGCCGTGGATGATCTTGAAGGGGTTATTGGGATCGGGTTCGAGGGCGTTATTGATCTGCCACTCGGGCCGCGGGTTGAGCTTGTTCTTGGCGATGTAGCCGGCCATGCCGGCGGTGAGGGAGAGCGGGAATCTCATGCTTAGTCCTTGTGGGTACCGCTTCTAAATTGGATGTACTCGGCGAGTGCGAGAGTCGGGAAAGAGTGGCGGTAGTAGTGGTACGACAGGTAAAAGACCTGGGGGAAGCCGGTGCCGGTGGCGAGGGCTTCGTCCCAGCCGCCCTGGGGGCGCTGGGAGGAGACGAGGAATTCGATGCCGCGGCGGGCGGATTCGCTGGAGGCGTCGCCGGCGGCGATGAGGCCGAGGAGGGCCCAGGCGGTTTGGGAGGGGGTGCTGGGGGCCTCGACGAAGGCGTTTTTGGCGTAGGATTCGCAGGATTCGCCCCAGCCGCCGTCGGCGTTCTGGACGGAGCGGATCCATTCGGCGGCCCGGAGGACTTCGGCCTCGCGGTCGTCGAGGCCGGCGGCGCGGAGTCCGCGGAGGGCGAGGAAGGTGCCGTAGAGGTAGTTGACGCCCCAGCGGCCGGACCAGGAGCCTTCGGTGGTCTGGGTGCGGCGGAGGTAAGAGACGGCGCGCTGGATGGGGGCGGAAGAGGGATCGGCGCCGTGGAGGCAGAGGGCTTCGAGGACGCGGCCGGTGATATCGGCGCACGTGGGGTCGAGCATGGCGTTGTGATCGGCGAAGGGGACTTCGGAGAGAGAGTGGGTATCGTTATCGACGTCGAAGGCGGCCCAGCCGCCGTCGCGGGACTGCATGGCGAGGAGCCACTGGATGGCGCGCTGTTTGGCGGCTTCGAGCTTCACGGGGGACGATGCGCCGGTGTGGCGGAGGGCCATGAGGACCATGGCGGTATCGTCGATGTCGGGGTAGAACTCGTTGGCGAATTCGAAGTACCAGCCGGAGGGCTCGGTGTGGGGGCGCTTGATGGACCAATCGCCTTTTTCGCGGACTTCCTTGGTGAGGAGCCAGTCGCCGGCGGATTGCGTTTCGGAGGGCGGTGCGCCGGCGGGAGTCAGCGCCTGGCTCGCAGCGCCGAGGGCATGGGCGGCGATGGCGGTATCCCAGACGGGGGAGAAGCAGGGCTCGAAGAAGAAGTCCTGGCCGTCGTCGTGGAGGAGGTTATCGAACTGGCGCTGGGCTTCGAGGCGTTCGGGTGAATCCGCCGAGTAGCCGAGGGCTTCGAGGGCCATGATGGCGTACTGCATGGAGGGGTAGATGGCGCCGAGCCCGTCAGAGAGGCGGAAGTGGGCGAGCATCCAGCGTGTCATGGCGTGGATGGCCTTGCGGCGGAGGGAGGCGGGGGCGAGGCGGGCGTAGATTTTGGCGCAGGAGTCGCCGATGAGGAAGAGTTTTTTCCAGGAAAACAAGGGAACGTCGGAGTGGAGGCGGACGGGGCCGCCTTCGAGGAAGAGTTCCTGGAGGTGGAAGCCGGCGGGGACGGGGCGGGGCTTGCCGGCGGTGGCGTACTGGACGATGGAGAGGGGTGCGACGATGGCGCGGGTCCAGGACGACATCTCATAGAAGAACTGGAGGGGGAGGAGGACGATTTCGGGCGGGACGGTGGGGACGTGCTGTTGCGGGAAGAGCCCGAAGAGGGAGAGGTTGATTTTGACGTAGCTGTTTGCCGCCTGAATGCCGCCGAGCGATAGGATGCAGTGGCGGAGCTGCGTGAGTTCGGGCGACTCCGGGGCAAGGCCGGCGAGTTTGAGGGCGAAGTAGGCTTTGACGGAGGCGCTGACCTCGGAGGGGCCCTGGGGAAAGATGGAGAAGCCGCCGTCGGGGTTCTGGCGGCGGAGGATGGAGGCTACGGCGCGCTGGACTTTTTCGGGCTCAGGCGGCGAGAAGCGGCCGCTGGTGGGAGGATGGAGCCAGAGGAGGAGGAGGAGCCAATCGGACTCCAGGGTGGAATCGGCAGTGAGGTGGCCATGCCAGTAGCCCTCCGGGGTGCGGAGAGAGAGCAGGTGCGCGGAGGCGGAAGAGAGCGCCTGCCGGGCGGAGGAGAGGATCTCTTCTTTGGTGCTTTGCAGCCCGGGGGTGGATTGGAGGCCTGAGGTCATGCTGGTGGTGCTACTGGGGCGAGGCGGACGAGTCCGGACTGGAGTTCGCCGGGCAGGCTGAAGCGGACGTCCTCGTCGACGATGTCGAGTTCCTCGCCGAAGGCGTAGCCGCGTTCGGTGAGAGCGGCGACGACATCCTGGACGAGGTTTTCGGGGGCGGAGGCTCCGGCGGTAACGGAGACGGTGTCGACGCCCTCCAACCATTCTTCACGAAGGTAGGAGCGATCGTCGATGAGATGAGAAGCCACGCCGTGGTTGCGGCAGACTTCGACGAGGCGTTTGGAGTTCGAGCTGTTCTGGGAGCCGACGACGAGAAGGAGCTGGCAGAGCGGGGCGACGGCCTTGACGGCGAGCTGGCGGTTCTCGGTGGCGTAGCAGATGTCCTGGGATTTGGGCCCGGTGAGCTGGGGGAAGCGGCGGTTGAGGATCTCGATGATGCCGCGGGTTTCGTCGAGGGAGAGGGTGGTTTGAGTGAGGTAGCAGACCTTGGAGGGATTGTGGAGCTGGACCACCTCGGCGTCGGCTTCGGTCTGGACGATGATGGTGTTGGCTGGGGCTTCGCCGAAGGTTCCTTCGATCTCCTCATGTTCCTTGTGGCCGATGAGGAGGATGGTATAGCCAAGGCGGGCGAACTTGACGGCCTCGAGGTGGACTTTGGTGACGAGGGGGCAAGTGGCGTCGATGACTTCGAGCGAGCGGGCCTTGGCGTCGGCGCGCACCTGGGGCGAGACGCCATGGGCGGAGAAGATGACGCGGCAGCCGGAGGGGACTTCGCTGAGTTCATTGACGAAGATGGCGCCGTGCTGGCGTAGTTCGTCTACGACGTGGCGATTGTGGACGATCTCCTTGCGAACGTAGATCGGGGCGCCGTAGAGATCGAGAGCGATCTTGACGACATCGATGGCGCGGACGACGCCCGCGCAAAAGCCCCGAGGACGCAGAAGGATGACCTTCTTCCCAGCGAGTCCTGTGTTTGTCATAGGGGTGAAAGTACCTTTCATTATAGCAATTGGGTTGCAGCGGCACATGGGAGGGGGAAGGGGGAATTCGCACCCGCGGAGGGGAGGGGGCGGGCGCGTTGGACGAGTTTTCAACGACTTGCGGGGGATTGTGTGTAAATTTAGCAACAGCGCGGCGAGTGAGGGCGGTGGCGGCGTCCGAAGCGATGGCGGGCAGGGGCTCGGACGGGTTTTCAATGACTTGCGGGGGATTCCGTTCAAATCTCTTCACGGCGCGGAGGGCGTGGGCGAATTGGTTGTGGGCGGAGGCGTGAGCGCGCTCGTAGGCGCGTTCGGTGGCAGGGTAGCGGCAAAGGAGGCGGAAGGCGCGGCCGAGATGGCCGTGGTGGAGGGCGAGAGCCCAGTTGAGTTGGCGATGGCGGAGGCTGGTGATGTAGAAGAGGCGATAGCCGGCGACGATGAGATCGGTGATGAGGTGGCGATGTGTGGAGTTGGTGGTGGAGCGGGTATAGAAGGCAGCGCGGGCGAGGGCGGCCTGGAGCCAGTGGTGGGGGAGGGGTCCGAGGGCGGCGCGGTAGCCCCAGTGGTAGGCGGCCTTGGGCCCGTGGGGGTGGGGATCGAGTGCGGGTTGCATGGTGGTTAGCGCTCCGGGTTGGTCTTGTCGAGGAGACCGTTGTGGGTTTGGTGGATGCGGCGGAAGTGGCGGTCGGTGTCGCGAAGGAGGGTTTGGAAGCCCTGTTCGGGGGTGACCTTCTTCCAGGCGAGGTATTGACGGAGGGCAGCGGTGGGGGCTTCAAATTCGTTGCCGATGCGGTCCCAGTCGTCGGCGATTTGGAGGTTGAGGGCGGAGGTGCGGAACTGGGCGGTGCGGGCGAACTCCCAAGAGGAGGAGGCGAGGACGTCGGCGAGGAAGTCGTTGTAGTGATCCGGGGGGCCGGAGAGGTCGTGGGTTTTGGCGCGGAGGCGCTCGTAGGCTTCGGGGTCGTCGCCGTGGACGAGGGTGGCGGAGCCGAGGAGCTCGGAGTCCGGGGGAGTGGAGGGGTGGTTGGGGGTGGCGCGCCGTTTGGTGGTAGGGGGTGTAGAGAGTTCCATGATGCACACAAGGGGAGCATGGGGTGGCAAGGGGTTTTCGGGGCGGATCGTTGTATGTGGTTGAGGGGGTTGGAGAAATAAATGTGGGGCGAGGCGAAATGGGGTCCCAGGTCGCCCGGAATTTTGATGAAACAGTGGCGTTCGCCGGAGCTATGAAGGGCCTAGGCAAACAACCTGCGGAAAGGGAAGCCGCAATGAGAGATGCAGTATTAGGAAGGTAGGGCGCGTGGTTTTCGTGAGCGAGCCTGGGCGGGGGGCGAAGAAGGCGGCAGCGAGAGAATCCGTTACGGGAGCGGAGCAGGGGAAGAAGATTGCGAACCTGACAACTGCGCCGCGACATAGAATGAGGACTTAAGCTATGGCACCGAGGACAAAAAAAGAAGACTCCGGGGGCAAGAATGTGACGGCTCCCGTGGTGGATTACCGCCATCCCGAGGCCACCCGGAAGAACAACCCGCCGGCGAAAATCGCGGCAGAAGGGCATGTGCCTCTGCTGCCGAAGGCTGAGTACAGCTACAGTCCGCGGCTTGCGCCGGCGTTACGCTTCGACGCCGCCGGGAGCGCTGACGAATTGCCCGAGTTGCTCGCAGAGGCGACGCGGCGGGCGCTCAATGAGGCTGAGGCATGGACACTCGCCGAAGCGCTGCGCAAGCACGAGCCGTGGCTCGAATGGGCGGGTAAACGCGAAGCGAAGTCGTTCGCGGTGGACCCAGTGGCGCTGCACATCCACGAGCGCGTCAGTGCGCAGGCCATCTTGAAGGTGGCGGCGCGTGAGGATGTGAATCGGTCGCTGTTCGCTGACCCGGAACAGGAGTATAGCGAGGCGGTTCAGTTCTACAAGCATGATGTGGATTGGTCGAATCGGCTGATCTTGGGCGATAGCCTTCAGGTAATGTCCTCGCTGGCTCGCCGTGAGGATCTGGCCGGGAAGATCCAGATGATCTACATTGACCCACCGTACGGGATCAAGTTCGCGAGTAACTTCCAGTCAGAAATAGGCAAGCGCGACGTCAAGGACAAGGAGACGGACTTAACACGCGAGCTCGAGATGGTAAAGGCTTACCGCGACGCGTGGACCCTCGGAGTACATTCATATTTGGCGTACATTCGCGAACGCTTGATCGTGGCCAAGGAGCTGCTGCGCGATACCGGAAGTATCTTCGTCCAGATAAGCGACGAAAACCTGCACAGAGTGCGCACGCTGCTTGATGAGGTATTTGGCTCCACAAATTTCATCTCACAGATCACGATAAAGAAGACGACCGGTAGCACCGCCGATTTCATTCCTGGCTCATGTGACTACCTGCTCTGGTACGGGAAGGCCCGATCAACTGCGAAATTTCATCAGTTGTTCTTGGTAAAGCAGCCTGGGGATGAAGGAGCGACTGGATATTCCAAAGTTGAACTGCAAAACGGAGAGATTCGCTCTTTGACGAGTGATGAGTGCGACGACCTGAAACGGCTTCCGGGCGGATCTGCTGTGTTTGCAGGAGACAACGTCACGAGTCAAAGCATGGGCCGTGACAAAGGCGAAGGTGCGGCTTCTTGGTTTCGAGTTTCAGTGGCAGGTTTTGACTTTACTCCGGGTCCAAAGGCGCGATGGAAATCGAATGAGGCGGGTATGGGTCGGCTGCTGCAAGCAGAGAGGTTGTTGAGCGGTGATCGGGCCACTCTCTCGTACAAACGCCGACTAGACGATTTTCCCGTCACGCCACTCCTGAACATCTGGACGGATACCGTCGGCCAGAATCAACTCGGAGGGGAGAAGCTCTTTGTCGTTCAGACTGCATTGAAGATCGTCGAGCGGTGCATGCTGATGACGACGGACCCCGGCGATCTTGTCCTCGATCCTACATGCGGCTCCGGCACCACCGCATTCGTCGCTGAACAGTGGGGCCGCCGTTGGATCACTATCGATACGAGCCGCGTTGCCCTTGCCATCGCACGCCAGCGGCTGCTAACGGGGCGCTTCGAATACTACAGGCTGCGGAATGAGGTGCAGGGTGTCAACGGAGGACTCCGCACCAAGACGGTACCGCACATCACGCTCAAGAGCATCGCCCAGAACGCGAACCTGGACCCGATCTTCGCCAGGCATGAACTGGTTCTGGAGGCGCGGCTTACCGAGGCAAACACGGCATTGGAAGAGGTCCCTGAGAAGTTGCGGCAGGACCTCCGCGTGAAGCTGGCCCTGAAGCAGAAACAGGAAGGCAAGAAGGCAGTCACGGACGCCGACCGTCGCCGCTGGGAATTGCCGGCGAAAGGCAAATGCTGGCAACACTGGGAGGTCCCGTTCGACACCGACTCTGATTACCCTGAGAGCCTTAAGCAAGCAGTAGATGCTTATCGCGTCGCCTGGCGGGCGAAGATGGATGAGGTTAACGCCTGCATCGCGGCCAATGCAGATCAGGAAGAATTGGTAGACCAGCCCGAGATTGATCGCAAGATCACCCGGGTGAGCGGGCCATTCACTGTCGAGGCGGTGCAACCCCCGGAGATGTCGCTGGGTGACGCGATCGAGGTGGAAACGGGACAGTTCGAGGGTGAGCCGGAGGAACTGGAGGGGAGCTTTGTCATTCGCGAGGTCCAGGTGGGCGAGTCGGCGCAAAACGTCGAGGCCTATTTGAGCAAGATGGTCGATTTGCTCCGCATGGACGGGGTGCGGTTCCCGGACAACAAGCAGCGAAAGTTCACGCGGCTCGATTCGATTTACGCCGGGGGCAGTTCGGCCGGGATTCACGCCGAAGGGAGATGGGTGAATCTGGGGGAGACCGACGACGATCCGCACGGCGCAGCCACCGTCGGCGTTGTGTTTGGCCCTCAGTACGGGCCGATCACCGCAAAGATGGTGGAGGAGGTCATCCGCCCGGCAGCGCGCCGGTATGACGATCTGGTATTCGCCGGCTTCAGCTTCGATGGCCCGGCGCAGGCTGCGATCGAGGAAGGCCACCCGCGGTTGCGCATCCACATCGCCCACATCCGGCCGGACGTGAATCCGGGGATGAATGGACTGCTCAAGGAGCAGCCCGGCAGCCAGCTATTCACGGTGTTTGGGCGGCCGCGCACGAACCTCGATGGCCCGGACAAGGAAGGAATGTATCGGATCGAGATGCAGGGTGTGGACATCTATGACCCGGTCACGAATAACATCGTCGATACCGGCGCGGCGAAGGTGGCGGCGTGGTTTGTGGACGGCGACTACGACGGGCGCACGTTCTGCATCACGCAGGCGTTCTTTCCGGACCGGACTGCCTGGGAGAAGCTGAGCAAGGCTCTCGATGGCGTGGTGGATCCGGGGCGTTTCGAGGCTCTGTCAGGAACGGTTTCCCTTCCGTTTCCCGCAGGCAAGCATCGATGCGCGGCGGTGAAGGTGATCGATCCGCGCGGCAACGAAGTGATGCGGATTCATGCATTGGGCGGAGACGGGAGGTAGGAGATGGCGCGCAAGAAGGGCGCCGCAGCCGCGCCAGGCCAGGAGCAAGTGCCGATCCAACCGGTGGAGCGGCCCATCCTCTGCAATCCGTACGAGGAACCGGGCGATCACTGGATCTACGACAAGGAGACTGGGGCCGCCAGCCGCGCTGGCACGCGGCGACCGGCAAGCTACTGGTACAAGACAGAACGAACCGGCAGTGCGCAACTCACTCTGACGGGACTCGCCGAGGAAGCGCGGGATGACTTGCCCCTCGTCAACGCCTTGCGGGAAGACGTCCGCAAGTGGCGTGAGGGGGGATATGCGGGAGCCACCAACGTGACGCGCGACCTGCTGAGGCACTGGTGGCGGGCCGACCGTGCGCGGCGGTTGTTCTACTGCCAACTGGAGGGAGTGGAGACGATCATCTATCTGGCCGAAGTGTGCTTTCCCGGGCGGCGCGACAAGCGACGCAACTACCAGTTGAGCCACGACGATCTGAACCGACTGCTGCGAGGGGAGCGGCCGTCCTTCAGTCCGTCCACTCAGGAGTTCTTCCCCCGGTTGATCGACGAAGCTCCGGATGCGACGCAGGCGGCGCTGCGCCGCATCGCGTGCAAGATGGCCACTGGCAGCGGCAAGACCGTTGTGATGTCGATGATCGTGGCATGGGCGTTCTGCAATCGTGGACAGAATCCGGCCACGACGATCTTTCCCAATGGAGTTCTGATCTGCTGCCCGAACCTGACGGTGAAGGAACGGCTTCAGGTGCTGCGGCCGGACCGCACGGACAACTACTACGAGGCGTTCGACATCGTTCCGCTGAAGTACAGGCCGCTGATGCAGACGGGCAAGGTGCTGGTGACGAATTGGCACAGGTTTGGACCGGAGTCGGAGCACGTGGAGGGCGGCAAGAGCTACGCGGTGGTAAACAAAGGGCCGGAGACTCCAGACGTTTTCGCGCGACGCGTGCTGGAGGACCTGTATGAGAGGCTTCCGATTCTGGTGCTGAATGACGAAGGGCACCACTGCTGGCGCCCCGCGGCAGCGCAGGAAGAACTGAGCGGTGAAGAGAAGAGGGTTCTGGAGGAGGAGGCAAACGAGGCGCGGGTGTGGCTGGATGGGCTGGACCGAATCAACAATTGTACGGACAACCCGGGTGAGGACCCAGGCGTCTCGCTGTGCGTGGACTTGTCGGCAACTCCGTTTTACCTGAAGGGAAGCGGCCATCCGGAGGGTCGGCCGTTTCCCTGGATCGTGAGCGACTTCGGCCTGGTGGATGCGATCGAGAGCGGCATCGTGAAGATCCCGCGTTTGCCGGTGCTGGACACGACGGGGCGGCCCGATCCCAAGTACTTCAAGTTATGGAAGGCAATCAACGAGAACCTGGAACCAGGCGAGCGCCTGCCCGGCAAGGCAGGACGACCGAAACCCGAGGTCGTTTATCGGGAAGCCGAGGGCGCGCTTCAGCAGATCGCCTCGCAATGGAAGGAGCGATGGGAACAGATGCAGGCGGCGACGCCGGGGCAGGAACAAGTTCCGCCGGTGCTCATTCTGGTGTGCGACAACACGGACATCGCAGAAGTGTTCTACGGGAAGATCAGCGGCGAGACAGAGACGGAGGCGGTTACGGAAGCTGACGTTGCCGCGGTGCTAGGGGAAGAGGACGACGCAGGCGGTGGTGAGAATGGCAACGGCAGCGCGAAAAAGGGAAAGGTTGCCAAGCGCAAAACTCGAACGGTGTACGGGAAGGGTGCGATCTTCCCTGAGTTGTTCTCGAACACGGATCGAGTGAAGCGTACGATCCGGATCGACACAAAACTGCTGGCCGAGGCAGAGAGCGACGATCCGAAAAAGAAGAAGCAGGACGCCGCGGAGGAGTTGCGACAAGTGGTTGCTACTGTCGGCAAACCCGGCAAACCCGGCGAACACGTCCGGTGTGTGGTGTCGGTGTCGATGCTGACTGAAGGATGGGATGCCAATAACGTCACACACATCCTGGGAATCCGGGCATTCGGCAGCCAGTTGCTGTGCGAGCAGGTGGTTGGCCGCGGCCTCCGGCGAATGGACTACGTCCCAGATCCAAAGACGGGCCTGCTGACAGAAGAATACGTTGACGTTTACGGCATTCCATTCAGCGTGATTCCGTTCAAGGGGCGGCCGGTGAAGGCGCCGGCGCCGGACGACCGTCCGAAGAACCACGTGCGAGCGCTGCAGGAGCGCAAGGCGATGGAAATGCGCTTTCCGGTGGTGGAAGGCTACGCCTTTGCACTCCGTAAGAATCTCATCCGCTGCGATGTCGACAAGCTGGAGCCACTGATCCTTGAACCGAACCGTGAACCGACAGCGACCTTCGTGCGGCCGACCGTGGGATACCAGGAAGGTAGTCCGGCGATGCACGCGACTCCATTCGAATTTGTGGAGCAGGACAGGGAGGAGTACTACCACGAGACCCACTTGCAGACGATCGAATTTCAAATCGCGCGGCTGATTGTCGATCAGCTTACGGGAGGCGCCGGGCCGGTGATGGACCGCCGCCGGCGCGTTCTGGCGTTGCAATCACGGCACCAGCTTTTCCCGCAGGTTTTCCGGTACGTGAACGAGTACGTTCAGCGGAAAGTGAATTTCCAGAATTGCCATCCCTGCGAGTTGGGGTTGGAGAAGTATGTCCAGCGCATGGTGGAACGCTTGCGGGACGGCATCGTGCCCGACGATGCCGAGGGCGAAGCGCCTCTGCAGCCGATCCTGAATCGCTACAAGCCAATGGGGACTACGGCGGAAGTCGACTTCAAGACAACTCGGCCGTGTCACGCAACCATGAGGAGCCACATCGACCAGGTGGTACTCGACAACCTGGCGTGGGAGGCAAGCGCGGCCTTCCGGTTGGAGGCGAGCGACGCGGTTTGGTTCTTTGCGCGCAACGACCATCTTGGTCTGACGATTCCCTACGAGTACATGGGGATCGACCACTCCTACGAGCCGGATTTCCTGGTGCGGCTGAAGAATGGGACCACGGTCGTCCTGGAAATCAAAGGGTTTGAAGACGATCAAACCAAGGCGAAGCACAATGCGGCCAAGCGGTGGGTGGAGGCGGTGAACAACTGGGGCCAGTTGGGCGACTGGGCGTTCCACGTCTGCCGGAACCCGCAGTTGCTGGAGAAGGAAATGGACTACGTGATGCGTGAGGCGCGTGCTGCGCGATGAAGATCAGATTGCTGACAAAGACTTCGGAGGTAGCGGACCTGTTCCGCCGCTGGTGCAATAAGGCGACGGACATCCGCGTTGTCACGGCCTGGGCGACCTCAGAATGTTTGGTTTGTCAGGACCTGACCGCAGCCCGAGGAGCAATCAGCACTCTTGTCGTTGGGCTGGACTTCCACCAAACTGCACCGTCGTTCCTTGAAGCTTTCCGCTCGAATGTTCGAATTGGGGAAGCAGCGGGCTCCGCTACGTTTCACCCCAAGGTTTACCTGTTCCAGAGCGGGCATGCGTATTGCTGCATCGTTGGCAGCTCGAATTTTACGGGAGGTGGATTCGGCCGCAACGTCGAGTTGAATGTCTGCGTTACCGGCAGCGTTAGTGACGTGTTCTTCTCCGAGGTCACCGCTTTCATCGACTCACAAGAGGGCCAGTCCACAGGCATCACCCGGACTGAAATCGAGGACTACCGCGAGCAGTTTGACGGCCTCGCCGCCGCCCGCCAGCGGCTCGCGAAGTTTCGTTCAAGTCCCCCAGTTCAGGCAACAGTGAAGGCAAAGAAACTCCAAGAGTCTGCGGGCCAAGCCCCGCCCGAGCAACTTAACAAGACGTGGAAGGAATACGTCAAGCTCATCGTCGATCAGGAGAATCGGCCCGGCTTGGTTCTACAGGGAACGGAGGATGAGCCAGGCTATTTGGAGACGGCGGAGTACTGCCAGATGTTGTTCGAGAAATATGGCAGCCTGAGCAAAATGCCTGTGGATGGGCGCCGCTACGTGGGTGGCACTGTGAAGGTTGCGGGATGGTTCGGCAGCATGCAGGGTCATGGTCTATTCGGTCAGCGCCTGAAGGACGATCCGGAGAGCTTAGACGTTGCACTCGACCACATTCCTATCCGGGGCAATTTGGAGAAAAGTCAGTTCGACGCATTCGTGGCCCACTGCCGTTGGGAGAAATCCGGAGTTGGTACGGCCTCGCGGCTTCTCGCTATGAAACGCCCGGACCTGTTCATTTGCATTGACCGTAAGAACAGATCTCAGCTTGCAAAGGCCTTTGGGGTTAGTTCCCGTTCCCTTGAGACGTTTTCCGGCTACTGGGAATTGCTGCGGCGGATTTGGAAGTGCGCGTGGTGTCGAGCTACCTGCCCAAAGGATAAGGTTGGTGCGCGTATTTGGAAGGCGCGGGTCGCCCTACTGGACAGCGTTTATTGCTTCGATGTCTAGTCCGCACAGGCAGGGCTGGCGAATTCGTGCGACTCCAGGCGCTGCTGCGGCGGGCGGAAGTCGCTGCGGACGACCCCGGGAACTGAAAATGGATGTGGATGTAGACCCAAGGGCAGCGGGCCGGGAGATTGGACTACGATCTAAGTGGAGATCCGGTCGGTTCCATGAGCGCGATTCAGCCAAGAATACTCACGTGGGCGCGGGAGACTGCGGGTCTCTCGATGGAAGATGCCGCTCGTGTGCTTGGCTTCGCGGAGGCGCGCTGGCGCACTGGGGCGCAACGCCTCGAAGCCATGGAACTCGGAGTGGACGAGCCGACGCGTGCCGTCCTGGTAAAAATGGCGAAGGCTTACCGCCGGCCACTCCTGGTTTTCTATCTGGCAGAACCGCCGCAGACTGACGATCGCGGCCAGGACTTCCGAACCCTGCCCTGTACTGAGCGGTTCAACCCTGAACTGGACGCCCTCGTCAGAGACATCAAGGCCCGCCAGGGGCTGATCCGAGCGATGCTTGAGGATGAACAGGCCGCGCCGCTGGATTTTGTGAACTCGGAAACGATGGCGCTTCCCGCGCGCGAGCTTGCCGCCCGGATCATTGCACGACTCGATTTCAGCCTGGCAGAATACCGGGCATCCAAGACCGTCGATGAAGCATTCGCATACCTGCGGGACAAGATCGAGGCCAGTGGCGTCTATGTTCTCCTGCTGGGCAACCTGGGCAGCCACCACACGAACATCCCGGTGGAAATCTTCCGGGGGTTCGCCCTGTCC
Organism: Paludibaculum sp.; assembly: GCA_029973955.1. GTDB lineage: Bacteria > Acidobacteriota > Terriglobia > Bryobacterales > Bryobacteraceae > Paludibaculum. The sequence continues at coordinate 11,936 of JARKQJ010000280.1, read as the reverse complement.
GACAAGATCGCACCCCTGATTGCGATCAACGACCAGGACGCCAGGTCGGCGTGGCCGTTTACCGCATTGCACGAACTCGTGCATTTGTGGCTGGGACAAACCGGGATCAGCGGAGCGGATCACGAGAACGTGGTGGAGCGGTATTGTAATGACGTTGCGGGCGAAATTTTACTGAGTGGGAGCGACTTGCGGCAACTCGCGCCGGCTCTGAAGCTGAGCCTCCCGGAGTTCGCGGAGCAGCTAGGACAATTCGCGGCGGCCCACCGAGTGAGCAGGGCGATGGCCGCCTACAAGCTCTACAGGGCCGGCATGATCGGCAAGGCTAAGTGGGCCGCACTCGATCAGCGTTTCCGGGAAGAGTACCAACAGTCTAAGCGACAGGAAGCGGAAAAACACAGAAAGTCTGATGGGGGGCCGAATTACTACGTCGTCCGGCGTCACCGTGTGGGGCACGCGCTCCTTCGGTTGGTGCGCCGCTCGCTGGATGAAGGCACGATTACATACACCAAAGCGAGCCGGGTGCTCGGGGTGAAACCCCGTGGGGTGGAACCGCTTCTCTCGATGCGGGGTGCGCGCTGACGTATGTTGCACCTCTTCGATGCGAATGTTCTCATCACCGCCAGCAACATGTATTACCCGCTCGATGCGATTCCGGAGTTCTGGGAGTGGATCGCGCACCAAGCCTTTAGCGGACGCATCAAACTTCCTGTGGAAATGCTGGACGAGGTTCTCGCGGGCAGCCGGCGAGAAGACCCTCTCCTCGCCTGGATGACGGCGCACAAAGAGATCCTTCGCCTCAATGAAGAGGTTGATCCGGCATTGGTGAACAAAGTAGTCACAGAAGGGTACGCTCCAGACCTGACCGACTCCGAGTTGATCGAGATCGGACAGGATCCGTTCCTCATTGCGTACGCTCTGGCAGCACCGGAAGAGCGCTGCGTTGTCACAGTGGAGACCAGTTCGCCCAGCAAGTTACGGCAGAACCGCAAGATCCCCGATGTGTGCCACCATTTCATGGTGCAGTGTAAGGACCCCTTCCAGACGTACCGGTCTCTCAAGTTCTCGACGGCATGGAAAAGCGCCTAGGAAGGTGGGTGCCGCCGCCAATTGTTTCAACTGGTTCAGGGACCCAGGCCAACGGCAGTTGTGCCGTGCTTCGGGTGTGGCGGGGCATCTCTGATCGTTGAGATTCGGCGAGAGTGGGTGGGCGATCATGTTGCCGGGAGCCCCGTGAGATTGCCTTGCTGTTTCGCAAGTTTGCGAATAGACTGAGGTAGAATGCCGAAAACGAGAGTCGTCCTGTTTTGCGAGGAAGACGGCTCATGCCCATTTCTGGAATGGCTCGATGAGATGCCGGTGCAGGTCCAGGCGAAGTGCCTTTTGCGAGTGGAGCGGCTGCGTGAGGTGGGCCATGGCCTGCGGCGGCCGGAGGCGGATTTGCTGCGAGACTTGATCTACGAACTCCGGGCGAGTGTGCAGGGAGTCCACTACAGGGTTCTGTATTTCTTCCACGGCAGGGTGGCGGCGGTCGTGTCTCACGGGATCGTGAAAGAGAAAGCCGTTCCGTCCAAGGAGATCGATCGCGCGATGGAGCGGAAGGAGAAATTCGCGGCGAATCCGGCGAAGCACAGTCTGGGAGAGGGGAGTGCGACATGAAGAAGCAAGGGAAAGCAACAACCGACGCGGTAGAGATCCTCCGGCGCCGGTACTTTGACGGCAAAGCCGAACGAACGAAGGTGCTGGAGGAGGCGAGGGCGAACGACGAGATCGCCCGCGACATTCTCGCGCTGCGGACCAAAGCCGGATTGACGCAAGCTCAACTGGGCAGGCTGATCGGCACCACCGCGTCCGTGATCTGCCGGTTGGAAGACGCGGACTACGAGGGGCACTCCCTGGCTATGCTGCGGAGGATCGGGGCTGCGCTCCATCATCGCGTCGAGGTTCGTTTTGTTCCCGTGCGGCGGTCGGCGTAGGGGAGGTATTCCTCGAACCAATTGGAAGGCCTGATCGCGGGAGTTCTGTGAGCAGGTGTGGATGCGGGCGCGGCGGGCCGGGTCCTCCAGCGGCCTGTTAGGGGCGTTGGATGGCTTTGATGGCGAGTTGGGGGTCGTGGGCGAGGATGGTGAGGAGTGCGGCAGCGGGTCCTGTGGGGCGGCAGCGGTCCTGTTTCCAATTCTGGTGGGTTTGGACGCTCACGCCGATCAGCTCACCGATAGTTGTGCAGGTGTGCTCAGTGCTTCATTCGAAGAGGGGCGTGAGGCGGGCCAGGACTTCGTCCATGATGAAGGCGGGGACGGTTTCGAGTTTCCTGCCGCCGCGGGCGGCGAGATCGAGGGCACGGGGCTGGTCGCAGCGGATCACTCCTGTGGTTTGGGTCCCGGCTCCGGCGAGGGGCACGGCGAAGCCGGCGATGCGCGCGAAGCTGCCGCCGCTGGTGATGGGGAGAACGACGGGCACTTTGGTCAGGGTGTTGAAGGCTTCCGGGGTGACGATGAGGACGGGCCGGCGGCCCTGCTGCTCATGTCCCGCCGTGGGATCGGGTCCGACAAGCCAGATGTCGCCGCGCCGCATTCTGTTGCCGCTCTTCATCGCGCCGCCCCTGGCTAGAGGAGTTCTCGTCCCGCGGGCTTGCCGCCGAGCCATTCGCGATCACGCTTGGCGCGCGGGGATTTCGGGTTGCACTGTGCGAGGAGTTCTTGCATGGTGTAGTGAGGCCGGGGGCTGGGGTCCACGACCAGACGGCCGCTTTCGACGGTGAGGCCGACCTGCGCGCCGGGGGCGAGCCGCAGAAGTTCGAGCAGGGCGGGTGGGACGGCCAGCATCACAGAACCGCCGACCTTGCGTAGATGAGTGATGTGCATATAGCGCCTGCTTGCAGTTATATCACTGTATAACTTACGCTCTCAGGGCAGCCAACAAGGGGCCTCCGAATTGAGGCCGGACGGGACTGGGATGGCGGAGTTGCCTGGCAGTGGTGGTCGACGGTGAAATGGGATTCCGAGGGCGGGTTGCATGGGTGGTTAGCGCTCCGGGTTGGTCTTATCGAGGAGGCCGTTGTGGGTTTGGTGGATGCGGCGGAAGTGGCGGTCGGTGTCGCGGAGGAGGGTTTGGAAGCCCTGTTCGGGGGTGACCTTCTTCCAGGCGAGGTATTGGCGGAGGGCAGGGGTGGGGGCCTCGAATTCGTTGGCGATGCGGTGCCAGTCGTCGGCGATTTGGAGGTTGACGGGGGTTTGGGCGGCTCAACTTCCGAGTAGTGCGTAATTCGCCCGAGGCTGCTCGAATTAGCGACTACGACCTGAATGCTGATTCTTTATTGACCGAATGAGGAGTTAGGATGCTGCAGAGTCGCGTTAGGCACTCAGTACGGATGGTTTCAGCCTTTCGGTTGCTTTCGTTTGTTCCCAAGTGTTCCATTCTTCCACGAGTTTGCCGTCCACAATGCGAGCGATGTTGATACCCAGCAGCGTAACAGGTTCCCCGGTCTCTCGTATCTGGACATTGGCGGTCATACGGGTAACAACTTTCTCGCCGTCGACCAACTGATCTTCAATGCGAAAGGAGTCCTTCGTATAGATGAAGAGGTTGTGAAAGTACAGGATGCTTTGACGAAGCCCCTCCAGATCGCGGTCACCCGCTGACGGGTGACCGACATAATTGGGCGCGACGACTTGATCCAGCGCCGAAAGGTCTCCGGCGGCATAGATATCCACCAGTTTTCGAAATACAGCCTTCCTGGCTTCCGGAGAATCCTGCGTCGTTTCGCTGTACATGGCAGTATCTTCTCACATTGCCATCTCTTGCCTCAGGGCCCGACTCAAGACCACCACCGCGCCAGCCCTGAAGTTATTTATGGCTGAACCAGCGGTTCGCGTCCGTTCCGTTCTGAGGGAAGCCGCGACGGATCGCGAAAGACGTGCTGGTATCCGCTCAAGTCTCACATCGCCGGTAAGCCGGAAGTTGGTGCGTTGCGCTGATCGCCCTCTACTCTCTGTATCTATTTCTCGTGCAAAAACGCTCCATTCAACTCTCACTGTTCATATACGACCAACTGGCAGCGGAATTCTCAGCGCTCGCCGCGCTCATCAGAGAACGCCTCCCGATGGGGGATCATCCAAGGCTCAACCGAGTGGCGGGCACCTCGGCAGGGCTTGACGGAGACAAGATCCTAACCCTTACTCGCCGAAACAGTGTGGCTATCACTCCAGATCAGCGGCAGCGTTCGCCAGCTCACCTTCCAGGCGAACTGTGGGTGCGTAGTTCGATGGCCGGGGTAGTGCCGGAGGGATAGCTGTCGCATGCCAGTCGCGGTTGCGAGGAAACCTGGAAATCGAACTGAAGAGTTAGAGACTTTGTGTACACGCAGGCGCCGTGGTTTGTACGCCCTGGGTAAGAGTGCCAGTCTTCATTGCCCCCCTTGCCCTTCTCCTAGCTGCCAGCCTTGCTTCCAGCCTTGCTTCCAGCCTTGCGATCTGGCGGTCGGTGAGACTCCCGGAGTTGGGGTTGCCGGCGTCACCCCAAGGTGACATCAGTCGACTTCCCGCTTCCGAGTAGCGCGCTATCCGCCAACTGATCCGCGGAAGCCGTGGCTGTAGCGCGCGATGATGTACCTCGCGGCCCGGTTGACGCATATTTCCGTCCCCATTGGGTGGTGGCCGGATTTCAGCGTCGATTGCATCGAATTTGCATCCTTGCTGGCAAGCCCGTTGCACGCATGTCAGTAAGGGCTGCAGGAGGAGTTCGTACTCAACGGGGATGCCTGCCTGCATATGCCAGCGATGCCGATCGCTTTGGGAGCGAAGCGACGCTGGCTGTTCACATCATCGTGAACCCATCGCGTTCAGTCAGTTTATTTGCTTCTGAGCTGGGAGTGGGGGCGCGGGGCGATGGCGGCTGAGGGGTGGGCCACGCTGCCGGTGCAAACGTCCCGAATGCAGGCGCGGAGCCAGATGTGGCCCTGGTCAGCATCCATGCGCGGATGCCAGATGAGGGCAACGGTGATCTCAGGCGCGGGGAAGGGAAGCGGGAAGGGATACAGCCCGTGCCGGAGGCCTTCCGTGTGCTTCTCAGGAACGCTGGCGACGAGGTCGGTGGAGCGGGTCAAGGCCAAAGCGGCGGAGAAGGTATCGACACTGGCCACGATGCGGCGATGCAAGCCGAGCGCCTGCAAGGCTTCGTCGATGCGCCCGTTCCCGGAGCCATGCCTTTCGACGGAGACGTGCCGTGCGGCGGAGTAGTCGACGGGCGTGATGTTGCTTTCGCAGAGCGGGTGTCCGGCGCGCGCAACGCCGATGTAGCGATCGTGAAAGAGCGCCAGCGTCCGCAGTTCGGGACCGGTCGTGCCGTCGATGACGCCGGTTTCCAGATCGACGGCTCCTTCGCGAAGCGGCGCGCTCTCTTTATCCGCCTTCTGCACGAAGTGCAGCCGGACACCCGGGGCATCCTGCGCGACCCGCAGGAGCAGGCCGGGCCCGAAGGTTTCGACGAATCCTTCCCGGGCGCGCAAGGTGAAGGTCCGCTGCAGCCGGCTCAGATCCAGACGCCCGGCCGGGCGCAAAACCGCCTCGACGGAAGGCACGAGCTGGCTGACATGATCGCGGAGTTCGAGCGCCCTGGGGGTGGGCACGAGACCTCTTCCGGCGCGGACGAGGAGCGGGTCTCCCGTCGCTTCGCGCAGGCGCGCCAGAGCCCGGCTCATGGCCGAAGGGCTGAGCCGCAGCCGTTTTGCCGCCCGGGCGACGTTGTTTTCGGCCAGCAGGACATCGAGCGTGACAAGCAGGTTGAAATCAGGCGGCACCATGCCCCGACCGTAGCAGGCGTTTTGGCATGGCGTCAAACGCAATGATTCAGTGCAAATGGTGCGTCTTCCGCAATTCTGCATTTCAAGTTAAGTTTTGACTACGGGGCAAGAGATTCAAGTCCGGGAAGAAAGGAAAGAGACCATGGCAGACAACACGTTGACGATGGCGATGGAGGGGATGCGATCGATTTGGGGTCCGTTGACGACGGAGCTGGCGGCAAGTGCCCGGCGACACATGGAGGACCTGCTGAGGGCGCTGGCAACGGAAGAGTGGCTTGCGGAGCTGCGCAGGGAGGGTCCGGCCAGCAAGGAACTGTACCGGGACCCGGATCACAGTTTCGTGCTGCTGGCACACACGGAGCAGACGGGGCAATATAGGGCACCGCACGACCACGGCCGCGGCTGGGTGATCTATGGAGTGCAGGAAGGGGAGATGGAGATGGGCACGTATGCCCGGGTGCAGGATTCGGAAGGGCGGGTGGGACTGGTGCGGCGGGAGAGCTACAGGCATAGAGCGGGGGAGACGCGGGTGTATTTGCCGGGAGACATCCACGACACGAGGTGTACGGCAGGTCCCGCGCTCTACTACCGGTTCACGGACCGGGACTTAAAGAAAGAAGAAAACGAAGGGCACAGGATCACGCGGTTTGTTGAACAGGATGGTGTGTGGAGGGCAGGTGCGACGTGCGGACAGAGGTGAGCGCGGCCAAGGAGAGCGGCCGTGAGGGGTGGGTGGCAGTAGGACCGGGATGGAACGAGGACGAGGGGAAGGGAGGATTGCGGAGCGAGGATACGGGCGCGGGGTTGGTGGGCGCGCGGCGAAGCGTTGCGATCGCATCGGTGTTGACGGCGATGGCGCTGGTGGTGCTGGACGCGGCGATTGCGAACGTGGCGCTGCCCACGATGGCGCGGTCGCTGCAAGTGGCGGCGGGGAAGGCGGTGTGGGTAGTGACGGCATACCAGACGGGGCTGGTCATGGCCCTGCTGCCGTGCGCGGCACTGGGAGAGAGCCTGGGGCACCGGCGGGTGTTCGCGGCAGGAACGGGCGTGTTCACGATCGCGTCGGTGTTCTGCGCGTTGTCGCCGTCGCTGCCGCTGCTCATTGCGGCGCGCTTCCTGCAGGGGCTTGGGGGCGCCGCGATCATGGCCCTGGGCGTAGCGCTGCTTCGATTTGCGGTTGCACCGGGGCGACTGGGGGCCGCGATCGGCTGGAATGCGCTGACGGTCGCGCTGGCGTCGGCAGCCGGTCCGACGGTTGGCGCGGCGGTCCTGTCGGTTGCCGGCTGGCCGTGGTTATTCGCGGTGAACCTGCCGCTGGGTGTGATCGCGCTGGCTGGGGCGCGGGCACTGCCCGACGTGGAAGGCACCGGGCGCCCGTTGGACGGGATCAGTGCGGCGTTGAACGCCGGCGTTTTTTCAGCGTTCGTGATCGGCGTGGAGTTGCTTGCCGCGAAGCCGGCGCAAGGAGGTATGGCACTAGGGGCGGCCGGGCTGATGTTGGGAGCGCTGGTCCGGCGGGAAAGGCCGAAGAACGCGCCGCTGATCCCGCTCGACCTGCTACGCAACGCTTCGTTTGGAATCTCGGTGATTGCGTCCGTCCTGTGTTTTTCGGGCGTGGCCGCGGGCCTGGTGGCCCTGCCGTTCCATCTGCAGCAGGTGCTGGGGCTGAACGCCTGGAAGACGGGGTTGTTTCTGACGCCATGGCCGCTGACGGTGGCCCTCACCGCGCCGCTGGCGGGACGAGCTGCGAAGAGCGTATCCACGGCCCGGCTTTGCGCCGCGGGCGGCGTGCTTCTGGCGACGGGGCTGGTGCTGGCGTCGATCTGGCGGCCGCATGGGCAACCGGCTGTGCTGATGACATTCACGGCGCTGTCGGGTCTGGGATTCGGTCTGTTCAATGTTCCGAATAACCGCAATCTGTTCCTGTCGGCGCCACGGGAGCGGAGCGGCGCGGCGGGAGGCATGCAAGGAACGGCGCGGCTCACGGGCCAAGCGACCGGGGCCCTCATCATGACCCTGCTGTTTGCGGCGAGGCCGGTGGAGAGCGCGGCTCAGATGGGGCTGTGGATCGGCGCCGCGCTGACGCTGGCGGGGGGCGTGGTGAGCACGCTGCGCGCAGGGGCGGGCATACTGGCTGACGAGGACGATGCGGCCGCTTGAGGTCTTTGAGGCGCCGGATTTGGATGCGGATGGGATTGCGGGCCGGCTGAATGCGCCGGGGTTGGCGGGGGCGCTGGTGCATGTGGTGACCCGGGCGCGGACCAGGCGTTTCTGGCCGCGGCGGCCGTGCTGGCGGCGGGGGAGTCAGGGGTAGTGCCGTCCTGCGCTACCCCGGACTGGCGTCCGGGGGAACCAGCGGCGGGCTGGGGGCGATCTGAGCCATTGACCCCTACATGATTCCACTTGATTTTGAGTACGACACTCCGTCAGCAACGCAACCTGGCTCCACCTCACCCGGGTGTTCCGAGTGAACGGCCGGCAGATTGGAGGTTGAGGCTCTGGCGTCCCGCCGGAGCAACGTCCGGATGGCGCGTGATGCGGCCGGACGCGCTTTGCGCTGGCCGACAGTTCGTCCGCATTGGCGAGAAGTGCCGAAGCTCTGGCCCAATGACATGCCCGCGTAAGAGAACGTCATGGGCGGATGGTCACCACCAGCTTTCCGCTGGCATGGCCTGTTTCCAGGTGCCGGAGCGCCTCGGGTACTTCACTCAACCGGTAGGAGCGTTCTATGACAGGCCGCAGTTTCCCTGCTTCCATGAGATCTCTCAACACGTGCAGGTCCGGCTGGTTTGGCTTTGCCAGCAGGTTTCCCAGCTTCTGACCGCCGATCGAAAGCAGTGGGCCGAGGAATAGCGCCTCACAAAGTTGGCGGTTCGACCCACCACTCATCACGTACCGACCCGTAGGAGTGAGCGCGCGTCTGTAGTCCCAAATCGATCTGTCTCCATTCACGGCCAGAATCAGGTCGAATGTCTCGCCGGAGTTCGCAAAATCCGTTCGTGTGTAGTCCAAGACGTGATCGGCGCCGAGGGAGCGAATCAGTGCGGCGTTCCTGGTGCTGCAGACAGCCGTCACTTCCGCTCCCAAGGCCTTGGCGATTTGCACCGCAAAGGTGCCGACACCACCAGCGGCCCCGTGGATCAGCACTCTCTGAGAAGACTGAAGCTCGCCTCTCCGAAGTGCTTGAAGCGCGGTACATCCGGATGTGGGGACTGAGGCAGCCTCTTCGAAGGACAGGTTCGCCGGCTTCCGAGCCAATGCGCTCTCCCGCGCCACGGCGTATTCGGCGTAGGCGCCGAACCCGCAACGGGAGAGTTCTCCGAAGACTTCATCACCGGGCTTGCACTGTGTCACGTTCCGGCCGACCGCCTCAACCGTTCCGGCAATGTCGTTGCCGATGATTTTGAATTTGGGTTTGGTCAGACCCGCGACCAGCCGGAAAGGAAGCGGCGTTCCACGGAGAAGGTGCCAGTCGCCCGCATTCGCAGACGCGGCATGAACTCGCACCAGCACCCCAACGTCATCAAAAGTTGGCACCGGAACATCATCGAGGCGCAACACGTCCGGCGGGCCGTAATTTTCGCGAACTATCGCCTTCATGTCAGCGGCACCTCAGGGCGGTCAGCGGCTGGGACCCTGATCGCGTTCTCTTCGAGTGATTGTGGGCTTGTACTGCTTGCCGTCGGGCCGCGTGATCACGAGTCTATCCGCCGCGACGCAGGCTTCCAGTTCGCTGTTCACGATCATCCTAGAGGGATTGTAGCCCCAGAAATCGCCGCTGGAACGCGCGGTGTAGATGATGCCGTCCAGTACGACCTTGACCGTGTAGGTCGTCTGTTTGCGGAGGGAAGGGAGATCGACGGTGGTCCAGTCCTTGCTGCCATTCCGCTGAATGCGCCCGAATTGGACGGTGGGCACGTACTCGATGTCTTCGCGTACATCCAGCAGCCTGCCGGTCTGGCAGGTGGAAGGGGCTTGACCGTAGCCTGTTGGCGCCATTGCCAGGGCCGCGGTGAGAGCTAAGGCCGGGGCGATCCATGTGAGCTTCATTGGCGTTTCCTTTCAGTTGCCGGGGCAAGGTCGTGCGGTTTCCGAGCCATGCAAAGGCGGATCGCCAGGCACCCGCCGAGCACGATGTCGATCGTGCCGCAGAAGCCCGGCCACCAAGGGGGCATTCCGGGATTTGTGACGAGGGCATGGTGGACGAAGAAATCGAAGAATCCGTGTCCGGCGATCCCAATAGCAGCCAGCCACAGGCTTTTATTGAAGCCGATCACGGCAAGGGCTGAAAACACCAACCCGATTGCAATCTCAATCACGAGGGTCGAGGAGCGAGACGCGCCCATCACCGCAAATAGAGCGTAGTAGGACGCGATCACGATCAGGGCGGTGGGGTAAAAGGCGCGGTCGCGGTCGAAGCCGGCGATGGCGGCAAAGACGGCCACTCCCAATCCGAGGATGACGGCCACCAGATTTTCCATGGGATCTCTCTTCCCCCTGTTTGGTCGCCAACGAGGTTGGCCACGCCCCAAAGTAACGCAGGTGGCTGGCCTGGGGATTGAATGCTTTCACTGAAGTTCTTGAACAAAGCAGCTAGAGTGAACTGAGGGGACTGCCTTGGGAAAATCGTCAAACAGCGGGGCCTACCAATGGTTGAGCGAACCGCGCTGGTACCTGTGGGAAGGCGGTTTTCTGCTGATCGCTCGCGCGGCCGGCGTTGTGCCCGCCCATGCGCATCATGCGATCCAGATCGTCGCCGCTGTCGAGGGCGAGGTGGCCATTTGTGGTCCAGGGGAGCAGACGCGCCAGGGGGTCGAAGAATGGCGTAAGGGTCCGGCGGTGATTGTGCGGCCCGATGCCGTCCATTCGTTCGATTGCAATGGCGCGCTGGGTGCGATGTTGTTCGTGGACCCCGAGACCTCCGAAGGAACCTGGCTGAAGAATTCGCTGAAGCGCGACATTACGGTTGTTTCCGGCCCGCGGTTGGCCTCTGCCGTTCAGGAGCTGCGCAAGTTGATCGAGCAGCCCTTTGAGAGCATGGAGATTGGTGAACTCATCCGGCATTGCGTTCAGGCGTTGAGTCCTGGCGTGCCGCCGGCACGGCGCATGGATCCGAGAGTGACGGCCGTGCTGAACTCGATCCGAGAGCGCGACGATCTCCGCATTTCGCTGGAAAGCGCGGCGGGGCAGGCTTTCCTGTCGCCAAGCCGTTTTGCCCATCTGTTCAAAGAACAGGTCGGGCTTCCGTTTAGCCGTTATATGTTGTGGCGCAAGTTGACGCGCGCCATGGTGGCGATCGCGTCGGAACGGACGATTTCCGCCGCCGCGCACGTCGCGGACTTCGCCGATGCCGCGCACCTGACAAGGACCTTCTATCAAATGGTGGGGATGCCGCCCTCCGTGTTGATGCGGGGTGAATTTGCCGAGATTGCGTCCCCTTTCGACGTGCGTGCCGAGCGGCCGGAGGCCCGGGGTGTGCGCGCGCCCGCACAATAGCCGATTCATTCGGGAACAATAGCTGATTCGTTCAATGCCGCAGGGCGGCTCGGATGCGAAACTTCGGTTGTTGGCGGCAAGTCAATGATCGAAATTCAAGGAGCCTCAAAGCGATGAAGAACTCGAAGAAATGCAATTGCGTCTCGTGCCCTGGTGCGGCCTGCACCTGCGGTTGTCAGGGCGCCCAGGCGAAGAGCCAAGCTGCAGGATGTGCGTGCGGAGCGAACTGCCAGTGCGGTCCGACGTGCTCGTGCAAGAAGTCGTGAGGGTTGTTAGGCCGCCGCGCGCTCTGAGGGTGCGCGGCGGGGTTCTGAGTGGAAAGGCGAGGACGAACTAGCGTCAGGCCGGCCGTTGGGCTGGGTTTTGGGGGCGGCTTCGCGATGACGGGGATTGGACTCGTGGCCCCGAGACTTCGTCTCGGGGGAATAGGGCTTCACGGGGGGATTCCACGGCATTTACTGTGGCGCGCGAGGCTTTGCCTCGGGGGAAATTGGCCCTTAGCGGCGGGGTTTGGGGTAGGGGGGGATGGGGTCGGAGCGTTCTCCGGCGTTGGGGTTGGGGCGGGCGGACCAGAGGGCTAGGGCCAGGGAGAAGGCCTGGTCGTCGGGGTGGTTCTGGCGGGCGCCTAGGGCGGTGAGTTCGT
>JARKQJ010000250.1 GCA_029973955.1 Paludibaculum sp. | reverse complement strand
CGCGTCGGCGATCCCGCGCACCATCTGGATGGCGGCATCCTCCGGCGGCTCCTCGATCTTCACCACCTGGAAGCGCCGCGCCAGCGCCGCGTCCTTCTCGAAGTACTTCTTGTACTCGGCCCAGGTTGTCGCCGCGATCGTACGCAATTCGCCGCGTGCCAGCGCGGGTTTCAACAGATTCGCCGCGTCGTTCTGCCCCGCCGCCCCGCCCGCGCCGATCATCGTGTGCGCCTCGTCGATGAACAGGATGATCGGCACAAGGCTTGCCTTCACCTCGTCGATCACCGAACGCAGGCGGTTCTCGAACTCGCCCGTGACGCTCGCGCCCGCCTGCAACAGGCCAAGATCGAGCGTACGCAGCGTCACGTTGCGCAGCACTTCCGGAACATCACCCTGGAAGATGCGCAGCGCAAGTCCCTCGACCACCGCCGTCTTGCCCACGCCCGGCTCGCCGGTGAGGATCGGATTGTTCTGGCGGCGGCGCAGCAGGATGTCGATCATCTGCCGGATCTCGCCGTCGCGTCCGAGCACCGGGTCGATCTTCCCGGCCCGCGCCTGGGCCGACAGGTCGATCGTGTACTTGTCGAGATTCGGCGTACTTCTCGACCTGATGGACTTCCCGGTCTCGCCCGCCCCATCCGCCTCGCCCCCCGCGGACTCGTCTCCGCCTGACGAAGCTCCGCGTCCGGATTGGCGGAGCAGCGCAGGCAGGGTCTCCTTCAAGTCGTCCGGTGGAATCCGGCTCAGCGCCGCGCACGACCCGGAAAGCAGCCGCCGCAACTCCTCGTCGGCGACCAGCGCCAGTAACAGCAAGCCGCTGCCCAATCGCTCCGCGCCGTAGTTCACGCTGCCGGCCAGCCAGGCTGTTTCCAGCCAGCGCAGGATGTTGCGGGAGAGCACCGGATTGCGCGTATTGCCTGTGCGGAAGCGTTCCAAGGCTGCTTCCAGGTCGGCCTGCAGTCGATCGACATCGACGTGGTACGCCTTGAGAATGCGCAGCAGTTCGGCATCTGGCGCATCGAGCAGTTCGGAAAGCACATGCTCGATGTCGACTTCATGGTGGGTGCGCGACAGCGCCAAGTTGGCTGCCGACTCCATGGCCTTGCGGGTGGAAACGTCGAGTTTGGCGACGAGAGATCTGAGATGGGTGGTCACGCCTTGCCCTCCCCTTCTCCCGGAAGGCTGTAATCGACCAGCGTCCAGATGGTCTGCGCCAGACAGTTGGGCGGATCGCCCTTGATCTTCTGCCAAACGGTCCGTTTGGGGCCGCGCACAATGACCTCGGGGAAAGTCCAGCCTTCTCCGAAATAGCGGCGCTTTTGCCCAGCAGCGAGTTCGGCGGCGCACTCCCAGATACCCGTCTGTGGGCAGCGTTGCAGTGAGGCGGCGGTACTGCCGAGCGGAAGAGCGGCGCGCGGCAGAGTCGGCGCGGGCTTATGTGGTTCCTGCGGGTTGTCTCCCGATGTCACCGGGCGCGGCCGGATCGAGCCGGTGAGCTTGTCCCACAAGGCCACCGCCTCATCATCCTTGAGCGTCGGCGGGACTTCGCCCTTGCTGTCGTCCACGACACCGGTACTCATTTCCATATCGACAGAGGGCCGGAGCCTGTCGTTCGCCACGCCGATCGACTTGAAGGCGAATTCGTGCGTCCACGGCTTGTTTTTCTCGCCCGGCTGCGGCGGCAGGCGCGCGAGTTGCGCGGCGCCGGCCCAGCCCCCTAGCTCGCGCTTGCCGGTGCGCAGTTTCCTGATTGAGGCATACCAGCGCTTTTCGTCCGCGGTCTCTGCCATCTCCTGGGCTTCGCGCAGAGAGACCTCCAGTTCGTTGCTCGGATTGGGACGGTCGGTGGTGTGGAGCAGAAG
>JARKQJ010000228.1 GCA_029973955.1 Paludibaculum sp. | reverse complement strand
CCTGCCGCTGATCGTGATCCTCGTCTGGGCGCCGGTCATCCTGCTGCTCGATCTCTTCGTTCCGGCGCGCCTGGAGACGCGCGGCTTCACCGCCATCTCCTGCGCCGCGGGCGTGCTCGTCTCGCTCGCCATCGTCATCTTAAGCCAGCACCCATACGGTCTGCTCTTCAACGGCATGGCGATCATCGATGGGTTGACGGTCTTCGCCAACCTCTTCTTCCTGCTTTGCGGTCTGCTCGGCATCCTGCTGGCGCATACCTACCAGCGCCGTATGCACATCGAGCATTACGAATACTACGCGCTGCTGCTCTTCACCGTCGGCGGTATGATGTTGATGGCGTATGCCAACGACCTGATCGTCGTCTTCCTCGCCCTGGAGCTGCTCTCCATCCCGCTCTATATACTCGCCGGGTTTGCCCGCCCGCGGTTGGAATCTGAGGAAGCGGCGTTGAAATACTTCCTCTTGGGAACCTTCTCCTCCGCCTTCGTCCTCTTCGGCATCGCGTTGATCTTTGGCGCCACCGCCACCACCGCCATCCCCGGCATCCTCGCCGCGCTGGGAGCCGGAAAGGTGCAGATGCCGCTCTTCGTCCTGGGCGCCGGATTCCTCTTGATTGGCTTCTCCTTCAAGGTCGGTGTGGTTCCCTTCCACGCCTGGGTGCCGGATGTGTACCACGGTTCCCCCACCACGGTGAGCGCCTTCATGGCGGTCGCCGTCAAGGGTGCCGGGTTCATCGCCCTCCTGCGCATCTTCACCGGCGCCTTCCCCATCCTCTCGCACGATCTGGTGCCCATCTTCTGGGCGCTGGCAGCCCTGACCATGTTCACCGGGAACGTCCTCGCCATCGTCCAATCCAACCTCAAACGCCTGCTGGCATATTCCAGCATCGCCCACGCTGGTTACCTCCTCATGGCGTTCGTCCCCTATGCGGATGCCGCCCTCCTCAAGGAGACGGTCTCCGCCATGCTTTTCTACCTGGTCGCCTACGCCATCACCGCGCTTGGCGCCTGGGCCGTCATCGTCGCCCTCGAACGGGATGAGGGCAAGGGGTTGGAGATCGATGAACTCGGCGGTCTGGCGCGCCGTTACCCCTGGCTGGCGATTGCCATGGCGGTCTTCATGTTCTCCTTCAGCGGTTTCCCCCCCACGCTC
>JARKQJ010000225.1 GCA_029973955.1 Paludibaculum sp. | reverse complement strand
CGGCGATCTCTACATAGCGGCCTTCATACCGCACCTTCAGCGTTCCGTCCAGCCGCAGCTCCACACGCAGGCTCTGGCGCTTCATGCCGGCCTGCACATCCTGACTCGCGATCTGATACCGCCGGCCAGCAAACGAGATCGTGTAGTCGTTGTCGATCACTCGCGTCTCGACGTGGCTCAAACTGGCCGCCAGATCGATCTCCGCCGTCACCGGCCGGTGTGCATTCGCTACGCCCTCCACAGGTCGAGCGAAGCGCTCGTTCCACTCCGGCCAGTACTCCCGCTCCAGAAACTGGTTGGCTTCCGCCAGGGTCCTCACCCTGGCCAGCCGCAGCAGCTTCACCAGCCGGTCCTGATCCGTGCCGAAACTGCGCTCCACCCGCCCCTTGGCCTGCGGCGACAGCGCCCCGATCCAGCCGATGCCCAACTCCCGCAGCGCCCGCCCGATCTGCGTCAGCCGGTCCGCCGCACGCCACTCGTCCTGGCTTTCCTTCCCCCTCCGCGCCACCGCAAACATCGAGTGCCGATCCGTGTATACATCCACCATCCGCCCGTACCGCTCCAGGTACTCCCACAGCACCCCCATGTTGGCCCGCGTGCTGTCGCTCGCCACAAACCGCCCCCAACTCCGGCTCGTCGCGTCATCGATCATCCGCACCAGATACCGCACCGGCTCGCCGCGGCCCTCCAGCCAGTCGTGCTCCGACGTGTCCCACTGCACCAGTTCCCCCCAGGCGCTCCGCCGCGGCCGCCACTCGTGCATCTCCCTCACCTTCCGCCGCTGGCTCTCCCACAGCCCCGCCGCCATCATCCACTGCCGCACCGTCTCCTTGCTCACCCTAATGCCGCACTTGGCCAACTGCTCGCTCGCAAACGTCGGCCCGAAGTCATGCCAGTCTGGCTGCCTCAACAGCTTTACCGATGCTTCCCGCTTCGCTTCCTCAATCCGCCGGTTCGAGGCCCGCCCCCGCAGCCCGTGCACCACCACCCCGTCGCCCACTCGCCCGTAGCGCCGCACCAACTCCCTCACCCACCGCTCGCTCACATCCATCCACTCCGCCGCCTGACGCTGCGTGATCTCGCCTTCCTGCACCTGCTTCAGCCAGTGCAACCTGTCCCGTTCCTTTTGGCTCATCGCGATTCGTTCCATCCTTCAGCCCATCGGCTGTCAACAGGAACTTTCTACTTTGCCCATATAGGAACTTCTCACGTTGCTGCGACACACCTGGTGACCCAATCGTGATCCGCATCTGGATGTGATACGATGACTGCGGCCTGATCTTTCACGATGCCGGCAAGGACTTCAGT
>JARKQJ010000027.1 GCA_029973955.1 Paludibaculum sp. | reverse complement strand
CGGGCGCTGCCTGAGCAGCAGGTACTGCAACTGGTACAGGTGCGCCTCGGCCACAAGCGACGAAAGCGCCTTGGAGGGGGCCAGCGCGGTCTTCAGCGCCTCCATGCGCACGTTCATCCTGGCTTCGAGCCCGTCGGCCGGGTCGGCCAGGGCGGTGAGCAGGGACATCTCCTCCAGAAGCAGACTGGAGAAGCGCTTGGCCAGCGAGAGGTAAAGGGTCACGTCCACGTTGCGGTTGCGCAGCTCGTTGCTGACGTTGGACGCCGCCAGCAGGTTCCTGAGCTCCTCGCTCACCGCGATGACGCGCGCCGTGGCGGCCAGGGCGGGCTGCCCGTAAAGCTCGCGGGCCCTGGCGAAGCCCTCCTCGGGATAGTTGATAAGAAAATCGCGGTAGAGGCGGCGCGCCTTCTCCAGGCCGCCATCCATCTCGAAGACCTTCTGGCGGATCTCAAGGCTGACCAGGATGTCGGCCTCGGCGTCGCGCACCAGGGCCTGGGCGCCCAGGTTGACCAGCGCCGCGACCAGCACCAGCGCCAGAAGCAGAGAGAAGGCCAGCCCGAACTTGTAGGTGATGCCGAGCGTCCTCCAGAACCTCGGGAAACGCCGGCCACTTTCCGCTTCAGGGAGCATACGTGTACACGACGTTGGCCTTGAGGCCGGGGATGCCCTTGGACGGATCGTCCAATCGCAGGACGTTGAACGCGGGGCGGCCGCAGTCGCCGAAATCGTCGCAGGCGAGGACGCCTGCCACGCCCTTGAAACCCTTGGTGGCGTAGAGCGCCTCGCGCAGGGCCTGCCTGCCGATGCGCACGGAGCCGTCCTTCTGCTTCACGCCCACCCGGGTGATGGCGTCGAACAGGATGGAGGCCGCGTCGAAGGCGCTCACGTAATAATCCGTGGGCGGCTGGACGGAGTACCTGGCCACGTACTCCGTCACCAGTTGGGCGAGTTCCGGACTCTGGGGCGCGGGGGTCGGCCCCACGAAATACATCCCCACGGCCGCTTCCCGCACGGAGTCGATGAAGGACTGATCGATCAGCGCGCCGTCGCTCATGAGGGCCACGTCCTCGAAGCCGGGGGTTTTGCGGGCCTTCTCCAGCACCCGGTTGCCCTCGGGCTGGAAGAGCGGGAAGAAGACGATCTGCGGTTTGGCCGCGGCCACGGCCTCCAGCACGGGGCCCATGTCCTCGTCGCCCTTGTTCACGGTGGCCGAGAGAGTCACCTTGCCGCCCAGGCGCTCGAACTCGTTCCTGAAGCCGTCGGTGAGGCCGCGCGTGTAGATGTCTCCGTCGTTGATGGTGGCGGCCTGGCGCAGCCCGAGCTTCTCGAAGGCGTAGCGCGCCGCGGCCGGACCGGAGTATTCCTCGTTGGGGGCGGTGCGGAAGTAGCCCGGCTGCCACTTGGGGGCCTTCTTGCCGCCGATGGAGGTGAGGAAGGGGGCGCTGGTGTCGCCGGAGATCATGGAGAGCCCGGCCTCGGTCATCACCTGCGCGGCGGTGGCGGCGTCGGCCGAGCAGGTGGTGCCGAAGATGGCCACCACGGAAGGATCGGAAACGATCTTCAGCGCCGCGTTGGCCCCGCCCTC
>JARKQJ010000188.1 GCA_029973955.1 Paludibaculum sp. | reverse complement strand
GGAGAGCATGCCCAGAAGGTCCGCCGCGTCGGAGGCGTCCAGCCCGAACTGGGCGAGCAGGCGCGCGGTGGAATCCACCGCGTCGTTGACGTCGGTGTCGTTGATGGCCGCGAAGCGCAGAAACAGCGCCGACAGGTTCTTGAGCTCGTCGCCTGTGGCGCCGAAGCGGGTGTTGACCTCCCCGACGGTGGTGCCGGTGTCGTCCATGGTGACGGCCATGTTGGTAAAGAGATCGACCGCCACATCCTCCATGCCGGAGAGCGCGTCCCCGGTGGCACCGGTCTTCTTGGCGATGGTGTCGAGCCCTTCGTCCAGGTCGTAGAACGACGCCACGGCCGCGGTGCCCGCCGCCGCGATGGGCGCGGTGAGGTTCTTGGAGAAGCCTTCGCCCACGTCGGAGATCTTCTCGCCGACCTTCTCCAGCCGCTCGCCCACGCCCTCGAGATTGACCGACAGCTGATACCAGCCGTTCCGGTTGGCAGTGATCTGCTCGTTGACGGTTTTGAGCGCCGTTTCGGTGTTGGCAAGCTCCGCCCGCGCGGTCTCCAGCTTGTCCTTGAGCTTTTGGGTCTCCTCGGCGTCCGCGCCCTTGGTTTCGACGGACTTTTGGTAGGCGGCTTCCAGCTCCGAGACCTTCTCCCGCTGGGCGGCGAGCCGGTCGGTGAGGGTTTTCGCGCTGCCCTCGAGCTTGGTCACGACCTTGTCAAAGACGGTGATGCCGGTGGCGGAGCTTCGATACTGGTTCTGCAGCTTCGTCATCTGCTTTTCGAACTTTTCCATGCCGGACTCAAACTGCGCGCTGTCCAGCGACAGCTTGACGATGAGATCCCCGATGTCCTTGGCCATTCTCCGCCACCTCCCCTCAAATCAGATCGTCAAAGGGTGTCCGCGCCGAACGCCGCCTGGGCGCGCGCAGCCGCACGTGATGCGCGTACAGCGCGCCGAGCTTCCGGAGCGTCGTATGCCAGAACTCCTCCCGGGGCATGCCCAGCACTACGGTGCCGATGTAGTAAAGCCCCACCCAGTCGATGCTCCCCTGTCCCGCATTGTTTTCCGCGGGCCGGAACGACTCCCACAGCGCGTCTAAGTAGGGTTTTCCTTGCCCCCTGCGGATTCCGCCGAATCGGTTTCCGGCATGGCCCGGTTCATGGCGTCGGCGATAGTCTCCATGATCCCGCCGATGTTTTGAAGGCCCACCATGGCGCCCACGCGCTTTTCGGTGAGCGTCTCGTCCTCGTGCAGAAGCCCCGCCCACAATAGCGCCCGCGCC
>JARKQJ010000179.1 GCA_029973955.1 Paludibaculum sp. | reverse complement strand
CCTGTCGGAGACGTATCCCCTGCGGGCGGCCATGTCCCAGTCCCAGATGCCGTCGCTGGTGCCCCGCACTGCCAGGGCGTAGCGCTCCTCGCTGGCGCGCAGGGCCTTTTCGGAGCGGATGCGGTCCAGCACGTCCTTCTGAAGCGCCGAGGCCATGTCGTCCAGGGCTTTCGCCAACTTGCCGAGTACTCCGCGCGATTCAAGAAGCCCGGAGCGCGCCGAGAGCTCTCCCCGGCCCAAGCGCTGGGCCACGGCCACCAGCCTGGCCACGCGGTCGTGGATGCCGAACTTGCCCACGAGCCAGGCCAGACAGCAGGAGAGCACCAGGGACGCGCCCAGCAGGTAGACGAAGCGCGCCGTGACCGCGTCCGCCTGGCTCAGGATGATCTTTTCAGGGATGCCCACGAAGATGTTGACGTAGGGTTCCCCCCCGTCCCCGAGGGCCACCCTGCGCACCGAGAACACGCGCCGGACGCCGTCGGAGCTTGCCTCGGAGAATTCGATCTCGCGCTTCACCGTCTGGATTGTCCGCCAGACGTTCTGGAAGACCTTCTCTCCCACGGGAGCCGCATCCTTGATGGGGTAGCGGTACAGCCGCATGCCCCTGTGGTCCACCAGGCCGAGGAAGGAATCCGGAGGGAGCATGGAATGGTCGAAGAACCCGCCGAACTCCTGCAGGCGCAGGGTGGCCAGGAGCACTCCGGATATCGCCCCCCCCTCCCCGGCCCGCACGGCCAACGCGAAAGGCAGCACTGGCACGCCGCTCACGCGCCCGATGGAGTACTCGCCCACGGCGAACTCCTGCCCGGCCATGACCTCGCGGTATTCCTTGCGGCCGGAGAGGTTCTGGCTGGTGAAAGGCAGGGCGGAGGCCACGGCGTTGCCTGCCGCGTCGAGCAGCGCGATATTGACGTAGTTGGGGTTGGCGGCGAGGTAATGCCGGAAGAGCTCGTCAGTGCCTGCCCTGTCGCCCGCGCGCACGGCCTGCCTGGCCCCTAAGTCATCCAGTATCTTGCGGATTCGCAGCGCCTCCAGCTCCTGCTGGTGGGCGATGAACTCGGCCAGACGGGCGGAGGTGAGCTTGGCGTGCTCGATCTCGTGTGCGCGCCGCTCCCAGCCGGAGCCAATCACCACAAGAAGAACGGGCACCACCCCGGCCAGGACAACCAGGAGCAGATTGAGTCTGACAGAGCCTGGGAATCTGATCTTCATGCGACATCCAAGACTGAAGGGACAAAATCTGGGGCCTTCGCAAGACTGCCGTAGCCGATAAAGATCGGCGAGGCATTCATCCTTGATCCTTCTAGCCTTGCAAAGACGAAAAAATCCAGCGCAAAAGCGTGTCGTCGGAACCATCCTGTAGGAGTAATCCGACAGGTTTGTCGCTGCGGGAAAAGACGCCTAGGGTGCGCCTCATGATCGCCGCAGCCTTCCCCCGCACAGTTGCGCCCTCCCTGTTGGAGCCGGCGCGCCTCGTCTTCCGGGGGAGACCCGCCTTGCTCCGCCT
>JARKQJ010000177.1 GCA_029973955.1 Paludibaculum sp. | reverse complement strand
TCAATCAGATATCTTGAAGCGTCAGGCGTAGGGTTTACGCTGAAAGAGGAGGCTGCAACAGTGCGGGCCAGGATGCTGACATTGGTGATGCTGGCGGTGCCGGCGCTGTGGGCGCAGGAGCCTGAGACGAAGGGGCCGGCGGCCACAGCGGAACCGAAGCTGTATGTGGTGCCGGAAGGGACAAAGGTCCCGCT
This sequence comes from Paludibaculum sp., assembly GCA_029973955.1. Classification (GTDB taxonomy): domain Bacteria; phylum Acidobacteriota; class Terriglobia; order Bryobacterales; family Bryobacteraceae; genus Paludibaculum. The sequence continues at coordinate 15,305 of JARKQJ010000177.1, read as the reverse complement.
GCAACTGATCAACAGCGTGAGCACGAAGACGGCGCAGGTGGGGGATCGTGTGTATCTGCAGTCGAACTTCCCGGTGCTGTCGGGCGGGCGGATCGTGATTCCGCCGGGTTCGTATGTGACGGGCACGGTGACGAAGGTAATGCGCGGCGGGAAGGTGAAGGGCAAGGCGGAGTTATATGTGCGGTTCGATTCGCTGACGCTGCCGAACGGCGTGACGCGGGATTTCCGGGCGTCGCTGGGCGGGCTGGATGGATCGAATCCGGGCAAGCTGGACAAGACGGAAGGCAGGGTGGAAGGGGAAGGGAACAAGGCCGGCGACGCGATGAAGGTGGGGGAAGCGGCGGCGTGGGGCACGATGATCGGCGGCGTGGCGGCGCGGACGGGCACGGGGGCGGGCATAGGCGCGGCTGCGGGCGCGGCGGCGGGTCTGGTGGGGATCCTGATGACGCGGGGTCCGGACGCGATTCTGGAACGGGGCTCGACGGTGGAGATGCAGTTGGACCGAAGCCTGAAGTTCACGGACGTGGAGTTGGAAGGGATCAATGGTGCGGGCGGGAGAGGTCCGGCGGTGATGCCGGCGGGGAATGGGCAGAGCGGCAGCAAGCGGCCGTGGCCGGGGAGTGAGTAAAGGGAGAACCCAGGTGAAAGCCCTAGTCCGGATCAGGTGAAGTGCCTAGGGTGTTTCTCAGGAATGTAGTCCCAGTGCAGCTAAGGTAACCGAAGGAAATGAGTCCCTAGTCCTATTGGTCCAGGCGGAAGGCCGCCCTAAGATGGGCCGTAGGGTATTTGCATGGGTACCATTGAACTTCAGGTTTTCGTGAGCCTAGTTGTCGTATTAGGCGCGGCCTTTGTGGCATTGATTTGCGATTTCCTGAAGGGGAACAACGAGCAACTGCGGGAATCGAACATCGAGCTACGGGTGCGTCAGGACGAGCGGGAGAAGCGGGAAGCACTAGTAGAGAAGGTCCAGCGGCAGACGATCGAAGTAGTGACGCAGGTGCAGCGGGCAGCGGGGGTAAAGCCGGCGGCGGTACCCGCGAAGGCGGTGGAAGAGAAGAAGCCGATGGTGGTGAGCGAAGCGCCGGTGCGGGATGCGCGGTCGATCTTCGAAGAAGCGGAGCAAGTGCGGCGCGGGCGGTCGAGGAGAGAGAGAAGGAACAGGCCGGATGCGGGTGCGGCGGCGGTGAGCCCGTCTCCGGCGGCGTGGGCGGAAGAGGTTTACCTCAAGCGCTTCCCGAACGGAGCGGCGGAGCCAGCGGCGCCGGTGGCTGAGTCGATTCGTGATTTGGGCAGTGTAGCGCGGTGGAACGAGCCGCAGAGGGTGGAGCAGCCCGATGTACACGAAGACATCCGGGCGGTGCTGAAGCGGACGCGGGAGTTGGCGGCGAAGCAACAGGAAGAGCATATAGCGGCGCCGGCGCCGCAGGCGGCAGAGGAAGTGCCGCAGCCGGCGGCGGTGATGGCGCCGGAGCCCGATCAGCTTGCCGAAGAGCCGTTGCCTCCGTTGGTGGAGCGGCTGTTGCCGCTGGCGTATCCGACGGCTGCGTCGCTGCCGCGAGTGATGCTGAGGCAGGCGATCGAGCAGATCGAGGGCTCGTGGACGCTCACGTTGCCGAAGGTGCAATGGGGCGTGGAAGGCCAGGCGGAGTTCGAAGCGCTGGCGGTGCCGGAAGCGGTCGAGCCGGAGGAAGAAGAGCCGGCGGCGGCCGAGCAGACCCTGGCGATCGGATTGGCTCCGGTGGATGCGGAGAGAGTGGCGCCGAAGATGCAGGTAGAGGCGCTGGTGGGGGGCGAGAGTCCGGCGATGCCGGTTTCGGGGCATTCCCTGGCGGCGCCGGAGTTGCAGGAAGCTGGTGGGACATCAATGGCGCTGGGCGAAGCGCTGGCAGCGCCGCCGAGCTTTGGGAATCAGAATCCGGATCAGCTTGCGCGATTTGTGCCGGCAGAGGCGCCTCGATTGGCGTTGCAGCCTGAGGAGATGGCGTTGTGGGTGCCTGAAGAGCCGGTGGTGCAGGCGGAATGGCCTGCGGCCGAGGTGGCGCCGGAGGTTGCGGAAGTCGAGGAGATGGCCGCGCCTGGTGCTGAGGCGGCGAGCGTGGTTGAGATGGCGCCGGAGGTCTCGGAAGTCGAAGAGGTGGCCGCGCCTGTCGCTGAGGCGGCGAGCGTCGTTGAGATGGCGCCGGAGATTGCGGAAGTCGAGGAGATGGCCGCGCCTGTTGCTGAGGCGGCGAGCGTGGTTGAGCCCGAAATTGCGGCAGAGCCGGATCTGGCGGCGGAAGCAGACGTTGAGGAAGAGCCCGTGAGGGTGGTCAGGATTCGCGTGCTGCAAGAGGAGGAGGTCTGGGCGGAGGAAGCGGCGGTAGAGGTTGCCGCCGGTGCCGTGGAGCCGGTGATTGCCGAGGTTGAGATTGCCGAGCCGGTGGTTGCTGAGGCAGAGATTGCTGAGCCGGTGGTTGCTGAGGCAGAGATTGCCGAGCCGGTAGCCGCTGAACTGGAGCCGGCGGCTGAGCAGGTGGAGCCGGAAACTCTCGCCGTTGCCGAAGCGGGTTTGGAGAGTGTGGTTGCCGAGGTTCCGGAGTTTGCGCCGGCGCTCGTGGAAGCCGAGGACGAGGGTGTTGAAGCGGTGGCCGAGACGGAGACGATGGACGAGCCTGCCGTGGCGGAGCCTGAAGTCCCGGTGGCGGCGCTGGAGGCTGAGCTGACGGAGCCCTGGTGGGCGACGCTCTTGACGGCTGAACCGCCGCAAGCGGAGGCGGTGGAGGCCGAAGGTGCGGAGACCGCGCCGGCGGCGGAAGCGGAGCCGGAGGTTTCGATCTGGCTCGAGGCCAAGCCGGAGGAGCATTCCGAGGAGACGCCGGACTCGCTCTGGATAGAGCCGGTGGCGAACGCTCCGGTGCTGGACTCCAACCATTGGAGCAATCTGACGCCGGCCGACCTGGAGCAGGAAGCGGAAGCCGCGCAGGCGCAGGAAGCGCCTTTGGCAGTGCAGCAGCCTGAAGAGCCGGTGACAGTGTTCGAGCCCCTGGCCCTGCTGGAGGCGGTGAAGAGTGAGGCGGCGGAGGCCGAGGCGCTGGAGATCGAGTCGCCGGAGGCCGAGGCGCTGGAGATCGAGTCGCTGGAGGCCGAAGCGCTGGAGTCCGAGTCGCCGGTTCGTTCGAACGTGGTGGCGATGCCGGGCAGCGGAATGAAAGCCGCCGAGCCGCAGCAGCCGGCGGTGGCGAGCGAGTTGGTGGTGCCCGGCGGGTACCATGAGCCGCAGGCATTGGCGCGGTTGATGGAAGAGCATACGCCGTATCGCGGTCTGGCGATGGTGGTGAGCCTGGTGGATTACGTGCGGTTGCTGGCCGACCAGGGCAAGCCTGCGATGGAGCAGTGGATGGGGTCGATCTCGCGCCTGGTGGTTTCGATGACGCGGGAGCAGGACTTTGCGTGCCGGATCGCGGAAGATGAATTCGTGCTGCTGTTCGTCAAGGAGACGGGTGCGGCGGCGAAGCGGCGCATCCAGTTAGTCTCCGAGCGGCTGTGGGACTTCCAACTGCGTTCCCTGGGGTCGGTTTCGCTGATCTTCAGTTGGGGCGCCGCGGAGTCGGTAGACCAGAGCCTGGCGCAGGCAGTGGAACGGGCGCGCGAGCAGATGCTGGAGACGCGGCAGAAGCGGCGGTACTCGGCCTCGAATCCGGGGCGGTTCCGTCGAGTTGCAAACGACTGAGGCGGGTGGCTAGCTGGCCAGGGCGTCGGCTACGACCTTCAGCACTGTAGCGAGTTGGAGCGGCTTGGCGAGGGTTCCGTGGGCGCCGAGGTAGCCAGCGATGCGCAGGTAGTCGCCGCCGAATGCGCCAGACATTGCGATCACCTTCACGGAAGGGTAGTCGCGCAGGACCACCTTGATGGTCTCGATCCCTTCCTGTTCAGGCATGACCAGATCCGTGATCATGACGCGAAAGCTCTGCGACTTCAAAGCAATGATCGCTTCGCGCCCATTCTGAGCCACTGTGACGGAATAGCCTTCCGCTTCGAGCATGGAGCGGACGACGTCACGCACGCCCGCGTCGTCGTCCACCACTAGAATCTTTGCCGGCTCCATCGCTCCTCCCAAATTCATGTCCAACATACATTATATATCTTGAATGAGTATTTCAGGCAAAAGCATCTGAAATGAAAGATCCAACTCAGGGAAATCGCCTGGAACTGTGCGGAGGATGCGCCGCGCGCCGGCTCACCCGGAGGGAGTGGCTGGGGCGAGTTTCTGGGATGTGTAATACAAATGTCATACGCACAAGTGACAGGTGCGCAAGGAGCAGGCGCGCAAATGGCTCACGCGACGAGCATGGAAGGCGGCTCAATTCTGGTGGGCAGCGGGTCCGGCGGCTAGCGGGCCGCTGAAATACTCGCGTTGGCCGCGCGACCTTGGTTTTGTCCTCCTCGGCGAGGCGGGAGGAGAGTGGCGACGTGATACAACGCGAGCGACGACCGGCGAAGATGGGGAGATCAAAACCAAGTGGCCCGAAGGGTGGCGGCGGCGTGCGGCCGGCGGCTTCGCCGCAGCTCCTCATTGAGGGCTCGCATCGCCCTCGTCGCTGCTCCTCGCCGGAGGCCACACGGCGCGCGCAGCGCGACCGGCGCGAGTATTTTAGCAACCTGCTAGCGGGCGAGGCGCTCAATGGCTTCGATCTCCTTGCCGGCTTCAGAGAATTTGCCCTGGCCCATGAGTTCGCGGTAGCGGCGGAGGCGGTTGGCGACCTCCTGGAGAAGCCGTTGGGATTCGTCGGAGATCGGCGCGGCCTGGGTGGTGGTGGAAGTGGCCTGGGAAGAGGGCTTCCGCTGAGCAGGGCCGGCCTGTCCGGTGAGTTCGGCGAGGGCCTGTTCGTAGGTGTCCGCGTAGACCATGTTATCGCCCATGGCGAGGACCACCTTCTTGAGCTGGGGCATGCGAGCCTCGGAGGCCTGGAGATAGATGGGCTCGATGTAAAGCAGAGAGTCATCGATGGGCAGGACCAGCATTTGACCGCGGAGAACCTGGGAGCCCTGCTGGTTCCAGAGGGAGAGATCCTTGCTGATGTTCTGGTCCTGGTTGATGCGGGCCTCGATCTGCATGGGGCCGAAGATGAGTTCCTGCTTGGAGAGCTGGAGGAAGTGGAGTTCGCCGAGGGTCTCGCCGTCGCAGCGAGCGACCATGATACCGATGAGGTTGTCCTTGTTGCGCGGAGTGAAGGTGGTCATCAGGAGGAATTCGGGCGTGGAGCTGCCGGGGAGGGTGGCGACGATGTAGGTGGGGCTGGCGGGTTCGGGGCGGCCGCCGGGGCCGTTGAGGTTGCGGGCGACGTCCCACTGGTCCTCCTTGTTGAAGAAGGCCTCGGGGTTGGTCATATGGTAGGTGCGGTAGACCTCGGCCTGGAGGCGGAAGATGAGTTCGGGGTAGCGGGCGTGGGCGCGAAGGTCGGCGGGCATTTCTTCCTTGGGTGTGAAGAGCCGGGGGAAGAGGTGGCGGTAGGAGGCGAGGATGGGGTCCTGGGAGTCGAAGACGTAGAGGCGAACAGTGCCGTCGTAGGCGTCGACGGAGGCTTTGACGGAGTTACGGAGGTAGTTGACATTGCCGGCATCGGCTACGCGGTAGGAGCGGGAGTAGGGGTGGGCGTTGGAGTAAGTGAACCCGTCGATCATCCAGACGAGACGTCCGGCGGAGGTGATGACGAGGTAGGGGTCCGTGTCCCAGGTGATGAAGGGGGCGAGGGTGGAGAGGCGCTCGCGGACCTTGCGGTGGAGCATCATGCGGCTTTCGGGCGCGAGGTAGGAGGTGAGGAGGATGTTCCAATCGCCGGAGGAGATGGCGGCGGCGAGGCGGAGGAGCGGGGAGGAGATGGGGAAGCCGCCCCGGCCGGAGTAACGGGTTTCGACGTTGCCGGAGCCGGAGGGGTAGTTGAATTCGGGCTGCTGGGTGTGGACGAAGACGGGCTCGTGCGAGACCTCGCCGAAGTAGATTTCGGGGCGGGAGAGCTTGAGGGCGGGCGTTTTGATTTCAGGGGGCGCGTTCTGGATGAGGAGGTGGGGGAGCCCGTCGGGGGTGATGCGGGCGGCCTCGGCGACGACGGCGCCGTAGCCGTGGGTGTAGATGAAGTGGGGATTGATCCAGCGGGAGCGGGCGTCGCCGGGGAGTTGGGCGACGTCGATTTCGCGGGGGGTGATGAGGAGCTGGCGAAGCTGGCCGTCGATCTGGTAGCGGTCGACGTCGGAGTCGTTGAAGACGTAGTAGGGGCGGAGGGCCTGAATCTGGGTGACGGTGTCGTGGAAGGCGCGCCAATCCCAGAGGCGGACGTTATCGAGGAGGGGCTTGTGGGCGGCACGGTCGATGGGGATTTCGAGTTTGGCTTTGAAGTCGGTTTCGGTGATGCGGGTGGAGAGGCCGAAGGCAGTGCGGGTGGCCTGGATGTGGCGGACGATGTAGGGCTTCTGAATGGTGATTTCGCTGGGGCGGACGTAGAGGGCGGAGACGATGCCAGGGAGGAAAGCGGCCAGCAACATCGCGGCGGGGAGGACGAGGGCGTAGCGCAGGCGTCCGGCGAGGAAGGCGGCAGCGGCAGCGAGGGCGCAGAGGATCTTGAGGGTGATCAGGGGGAGCGTGACATTCTCGGCGACCCAATCGATGCCGACGAGGGAGCCGTGGTCATCGAAGAGGAGGTCGAAGCGGGCGAGGAAGAAGGAGACGGCGAGGGCGAGCAGGAAGATGGCGGCGACGGCTCGAAGGAAGGCAGATTCGAACGCGCCCTGGAGGCTGAACATGCGGATATCGACTTCGAGGCCGGTTTCGCGCCAGTTGGAGAAGTTTTGCCGGAGCGACCAGCCACGGGCGGCGAGCCAATAGATGACGGCGGTGAAGAAGGTGACGGTGAGGACGAAGCCGAGGAGGAGGCGGTAGAAGGGGAGGTCGAAGAAGTAGAAGGAGAGTGGCAGCGAGAAGACGGGGTCGCTCCAGGAAGAGGCGGCGAGGCCGCGGCTGCCGGCCCAGCGGATGACGGTGGAGGAGTCAGCGGAGATGGAGGCGATGAAGAGGGAGAGGAGGAAGAGGACGGCGGAGGAGAGGCGGGCGTAGGCGGGGTACTCGCGGAGGCCGGTGCCGGCGTGTTTCATGGCGCGGGCGTGAGCGATCCAGAGGATGGGGAATGCGAGGAAGGCGGCGGCGAGGGCAGGGAGGAAGCTGTAGGAGATCATCTGGAGCCAGGTCTCCACCTGACCCATCTCCTGCCACCAGTGGTAGTCGATGACGGTGCCCGCGACCCAGCGGGCACTGAGGAGGACAAGGAAGAGAATGGCGAGAGAGAGAATGCGTCCCATGGAAAGCTCCGTTCTCAGTGTATGCGTTGAGGCATGGCGGGTGTATGCTGCGGGGCAAGCCTTATGACACGCAGAGAACTTCTGAACAGCGCGGCGGCCGCGGCATGGCAGAGCGGGGGCGAGGGCTGGTTCGACCGGCCGATGCGGTGGGTGCAGTTGGCTTTTGTGGAGGACGATCCGGGGCGGTACGGCCTGAAGTTCTGGCTGGATTACTTCCGGCGCGTGCACGCGGACGCGGCGTGCCTGTCGGCGGGCGGATGCGTGGCGTTCTATCCGACGAAGGTGCCGCTGCACTACAGATCGAAATTCATGGCGGAGGGTACGGATCCGTTTGGGGATCTGTTGAAGGGCTGCCGCGGGTTGGGAATGAATGTGATAGCGCGGGTGGATCCGCACGCGGCGCACGAGGAGGTGTACGGGGCTCATCCAGACTGGATCGCGGTGGATGAGAAGGGCGAGCCGCGGCGGCACTGGGCGATGCCGTCGTATTGGGTGACGTGCTGCCTGGGGCCGTACAACTTCGAGTTCATGCGGACGGTGGTGCGGGAGATCGTGACGATGTACGAGGTGGACGGGATCTTTGCGAACCGGTGGTCGGGGTCGGGGACGTGCTATTGCGAGCACTGCCGGCAGAACTTCCGGGCGTTTGCGGGGATGGAGCTGCCGCGGACGAACGACGTGCGGGATCCAGTGCTGAGGAAGTACAGGCAGTGGCATGACGCGCGGCTGTTCGAGCTGTGGACGCTGTGGGACGAGGAGATCCGGCGGGCGAATCCGAAGGCGCGGTTCATTCCGAACACGGGCGGCGGGGCGCAGGCGGAGATCGATATGAAGCGCGCGGGGGCGCTGGCGCCGACATTGTTTGCGGACCGGCAGGCGCGGAATGGCGTGCAGTTGCCGTGGGCGAACGGGAAGAACGCGAAGGAGTACCGGGCGACGCTCGGGAGCAAGCCGATCGGGGGAATCGTCTCAGTGGGACTGGAGGCGCCGTACCGGTGGAAGGACTCGGTGCAGAGCGCGGCGGAGATTGAAGTGTGGGCGGTAGATGGGATCGCGCACGGGCTGCGGCCGTGGGTGACGAAGTTCAATGCGAAGCCGCTGGACCGGCGGTGGTTCGGGCCGGTGGAGCGGCTGTATGAGTGGCACTGGAACAACGAGCGGTATTTGCGGAACACGGAGAACCTGGCGCGCGTGGGGGTGGTGTATTCGCAGCAGACGGCGCGGTATGCGGCGGCGGATGCGGAAGAGTTCCTGCGCGGGGTATACCACGCGCTGGTGGAGGCGCGGATTCCGTTTGAGATGGTGCACGACGGGTTGTTGGACGAGGCCGGGCTGCGACGGTTCAAGACGCTGGTGCTGCCGAATATCGCGGCACTGTCGAAGGGGCAGTGCGGGCAGTTGCGGGCGTTTGTGGAGGCGGGCGGAGGGCTGGTGGCCACGCATGAGACGTCGTTGTTTGACGAGTGGGGCGACCGGCGGGCGGATTTCGGGTTGGCGGAGCTGTTCGGGGCTTCGTATGGAGGGAAGACGATCGCGCGGCAGCAGAATGCGTATGTCGACATTGCGGACCGGCGGCACGGGTTATTGAAAGGGCTGGAGGAGGCAGGGCGGCTGATCCACGGCGCGCGGAGGGTGGAGGTGAAGCCGCTGGGGACGGCGCGGGCGCCGCTGACGACGATGCCGAGCTATCCGGACCTGCCAATGGAGGAAGTGTACCCGCGGCAAGGGCCGACGGAGATTCCGGCGGTGCTATGCCGGGAGGTGGGCCGGGGCCGAGTGGTGTATTTCCCGTGGGATATCGATCGAACGTTCTGGGAGGTGCTTTCGCCGGACCATGGGCGGCTGCTGGCGAACGCAGTCGAGTGGGCGGGGCAAGAAGCGCAGCCGGCGGTAGTGGAGGGTCCGGGGCTGTTGGATGTGGCGCTATGGCGGCAGGCGTCCTCGATGACTCTGTTTCTGGTGAATCTAACGAATCCCTACGCGATGAAGGGGCCGTTCCGGGAGATACTTCCGGTAGCGGGGCAGAGAGTGCGGGTGAAGACCGTGGCGCCGAAGCGGGCGCGGTGGCTGGTGGCGGGGGGCGAGGCGAAGTTCAGTTACAGTGGCGGCTGGCTGGAGGCGAAGACACCGGAGATCGGACTGCACGAGGTGCTGGCGCTGGACCTGTGAAGAGACGGTCATTCTGCTGAAACCAGAGTGAATGCGGTATCATCAAGTACGTAGACGACTATCCGCATATCTAGCCCGCCACTTGCCGGCCTGCTGCTGATACTCCCTCCAAGACAAACTGAATGAACAATTTTTCTGAGCTTTCTCTGTCTCCGGCACTTGGTGTGAACCTGGACCGGAACTGTTTTCGTACGCCGACGCCTGTGCAGGCGGAGGCAATTCCTCCGGCTATGCAAGGCCGGGACGTTGTGGCCACGGCGCAGACCGGTACCGGCAAGACGCTGGCATTTGTGATTCCGATGATCGACCGCCTGCTGCGCGAGCCCTTGGAGCCGGGCGTGTCGGCGGTGGTATTGAGTCCGACGCGCGAACTGGCGCTGCAGATCGACGAGAGTTTCAAAAAGATCGCGGCAGGCACGCAGATCCGCTCGGCGGTGGTGGTTGGCGGCATGAACGAGCAGCGGCAACTGCTGGCGATCAAGAAGGGCGCGCAGGTTCTGATTGCGACGCCGGGCCGGCTGTGCGACTTCCTGCAGCGGCGGCTGGTGAAGCTGAAGGGCGTGCGGGTGCTGGTGCTGGACGAGGCGGACCGGATGCTGGACATGGGCTTCCTGCCCTCGATCAAGCAGATTCTGGAGCCGATGCCGGCGACCAAGCAGACGCTGTTCTATTCGGCGACCATCGAGCCTTCGGTGGCGCGGCTGATCGGCGAGTATCTGAAAGACCCGGTGCGGGTTTCGATCGGGTCGACGACGAAGCCGGCCGAGCAGGTGGACCTGCACGCCTATGAAGTGGAGCAGGACCGGAAGCTGGGCCTGCTGGCGCATCTGCTGACGCAGGAGCAGGGCTCGTTCCTGGTGTTTGCGCGGACGAAGCACGGCACGGACCGGCTGGCGCGCAAGCTGTCGCGGCACGGGATTCGCGCCGCGTGCATCCATGGCGACCGCACGCAGAACCAGCGCAATCAGGCGTTGAAGAGTTTCCAGAACGGCGACTGCCGCGTGCTGGTGGCCACCGACGTGGCGGCGCGCGGCATTCACGTGGACGGCATCGCGCACGTGGTGAACTACGACCTGCCGCAGGCTCCGGAGGATTTCATCCACCGCGTGGGCCGGACCGGCAGGGCCGGGGCGCGGGGCGTGGCTTCGACGTTCGCGACGCGCGCCGAGCGCGGCGAGATCCGCCGGATCGAGCGCGTGCTGAAGACGCGGCTGACGGTGCGGCAGGTGGATGCGGCCGTGCTGAGCGAGAAGGCGATGGAAGAGATAGCTCCTCCCGCGCCGCAGTTCACGCAGAAGGTGATTTCGATTCCGGTTCAGGCCAGAACGGGCAAGCCGCAGAAGCCGGGCAAGGCGTTTGGCAAGCCGTTTGGCAATGGCAACTGGCAGAACGGGGCCAGCGAGTTCAAGCCGCGGGGCTTCCGGCCGAAGCCGCGCGGTCGGCGCGCAGCGGGCTAAGCGGCGCGCGACAATTCGAGAAGATCAACTGTCCGGCATGGGAGATCATGCCGGACAGTTGCATTTGGTGGCAGCGATCGACGAGGCCTTTGAGCGGAAGTCTTAGCGCGGAGCGAACCTGTTCGGGTCGCCCTCTATCACGCGGGCCAGATCCAACTGTTGAAGCGGCTCCAAAAGGGCGCGTTGTGATACGCTCGGCTGCGGACCCTTTTCGCAGTCATGAAGCTGAATACCTTTCTCCTGAAGTCCGCCCTGGTGGCCGCACTGGGCGGCCTGCTGTTTGGATTCGACACGGTGGTGATTGCCGGTGCGAACGATGCGCTGAGGAAGATCTACGATCTGACGCCGGCGATGCTGGGGTTCACGGTGGCGTCGGCGATCCTCGGCACGACGCTGGGCTCGATTCTGGCGGGCATGCCGGCGGACAAGTATGGGCGGCGGAAGTCGCTGTTCGGGCTGGCGCTGATGTACTTCGTGACGGCGCTCGGCTGCGCGCTGGCTTGGAACTGGTGGGCGTTTCTCTTCTTCCGCTTCGTGGGCGGGCTGGCGATTGGCGGCTCGTCGGTGATCGGGCCGATGTACATCGCCGAGATCGCGCCGGCGAAGGCGCGCGGGCGGCTGGTGGGGATGTTCCAGTTCAACATCGTATTCGGCATTCTGCTGGCGTACTTCTCGAACTACGTGGTGGGCCTGACAGGCGTGGGCGGGGATGAATGGCGCTGGAAGCTGGGCATAGCGGCGCTGCCGGCGGCGGCGTTCTTTGTGATGCTGTTCCCGATTCCGGAGTCGCCGCGCTGGCTGGTGAAGCGGCGGCGGGTGGACGAAGCGCGGGAAGTGCTGAAGATGACGGGCGAAGTGAACTATGAGGCGGATCTGAAGGAGATTGTGACGTCGATCGACGCCGAGCACGGGCTGGCCGACGAGCCGCTGCTGAAGTGGAAATACCGGCTGCCGATCTTCCTGGCGGTCTCCATCGGCATGTTCAACCAGTTGAGTGGCATCAACGCGATTCTCTATTACCTGAACACGATTTTCGAGAGCGCGGGCTTCTCGAAGTCGTCGGGCGATCTGCAGGCGGTGGCGATCGGCGCGACGAACCTGATTGCGACGATCATCGCGATGTCGGTGATCGACCGGATCGGGCGGAAGACGATGCTGCTGATCGGGAGCGTGGGGACGTGCCTCTCGCTGGCGGGGGTGAGCTGGGTGTTCTCGACGCAGGCGCACCAGGGCCTGCTGGTGTGGCTGCTGGTTTCCTTCATCGGGTTCTTTGCGTTCTCGCAGGGAGCGGTGATCTGGGTTTACCTGAGCGAAGTGTTCCCGACGCGCGTGCGGGCCAAGGGGCAGAGCCTGGGCAGCTTCACGCATTGGGCGATGAATGCCCTGATATCGGGGACATTTCCCGTGATTGCGGCTTCTTCCGGGGCGGGGGCGCCGTTCATGTTTTTTGCGGCGATGATGGTGGTGCAGTTTGCCGTGGTGCTGGTTTGGTATCCGGAGACGAAGGGGCACACGCTGGAGGAGATGCAGCACAAGCTGGGGATCAGTTAAGCAGAGCAGAGTGTTGAAACGAGGTGGCGGAGGCGTGCGTCCGAAAGGGCGTATGAGACGCGCAGGGATTTTCGCAGTGGCGTTCCTGGCAGGGGGCCTGGCGCAGGGGCAAAGCTACAGAAGAGATTTCCAGAGGAATCACGTCAGCGCCGGACTGGGATTCGCTCTGCCGGGGTACGATCTGGAGAATTACTACCAGACGGCCTTTGCGTGGAGCTTGAATTACGGTTACCGGCCGGTGAAGTATTTGCAGTTGGATGTCGGATATGACGGGGCGTACAACGCGGCTGGGGTGGATGCATACATTCCCACGCTGGCGGTGGGGTATGTCAAGGTTCGGGATTTTCAGACCTTCATTCCGATGGGCGGGCGCGTAGTGCTGCCGCTGGCGCGGGGGCGAGTGGAGATCTACGGCGGCGGTGGGGGGGCGTATGCGAGGACAGGCGAGTATCTACGGCAGCCGAGCGCCTACTGGAAGATCGAGTGCCCCTATTGCGAGGCCCGGGATGGTTGGGGCTACTATGCGATGTTAGGCGCGAGCGTGGCGCTGGACCGGGCGCAGCACTTCCGGCTGGGGGCGACGACGAAAGTGTATCGCGTGGAGACGTCGGGGCCTCCGGTGGGCACGACGCCGGCGGTGACGACACAGGACCAGTGGGTGAACACATACTTCGGGTTGACCTTCAGCTTCTGAGCGCGAAGGCGTGCGATCATCTGAGGTGATGACCGCGGGTGAGATGCTCCAACGCGCCGTGGACTTCCGGGAGAAGCTCCAGGCGATCAAGGCCAAAGCGCCGGAAGTGCTGTGGTATCCCTACGATTCGCTGACGAATTTCGTGCACCTGGAGAAGCTGCTGGGAGCGCAGCCGCGGAACGTCATTGAGCTGCTGCCGAACCGGCGAGTGCTGGACGTGGGCACGGGCGATGGGGATGTGGCGTTTTTCCTGGAATCGCTGGGATACGAAGTGGAGGCGGTGGACCTGGCGGCGAGCAATCACAGCGCGCTGACGGGGTTCAAGAGACTGAAGGCGGAGCTGGGCTCTGGAGTGGAACTGCACGAGCGGGACATCGACCGGCAGTTTAGCTTGACCGGGGAGCCGTACGGGCTGGCGCTGAGCCTGGGGCTGCTGTATCACCTGAAGAATCCGTTCTATTACCTGGAAGAGCTGGCCGGGCGGGCGCATTACTGCCTGGCGAGTTCGAAGATCGCCGACATTCTGGAGCCGGGCGGGACCAGGGATGTCCGAGGGACGCCGTTGGCGTATCTGTTGGAAGCCGATGAGCTGAACGAAGACAATTCGAACTTCTGGGTGTTCACGGAGACGTGCCTGAAGAGGCTGTGCGAGCGGGCTGGGTGGACGGTGGTGGATACGCTGCGGGTGCAGCGGACCGACGTGGCGCGGGCCGACAGCGCGGAGGACGACGCGCGGCTGTTCCTGCTGCTGGCGAGCAAGAAATTGGATGCGGCGCTGGTGCGGGGCGAGGGTTGGTATGAACAGGAAGAGGCGGGGTGGTGGTGGACGGCGCCGCGGTTCACGGTGACGGCTCCGCTGGCCGGGGTGGAGACACGGTGGGTGCAGGTGGACGGTTTTGTGGCGGAAGCGTTGGTGGCTGCGGGGGCGAATGAGTTGAAGTGCAGAGTCGGCGGCGGAGAGTGGAAGAGGGTGGAACTGAGGGGAGCGGGGCCTGTGACGCTGAGATTCGCCTGGCCGCGGGGCGCGCGCGTGGATGTGGCCGTGGAGTTTGAAGTGGCGCGGCGGGCGGAGATTTCGGGCGAAGAAGACCGGGACCTGGGGCTGATCGTGAAGGACGTTGTGCTCGGTTGAGCGTTATTTGATTTCTTTGGACTGAGCGGTGGCGGGCTCGGCGCCCCAGTTCTCGCGGATGACGAGAGTCTGGTCAGAGAAGAAGGTACGGCGGCCGGTGGAGTTGAAGGTCTTGGGGACGGCGGTGACGGTATAGCCTTCCTTGGTGCCGGTGACAGTGAAGACATAGCCGGTCTTTTCGCCGGCGGCGAGGTCGCCGGGGATGAGGTCGGCGGCAGCGATACCGGCGGCACCGGAGGCGGGCGGGCCGAGCTGCGGTAGAGACTCGGCGAACTTCTGGAACTGGCTCATGTACTGCGTTTGCGCGGTGTGGATGGTGTTGATCTGACGGATGGCGGCCATCTCCTGGGAGTGCATGCGGGCGTTGTTGAGCTTGGGAGCCGCGATGGCCGCGATGACGAGGATGATGGCGATGACGATGAGCAACTCGATCAGCGAGAAGCCGAGGCGGCGGCGATTGGTCTGGTGGCGCATAACAGTTCCTTGGGCGGGTGAAAGCCCTGCCTATATCTTATGACGGGGGAGGGGGCGAGAGCGTGGAGGTGGATTTCTGTGGCAGTGGTGGGGGAGGGCGAATTGCGCGAGAATAAGAGCCTGGTTGAGCTTCAGAGATGAAACTGTCGATGGGTTCGTGGTCGTTTGCCTTCGGGCCCTATGCTGGGGCTCCGAGGTCGTTGGAAGCGGTGGCCGAGCACCTGTCGGCGGCCGGATATGACGGAATCGAGTTGAACGGATATCCGCCGCACGTGACGCTGGACAAGTATGGGACGGCGGAGGCGCGGGCGGAGTTGCGGCGCATGCTGGACGGATACGGCCTGGAGATTTCGGGCTATTCGTCGGACCTGGGGGCGCACAGCCCCACGGTGGCGGGGAACCGGCCGAGCTATGTGGAGGAGTTCAAGAGGCAGGTGGAGTTGTGCCACGACTTGAACTGTCCAATGATCCGGGTGGATACGAGCACGGCGCCGGGGTC
>JARKQJ010000156.1 GCA_029973955.1 Paludibaculum sp. | reverse complement strand
GCTTCGGCGGCGGCCCTGAGGGTGCGGGCGGCCTGCTGGGCGTGGAAGATGTTGGCGGCGGTGCCGATGGTGACGTGGCGGTAGACGAAGTTGCGGGCGACCATGACGTGGGCGTCGACGCCGCAGGCGCCGCGCGGCACTGTGGGGTTGATGCGGCAGGGGCCCTGGGCGCAGAGCTGGCAACTGAGCCCGGAGGTGCAGAAGGTGCAGCGGATCTTCTCCTGCTGCTGCCAGCGGTCGAAGACGTTGGTGAGGCCCTGGGCGTGGACGTGCTGGTACATCTCGCGCATGGCCGGGTCGATGATGATGTTGAGGGGGTAGCCGTCAGGCCCCTGGTCGTGGGTGCGGATATGCTCGCGCTGCCAGGCGAAGACGCCGTCCGGCGGCGGGGACTTGGCGATGTCGTAGTATTTGCGGGCGTTGGCGTGGATGTCGAAGTGGGCGTCGGGGTCGTTGCTGCCGCTGGCGTCGCCCCGCCCCAGGACGGATTCCACGTCCCCCCTGCTGACTTCGTCGGTGCTGGTGATGAGCTGCTCGCGGTCGGGCACTGGGTCACTCCTCCTCGCATTGTACTGCCATTAGTCTGTGTGGCGAGACGGTTTTTATGCCCCTTATTTACATAAATTACCGTCGGCGCAGGAACAGGTTTATTGCAAGGATAGGGCGAATATGTCCGTAATATTTATGTAAAGTGGGGAGTGCTTTTGCGGAAGATGGTGCGGTCCCTGGCCCTTGCGGCGCTGTTTCTCGTGACCTGGGCGGGGGCGGCGGCGGCGGGGGAGCTGACGCTCGGACAGTGGCCGGCCGACGGCTGGCAGATGTGGCGGATCACTTTTCCGGCCGACGGGGCGTCGGAGCTGTATTACCCCCAAAAGGGCACTTATCTGGTCGCCGGCTATGAGAACGCGCTGCCGCGCGGCAAGAAGCTGCGGGTCGAGGGCGGGCTGACTAACGGCCTGCGGGGGACGACGGGCAGCGATTCGGACTGGGATTACACCCGCAGCCCGAACCTGTGGTATTACGGGGAGTTCAAGACAACCGGGGCGAGCGCGTTCGCGAACGTCGATCTTGTGAAGGAAAAGGCCGGCCGCGAGTTTTTCGTGGGCTACAGCTACCGCCAGAACGCGTTCCGCATGACGGAAGGGGTTTATTACATAGAAAATTACGCCGCCCAGAATCCCCCCAACGCGCTGTCCGGCCTCGGCTCGACGTACACGGCCACGTACCAGGGGCCGCACATCGGGGTGAGGGATAAGATCGACCTGTCGCGCCGAGTGAGTGTGGTCGGCTCGCTCGCCTACTCCCCCCTCGCCCTTGTCCAGGGCCACGGCTGGTGGAACCTGCGCAATCTGAATTTCGACCATACCGGCGTGGGGCAGATGGTGGACGCGCAGATCGGGCTGCGATACGCGCTGAACGACAAGAGGACGGCGGCGGTGACGGCCGGCTACCGCTACCAGTATATGAGCCTGTACAGCGGGACGGAGAACACGAGCGACGATATCGCCTGGGAGAAGGCGACGAATGTGCAGAAGGGGTTTTATGTGACAAGCGAGTTCAGGTTTTAAGATGCAAAAATTTAGCGGCCGCCCATAAGCCCCCATCTGCGGCGTTGCTCCTCAGAGCGCTTGCTAGCGTACGCAACCAAGTACGCGTCGCGGCGCGCTCTTCCGGTGCGCCTAGCATCTGAGGGCTTCTGAACGGCCGGTACAATTCAGGAAAAACGAAAGAACGCCCCGGAGGCGTTCTTTTTTCGTGCTACGGTTCCGACCCGAAGAAAATCAGCCTTCCCCTCTCGCTTGGGGCCTGCGTCTGAGGAAATCGAAGGCGACGACGGCGGCGGCGAAGATGCCGGGCACGGCCCAGTGGAGGAAGGGATAGGCGGTGCCGTAGGCGCGGACGGCCGGGTCGGCGAGGATCATGTCGCCGGCGGTCCAGCCGAGGAAGGCGGCGCCGATGACGACGATGACCGGCCAGCGTTCCATGAGGGTGGTGATGAGGGCGCTGCCCCAGATGATGATGGGGATGCTGATGACCAGGCCGATGACGAGCAGGCCGGTGTGGCCCTTGGCGACGCCGGCGATGGCGATGACGTTGTCGAGGCTCATGACGAGGTCGGCGACGAGGATGGTTTTGACGGCCGCCCACAGGTTGCCGGCGGCCTCGATCTCGGTTTCGCCGCTGTGGTCGTCGGTGACGAGCTTGATGGCGACCCTTTGGATGAGGAGGCCGCCGATGAGATGGAGATAGGGGACGGTGAGGAGCGCGACGGCGACGAGGGTGTGGATGATGCGCATGCCGACGGCGCCGGCGCCGCCCCACAGGATGGCCTGCTTCTGCTGCCGCGGGGGCAGGCGCCTGCTGGCCAGGGCGATGACGAGGGCGTTGTCGCCGCTGAGGAGGAGGTTGACCATGATGATGCCGAAGAGGGCTGTCAGGTATTCCATGCCACCACCCCTTACGAATGAAAGAACCATCACGGCCGGCGATGGTTCTTTTCTGTTGGTCCGTTATTATTTTTCCCCGGTCGGCGGGCGGGCATGAACGGGATTTAATTCCGCGGCAGGAAATTCCGGCAGGCGGAGCAAATAGATATATTGTATCTTTTAATAATAATTACGGGGAGGCGACTACGACATGAAGGTCCTGGTTGTGTATTATTCGCTGTACGGCCATATCCACCAGTTGGCGGCGGCGGTGGCGGAAGGGGTGCGGGAGGTGCCGGGGGCGGAGGCTGTGCTGCGCCGCGTGCCGGAGACGCTGCCGGCCGAGTTGGTGGCGAAGCTGGGGGCGACGGAGGCCCAGAAGATGATGGCCCATGTGCCGGTGTGCGCGGTGGAGGAGCTGGCGGAGGCGGACGCGATCATCTTCGGCGCGCCGACGCGGTTCGGCAATATGTGCGGCCAGATGCGGTCGTTCCTCGACGCGACCGGCGGGCTGTGGGCGAAGGGCAGGCTGGTCGGCAAGGCCGGCAGCGTGTTCACGAGCAGCGGCACCCAGCACGGCGGCCAGGAGTCGACCATCCTGAGTTTCCATACCACGCTGCTCCACCACGGGATGGTGGTGGTCGGCCTGCCGTACACCTTCCAGGGGCAGACGCTGGTGGACGAGGTGGCCGGCTGCTCGCCGTACGGGGCGTCGACGATCGCCGGCCCGGACGGGCGGCGGATGCCTAGCAGGATCGAGCTGGACGGGGCGCGCTTCCAGGGCAGGCATGTGGCGGCGATCGCGGCGAAGCTGGTGGGGTAGAGGCCGCCGTCCTCGCTAAATGTGGGTTGCCCCGAAACCGCCACCGGCGCGGGATACTTCAATATTTTAAAAAAGTTAAGGGCTGCAGAAGCAGCCCTTTGCCATACCAGAAATCAGCACGATGGACGAAAAGACCGAAATCCGGCGGATCGATCTTTTCTTTTCCGAGGCGTTGCTTTACAGTTTGACTCTCCGCAATCTCAGGGCGTTGGTGACGACGGAGACGGAGCTGAAGGCCATGGCGGCGCCGGCGATGACGGGGGAGAGGAAGCCGGCGGCGGCGATGGGGATGCCGAGGATGTTGTAGGCGAGGGCCCAGAAGAGGTTTTGCTTGATGTTTTTCATGGTGGCCCGGCTGAGGCTTATGGCGGCGGCGATGCCGCGGAGGTCGCCGCGCATGAGGGTGATGTCGCCGGCTTCGATGGCGACGTCGGCGCCGGT
>JARKQJ010000141.1 GCA_029973955.1 Paludibaculum sp. | reverse complement strand
GATTCCGCCTCTTTCTCCGGCTTCTCGACCGCCAACCCTCCCGGCAAGAAGCCACAGAATCTCCGCCCCTCGATCGTAGATGCCCTACTTTACTGCAATCCCTGAGCCCGCCTGCGGCCCAAAATAGCCAAACTCCAGGCCGAGACTTCGTCTCGGGGGAAACGGGCTCACCTTGCTCCGCTGTGGCCCCGAGACTTCGTCTTGGGGGAAACGGGCTCACCTTGCTCCACGGTGGCGCCGAGACTTCGTCTCGGGGGAAACGGGCTCACCTTGCTCCACGGTGGCCCCGAGACTTCGTCTCGGGGGAAGCGGGCTCGCCTTGCTCCACGGTGGCCCCGAGACTTCGTCTCGGGGGAATGGGGCTCGCGGGAGCGCTGCGGGGTGGGGTTAGTGGCGGAGTTCCTGGTCCTTGTATTGGAGCTGGTAGAGCTTGTAGTAGATGCCGCGGGCGGCGAGGAGTTCCTGGTGGCTGCCGGTTTCGCGGAGGCGGCCCTTGTGGAGGACGAGGATGCGGTCGGCGCGCTGGATGGTGGAGAGGCGGTGGGCGATGATGATGGAGGTGCGGCCGGCCACCATGCGCTCGAGGGCCTCGCGCACCTTGATTTCGGTCTCGGTATCGACGCTGGAGGTGGCTTCGTCGAGGATGAGGAACTGCGGGTTGTGGGCCAGGGCGCGGGCGAAGCCGATCAACTGTTTCTGGCCGGTGCTGAGGCCGCTGCCGCGTTCGCGCACGGGGTGGTCGAAGCCGGCGGGCAGGCCGCGGATGAAGTCGATGAGGTTGACCTGGCCGGCGGCGACTTCCACTGCCTCGTCGTCGACGTGGCCGGAGCCGAGGCGGATGTTGCCGCCGATGGTGCCAGTGAAGAGATGCGGGTCCTGGAGGACGATGCCGAAGCGGGTGCGGAGCTGGAGGGGGTCGAGCTCGCGGATGTCGACTCCGCCGACGCGGATGGCGCCCTGGTTGATGTCGTAGAAGCGCAGCAGGAGATTCGTCAGCGTGGTTTTGCCGGCGCCGGTGTGGCCGACGACGGCGATGACCTCGCCGGGTTCGATGCGGAAGCTGACATCGCGCAGCACCCAATCCTCTTCTTTGTAGGCGAACCAGACCTTATCGAACTCGATGGCGCCTTCCGCCGGCATGGGCTTGGGGTGAGCGGAGGTGTTGACGGCGGTGGGCTCATCGAGGAGTTGGAAGATGCGCTCGGCGGCGGCGAGGGCGGTTTGGAGGATGTTGTATTTCTCGCTGAGGTCCTGGATGGGGCGGAAGATCCGCATGCCGTACTGGAAGAAAGCGACGAGGACGCCCATGGTGAGGGCCTGCTGGTGGACCTGGAAACCGCCGTAGGCGAGCAGGGAGGCGAGGGCGAGCATGGAGAGGCCTTCGATGGCGGGGTAGAACCAGCCGTAGGCGTTGATGGAGCCGCGGTAGGCCTCCATGTGGGTGCGGTTCACGTGGTCGAAGCTGGCCATGGCGCGGGGCTCGCGGTTGAACAGCTGGAGGACGGTGATGCCGTTGACGTGTTCCTGGAGGAAGCTGTTGATGCGGGCGACGGCGACGCGGATCTGGCGGTTGGAGGCCTGGACGGTCTTTCTAAATAGGACGGTGACGCCGAAGACGATGGGGAGGACGGCGGCCATGAGCAGCGTGAGCTTGGGGCTGAGCTGGAACATGGCGGCGATGACGAAGGCGAGGACGAGGACATCGCCAAGGAGGGTGACGAGGCCGGAGGCGAAGAGTTCGTTGAGGGCGTCGACGTCGGTGGTGACGCGGGTGACGAGGCGGCCGACGGGGTTGCGGTCAAAGTACTGGACGTCGAGGTTGTGCAGGCGGGCCATGATGCGGCGGCGCATGTCGAACATAGCGCGCTGGCCGGTGTACTGCATGATGAGCTGCTGGGCGAAGTCGAGCAGGAGGCCGGCGGAGATGACGGCGAGGTAGGCGACGGTGATCTGGAGGAGGCCCTGGCGGGCGTCAGGCGGGAGCCACTGTTCGAGCCAGGGGAGGTTGTGCTCGCCGTTGGGGGAGAGGTACTTATCGACGGCGATCTTGGTAAGCAGCGGGGTGGTGACCTGGAGGACGCTGTTGACGAGCAGGCAGGCGAGGGCGACCGAGACGGCGCGCCAGTAGGGCAGGATGATGCTCAGGAGGCGGCGGGTCAGGCGGGGGTCGAACGATCTACTGGAGACTTCCTCTTCCACTTTATTCAGTGTAGCCGTTGAGCGAAGGCCGCCCGTTACAATAGAGGTTCCTCGCCTGAAGCGCGCGGGCTGGCTATGAATGGAGTAATTGTCGTCGACAAACCGGCTGGATGGACGTCGCATGACGTGGTGAACCGGATGCGGCGGCTCGCCGACACGAAGAAGGTGGGCCATCTGGGCACGTTGGATCCGATGGCGACCGGGGTATTGCCGTTGCTGCTGAACCGGGCGACGAGGCTGGCGCAGTTCTTCACCGGCAACGAGAAAACCTACGAGGGGACGATCCGCTTCGGGTTTGCGACAAACACCTACGACGCGGAGGGCGAGCCGGCGGGAGAGAAGACGGAGACGGCGATGAGCTGGGAGACGGCCGAGAAGGCGCTGGCGCCGTTTCGCGGCGAGTTCGAACAGACGCCTCCGCCGGTTTCGGCGAAGAAGATCCAGGGCCGTCCGGCGTACGAGTTGGCGCGGAAGAACATTGAGGTGGAACTGCGGCCGGTGGCGGTGACGGTACACGACCTGACGGTGCTGGCGGTGGAAGGCTGCGACGTCAAGGTGAGGGTGCGGACCAGCGCCGGGACGTATGTGCGCTCGATCGCGCACGATGCCGGAAAGGTGATGGGCTGCGGCGCGCACCTGGCGGTGCTGCGGCGGGTGAAGTCGGGCGCGTTCCACATCGGGCAGGCGAAGACACTGGAGGAGCTGGCAGAGCTGGCGGCGGCGGGCGCGCTGGAGAGGGCGATGATTCCGGCGGCGGAGTTGCTGCCGGAGATTCCGTGCGAGATGGTGGACCGGGTGACGGAGTCGCAGATCCGGCAAGGGCGCGACTTCCGGGTATCGCCGTTTCGAGACCGGGGCAAGTCGCGGCTGGTGAAGGCGACGAATGCGGATGGAGAGCTGGTGGCGATCGGCGAGGCGGTGCTGCCGAACGTCTATCATCCGTCGGTAGTGCTGTAGGAAGCGCGAGGAGCGGGTTCGGGGCGAACCGGGCTGGGAGAATACCAGGGGAACGCAAAAAAGTTGACGCAAATTGGCGTTTCCGGACACTCTGTTTATATGCGCCGGACGCGAAGCCTGGTATTGACGTTGAGTGTCTGCGCAGGCTTGTGCCTGGGCCAGCAGGCGCGGCAGAATCCGGCGTTGGGGCCGATGGCGGACGCCGGCGTGGCGAACCTGCCGGGGCAGACGATCGGGGCCAACGATCTGGTGGCGATCTCGGTGTATGACGCGCCGGAGCTGACGCGGAGCGTGCGGGTGAGCGCGGAGGGATACATCCGGCTGCCGATGGTGCAGCGGAAGATCCAGGCGAGGGGGCTGCTGCCATCGGAGCTGGAAGCGGCGATTGCGGCGATTCTGGCGGAAGAAGGCATTCTGGTAAAGCCGGTGGTGATGGTGACGGTGGCGGAGTACGCGAGCCGGCCGGTGTCGGTGGTGGGCGCGGTGAAGAAGCCGCTGACATTCCAGGCGATGGGGCGCGTGACGTTGCTGGACGCGCTGGCGAAGGCCGAGGGGCTTTCGGAGGCGGCGGGTCCGGAGGTGCTGCTGATCTCGTACAAGGGCGAGGGTGACGGCGAGAAGCGGTTGGTGCAGCGGATTCTGGTGCGGGATTTGATCGACGAAGCGAAGCCGGAGCTGAATGCGTTGTTGAAGGGCGGCGAAGAGGTGCGGGTGCCGGAGGCGCGCAAGATCTACGTCAGCGGGAACGTGAAGAAGCCGGGGGCGTTCGCGGTAAAAGACGATAAACAGATGACGGTACTGAGGGCGCTGGCGCTGAGCGAAGGGCTGAGCCCGTTTCCGCAGAAGTACGCCTATATCTACCGCAAGGCGGACACGGAAGGCGGCAAGGTAGAGATCCAGGTGGAGCTGGCGAAGATCATCAAGCGCGAGGCGGTGGATTTCTCGCTGGAGCCGGAAGACACGCTGTACATCCCGGAGGATGAAGTGAAGCGCCGGCTGGTGCAGACGACGGAAAAGATTGTCGGATTTGGTGCGGCGACGGTGAGTGGAGTGCTGATTTGGCGGCGTTGAGGCCGCGGCCTGGGCGGTGCGGAAGCATTGCTGGGCCGAGGACGGACGCAGTAGGATGGCTGAATCAGCAGGGCTGAAAGAGACGGGACACCCGAAGTGCCGGCAGGCGATTTGCGGCCGGGCATGGGAGTCACGAAGCGGTAGCTTTGTCTCAAAACGAGGATGCGAGAGGCGGTGAAGGAATGAAGGGAAGAGATGCCGGAAGAGAGTTTTGAGCAGATCCAGCAGCCGCGGCGGCCGGGCGGCGAGGTGTTGGGGCCGGTGCAGCGTTTGACGCCGATGGCGGTGTACCAGCAGGGTCCGCTGGGTCCGGCGACGGTGATCCTGTCGGAGGGCGATGCGGAGCGGGTGAGTTTGCCGCTGACGCATTACCTGTGGATTCTGCGGCGCCATTTGTGGAAGATGGCGGCGTTCGTGGCGGTGGTATTGATTGCGACGGCGGTGGTGAGCCTGCGTTTGACGCCGGTGTACGAATCGACGGCGACGTTGTATGTGGACCGGCAGGAGGCGAAGGGCGTGGTGGGGCAGGACGCGCAGAGCCAGGCGTATTCGACGCTGGACGCGGAGAGTTTTCTGGCCTCTCAGATCAAGCTGATCCAGAGCGATTCGGTGGTGAGGCCGGTGGCGATGCGGTACAACCTGCTGGAGAAAGAGAAGCAGTTGAAAGAGACGGGGGACGCGGTACGGGCGAAGGATGCGCCGATCGTGTTGAAGAAGCTGAAGGTGGCGCGGCCGCCGAACACGTACCTGTTGCAGATCAGCTACCAATCGACGGACCCGCAACTGGCGGCGGACGTGGCGAACCAGGTGGCGCAGAGCTACATCGAGCACACGTACAACATCCGGATCAAGAGTTCGGTGTCGCTGTCGAAGTTCATGGAGCGGCAGATCGACGAGCTGAGGGCGAAGATGGAGACCTCCAGCGGGCGGCTGGCGCAGATGGAGCGGGAGCTGAACGTGATCAACCCGGAGGAGAAGACGAACATCCTTTCGGCGCGGCTGCTGCAATTGAACACGGAGTACACGAAGGCGCAGGCGGAGCGCGTGGCGGCGGAGGCTGCGTTCGCGTCGACTAAGAGCGGGAGCCTGGAGAGCGCGCAGGTTTCGGCGCAGGGTGAGGCGATCAAGCGTCTGCTGGAGCGGCAGAACGAGGCGACGGAGAAGTTCGCGGAGGTGAAGGCGCACTTCGGTGTGAACCATCCGGAGTACCGCAAGGCGCTGGCGCAGGTGCAGGAGTTGAAGACGCAGGTGGACGCGACGAGGGAGAACGCGATCAAGCGGGTGGAGGTGCAGTACAAGGAAGCGCAGGCGCGCGAGGGGATGCTGCAGAGGAGCGTGGCGGAGACGAAGGCGGAGTACGACAAGCTGAACCTGCGGAGTTTTGAGTATCAGAGGGCGAAGCGGGAAGCGGAGGCGGACAAGAACCTGTATGACGAACTGGTGCGGAAGATCCGGGAAGCGGGGATCAACGCGGGATTCCAGAACAACATGGTGCGGATCGCGGATCCGGCGCGCGCGGGCTGGAAGCCGGTGTTTCCGAAGCTGGGATTGAACCTGGCGCTGGCGTTTCTGCTCTCGTCGCTGTTGGCGGTAGGGATCGCGATTCTGGGCGATACGCTGGACAACACGATCCGGGATCCGGAGCAGGTGACGCGGTCGCTGAAGACGCACATCATTGGGACGCTGCCTTCGGTGAAGAACACGAAGGAGCTGCAGTTGCCGTCGATGACGGCGGACGAAGCGGTGATGAACGGAGACGGTTCGCTGCTGCCGGCCGGAGGGCTGGTGGAAGTGAGGAAAGACCGGCAGTTGACGACGTATGAAGAAGCGGTGCGGACGATCCGGAGTTCGGTGCTGCTGACGGATTTCGACCGCCGGTTGAGGACGCTGCTGTTCACGTCGGCGACGGCTAGCGAGGGCAAGAGCACGACGGCGGGGCATCTGGCTTACGCGCATGCGGAGCAGAAGAAGCGGACGCTGCTGATCGACTGCGACCTGCGGCGGCCTTCGCAGCACAAGCTCTTCGGGATTGGGCTGCATCAAGGGTTGTCGAACGTGCTGAACGGGGAGATGAGCTGGCAGCAGAGCGTGCTGCACCTGGCGACGAACCCGTATCTGGACGTGATTACGGCAGGACCGCCGAGCCGGCGCGCGGCGGACATGATCGGGCAGTTGCTGGGTCCGATGATGGAGGAGATGGCGCGGGACTACGACCTGGTGGTGCTGGACGCGCCGCCATTGCTGGGGTTTGCGGAGAGCCTGCAGATGGCGAGCTCGGCGGACGGTGTTGTGGTGGTGACGAGGGCGGGCGAGACGAGCCGGAAGGCTGTGGCGGCCGCACTGACGACGCTGGGACATCTGCGAGCCAACGTGCTCGGCCTGGTGCTGAACCAGGTGAAGAAGCACCACTCGGATCACTACTATTACTACGGGTATTACGGGAAGTACTACAAAAAGTACACGAAAGCGTCGGAAGAGGCGTGAGGGGTGGAAGCTCTGGTTCGTTTCGGGTTCGTTTTTCGGGGAAATTTCCTGCAAGTGATTGGAAATGTGTACTTTAGTGAAATTCTTCGGGGAGGGAAGGGGGGGAATCGTTTGGAATTCGTTTTCAAACGAATTATCCGGGTTAAGTGATTTGGGAT
>JARKQJ010000131.1 GCA_029973955.1 Paludibaculum sp. | reverse complement strand
GCCTTGGGCGGGACACCCGATGACGAGAAGACGGCTTTCGGCGGCATGAAAGTTTTTGGCCATGAGCACCGGAACGAAGTAGTTGCTTCCAGGCTGGTCTTTCGGGTGAGTGCGTTCCAGGCGCAGCGCGCCAAACCCGATCCCCTCACCCTGCCGCACAAGTCAGGCGGCCCTGGCAGTCCCCAGGCCGCCTTCGCACCCGGCGCCACCTTTCACCTGGAGGTCTTTACGCGGTTCGGCGGCCTCCCCGCGGACATTGAACGCAAGGTGACCAACGCTCTCGAAGTCTGGCTGCTGCTGGGCGCTCTCGGTCTGCGCGCCAATCGCTCTGGCGGAAACATTTGGCCCGCTGGTGATGGCGCCCCGCAAACTCCAAGCGATCTGCGGAAGCGCCTGGACGAACTCGGTTGCCACTGGCCGGTGTACTTGGCCGGTCTCCCAGCCGACTCCACTCTTGACGAACTGCGCGCCGCCGCCACCGACACCCTGAAGGGCATGCCGGAGGTCTTTGGCCAGGCGGGGGGCGGCCGGATCGCCTCCAAAGTAAAGTTCAAAATCGTCCGCTTGGATGACCGCCTCAGACTGTTGATCTTTGCCCCGGACCAAGACACCCTCGAGAAAGCTCGCAACGCCCTGAAAGGTCGCCGCTCCAAGCCGGAGACGTGGGTCCGGATAGAAGACGAGCCTCCCCCCGCCGCTCAGGCCCCCCCATGACCTACGCGAACTTCGAAGACACCCCCGTCTGGCTCGAGGCCGCGCGGCTCTACGAACTCACCGAGGACCTCCTGGAGACTGCGGCCTTCCGCGCCAGCCCCGCCTTCCGCGACCAGCTCGACCGCGCCGCCCTCTCGGTCTCCAACAACATCGCCGAGGGCTTCGAACGGGGCACCACCAACGAGCTCCTCTATTTTCTGTACGTGGCCCGCGGTTCCGCCGGCGAGACCCGCTCCATGCTCCGCGTCAAACTCCGCCGCATCGCCGCCGCCAATCTCAAATCTCAGATTGCAGACCTGATTGCCTGCGCCACCTCCTGTTCCCGCCAGCTCCGCGCCTGGGCCGATGCCCTCCAGAATTCGCCGATCCCGGGACAGCGGCACCTCAACGAACGCACCCGGCGCGAGTATCAGCAGAAACAGCGGGCCGCGGAATTCCAGAAGGAGCTGCTCAGGCGCCTGCCGCCAGGCCATCCGTCGCGCAAAGACGCTGAGGAGCGGGGGTTGATATGAGCTTTGATTTCAAATCTCAAATCTCAAATCTCAAATTCGTCACTCCCCGGCGTCTTACCCGTATGCCCGGCGCACCCAGTCCGAACCCTCTCA
>JARKQJ010000124.1 GCA_029973955.1 Paludibaculum sp. | reverse complement strand
CCTGGAGGCGTTGCCGCGGCGCGCGGCATCGCCTCTCCTGTTTTCGGGCTCCCGGGGTGTGCGGCAGGTGGGGTGTGGGATGGATGCTTGGAGGATCCGGGCGTCCGCGCGGGCGGTTTGGAACTGCTGGAGAGCGGTGGTTGGGGGTGGATGCCGGCTGGCACCCCCTCATTTGCGGGGGGTGTATACCCCGCAAAGGACCGGCTGCAACCCCCGCCCCTGATGTCTAGGAAAGAAGTGTCGAATCCGGCATAACTAGAGAGTCCCGCCTGATTGAGAAGAGCGTGGACGGAACCGATAGCCCGGCGACAGATCGGGCAATCGAATCATAGAGTTTGGGGGAGAGGTCAATGCCCGCAGGACGCCCGCGATCGGACCGTCAATTGGAACACTGCCGTGAGGTTGGGATGAGCTGTCAGGAGTGCATCACGAACTCCGCGCTGAGTTTGAGGCAGATTGTGTCAAGCCTCACCCCGCAAATGGCCCGTCAGCTTTTTACATCCATGTATCCAGAGCCTGCGTGTCTGCCGATGGGGCAGATGTTCGTGCAGATTACCCGCTCCGGGATGGAGCGGAGGCAGGCGCCGTTGCAGCCAGAATATGCCGTGCCTACCTATGCGGAGCCGCTCTACCATGCGGCGGTGGCATAAGAGATTCCTTGAGCAAAAATGGGTCTACTCAGGAAGGCCTCCCTTCGGGGAGGCCCTTTTTTTTATGGTTTCGGCAGCTTTTTGACGGCTTCGTCGATTTTTTTCTGCAGTTTGGCCTTATCGGCTGACTGCGGGACCTCGGCCAAAGCTTCCTTGGCTTCCTCGAGGAGGAGCTTGGCGCGGCCGGCGTGATCGAGTTTCTTGGGGCCGAAGACGGCGGAGAGTTCCGTGAGTTCTCCGGCGGCGTAGGCGAAGAAGGAAGCGCGGGAGACTTTGGGATCGGTGCCGGAGAGGGCGGAGGTTGCTTTGGCAATGTCGCCGGAGGGGTCTCCAAGGCGGGCGACGCTCAGGAGGACACCGCGATTCTGGTATTTGGCGCGCATGGCGTCGAGCTCGGCGTCGGGGGGCAGGACTCCTTTGAGAAGCTTTTCGGCTTCGACGGGCTTGTCTTTGTTGACCTCAGGGACGCCGAAGGCGACGGGGATCTGCTCGTCCTTGAGAGTGGCGAGGAGCTTGTGAACGATGTCGACAGAGCGCATGGCGGCCTGGCCGGCCTCCGTGCGGGCGGTGGTGACGCGCTTGCGGAAATCGAGTTGGCGGGTGCGGGCGGCCTTGCTGCCGGTCTCGAGTTGATCGGCCCACTCCATGTCACCGCGGCCCAGGCCTGAGTTGATGGCGACAAGCGCGATCTGGGCCTTCAGTTTGAATTCATTGTCTGAGGCGGCGATGTTGCCCAAGTTCTTGACGACCGCGGCGAAGTCGCCTTTCTTGTAGGCGTCGTTCGCTGACGCCCAGAAGAAGGCTGGGGTGCCCGGTTTGGCGGCCTGGGGTCCTTTCTGTTCTGAACTGCAAGAAACCAGCCCGGCGCAAAGAACGGCAGACAGGGCTAGCGAGAGACGGTAAGATGCCCGCATCAATAAACCTCCAGGAGAGAATATGAAAGAGTCTCGATTCGGAGTCAAGGGTCTGAAGGGCGTGTATAGGGGGAGGAGATGGGGTGGACGCGTGGGCGGGACAGACAGCCGCAGTGCGTTCGCGGTGGCGCCGAGGCTCTTCTCGGGGGGAAACGGCTTTACTGTGGCCCCGAGACTTCGTCTCGGGGGAATACGGCTTTACTGTGGCCCCGAGACTTCGTCTCGGGGGATACGGCTTCCTTGTGGCCCCGAGAGCGGCGTTTCGGGGGAAATGGGCTGGGGTTAGCTGCCGGCTTTGAGGAGGACGACTCCTACCAGGATGAGGGCGATGCCTCCGGCTTTGCGGCGGGTAAAGGGTTCTCCGAAGAAGAGGCGGGACCAGACCATGGTCCAGATGTAGCCGAGGGCGACCATGGGGTAGAGGACGCTGAGTTCGCCGACGCGGAGGCCGAGGTAGTAGAAGACGAAGGAGAGGAGGTAGAGGGCGATGCCGAGGGCGAGGCGCCAGTTGAGGAAGAGGGAGGAGAGATCGCGGTGAAGGCGGCCGGCGCCCCACTTGAGGAAGACGGCGCCGAAGCTGCCGATGAAGCTGGCGGTGAAGACGAGGAGGATGGAGGAGAGGGGGGTATTCATTCGCTCCTACCTTTACCGAGCATGGCCACGCCAGTGCAGATGATGGCGATGCCGAGGAGCTTGAAGATGTTCACGCGCTCGTTGAAGACAAGCACGGAGAGGATGGTGACCCAGACGTAGGTGAGGGAGATGACGGGATAGAGGAGCGAGAGTTCGCCGTCGCGCAGAGCGAGGACGAGGAGTCCGGTGGAGATGCCATAGAGGCTGAGGCCGGCCCAGAGGTGGAAGTTGGCGAGGAGAGCGGGAATGGTGATGGCCGCCATCTGCGTGCCACTGGCTTTGATGAAATACTGTGCCGCTACACCAAAGAGGGTGCAGAGGAAGACCAGGCCGACAGATTGGCGGTGAGAAAACCGGAAAGATTGCTGGGACACGAAGTACCCATTCTAGCTTGGGGCCGGTCAGTTTTGGGGTGGAGTTTCGGGAGGCTTGGGCGGGGCGGGGCTGCAAACACCGCCGGCGACGGGGAAAGCGGAGACGGATTCCCAGGCATTGGCGGTGCGGCGTTCGAGGCGCTGGAGCCGGGCGGCGGAGTCGACGCGGATGCGGTATTCAGCCGGGCGGGGCTTGGGAATGGCGATGGGCGCAGGAGAGACTTCGCGCATCATCCAGGATTCGGCGCCGGCCATGGTTTCCATCTTCTGGTAGCGCTGGTTGCGGGCACCGCGGCGATTGATGACGAGGAGACCATGCGTCTTTGAGTCGAAGATGAAGTTCTCGACGACGCCGTAAGAGGAGTCTTCAAAGATGGGGAGGCGGCGCCAGGAGTCGCCGTTGTCGGTGGTGCGGAGAAAGAATGGATCGCGGGGAAGTTCTCCGGCGATGTGGCCGGCGGCCCAGCCGGTTTCGTTCCCGGAGAACTGAATGAGATCGAGCGCGGCGCCGCGGATGCGCGCTGCGGGCTCGCGCCAGGTTTTTCCGTTGTCGTCGCTGAGCGCGAGGAGAGACCAGAGGGTAGCGGTGGTGGTGTGGAAGTTGCCGGTAGCGTAGAGGCGGCCTCCGGCGGAGGCGACAGCGGCGATTTCGAGATAGACGGGGCAGGGTTCTTCGGCAGTACACTCGAGACCGAACTCGGTGATCTCAGAGTCGGCGCAGACGGCCGGAGCAATGCTGGGCTGAGCGGCAGGCTGGTGAGGCGACTCCTGAGCGGAGAGGGCGGCGGCGAGCAGGAGAACTCCCAGAGATCTCATGACACGCCGATTGTAGCGTCCCGGCACGCCATCCCGCATGATAGGAGACATGACGCGAATTGTAATCTCGATGCTGCTGGTGGCGGGCGTGTGCGGGGCAGAACCCGTGAAGCCGGCGAAGAAGATGAAGCTGTTCAATGGGAAGGATCTGACGGGATTTTATGTGTTCCTGAAGGAATCGGGGCGCAGCGATCCGAAGGGCGTGTTCACGGTGAAGGACGGGGTGATCCGGATTTCAGGCGAAGAGTGGGGCGCGCTCAGCACGAAAGAGGAGTACCGGGATTACAGGCTAACGGTGGAGTGGAAGTGGGGCGGGAAGGCGTGGCCACCGCGGGCGGAGAAAGCGAGGGACAGCGGGATTCTGCTGCACGGCGTGGGTGCGGATGGAGCGGCGGGCAACGGCTGGCTGGAGTCTATCGAGTATCAGATGATCGAGGGCGGAACGGGTGACATGCTGATGGTAAAGGGGGCTGCGAAGCCGAAGATAACGGTGGAGGCGGAGAAGCGGGCGGACGGGCAGTATTACTGGAAGGAAGGGGCAGCGCGGGTAACGCGGGATTCGGGCCGGGTGAACTGGTACGGGCGGGACATGAAGTGGACGGACACGCTGGGGTACCGGGGTCCGGTGGATGTGGAGAGGCCGGTGGGGCAGTGGAACAAGAGCGAGATCGTGGCCGACGGCGGGCACCTGGTGTACTACCTGAACGGCAAGAAGGTGAACGAGGGGTTCGACGGGGACCACACGTTTGGGCGGATTCAGGTGCAGAGCGAAGCGGCGGAGGTGTACGTCCGGAAGATCGAACTGCGGCCGGCGCGGAAGTGAGCGGAGGGACGGAGAGCGATGGACTGGATCAAGAGAGTTCTGGGAGGGACCGGCGTTCCGCCGCTGGAGGGGACGCCGGTGGTGCGGAGGCAGAAGAACTACGCGGGGGAGAGTGGGTATGCGTATGAGTATTTCTACGAGGGAAAGCGTGAGTGGAAGGGGGCTACGCAGTACTGCTTCACGGTGAGCGGGGACCGGAAGACATGGTTTGAGACGGTGGTGGAGGTGGAGCAGCCGGGATGGGCGAGGTGGGAGGCGAAGCACGGGCGGAAGCTGGAAGCGAACGAGAGGTATGCGGTGGCGAAGCTGGCGTTATTCGATGCGTTCGACCAGCGAGAGAACCCGGCTGCGCTGCGCCAACCGGTGGGGGTGAGCGCAGCGCGGGTAGAAGAGTTACTGGCGAAGCTGGGGCGGGATTAATCGCCGGACTTCGGTGGCGGGTTCAAAGCCTGGGCCTCGACAACGGCGAGGGCGGCCATGTGGACGATGTCGTTGACCTCGCAGCCGCGCTGGAGGACGTGGACGGGCTTGGAGAAGCCCATGAGAATGGGGCCGATGGCCTCACAGCCACCGAGGCGCCAGAGGAGCTTGTAGGCGATATTGCCGGCCTCCAGGCTGGGTGCGATGAGAACGTTGGCGGCTGTGGTGAGGCGGGAGAAGGGGTAGTCGCCGAGCATCTCGGGGGAGACGGCGGCGTCGGCCATAATCTCGCCTTCAACGATCAGGTCCGGACGGCGTTCGCGGACGATTTCCGTGGCGCGAGCAACCTTGGCGGCCAAGGGATGGCGGGAGGAGCCGAAGCTCGAGAAAGAGAGCATGGCGATGTGCGGCTCGATGTCGAAGCTGCGCACGGTGTCGGCGGACATGATGGCGATTTCGGCGAGGTCCTCGGCGTCCGGAGTAATATTCACGGTGGTGTCGGCGAGGAAGCACATCTGACCTTTCGGCGTGATCATCATGTACATGCCGGCGACCTTCTGGATGCCGTGCTTCTTGGCAATGACCTCGAGGGCGGGGCGGATGGTGTCGGGGTAGTGCTGGGTGATGCCGGCGATGAGCGCGTCGGCGTCTCCGGTGTGGAGCATCATGGCGCCGAAGCGGGTGGGGTTCATCATGAGATGCGGTGCTTCGGTGTGGGTGACGCCCTTACGGTGGCGGAGGCGGAGATACTCGCCGATGTAGTTGTCAAAGGCGTTGGTGGTGGCTGGATCGATGATATCGACAAGGCCTTCGATGTGGAGGTGGAGAGTCTTGGCGCGAGCGAGGATGCGGTCCACGGGGCCGATGAGGACGGGGCGGGCGATCTGCTCATCCACGAGGATTTGAGCGGCGCGGAGGATCTTATCCTGGGTGCCTTCGGGGAAGACCACGCGCCGGGGGCTGCGCTGCGCCTTGTGGATGATCATGCGCATGACTTCCTGGCTCTTGCCGAGGCGGCGCTCGAGGGATTCACGGTATTCGTCGAGATTGAGCTGGATCTGGGCGACACCGGTTTCCATGGCGGCCTTGGCAACGGCCGGAGCGACGAAGGTGAGGACGCGCGAGTCGAAGGGCTTAGGGATGATGTACTCGCGGCCGAACTCCATGTTTTCGACGCCGTAGGCGCGGCGGACAGAGTCGGGGACGTCCATGCGGGCGAGTTCGGCGAGGGCGTGGGTGGCGGCGAGCTTCATCTCGTCGTTGATGGCGGTGGCGCGAACGTCGAGGGCGCCGCGGAAGATGAAGGGGAAGCCGAGGACGTTGTTGACCTGGTTGGGGTAGTCTGAGCGGCCGGTAGCCATGATGAGATCGTCGCGGGTCTCCATGGCGAGTTCGTACTTGATCTCCGGATTGGGGTTGGCCAGAGCGAAGACGATGGGCTTGGGGCCCATGGCGAGGAGCATTTCCGGGGTGACGCAATCGGCGGAGGAGAGGCCAATGAAGACATCGGCGCCCTGCATGGCGTCAGCGAGCGTTCGGGCCGCGGTGGCACGGACAAACTTCTGCTTGTATTTGTTGATACCAGCGGTGCGGCCTTCGTAAAGGACACCCTTGGTATCGCACATGAGGATGTTTTCGAGGCGAGCGCCGAGGCGGATGTAATGGTTGGCGCAGGAGATGGCGCTGGCGCCCGCGCCGGAGAAGACGATGCGAACATCCTCGAGCTTCTTTTCGATCACGGAGAGGGCGTTGACGAGAGCGGCGCCGGAGATGATGGCGGTGCCGTGCTGGTCGTCGTGGAAGACAGGAATCTTCATCGTGCGCTTGAGTTCTTCTTCGATTTCGAAGCACTCAGGCGCTTTAATATCTTCGAGGTTGATCCCGCCGAAGGTGGGCTCGAGGAGCTGGCAGGCGCGGATCACCTCGCTGGGATCTTCAGTAGCGAGCTCGATATCAAAGACATCGACGTCGGCAAATCTCTTAAAGAGAACGCCTTTGCCCTCCATGACGGGCTTACCGGCGGCGGGGCCGATGTTGCCGAGGCCGAGGACGGCGGTGCCGTTGGAGACAACGGCGACGAGGTTACCTTTGGCGGTGTAGTTGTAGACGAGCGACGGATCGCGATGGATCTCCAGACAAGGCACAGCCACCCCTGGGCTGTAGGCTAGCGCGAGGTCCCTTTGAGTACGGCAGGGCTTGGTCGGAACGACAGAGACTTTGCCTGCCGGTTGTGAAGAATGGTATTCGAGTGCTTCCTGATCCCGGATCGACATGGCCGGTTTCCTTTCCTTTACCTTCATACACCACTTTGGCGTGGATCGTCAGCTAAATAAACAGAGGGGTAACCAATTATGCAGAGTAAACGGCTATGCTTGTGGAGTACTCATGAGCACCCCCCCGGCGCCACCACAAGCGGAACTGGCCGACCGGCCGTTCTCGTTTTATCCACCCATCCATGGGGTGGAGAACAACGAATGGCGGCTGCAGGAAGCCACGTGGAGCGAGATGCTGGTGCGGAACACGACAGCCGACCTGGAGGTGGCGATCCCGCGGCGGTACTTTGGGGCGGTGTCGGAGACGGACAAGCCGGTGATGATCGTGGGGTTGAAGCAGGAACTGGAGTACCGGATGGGGACGGTATGGCCGGTGAAGCGGACGGTGCTGTCGATGCCGGCGCCGGCGTTGAAGCCGCCCCCGGGACAGCATACGGAGCCGGGTCCGAATGAACCGACAGGGCTGGGGGCGATTCTGGGGGTCAGCAAGCAGGGAACGGATTCACGGATCACGCACCTGATCGGGATGACCTTCCTGGGGCTGTTGGCGCTGGTGTTTGTGGTTTGGGCGGTGATGAAGCTGACGCCGGAGACGAAGCCGACGTTCGTCGCGAAAGACCAGAGCTATTTGGAACTGAATAAAGACGACGACTACTTTGCGATTGTGCGAAAGCTGGGCAAGCCGGCGGAGGACCACTGGAAGCCTAATTCGGGGGAGATTCAATATCAGGCGCTATACTATCCGCAGCGCGGGTATGCGGTGATCCTGATGGGCGGGAAACGGGAAGACGTGCGATATATCGGGGCGATGGGACTGGGCCCCGACGGGAAGGGATGGGCGCCGCTGCACTCAGTGGATTTCTCGCATGGCGCGAACACGATGAGCATGCTTCGGACGCTGCCGCGATTCTAGTACCAGATGGCTAAACGCCGCTGGATGATTGAGCGGGACCATGAAGAACTGAAGCAGGAGTTGGGACTGGGTCACTATGAAGGGCGCGGTGGCGGGGCTACCACCATCGCGGCGCACGCTGTATCGCCGCTTGCGGCTTCCTGGTCATGAAGAGAAGCCGTTTTTCCCTCTCGGCTCGCTCCGGGCAGTTGGCGATACCCAAAGCGGAGTCTGCACCGAACTTCCAGCCCCGAGGGCGCCCCACCGAGTTGCGAACGGCATGACAGGCAGTCGATTGCCACGCTGCGCCGAACCATAGTGGCTAACCTGCTCCGGCTGCTTCCAGGCTGCCCTTTTTGCGGCGCGCTCCGTCTACGGCGCAGTGGCACTCGAGGCGAGCGCGCAATTCTTTAATTCAAGCTGGGCCCTCACGCGTCGTGTGTCGAGGCTTGCCGCCCGCGGACTGTGTTTTCCGGCAATCATCGATGCATCGATGCAGCGCCAAAAAGAGGATGCTTGCCGAGTGGCAGACCGCCGGCGTATTCCCGACCGGCGATGGCCGAGGAGGAAGGGATTTCCTTGCACTGCAGATTAGCATTCGGGCATCACATGGACGTGAAACCATCACACCCCGACACCCTAACCTGGCCCGATCTTGCTGCCGGCCAGGACAAGACATTGACCGCGGCAACACGACTTTCCGCGTGCTGCCAAGAGAGGAGCCAGACAAGTGGACGACTCCGGCGTGGGGTTTGAAGGATCGCGTTTCATCATCGTGGGTGCGGGGGGCGGAATTGGTTCGGCGCTCGCGCGGAGACTGAAACGGCTCGGCGCCCAGCCGGTCTTGATGGGCCGGAACGCAGAGAAGTTGGAGGGTCTGAGCCACGAACTGGGCGCGCCCGCGTGGGCCGTTGACGCAGCGAATGGAGCGGAGTTCGATGCCGCCGCGGCCGCCTTCGCGCCCATCCAAGGCATCGTCAATTGTGCGGGAAGCGTGCTATTGAAGCCTGCGCACCTCACCAGCGACAGTGATTGGTCCGATACCTTGCGCACCAATCTGACGACCTCGTTTCACGTGGTCCGGACAGGCGCGCGGCTGATGATGCAGACCGGGGGGGCGATCATCCTGTGTTCGACCGCCGCCGCCCGGATCGGCCTGGCGAATCACGAAGCGATTGCCGCGGCAAAAGCCGGGGTCATCGGGCTAACACTGGCCGCGGCGGCGACCTACGCGGGCCGCAACATTCGCGTGAACTGCGTTGCGCCCGGCCTGGTGGCGACACCGCTGACGGCAAAGATCACTGCGAACGCAGCGGCGCTGCGGGCATCGCTGGCGCTGCACGCGCTGGGGCGCGCCGGCAAAGCCGAGCACGTTGCTTCGGCAATCGCATGGCTGCTCGACCCCGAAAACGATTGGGTCACCGGGCAGGTGTTGGGCGTGGACGGTGGCTTGGGTAGTTTGCGATCAGTCGACAGATAGCGGGCCTTTCGGCCTGTTGAGCGCACTGGGGAGGGCATTCCCGGGCGTGGGTAGCCCTTGATGCGCGCAGGGGCATTACTGGAGGGCTTTTTCGATGGCGCTTGTTATCCCGGCAGATTGAGGCGACACCGAAGAGCCGAACCGGGCAATCACCTTCCCGTTTCTGTCGATCAGGAACTTGGTGAAGTTCCAGCCGATCTCGCCGCCGGTTGCCGGGTTGGCTTTCTTGTCGGTCAGGAACTGGTAGAGAGGCGTTTTGTCCTTTCCCTTCACCGACACCTTGGCAAACATCGGAAACGTCACGTTGTATTTCCGCGCGCAGAACGATTTGATCTCTTCGTTGGTTCCCGGCTCCTGCCACAGGAAATTGTTCGCTGGGAACCCCAAGACGACGAACCCCCGCTCCTTATACTTCTCGTACAGGGCTTCCAGCCCTGCGTACTGGGGCGTGAAGCCGCACTTGCTGGCGACGTTCACGATCAGCACGACCTTGCCCTTGAACTGTGCCAGGGATGTCGGCTGTCCGTCGATGGAGTTCAGCGTGAAATCGTGGATGGTCGTGGCAGCGGGCAGCGACGACGAGAGAAAGAGGAACGCGGGAATCATCAGTGTCAGTCTCATATCCGTTCAGTTCGTGGTGAGCGCGGTCACCTGCGCGGACAGTTCTTTGAAAGCATCTTCGGCGAATGCTCCGTTGTGGCGCCAGCGCACGACACCGTGCTGGTCGAGCAGGATGAGGTAGGCGGCGCCGGCGGCCTGGAAGCCCAGCCGCCTTTTCCACGGCTCCGTGCCGCCGTAGACGGTGATCACGTTCTCGTGATCCTTCACGGGAGTGCCTTTACGCATCCCGCTGTCGATGAACCACTTCCCGAGCTGCGCCATGCCCCCGATCATCGGGACTTCGTAGAAGGTAACCTGCGGATTGGCCCCGAATTCCTTGCGGAAGCGGCCGACCCAAGCCTCGACGGCGAAGCGCGAGTCGTAAGTGAATCCGAGGGCGAGCAAGGCCACTTTGCCGGAAGAAGCTTCCGGCAGAACGGCCTGCCGGCCGGTGAGGAACTCGCCTCTCAAGACCGGCATGGGTTCGCCCGGAGAGAGAACTTGCACCATTGTCGAAGCCATGAGAATCATGTGAAGCGTCATCATTTGAATGCACGTGCTCCTAAGCGCCCTTGAGGGTTATCTTGCGGGCGGCGAACTCCTGGAAGAGATTGATGAGCGCGTCGATTCCAACTCCGATTGCGGAGTACCGCAGGATGACTCCAGCCTGGTCGCGGTCGGCCGCCGGGCAGTAGCAGTTGGTGATAAAATCCGCTTCCCAAGCGCATGACCAGGCTGGAGTAGCAGAACTGGTCCTTCCCGTTGCCGCCCCGGCAAATCGCCCGCGACGATTTTCGGGGCGAAGCCCCGGCGAGGAAAGTCAAACGGCATGGCCCCAGGTCCACATCCTGAGACGAGAACTCACCGTTTTCTGCGCAGTGTAACTGCCGTTCCGGCGCCCTGCCATCGAGAGAGAGTCTCACCTGGGCCCGCGCGATCGACGCTCCGCCGGGGTCGGCGACGGCGCCGCTGAGAGATCCCTGCTGAGCAAACGCCAGGGGCGTCGCGGCCAGGATCGGGAGCACCAGCAACAGATGTGCCGCTAGACACCGAACAGCGAATTGGTAGCACGCAGGGAGCTGTCTCATTTGGATGGGTTTTCGAACAGATAGTGCGAGACGATCCACTCCCGGCCGCCCGCGTATCCGAACAGCTCGGCGCAGGCCATGAAGAAGACCCGCCACCGAACCAGCCAACGGCGCTCTTCGCCCGGACCGTAGGTGCGCTGGAACAGCTCCAGCACTTGTTCGCGGTTGGTGTCGAGCCGGCGCAACCAGGCCTCGCAGGTCTGTTGATAGTGGCAGCCGTTGACGCGCCAGCGGTCGCGGACGTGGAAGTGTTCCTGGAAATGAAGGAGCAAGTCATCGCTGGGCATCAGGCCGCCGGTGAAGAAGTGCTGCGCCATCCAGTCCGAGGCGTTGCGCACCTCGTAGGGATAAGCGAACCGGCTGTGCGCGAAGACGTGCACGAACAGCAGCGCCGCGGGCCGCGACCAGGTGGAAATGCGCCGCAGAAGCTCGCCGTAGTTACGCATATGTTCGAACATCTCAACCGAGACGATGCGGTCAAACCGCCTGGTGGTCTCGAAGTCATTGATGTCGGAGGTGACCACCTCGAGGTTTGTCAAACCCCGCCGCCCCGCCTCGCCGTCGATGAACTCCTTCTGCGAACGGGAATTGGAAACCGCCAGGATGCGGCTGCCCGGATAGCGGCTGGCCATGAAGAGCGACAGAGAGCCCCATCCGCAGCCAAGTTCGAGCACGTCCTGCCCGTCCTGGAGGCGTGCCCGGCGGCAGGTCAGATCGAGCATCGCATTCTCGGCTTCCTCGAGTCCTGACGCGCCCTCCCACAAGGCGCAACTGTACTTCATGTTGGGGCCGAGCACATGGCGGTAGAATTCGGCCGGCACCTCATAGTGCTGCTCATTGGCGGCGGCGGGATGGATGGCAATCGGGCTGCGCCGCAACTGCTCCACGAAGCGGGAGAGTCGCTCGGCTTGTGCTTCCACGCCGCCTTCCCGTTCTTCGCGCAGGCGTGCAGCCAGGAGCCGGCGGATGCCCAGCCGGATTAACCAGTCGGGAAGCAGGTCCCGTTCGAGCCACTTGCTGTAGCCCGCCGCCTGAACTGGTGAGAGGGTTAAGGTGTCTGCCTGCATGGATCATTCCTTCGAAACCACGGCACAAAGGCGCTCGTGGTCTGCTGATATTGCCTGTAGTCGTCGCCCTTGGTTCGCAACGCTTGCGCTTCAGTGGCTGGGATACCGGTCACCCGGAAAAGGAAAAAGAGAATCAGGAGCGGCGAGACCAGGCCCAGGTAGCCATACGGCGAGGCCAGCGCGAACAGCGCGAAGGCCACCCAGATCAACCACTCAAAGAAATAGTTCGGATGGCGGGAATAGCCCCACAGCCCGGCGCGGCATGTCTTTCCCCGGTTAGCCGGGTCGGTCTTGAAGGCGTGAAGCTGGTAATCGGCCAGACACTCTCCAATGAAGGCTGCCAGCCAAAGTGCCGCCGAGGCGTATTCAAGAAGGGAGACCGAGGGCCGGGGATTCGAGGCAGCCACGAGGAACGGAATCGAAAGAACGACGCACAGCAGCGTCTGGAATTGGAAAAAGCCAAGAAACTTCAGTGCAATATTGCCGCCCCATTCGCGCCGTAGTTGGACGTAGCGGCCTTCTTCCGGATGTCCGATCACGCGGGTGAACAGCAGGTAGAGCGATAAGCGCAGCCCCCAAAGCATCGCCATCGCCGCAACCAACCAGGATCGCGGTGCGTAGCCGCCGGCGGTGGCGGCGTAGATTGCACCCAGTAGAGCCAACCCGCCCGCCCATCCGGCGTCCACGATGGCGGCATTCCGCATCGGCAAGTGTATTAGCCAGAGCAACAGCATCAGGCCGCAGACAGCGGCCGCACCGATGGCGGCGGTTTCGATCGGCGTCATCAGGACTCCTCCCGCAGGGCTCCGCCCAGCCGCGTCAGAACGGGCGTCAGAAGAAAGTAGATTAAGAGAGATGCCAGCGAACCTAGAGCGAACCAGGCCACGAGCGCGTGCATGGTTGCTGTCCAAAGCGCCGTGATGGCGGTCCAGGCGTTGGCCCGAATCAGGCCGAAGACCATGGCCAGTGATAGATTGGCCGGCTGATCGGAGAACATCCATTCGCCCACACGGAAAAACGGGATCAGCAGAGCGAGTTGCAAGGGAAACGCAAAGTAATTGACCAGTTGGATGACTGGCAGATTCAAACGAAACACGACCGCTGCGAGCAGACACAGCAGCGACGTCGACCCCAAGACCGGCGTGACACCGAGAGTGAGTCCGAGCGCGATGCTAAGGGCGATTTTCTCCGCGCTGATGCCCTGCCGGAGTAAGTCCAGAATTGGACCGGCGATCCTGAGGCGGAACCAGGCCGTGC
Source organism: Paludibaculum sp. (assembly GCA_029973955.1). GTDB lineage: Bacteria > Acidobacteriota > Terriglobia > Bryobacterales > Bryobacteraceae > Paludibaculum. The sequence continues at coordinate 65,394 of JARKQJ010000124.1, read as the reverse complement.
TCATCGCGCCAGCCTCCACAAGACGTTTTCGACCGGTTCGTCGCGGCGGAGGCGCGACAGTTGGATCAGCATGTATAAAGAGATGGCGATGTTGCCCAAACCCATGATCAGGAGGAACCACAAAACGCGCGACGTCATGTGGCTCTCTTTGTAAGCGACCCAGATATAAAAGGTCAGGAAGCCGAAATAGGCGTCGTAGAGAGTAGCAATCGCCCACGGGTTGGCGGCATAGCTCGGCCACGCGGCCCAGAGACTGACGGCGAGGCTGGTGCGAACCGTCATCACCGTCATCCAGACGAAGATCGCCCCGAAGAGCAGCTTCAGGAAGAGCTTCATAAGGCGGCCTCCGGCAAGAGCGTGGTTTTCAGGCGGAGCAGGTGCCGCTCGAAATGGGCGAGGTCCTGAAGCACAAAGAGGCCGTCCCGCGCCACCCCGCTGGTCACGTGCGCGGCGCCGCTGCCGCCCAGCCAGAACTCGGCGCCGGCGGGAAGCTCTGCGGCCAGCCGTTGGATATCGTCACGGACAGCCGGCGTAACGTTGGTCTGCATGATGCCGATCACCACAACCCGCGGTGCGCTTTTCTCTGCCGCCAAGAGGATTTCGCCTGCCGGAAGGTTCGGACCCAGATAGGTCACCGGGAAGTCGTGCGCCACCGCAAGCATCGCTCCCGCGAGGATCCCGAATTCGTGCAGCTCGCCCGAGGGTGTTGTGATCAGGACACTCCCCGCACCATGGCCGTTCCGCTGGAGCCGGACGAGCCCACCCAGGAGATTCCGAACGCAGGCGGATAGCATGTGCTCCTGCGCGATTTGGAAGATCCCGGATTCCCAATTCTCCCCCGCGAGCCGCATTATGGGCAGGATCACCCGGTGGACCAGCTCGTCGGGGCGCAGCAGAAGCGCAAGCCTTCCCAGTTCCTCGTTGGCGGCGGCGTAATCATAGGACTGGATGGCCTGAACAAGCGGCTGGAGCGCCGCTGGAGAAGCTACCTCTGCGGCCCGGACCTCCGGCTTCTTCCGCAGAGACTGTGTCTGGCGCTCCAATTCCTCTAGCTCCGTATCGGAAAGAGCTGCTACCTGGCTGATCGAGCGGCCGCTGTCCACTGCGCTCTTCAGCAGCAGCAGACGCCGGATGTCGGCTTCGCCGTAGAGCCGGCGCTGTTCGGTTCTGGCGGGCATCACTGCCTGATACCGCCGCTCCCAGGCACGGAGCGTGTCCAGGGAGATTCCAGTGAGTTTGGCGACGGCGCGGATGGGGTATTGGGCAGGCATGTTTACCTATAGCACTTTGAGTCTATCCGACGAAACCGCGCCTGTCAAGCATTTGTCATGGAAAAATCATTGACAAATATCGCCTGGTGGGGTAAAGTGAGGCTGTGAGACTCTTGACGCACTCCGCCAAGTACCGATTTGGAGTAGTCATCCCATTTGTGCTGTTGCACTTGGGGGTTGCCGCGGCGTTTCTGGTCCCGCCCAATCGGAGCCTACTCCTATGGATGGCGATCACGTACTCCATCCGAATGTTTGGGGTAACGGCCGGCTACCATCGCTATTTCAGCCATCGAAGCTACCGTTTGGGACGGGTTGGGCAGTTCCTGATGGCGTTCCTTGCCCAAACCTCAGGCCAGAAAGGCGTCCTTTGGTGGGCGGCCCACCATCGCGACCACCACCGGAATTCGGACCGCGATCTGGACGTTCACTCACCCTGGCATGGAGGTTTCTGGTGGTCGCACGTCGGCTGGATTCTCTCGAACGAGCACGACGCCTATGAACCAAAGAAGGTGGCGGATCTTGCGCGGTTTCCGGAACTGCAATGGATTGACCGCCATCACTGGGTTCCGACGGTAGTGTTTGCAGCGTGCATCCTCTTGACGGGCGGCGTGGCGGCCTTCGTGTGGGGCTACGTTGTTTCGACCGTGCTGCTGTACCATTGCACGTTTGCCATCAATTCGCTGGCGCACCTCTTCGGCACCCGCCGTTTCGAGACTCCGGATCACAGCCGCAACAACTGGCTGCTGGCTCTGATCACCTTCGGCGAAGGCTGGCACAACAATCATCATTTTTCTATGGGGAGTTGCCGGCAAGGGATTCGATGGTGGGAGATTGATGTCACCTACTGGGTGCTGAGGCTGCTTGGGGTGCTCGGTATTGCCAGGGATTTACGGCCCTTCCAGATTCCGGCCGCCCGGGCGCAGGAGGCCAAGTGATGCGCATCGCGGTGATCGGCAGCGGCATTTCGGGCCTGGCGGCGGCGTACTACCTGAGCCGGAAGCATGAGGTATCGGTCTTCGAGAAGGACACGCGCGTCGGCGGGCACACCCATACGGTCACGGTGGAAAGCAGCCGCGGCCCGCTAGCGGTGGATACCGGCTTCATTGTGCACAACGACCGCACGTACCCGAACCTGGTGCGACTGCTGGCAGAGTTGAAGGTAGAAACACAGGCTAGCGACATGTCATTCGGTGTCCTGTGCCGGCACACGGGCTTCGAGTACTCCAGCCGCGGCTTCGATGGGTTCTTCGCGCAACGCAGAAACCTTCTGCGATTGGACCAATACCGCCTCCTGCGGGAGATCCTGCGCTTCAACCGGGAGGCGCCCAGACTGCTGAACGATCGAGCGGCTGAAACACTCACCCTGGGGGATGTCATCGAAGAGGGAGGGTACTCCGCGCTATTCACCGAGCGTTATCTCTACCCGATGGCGTGCGCCGTCTGGTCGATGTCCACCGAAGCGATCCGATCCTTCCCGGCCCTCACGTTGCTGAGGTTTTTCGACAACCACGGAATGCTGGGCATCAACACGCACCCGAAGTGGAAAGTGATCCGTGGCGGCAGCCACAGCTACATCGGGCCGATCACGGCGCCATTTCGCAATCGAGTCTACACGGGCGCGAACCTTGAGTCCGTGGGCCGGAGCGAATCGGAGGTGACTCTCCGGTTTCATGACCGCTCGGCGCTGTCCTTCGACCAGGTCGTATTCGCCTGCCATGGGAATCAGATTCTTCCGCTGCTCGAATCGCCGAGCGACGCCGAGCGGGCCGTCCTGGGCAAGTTCGAGACCAGCCGCAATGAAGTCTGCCTGCACACCGATTCGTCCCTATTGCCGGCGAGGCGACAGGCGCGCGCATCGTGGAACTACCATCTGAGCCGGGACGCCGGCGGAGCCGCCACCCTGACCTATCACATGAACCGTCTGCAGTCTCTGGATGTTCCGGAAGAGTACTGCGTCACGCTCAACGGCAACGAGGCGATCGATCCTTCCAAGGTCGTGCGACGAATGGTGTACTTCCACCCCCTCTACACGCGGGACGCCATCCGGGCGCAGGCACGTTGGAAAGAAGTCAGTGGCGTGAACAGAACCCACTATTGTGGAGCATATTGGCTCTACGGATTCCACGAAGACGGACTCAATTCGGCCCTTCGCGTAGTCCGCACGCTGGGAGTAGAGTGCTAACAAGATGGTGTCCGCAATCTACACCGGCACGTTACGGCACCGCAGGTTCGAACCCCGGCGCCACGCGTTCACCTATCCGCTGTTCATGGCGTTTCTGGACATCGATCGTATCCCCGAACAGATGGCGGTCTCGCCGTTTGCGAGCTACAACCGCTTCAACTGGGCCAGCTTCCATGAGCGGGACCATTTCGGCGATCCCACTCTGCCGCTGCGCGAGAGGCTGAAGGCCGACGCCGCACAGCAGGATATCCGTTTGCCGGACGGCCCCATTTTCCTACTGACTCATCTTCGCTATCTGGGCTACAACTTCAACCCCATCTCACTGTTTTACTGCTACGGCCTGGACGGAAAGCTCGCAACGATCCTGGCCGAGGTGAACAATACGTTCGGCGAGAGACGGAACTACTGGCTCTCGGCCGTGTCGATCGAACATCCGTCCCGGCCGCACGTCCACCGCTGTCCGAAGTCGATGCACGTGTCACCATTCATGCCGATGGAACTCGACTACCGCTTCGTGCTGCCGCCTCCGGGCGACCGACTGGTGGCGCACATGAGCACCCTCGACGGTGAGCATGCCAACTTCGACGCGACCCTCACTCTTCACCGCGAGCCCTGGAGCGCGCCGGCGCTCCACCGGGTGCTGCGGCGTTTCCCGTGGATGACGGCCAAGGTAATCGCAGCCATTCACTGGGAGGCATTGCAACTGTATTCGAAGAAAGTGCCGGTTTACACGCACCCGGCGCACCGCAAGGAGCACAACCATGAAGCCATTTCTCACCTCCCTCGCTAAGCGCGTCTTCCTGAAGAGCCTGGAATCGGTGCGCGGAGGCTCGCTCGAACTGATTACGGACGGCCAGAGCTGGGAGTTTGGCGACGGAGATGCGGCGCTACGGGCCGTCGTGGTGGTCCACCAGGACCGGTTCTTCCGGCGCGCCGTCTTCGGCGGCGACGTCGCCATCGGAGAGGCATGGATGGATGGCGACTGGTCCTCGCCGGACTTGGTTTCAGTGATCCGCCTGGCGGTGCGGAACCTCGCCGGAATGGACGGGCAGAACCGGCTGCTCACCGCATTGAGCCGTGGGGGGGACTACCTGACTCATCGCCTGCGCGGAAACTCCATCGCCGGCAGCCGCCGCAACATCGGCGCGCATTACGATTTGAGCAACGACTTCTTCCGCCTGTTCCTCGATCGCAGCATGATGTACTCCTGCGCGGTCTTCGCTTCGGATGACGATTCGCTGGAAGCCGCCCAGTTCGAGAAACTCGACCGCATCTGCCGGAAGCTGCGCCTTGGCCCGGAAGATCACGTACTCGAAATCGGCACAGGCTGGGGCGGCTTCGCCGAGCACGCGGTAAATCATTACGGTTGCCGCGTGACCACCACGACGATCAGCGAACAGCAGTACCAGCATGCACGCCGCCGCTTCGACTCGATTGCCGGCCGGGATCGGATCGAGTTGCTCCAGGAGGATTATCGAAACCTCCGCGGCCGCTACGACAAAATCGTGAGCATCGAGATGTTCGAAGCCGTGGGACTGACCCACTACGATGATTTCTTCGGCGCGTGCGACCGCTTGTTGCGGCCGGACGGTAGCATGCTGCTCCAGACCATCACCATCAACGAACAGGCGTTTCGGACTTACCGCCAGAGCGCCGACTTCATCCAGAAACACATTTTCCCTGGGGCGGAGCTGGCGTCGGTGAGTGAAGTCCTGCGCTCGCTGGCCAGGGTGACCGGCCTTTCGCTCTACCACGCCGAGGACATCGGCACCCACTACGCGCGGACGCTGGCCGAGTGGCGGAAGCGGTTTCAGAATTCGCTGGACGAAGTCCGGGCTCTGGGCTTCGACGACCGTTTCATTCGCATGTGGGACTACTATTTCGCCTACTGCGAGGGCGCGTTCCTGGAGCGCCATATCGGCGACTTCCAGCTCCTGTTCACCAAGAACCATTCACCCCGCAAGTTGTTTGGCGAACCCTGGGGAGAGGAGGGACGAAGGATTGATCCGGTTTCACACGTTGCGGCGCCGGCAGTGGATACCCCGGCCCATCGATGAAGTGTTCGCGTTCTTTTCCGACGCGCGAAACCTGGAGGAGATCACACCACCCTGGCTGCGATTCCGCATACTGACACCCGGCCCGATGCAGATCGCCGAGGGAACTCGAATCCTATACCGGTTACGCTTGCACGGCATTCCGGTGAGTTGGGAGACCGAGATTCGGGAATGGAAGCCGCCCCATCGTTTTGCCGACGTTCAACTGCACGGTCCGTACCAGCTTTGGCATCACACGCACCGATTCGAGCCGAAAGACGATGGAACACTCATGACGGATATCGTCCGATATCGGCTTCCCTTGGGGATCATCGGCCGACTGGTGCACCGTCTCAAAGTCCGGCGCGACGTGGAGAGGATCTTCGGCTACCGCGCTCAGCGCATCCCGGAGCTTTTCCGAGTCGCGACGCTGGAGGCGCAGTGAACGGCAGTGGTGGGTCGCCCACTCTGGTCTGGTTTCGGCAGGACCCGCGCCTGTCGGACCATCCGGCGCTGGCCGCCGCGCTGAAGCGGAAGCGTGCGGTGCTTCCGGTTTACGTCCGAGCCCCGGAAGAAGAGGGGACGTGGACGCCGGGGGCGGTCTCGAAATGGCGGCTGCATCACTCATTGGCGGATTTAGGCGCTACCTTGGGACAATTCGGCTCCCGGCTGATCCTCCGGCGAGGCCCGACCGAGGAAACCCTTAGCTCGCTGGCTGCGGAAACCGGAGCAGGTACCGTGCTCTGGAATCGACGCTACGAGCCCGCCGCAGTCACCCGCGGCAGCAACTTGAAGTCGAAGCTGCGCGCCCGCGGACTTCTCGCGGAGAGCTTCAACGCCAGCCTGCTGTATGAGCCGTGGACGACCCACAGCCAGAGCGGCGAGCCATTCCGGGGGTTTGCGGCCTTCTGGCGAGCGACCCGGGCGAAACCCGTGCCGCCGCCAGTGGCGGACTACGGCCAGGCGCGCGATCGCGCACTCGCCGCACTAGCGAGTAACAGAAAATCATGAAACCTCTCATCCTGCTCACGGGCGCCACCGGATACGTCGGTGGAGAGTTATTGAAAGCCCTCGTGGCGGGCGGCCATCGGGTCCGCTGTCTGGCGCGACGGCCGGAGGCCCTGGGGACCGCAACCGGGACGGAAGTCGTGCGCGGCGACGTTCTGGACGCGGCTTCGGTTCGAGCCGCCATGACCGGAGTGGACACCGCCTACTACCTGGTTCACTCGATGAGCTCGCCGGGTTCCTTCGAGGAAGAAGACCGTGCCGCGGCGCGTGTCTTTGGTGACGCCGCGCGGGAAGCGGGAGTGCGCCGGGTCGTCTACCTCGGCGGACTCGGCAGAAACGACCAGGAACTGTCGGCGCACCTGCGCAGCCGTCAGGAGGTAGGGGAGATCCTGCGCGCAAGCGGAGTGAGTGTCATTGAGTTTCGGGCATCGATTGTGATTGGCTCCGGCAGTCTCTCTTTCGAGATGATCCGAGCCCTGGTGGAACGGCTGCCCATGATGATTGCGCCCCGCTGGGTGTCCGTGCCTGCCCAACCGATTGCCATCCAGGACCTGCTGGACTACCTGCTTGCCGCTTTGGACCTGCCCTCAGACGTCAGCCGGGTGTTCGAGATCGGTGGCGCCGATCGCGTCTCGTATGGCGATCTGATGCGGGAATATGCGCGCCAGCGATTCTTGAAGCGGTTGATCCTATCCGTGCCCGTGCTCACACCCCGGCTTTCCAGCCTCTGGCTGGGTCTGGTCACTCCTCTGTACGTTCGAGTGGGCCGGAAGCTGATTGACAGCATTCGCCACTCCACGGTGGTCGAAGACCCGTCGGCGATGGCTGTGTTTTCGATTCGCCCTTGCGGATTCCGCGAAGCGATCGCCAGGGCGTTGAGCACGGGAGAACAGGGTTGGCTGTTCGATTCCAGGTCAATCCGTGTACAAGTGCCGCCGGAGAAGGCGTTCGAGCCCATCTGCCGGATCGGCGGCGCCACCGGATGGTACTACGCCAATTGGCTTTGGAGGCTGCGCGGCGCCATGGATCGGGTCGTAGGGGGGGTGGGACTGCGACGGGGACGCCGCGATCCTGAGAACCTCCGCGCCGGAGATCAGGTGGATTTCTGGCGAGTGGAAACACTTGAGCCGAATCATCGCTTGCGCCTCGCAGCCGAGATGAAACTGCCTGGACGCGCGTGGCTGGAGTTCTCGGTGTCGGGTGATTCCGGCGGAACCACGATTCGCCAGACCGCAAGTTTCGACCCCCGCGGCCTGTTGGGACGAGCCTACTGGTACGCCGTGTATCCCCTGCACCAATTCGTGTTCGAAGGAATGCTCCGTAGAATCGCTGCGGCCGCCATCACGGCCCAAAGCCAGGAGACTCATCCATGACGTATGACGCACTGCTAATCGTTTCGTTCGGCGGACCGGAAGGGCGGGAAGATGTGATCCCGTTCCTCGAGAATGTGCTGCGCGGAAAGAACGTGCCCCGCCAGCGAATGCTTCAGGTGGCCGAGCACTATTATCACTTTGGAGGCAGGAGCCCCATCAACGACCAGAACCGGGCTTTGATCGCGGCCCTGGAGCGCGAATTCCAAGTGCATGGTCCCTCGCTTCCTGTCTACTGGGGAAACCGGAACTGGCATCCCATGCTGGCCGACACGTTGCGGCAGATGCGGGCAGACGGGGTGCGTAGCGCTCTGGCTTTCGTCACCTCGGCGTTTGGATCCTATTCGGGTTGCCGCCAATATCGGGAGGACATCGAACGGGCGCGGATGGAGATTGGGCCGGATGCTCCTGAGATCCACAAGCTGAGGACCTACCATAACCATCCCGGCTTCATCGCCGCTGCGGCCGACCGCGTCCGTGCGGCGCTGCAGCAGGTTCCGCCCGCACGGCGCGCTTCAGCGCCTGTTGTGTTCACCGCCCACAGCATCCCACTCTCGATGTCGGAGGTGAGCCCTTACGAGGAGCAACTCCGCGAGTCGTGCCAACTGGTGTGCCAGATATTGGGCCGGCCTGATGCACCGCTGGTCTATCAGAGCCGGAGCGGTGCTCCCTCACAGCCTTGGCTCGGTCCCGACATCTGTGACTACATCCGCCAACTTCACTCCTCAGGGGGCTTGACGGACATAGTGGTCCAGCCCATAGGTTTTCTCTCCGATCACATGGAGGTGATCTACGACCTGGACACCGAGGCGGCGGCGCTGTGCCGGGAGTTGGGCGTCAACCTGGTCAGAGCCGCGACAGTGGGCGTGCATCCGGCATTGGTATCGATGATCCGCGAACTGATTCTGGAGCGCACGAGCGGTCAACAACGACGCGCGCTGGGGAAGTTGGGCCCAGGTTGCGATTCCTGTAAACCCGAATGTTGTCTCGTAGCCAGGGCATGCGGTCGACTGGACGGTACGCCTGGCAGACTTGCTCCGGCATAGAGTCACCCGCGCAAGCCATCCAGTGAAGATCCGGATATCGATGTGGCGAACGCCTTGGGACCAGACTTCCAACTCGCATTTGGCTTCTCGACGAGCGGCGCCGAGGAACTTCAGAAGAAGCCTCCGGCCGCCAGGGTGGTCAATACGGTATTCGCGGCGCACTGGCTTGCTCCGGAAACCGGCGTGACCGTCACCGCAGCGCCAAAGACGACCAGCGATTTCGGAGGGCTCCCACCCGAACTATATATGGGGACGGCACGTGCCCGATCCGTATGATTGGGCCGTTCGATTCGAAACGCCAGGCGACCGGGGCGCGCAGCGTGGTGCATGGGCTTGGGGAAGCGCGAAAGCCACGCGGACAACCTGACGAAAGACAGGATATATCCGGACTGGAAATCGGTGTAATTTTGGGGGCAGAAGGCTTCACGGGGCGTAACAACATCGATTGCACTCCCGTGCGAAGTCAAGTAATCCGCGGGCATCGCGGATGGGCGATCCGCCGGCAGCCGGTCGGGATCTGTAACGAGGCCGGGCCGGAGAGGCGCTGGCGGGCAGGACGCGCGGGGTGCGCCGCGAACCCACCGAAGAATCTCGCGGAAGGCAGCAGGCAAGAAGCGCAGACACAAGCCAGACGAAGCCAGGCGGGGCAGAACAGGGGTAGGCCTGGGCCTCAGGCTTGGAAAGGAAGTACCCATGACTCGAAGCGCGAAGTTGATGCTGGCTGCTGCCGTGGTGATTGGCGGTTGCGTTTGGGCGCCCAGCGCGGAAGCGCAGGTTCTCTACGGCTCCCTTGTGGGAAACGTGACGGACCCCTCACGCGCGGCAGTTCCGAACGCAGCGGTGAAGATCGTCAATCAGGGCACGGCACAGGAATGGCAGGTGACCACGAATGAGGCCGGGCTTTACTCGGCGAGCACGTTGCCGGCGGGCACATACAACGTGACAGTGACCGCCAAGGGATTCCAGCCGATCACGCAGGAAGGCGTGGCGGTGGCGGCAAACAACGTGGTGCGCGTGGACGTTGGACTGAACGTCGGGGTAGTGACGGAGATCCTGAAGGTGAGCGCCGGGGCGGCGGTGCTGCAAACGGACAGCGCCGATGTACGGCAGGAGATTGGAAGCACCTCGCTGCTGAATCTGCCGGTGCCCTTCACGCGGAACTACCAGAGCCTTCTGATCACGGTGCCGGGCATGGCGTTGCCGGTGAACGCACACTCGGTGCCGGCGAATCCATCACGATCGCTGCAGGTGAATGCCAACGGGACGAACGGCCAATCGGCGAATTTCCGGGTGGATGGCGCGACGACGGGGCATCCGTGGCTGCCGCATGTGTCCGGTTATGTGCCGTCGATGGATGCGATTGAGTCAGTGAACGTGGTATCAAACAGCTTCGACGCCGAGCAGGGTTATGCCGGCGGCGTGGCGGTGAACGTGCAGATCAAGGGCGGGACCAACGAGTTGCACGGATCGGGCTACGAGTATCACACAGACCAGCACCTGAAGGCGCGGCCGTACTTCCTGCCGGTGGGCAGGGACAAAGACAAGCGCGTGGTGAACCAGTTTGGCGGGACGTTGGGCGGGCCGATCGTCAAGAACAAACTGTTTTACTTCGCCTCGTTCGAGGGCACATTCGACCGGCAGGCGTCATGGACGAGTACGGCGTCGGTGCCGACGGCGGCGATGCGAACGGGAGACTTCTCGCAATCGACGCGGGTGATTTACGACCCGCTTACCGGCTCATTGGACGGCTCAGGCCGCGCGCCATTCAGCGGCAACATCATCCCGACGGCGCGACTGGATGCGACGGCAAAGACGCTGGCGGGGCTGACGCCGCTGCCGAACATCGGGAGTGGGATTGCGAACAACCTGTTTGTGAGCGGGCCGAGCATGTTCGACCGGAAGACCTTCGACTCGAAGGTGAACTGGAACGCCACGAGCAAGCTGGGGCTGAGCGCGCGGGTGAGCACGCTGTACTGGTCGTGCCAGGATCCGGCGATTCTGGGCGACCTGGGCGGCGGCGGCGTGGGGCGGTGCACTTACGACGGGCAATCGCAGGGGCACACAATCAGCACGACGTTCGCGGGCGTATACACGCTGACGCCGAAGTTCATCGTCGACGCAAACGTGGGCTACACGCTGTATGACGCGGGTGCGAACCCGATCCGGCTGAGCGAGAACCTGGGCTCGGATTATCTGAAACTGCCGGGGACGAACGGCGGCGCGACCTACCAGGGCGGCTGGCCGGCGTTCACGATCAGCGGTTTCACGACGCTGGGCCGGGGGAACAGCAATTCGCCGTGGTACTACCACAGCCCGCAGTCGCAGTATGTGGCGAACGCATCGTGGATGAAGGGCACGCACCAGATCCGCTTCGGCTTCGATTCGATGCGGGTGAGTCTGACGGGCAACGAACCGAACTCGGCGGGCGCGCAGTCCGGACAGTTCGATTTCACGGCCGGCATTACGGGCATCCGGGGCGGAGCGACGGACAACTACAACGCCTACGCAGCCTTCATGCTGGGCCTGCCTTCGGGGATTTCCAAGACGGTGATGTGGGAAGAGAACACGGAGCGCGTGCAGGCGGTGAGCCTGTATGTGCGCGACAAGTGGCAACTGAATCCGAAGCTGACGCTGTCCTATGGACTGCGGTGGGACTACTTCGGCGTGCCCCACCGGGCCAACCGGGGCATGGAAGTGTACGACTTCGCGACAAACACAATGAAGTTCTGCGGAACCGGCTCAAATCCGACGGATTGCGGCGTGATCAACATGGGCAAGAGCTACTTTGCCCCGCGTGTGGGTTTGGCTTACCGGCTCAGCAACACACTGGTGGTCCGCGCCGGGTACGGCATCGCCTACGACCCGGTGAACATCGGCAGAAACGCGCTGCACAGCTATCCCGTACAGACGATGTTCCAGGCGGTGGGCGTGAACAGCTTCCAGCCATCGAGCAAGCTGGGGGATGGCATTCCCGCGATCACTGCGCCGAACCTGAGCGCGGGGAGCGTTACGCTGCCGGGCACGATCGGCGTGGAGATTTTCGATCCGAATTTCCGCCGGGGCTATGTGCAGAGCTACAACTTCATGGTCCAGAAGGAATTCCGGGATGGCTGGGTGGCCGAGGCCGGATATGTCGCCAACGGCATGAGGCACATGCAGAACCGCTGGAATTCGAACTACGGCTACATTGGCGGCGGCACGCCCAGCATGGTATTGAACCAGGCGTTCGGCCGCACTGCGACGACCAACTACTTTTCAGACATGTTCGGCTTCACGTCGTCGTTCAATGCGTTTGAAAGTTCGCTGAACCGGCGCTTCGCGCGCGGGTTCACGACGAAGTTCACGTACATGTGGAGCAAGGCGCTGGGCCCGAACGGGAACACAACCGGCGTGGACGGCTACTCGGATGCGACGCCGGCCTACCAACTCCTGAACAAAGCCGTGCAAAGCTACGACCGGCCGCACCAGTTCACCGCGTCGGCCACGTGGGAACTGCCGTTCGGCAAGGGCAGGAAGTGGGCGGAGCAAGGCTTCGCTGGAGCGTTGCTGGGCGGCTGGCAATTGAATTCGCTGCTGGTGCTGTATTCGGGGCCGCCGTTCACGGTGACGACTTCGGCGACGTCGTTGAATGCGCCGGGCAACGCGCAGACGGCGGACCTGGTCAGGCAGAAAGTGGAAATCCTGGGGACGCCGAACAGCTGGTTTGACCCGTTTGCCTTCGGCGTGGTGACGGACGCGCGCTTCGGCAGTTCGGGCTTCAACGTGGTGCGGGCGCCGGGTCTGGCGAACCTGGATGCGAGCGTGTTCCGGGAGTTCCGGATCACGGAGCGCTTCCGCGCGCAGTTCCGCGCCGAGGCGTTCAACGTAACGAACACGCCGCACTTCGCGGCGCCGGGCGCCACGGTGAGCAACATGCAGTTGAACGCCGATGGATCGATCAGGAATCTGAACGGCTACACGGTAATCACGAGCGTGCAGAATACCGGACGCGAGGGCATCGACGAGCGGCTGTTCCGATTCGGGCTGCGGCTGACTTTCTGACAAGCCGGGTTCAGCGGAACCGCCAGGCGGCGCCGGAGGGGCGCGAGAGGCCGCGCCCCAATGGCGCCGCTTTTCTGTAAGATTGTCTGCGAGAGGTATCCATGTCTCAGATCAAAGGTCCTGCCATTTTCCTGGCCCAATTCATGGGCGACGAAGCGCCGTTCAACAGCCTGCCGAACATCACGGCGTGGGCGAAAGAACTGGGTTACAAGGGCGTGCAGATCCCCGCGTGGGACAAGCGCGTCATCGACATCAAGAGGGCCGCGGAGTCCAAGACATATTGCGACGAGCTGAAGGGCCAGACGAACGGGCTGGTGATCACAGAGCTGTCTTCGCACCTTTTCGGACAACTCGTGGCGTCGCACCCGGCCTATGACGAGCTGTTCGACGTCTTTGCGGTGCCGGAAGTGGCGGGCAATCCGAAGGCGCGGGCGAAGTGGGCGACGGAGCAGATGAAGCTGGTGCTGAAGGCCTCGAAGAACCTGGGGCTGAGCGTGACGCCGTCGTTTTCGGGCGCGCTGGCGTGGCCGTTCATGTATCCGTGGCCGCAGCGGCCGGCGGGCCTGGTGGAGGATGCGTTCAGAGAGCTGGCCAAGCGCTGGAAGCCGATTTTCGACTACGCCGGGAAGATGGACGTGGACATCGCCTACGAATTGCATCCGGGCGAGGATCTGCACGACGGATTGACGTTCGAGCGGTTCCTGGAAGCGATGGGGAACCACCCGAAAGTGGCGATCAATTACGATCCGTCGCACTTCATTCTGCAATGCATGGACTACGTGGGCTTCATCGACGCCTACGGGCCGCGCATCAAGGCTTTTCACGTAAAGGACGCCGAGTACCGGCCTTCGGCGAAGGCGGGCGTCTACGGCGGCTACGCCGGCTGGACCGAACGTCCGGGGCGGTTCCGCTCTCTGGGCGACGGCCAGGTGGACTTCAAGCAGGTGTTTTCGCGGCTGACGGCGGTGGGCTATTCGAGCTGGGCCGTGCTGGAGTGGGAGTGCTGCTTCAAGGACGCGGCGCAGGGCGCGGCCGAGGGCGCGCCGTTCATCGCCAGCATGCTGATCGACGTGCCGACGAAGGCGTTCGACGATTTCGCGGGGGCGGCTTCCGACACGAAGCGCAACCAGCGGATTCTCGGCTTGAAGTAGACGACGCAACGCGATTTTTCGAGTAGAGGCCGGAAGTCATGAAGTGTTTGGCTCTGTTCCTATTTGCCATGAGCAGCTTTGCCGCCAGCCCGCAAGTGATCCCGCTATACCAGGGGCCGGCGCCAGGCTCAGAGAAATGGGAGTGGGCGGAGACGATGACTTTCGGACCGAGTGACACCATCCTCCGCATCGGGAACGTGACCAAACCCACGCTGACCGTCTTCCTTCCGGACAAGGCAAAGGCGAACGGCACGGGCGTGGTCATCTGCCCAGGCGGAGGATGGCGCATTTTAGCCTTCAACCACGAGGGCACGGAAGTGGCGGAGTGGCTGAACTCGATGGGTGTGGCGGCATTCGTGTTGAAGTACCGGGTGGCACGGACGGGGGACGAAGGCGAGAAGGACAAGAGTGTGGTGGCGGCGCGCAGGAAAGAGGCGCAGGCGATGGGGATCGCCGACGCGGTGGCGGCGATGAAGCTGGTGAAGTCGAAGGCCCCGGAGTGGGGCGTGTCGCCGGAACGGATCGGGATCATGGGATTTTCGGCGGGCGGCTATACAGCAGTGGGCGTGGCATTGAACCCGGATCCGGCGAGCCGGCCGGCGTTTGCGGCGCCGATCTATCCGGCGATGCCGGATGAGCTGAAGGCCCCGCCGAATCCGCCGGCGCTGTTTATGGCGCATGCCGACGACGACAAGGGCGTACCGCCGGTGAAGACCAGCGTGCGGCTCTACACGGTATGGAAGGAAGGCGGCGGGGCGGCAGAGCTGCACATCTTCTCGGCGGGCGGGCATGGATTCGGCATGCGCAAGAAGGGCCTCCCGGTGGATGGATGGACGGACCGACTGAAGCAGTGGCTGGAAGTTCAGGGACTGCTGACCGCGGCGCGGCAGTAGTCGTCGAGTTTGGACGAGCCGTTGCTGGCTACTCGGTGCTGTAGTTGATCTCGAGCCGCTTCACGGCCTGGGCGGCGGCCCAGAGCACGAGAGCGGTGACGGCGAGGAGGCCCGGCACGGCGAGCCAGGGTGAGGCGGGCGCGGCGGGCGCAAGAATCAGTTTCAGCAATGCAGGCGTGCCGTTGTCGAACGGAGCGGGCACGGGGCAGAGCGACTGCAGATAATAGAGCACGCTGAGTTTCTGGAGGATGTCGGGCAGGAAGCCGTTGATCCCCTCCCAGATGAGGAGCACGGCGGCTGGGATGATGGGGTTGCGCAGAAGCAGACCGGCGGCGAGGAAGACGCTGCCGTAGCCGACGCAGCCTAGAGTGGCGGCGAGCGCATAGCGGAGCAGATGCTCCAGGCCGGGGCCTTGCCAGTATGCCTGCACCTCCATGCCGGAGTGGGGCCAGAGAACGGCGAAGAAGCTGAGCACGGCGCCGGAGGTGAAGATGACGCTGGAGGCGGTAAGTCCGGCAAGGTATTTGCCGGCGAGGAGGACTTCGCGGCGGGCCGGGGCGAGGAACCAGAAGTGGAGGGTCTTGTCGAGCATCTCGCCTCGGAAGAGGTTCATGAAGATACCGAGGCAGCCGAAGAAGATGGCGAGGCGCAGGTAGAAGAACTGAAAGACGCCGGCGTAGACGGAGCGGTCTTCCTGGAAGTCGAAGGGATTGCGGGTGCGCACGGTTCTGAGGACCCCGTCCTCGAAGCGCAGGTAGCTGGTGCGGCTACCATCCCAGTATTCGAGGAAGCGGATGTGGGTAGTCTTCTCGACGATGACGCGTTTGCCGGTGGATGAGTCTTCGTCCTCATCTTCACGGTGGCGGCGGGTGTAATTGTTGTCCGATTGCGGGTTTCCGGCGAGAGCGATCACCTCCTGCTCGGTCATACCGGGCTTGAGGGAGTCGAGAATGGCGGGCATCACCTTTCCGCGAGAGTTGAACCGCTTGGTTTGCCATTGCAGGCTGATGCCGTGGCCGATGAAGATGAAGGCCGGGAAAAAGGCCAGCAGGTAGACCCAGAAGGCGCGTTTGGAGAAGAACGCCCGGCGCATTTCGAGCGTGGCGATGGTCCAGGCCTGGCGAGCCCGGAAGCGGGTGGTCATCGTGCGCCTCCGATCAGGTATTCGTAGAGTGCGTCGACGTTTTCGTCGGCGGGGATGACGCCGTCGATGTCGTGGCCGGCGAGGGCGATGCGGGAGAGTGCGCGGGAGAACTCCTCGCGGTTGCGGGTGAGGACGAGCAGGCCGAGGCGATCGTCGTTGATGCGGACTTCGGTGACGTGCTCTTCATGGAAGAGGAGCGAGGCGATGCGGGAGGCGTCGCGGCAGCGGATGATGAACTGGCTGGGGTGCTCGCTGATCTCGTCGCGAACGCCGCGGATCTCGCCTTCGGCGACGATCATGCCGTTGGCGATGAGGATGACCTGGTCGCTGATGACGTCGACTTCCTGGAGGACGTGGCTGGAGAGGATGACGTGGCGGCCTTCGGCGGCGAACCTGCGGAAGAGGGCGATGGTTTCGGCGCGGACGAGGGGGTCGAGGCCGTTCAGGGGTTCGTCGAGGACGAGGACCTGTGGATCGTGTGCGATGGCCTGGGCGAGGCGGATGCGCTGGCGCATGCCCTTGGAGTAGCCGGCGACTTTGCGGGTAGCGGCGTCGGTGAGGTTGACCTGCTCAATGGCCTTCCAGGCGTTGCGTTCGGCTTCCTTGCGGGAGTAGCCAAAGAGGAGCAGGGCGGTGGTGACGAAATCGAACCCGGTGGCCCAGCGCGGGGCTGCGTCGAACTGGGTGGCGTAGCCGGTGATGCGCATCATGTGCTCGGGGTCCTGCGGGGCGAGGCCGCGGACGGAGATGGCGCCCCGGTCGGGGTGGATGAGGCCGCACATGAGGTTCATGAGCGTAGTTTTGCCGGAGCCGTTGGGGCCGACGAGGCTGGTGATGCCGGGCGGGACTTTGAGATTGACGCGATTGACGCCGAGCACTTCGCCGTAGAACTTGGAGACGTCTTCAAAGACGATTTCGTGGCTGCTCACGAGATCACCTCCACGGGGCGGAGTTTGCGTTCGAGGATGAGGCCGAGGGCGGCGATGAGTCCTCCGAGGCAGAGGAGGCTGGTGGAGATGTCCATGCCTTCGGGGATGTCCTTACCGAGCAGCGCGCACCAGACGGTATAGGCGGCCATGGCGGGATTGATGACGGAGCCCCATTCGACGCGGAAGATGCCGTTGATCATCTTGGCGGCGCCGGCCAGAATGAAGAAGAAGCCGAGGATGAGAGCGCCGGCGACAAGGCGCCACTTGACCCAGGCGGAACTGGCGAGGGCGACGAGGCTGACAACGGCGATCCAGAAGAAGAAGCCGAGGAAGACGCCGGCGCCGAGCCTCCAATGGGTGGCGAACCAGCCGGAGGGCGCCATGCCGACCTGCATGCCGAAGAGGAGGAGTCCGGGGATCCAGGTGACCAGGGAGAGCATGCCGACGAGGGTCATCATGCGGGCGCCGACGTAGTCGATGCGGGACAGCGGGCGGCTGAAGTAGAGAGGCAGTGCGTTATTGGAGAGGTCCGGAGCGATGAGGCCGGGTCCGGCGAGAGCGGCGAGGAGGATGCAGAAGGCGGACTGGACGTCCATATAGACGAGGAAGAAGCTGGCGTCGATAGCGAGCATCTTCTTCAGGCCGCCGCCGAGACCGGCCCAGAGTTCGGAGTGGTTCGAGATGTAGATAAAGACGGCGCAGAGCAGGGGCCAGAGGCAGCTCACGGCGGTGAGGACGATCATGAGGCGCTGCTGGAAGAGGCGCTCCCAGGCGAAACGGGGCAGCGCCATGAGGCGCGTGTAGTGGCCGGTGACGGGGCCCTGGTAGCGCTGGTAGCCGCGTTTATAGACTGCCATGGGCGCTCACCTCCTCTTGCGCGGCGGTTTCGCCGGGGGTTTGACGGATGTGGCCGACGGCCTTGAGGAAGATCTCTTCCAGGGTGTCGCGGCGGTGGGTGAGCTTGCGGACTTCGAGGCCTTCGGCGGCGAGGACTCTCCAGAGACCGGCGATTTCGAAATCGATCGGGAGGACGATGCGCCAGCGGCCGCCGCCTTCACTGACGCCGTCGGCGCCATGCTGCTGGAGGGTGGAGGAGAGGTTGAGGTCATTGCCTGCGACTTCGAGTTCCACGAAGCGGCGGTTGGAGCGGCGTTCGGCTTCGAGGTCGGCGTGGTGGACGATGAGTCCTTCCTTCATGATGACCACTTCGTCGCAGACCTCTTCGACATCGCGCAGGAGGTGGGAGCAGAGGACGATGTTCATGCCGTGCTGCTCCTTCATTTCGCGGATGAGTTTGAGCATGCGCTGGCGGGCGGCGGGGTCGAGGCCATTGGTGGGCTCGTCGAGGATGACGAGTTCGGGACCGTGGACGATGGCCTGGGCGAGCTTGGCCATCTGTTTCATGCCGAGCGAGTAAGTGCCGAGCGGGCGATAGCGGGCTTCGCCGAGACCGACATGGAAGAGGGTTTCGTGCGCCTTTTCAAGAGCCGCCTCGCCGGGCAGGCCGCTGAGTTCGCCCATGAGGCGGAGGAAGCTGACGGCGGTCATGCTGGCGATGAACGAGTCGCTTTCAGGCATGTAGCCGATGCGCTCTCGGACGGCGCGGGGGTTGCGGTGGCAATCGAAGCCAAGGACGTGGGCCGAGCCGGAGAGCGGCATGTGAAAGCCGAGGAGGGTTTGGATGAGTGTCGACTTGCCGGCGCCGTTCGGACCGAGGAGGCAGATGGCTTTTCCGGAGCCTGAGACGCCGAGCCGGCAGGTGATCCCCAGAAGGATCTCCCGCCGGCCCAGCTTCACTCGCAGGTTGTCGAGATCAATGACTGGCGCTGGCATGCTGGGCCTTTACGGTCTTCTTCAGTTGGGCCTTGCCCGGGCTGCCAGCGGACGCACCCGCCAGCATGGCATCGAGAACAAGGCTCGTTAAACGAGTACGACTTGCGGCCTGGATTCGTTCCGTTTCGCCGTTAAAAGCGATGAGAACGGGGTCGCGGCGGTCGGCCAACTGCTTGAGAGCCGGATAGGGCAGCATATTGATCAACTCAGAGAGTGCGCCTTTCATGTTCACCCAGAGGAAACCGGAGGGATGGACGCCGGTGGCGGAAGGCAGCTGTTGGGTGAAGGTGGCGGTGCGGACGAGGGGGAAGCCGCCCTCGCGGGTAGCAATGGCGCGTTCCACCAGGCCGCGATCGGCGCCGGCCACCATGTAGCCGGAGTAGTGGGTCCAGGTGAAGTTGAGATTGATGACGCCGAGGCTGATGGTGTTCCAGGAACGGCCGTTGACGGTCTCCTGGGTGAAGGCGAGCTTCTTCACTTCCTGGCCGGCGGGCACGCTGGAGTTGTAAGCATCGACGAGTTGGCGCAGAGCCCCATCGAGCGTAGAGGGTTTGTAGACTTCGACGGCGGCCACCCAGCCAGGGATGGGAATAGTGGGCCGTTCGACGGCGAGCGCGAAGTCAGTTCCGAGAGAAGAGGCGATTTCGTTGGCGAAATCGAGTCCGAGCTTGGATTCGGCCTGATGGATGTCGTCGGCGGTGCCGGGCTTGACCTTGGAGATCTGGGCGAGGAGTTCGTCGAAGATCTGACGGGGCTCCCGCACGGTTGCCGCGAAGACGACGGCAGCGTCGCTGGAGATGAACTGGGCGGCGCCAGAGGCGCCGGCGGGGGCGAGCCAGGAGGCGAAGCCCTTGCGCGCGCCATTGAAGAGGAGCATGGCTTCGTTCTCTTCGCCGGCCTGGGTTTGGCGCTGTTCGAAGAAGACGTAGCGGACATTGGCGCCCTCGGCCTGAGCGGCCGCGGCTGGCGCGGCGGACTGGACATCCAGAGCGATCAGCCAGCCGGTACCCCGCTGGTAGTGTTTGGCGATTTCGGCGACGAAGGGGGCAGCGGAACCCTTGCCGGCATTGGCGAGCGCCCAGTCCAGGTGGGCGGCGGAGTCAGAAAAGGTCAGCAAAGTATCGGTGACATGGTAGAAGCCGGGGAGTTCCTGACCGGGCAGGAGACGGGTGAGCGCCTGTTTGAGGTCGTCCTGGGAGCCGGGCTTGACGGCGGCAAGGAGGACCGGAATGTGGTTCTTGCCAGTTCCGCAGCTAACGAAGACCATCTCCTCGCCCAGCAACGGAGTAACGCTCTGAACCTGCTCCACGACGGCGCGGAGTTGGCGGGCGCTGTCGGAAGTCCACCATTCCTTGAAGGTGGCGCTTTCGGAGGCGCGCTGCTCAGCGAGGCGGGAGGCCTGGCGGATGGTATCGGAGAGATTGGGGGCCGCGGCATAGACTCTGACATCCGGCGGCAGCGCGGCCAGCAGCGCGGAGGCGGTCCGCAACGGGGCTCCGGGGATGGCGGCGAGCTGCTTCTCAATGGCGGCGACATCGCCGAGCAGGTTGATGTACTTCTCGGAGTCCTTGCTCCAGGCAACGCTCTCCTTGACAGAGACTCCTTCGAGAGCGGGCGTGGAGGCGGCGGACTGGCCGCGGGTGAGCAGGGCAGTTCCGGCAGGCCGGGCTACCTCCACGGAGCCTTCCAGGACGGAGACGACGGAGCCGGCGAGGCCGGTGGAGACGGAAAAGACGGTGCCCTTCACGGTGGCGGAAGCGTCGCGGGTCTGGACGACGAGGTGGCCGCGCTTCTGCTTGGCGGCCTGGACGATCACGTCCCCGCGGTTGAGATGGACGGTCTGGCCGCTCCAGGCGGCGTGGACGAAGAGTTCGGAGCGCTCGTTGACCTCGACACGGGAGCCGTCGGCGAGGCGCAGGATGGCGTGGGAACCAGGAGCGGTCCGAACGGCCTCGCCTTCGCTGAGAGACTGGCCCGCCTGGAGGAGTCCTTCCGGGAGGCGGTGCAGTTCACCGGCCACCGATTCCACGGTGGCGCGCGGACCGGAGGGGGCGAAAGCGTCGTCGATACGGCCGCGGCCAGTGTAGAGGGCGACGAGGGCGATGCCGGCGGCGATGGCCCAGCCGCGATAGCGTTGAAGGACGCCGGCGCGGCGCTCCGGCATGGCGACCACCTTGCGCTCGCCGCGCATTTCGGCAAAGGCCTTGCGGCATTCGGGGCAGCGGGCCAGGTGGTCTTCGAGCAGCATGCGCTGATTGGCGTCGAGGCGGCCTTCGGCGTAGGCGCCGAGGTCGGCGCGGAAGGCCTGGCAGTTGGCGCCCGTGGAGGCCATGAGCTTTTCCCAGACGCGGCCGCGGGCCGCTTCGAATTCCGCCGCGGACGCAGCGTCGCCATTCATCGCTTCGAGGGCTTGATCCAGACGATCTTCGTTGTTCATGGGAATCTCCTTACTTCTCCAGTTCGTGCTGCAGCCACTGGCGGATGCGGTGCAGGCGGACACCGATGGTGGAACGTTCGAGGCCGTACATGTCGGCGATTTCGGTATTGGAGACGCCGGAAACATAGCGGAGGGTAAAGAGTTCGGCGTCTTTGGGCTCTAGGCTGGCGATAGCGCGGCGAAGGCGCTCCTTGAGATAGGGGGAGGTATCGGGGGCCGCGTGGGGGAGCGAGTCGTCGAGTTGGGACTCGGCGCGGTGGGTGCGGCTGCGGAGAACGTCGAGGCCGGCGTTGGTGGCGGCGCGGCGGAAGTAGCGCTCGGGCATCTGGCTGAGATCGAGGCGGCCGCCCTGGTTGAGGATGCGGGCGAAGACCGTCTGAAGGGCGTCTTCAGCATCGGCAGCGTTGCCGGTGACGCGTAGGGCCGTCCGGTAGACAACCTCCGAAAACCGCTGATAGAGTTCGGCGAAGCCGGGAGGTGGGCTGTTCATAGGGATGGGTGCCGAGGACGGCACCAGGCTGAGTGTTGCCATATTCAAACGCCTCAACCTGCTATACGCTTCGGCACGCAGATTATTACATAGATGATGCAAAGAGGCGGAAAAAGAAAAGCGGCCCCGGGAGCGCTTTGGCACTCCAGGGGCCGCAGGATTGCGAGCCGGAGGGGCGAACTAGGGGATTTTCGCCAGGGCGGCCACGGCATCGATCAGGCCGAAGCCGTCATAGAGGTTCCAGCCTTTGACGGGCGAGCCGGCAGTGTTGGGGAGAACACGCGCGGGCGCGGTGGTCTGGAGGATGCTCTTGATCTGCTGGGGGGTGAGCGAACCAGGCCCGCCGGCCTTCTGGAGCAGGAGAGCAGCGACGCCGGCGGCATGAGGCGCCGCGGCGCTGGTGCCGAAGAAGTTCGGAAACGCCGTTCCGTCCGGGTTTGATCCGGGATAGAAGAAGGTGGTATCGCCTCCGTCGGGAGCGGCGAGGTCGGGCTTCTTGCGGGTTTCAGGAACGGCCAGGCGGTTGCCGAGGGCGTCGAAAGCGATGGTCACAGGACCAGGACTGGTGAAGCTCTCGATCTTCGGGGTGTAGGGGTTGGCGTTGAAGGGGTTGCTGTAACGGTAAGCCGCGACGCCGATACCGCTGGCAGCGGAGTTGTGGCCGAAGGTAGTGGGGTTGGTCGCAGTGGCGAAGGGGCCACCGCTCCAACCGCCGAGGTTCAGCATGCGGAGGCGCTTGGCCTGCCGGGTTCCGGAACTGGTGCGGCCGATCATGATGCGATAGGCGCCGGAGGTGCCGCCGGAGAGACCGATGCCTTCATAACCGTTGTCGGTACTGAAATTGTTGGCCGCAAAAGTGAAGACGCAGTTGCCGGAGGAGTTGAACATAAACCAGTTAAGATCCGTAGTCACTGCTCCGGAATAGAACAAGTCGTCCCACTGGAGGATCATCGTAGAGCTGGCAGCGTTGTAATTGACGGTTTGGAAGTATGTGCCGCCGCCGAAATCGAGCCAATCGACCACGGCAGCCTTCGTGCTGCCGCTGGAAGGGCTGCTGGTGCAGGTGGCAGCGGTGGCGAGGTTGATATTGCCAAGGCCGGAGGGAGAGGCGGAAAATACGGCGTTGGGCACGTCAATGGAGCCGCCGCCGCCAAGGGAGCCCTGATTCCCGGCGGAAGAGAAGTAGGCGACTTTCTTGCCGGCGAGGACGTTGCTGGTGACCACGTCGTTGACGGCCTGAGCGATCATGCCATCAGAGAAATACGGCTCGTCGTAGTAGAAGACGTCGTCGACGATGACGTCGGCCAGACAACTGGCATTCGTGCGAAGGGTGCGGATGTTGGCGGCGAACGAAGCCTCACCTGCGAACGCGGTGGCGAAGCAGAGCGAGCTACTGGGGGCGACGTCGTAGACAATCTGCATCATGGCGCGGCCCTCGTCGGTATTGCTGCTGGAGGCGGCCAGATCGACCACGTATTTTGGTGTGGGGAGGTCGCCGGAGGCGATGTCATTGGCCGCGCGGATGGCGCTGAAGCCGAGGGGGGAGGTGTCGTAGGAGTCCGACAGGACGCCCACAGTGATGCCGGAACCGGTGAAACCATTGCTGTTGGCAATGTTGGAGCGAAGGACGGTGGTGCCCTGCGAAGTGACGGCACCAGCGTTCTTATTCGGCTTCACGGACATGATAGTGGTCTTCACGCCGCCCAATTGGGAGACGGGCTCCACGCTGCTGACGGGCACATAGGCGGAGATGGCTCCGAAGCGGAATTCCGGATTCACGCCCGTGATGACAGCGCCTTGCGCCTTGAGAGACGAGGTGACGGCGCTGAGGTTCTGGGTACCGTCCAGGTAGATGTCGACCAGAATGCGGCCTTGCGCG
The DNA here is from genome assembly GCA_029973955.1 of Paludibaculum sp. Taxonomy (GTDB): domain Bacteria; phylum Acidobacteriota; class Terriglobia; order Bryobacterales; family Bryobacteraceae; genus Paludibaculum. The sequence continues at coordinate 41,687 of JARKQJ010000124.1, read as the reverse complement.
TCGAAATTCATCCACTCGGCATAGTTGGCGGTGGGTCCACTCGACAGGCTCTGTGCGGCAACACCGATCGCCTTTTGCGAGTCGACGAGGTCAGAGAGCGCGGCGTCCATTTTGCGGCTCTGCGCGGAGCAAAGAACGGCAGCCGCGCAAGTGACGGTGAGGTAACGCAGGAAAGTTTGAGATCTCATTTCATCCTCCAGATCGGCCACATGTCCTTGAGATGGCCGGGCCTCAGGCCGAGCGGCGCCTCAAGGCCAAACCGAGCACTGCGAGACCAAGGCCGGTGAGGGCAACGGCGGACGGTTCCGGAACAGCCGCTTCCTGAGAAGGCAGGAACTGGGCACCGGTGAGGGCGATGTCATAGTCGCCCACTTCGCTGGAGGTGGAAGACCAGCCGTTGAGGGCCAGAGCACCACCGGGGCCCGTGGGGCCAACCGCGTTCTGGATGCCGCCGGACTGATCGAGCAGGCCGCCGGTGACCGGGAAGATGAAGCCACCGGAGCTCAGGGGCAGGTAGCCGGAGCCGGAGATGGCGAGATAGTAGATGCCGGAAGCGGAGGGCGTCAAAGAGATGCTCGCTGGAAGAGTGGATTGGGGCGGACTATCCTCGGAGTCGTCGTTGGCATAGACGCCGATGCCGGCGGAATCAAACAGGAACAGTTGCGTATCGAAAGCGTTGGCGGAGAAGGACAAAGTCGTCGTGGCGGAGAATGTCTGCCCGCCAGTCAGATAGATTTTGTACAAGTCCGCATCTCCGGTGCCAATGGCTCCGTAGATGTTGGTCAGCGCAGTGCCTCCCGGCATCGAGTTGGCGCTTTGCGCGGTCAGCAAAAGTTGACCAGCATCGCCCACTTCAGTAATGGTTGCCGCAGAGCCTGGGAGCGCGAGAGCGCAGGCCAGGACTGCCGCACCAAGGTAACATCCATTCTTCATCAGTCGGATCCTCCTCAACAAAACTTGCAGTTCAGTCACCCTTGGACGGCGATTGCAAAACTGAGATATTGACCCCCAAGATCTCCTCCTACAGTTCGTCCAAGACATTTAGACAGATACCCAGCATGGGCTAGACGAGGCCCATATAGCTTTCGCCTAGTTTACACCAATCTCTGCAAAAGTGTGATAAATGTGCAACATCTGAACTTCATCGATGCTGCGCTCCGTACGAGAAGGGGGCGTTGGAAGCGGATTCGTCCATTCGGATGGAGGGAGAGCCACCGCGAGGCGGGACGGGGCGAGCGGCGGCAGATTCGAGCCCCAAGGAGCGCGGACAGAGCCTGCTACTCATAGAATCAATCACTTAGCGCCACAGCCTGGGTCGGGAATCAGCCTGACGGAGCCGAAATACGGGGTAGCGTGAGACTCAAGCGGGGAGTCAGCAACGGCCGGCGCGGAGTAGGAGGGTGCTCGCGTTGCCGTTCCAGGATGGGGCCTGTGCCACCACGGTGAAGTCGCAACTCTCGCACATGGCGGCCAGAGCGCGGGTGGTCGGAAGCCACCACCACGGCCCGAAGTCGCGGGCATCCCAGGCAACGGGCTCCGAGATCCCGAGACAAGACTCGACCCCGGCGCTTTCGCGCCAATAAGTGGAGAGGACGAGCCGTTCCGTGGCGTTTAGGGCGGGGACGAAGAGGGCACCGCTGGGCGGCATGGAAAAGTGGCCGTGGCGGTTCTGGATCTCCTCCGGTTGCACGGCGGAGGTGAGTACGAGGAACTCTCGAGTCAACTTGCGCATGGCAAGCATGAGAACTAACGGGGAAGGATGGTGGTAGACAACGCCGCTGCAATGAAGCACATCGAAGACCGGGCAATCGGGCGACTGGGCCAATTGGCAGACGTCGATGGGAAGTTCGGCTACGGGAGGAAGCCCGAGCGTCCGCATGCGCTCGCGGAAGGCCACCCAAAGTTCGGTACCGGGCAAGGTGACATCGATCATGGCAGCGGAAGAAGCGCCGGCCTGCAGAGCGACGGAAGCCTTCTCGTTCACAACACCCCACAGCCCGCCGACTTCAGCAAAACTGCGGCCATGGACGATTCTGCCGAGAAACTCGTCGCGAATATCCACGTAATTCCTCCTGCCGAGGCGGAGCATTCCAGCCACCATCCGCCTATCTTTAGGATATCGGGAGCAAGGCCGCGGATCAACGCGGCGCGGGGTCTGGAGAGGCTCCGTCGTTCAGGGCTTTCCAGAGCATTGGATTGACGCCGTTGCGGCGCAGTTCGGGCCAACGCCGGAAGCAGCGGGCCAGGTCAAAGGCCTCGGCGGGGCGGCGATGCTCCGCGTGCCCGAAAAGGGAGTAGTGCAGCAGCGGCTCAATCCCGGCGCGGGCCACGTCGGCGTTCTGCCGCAGGTAATAGATCTGATCGAAGGAAGTGGCGAGGATGTCGGCGGCGGCGGGGTGAGCCAGCGCATCGTTCAACAGGTTGAGGTTGCGGCGGGCGACTCCGTGGGCGAAAGACGTGAGCAAGAAGCACCGCAGTGCGGCGGCGGGTCCGTTGCCGCGAAGGCGGGCGAGCTTCCACCAGGAGACGAGGCTGCCGTGAATGGCCGCGCCCAGCAGCGGAGCCAGTTCGCTCCACGGCACGGCGCGCGGAGCATGAGCAGAGGGGGCAGCGGAAAAACCGGCGGACGACTGCGAGCGTTGCGACCACAACTCGTCAGCCAGGATTTCCAGACGCCGTTGTTCCACGCATTCTGTCGCCAGAAGGCTGGAAGAGCGGAGCAGCATGGAAGCGACGTCGGCCGGTCCAGCGGGCAGAGCAGCGAAGATGGCGGCCATACGATCTCCCATTGCGTCGATATCAAACTGCGATGCCACGCGCAAGCGCGCTTCCCTGGACATGGCGGCCCGGCGGGACGAGCTAGCCAGGAGACCGCTGATAGCGTCGACATATGCGGCCGCTTCGTCTCCTTCGCGGCGGATGAGGATTCCGGTTTGCGGCGTCACGAGTTCGCGCTGGCCGCCAACGTCGGCGCCGACGGGCACGGCGCCCATCGCCATCGCCTCAAACATGGAAAGCGCGATACCCTCCATTTTCGAAGGGAGGAAGAAGATGTCGCTCATGGCGAGGATGGCCCGGATCTCATCATTGGAACGGCTGCCCAGGAGCCGAACCTGCGTGAGCCGGGCTTCCTGAATCCGTGCAGTCAGCGACGGACCGTCTTCGCCATCGCCCGCAATGAGGGCGGTGAATTGATAGCCGCGCTCCCGCAGGCCGAGCAGCGTCGTCAGCAGGACGTTGGGCTGCTTCTGTGCGCAGAGGCGCCCGGCGAAGGAGATGACGGGAACGCCGGGTGCCACTCCGTGGCTGGCACGCAGGCCGGCCTTGTCGTACCGGCTGGCATCCCAGAGCCGCGTATCGATGTTGGTGTAACAGACCTGGACTTTGGCGGGATCGGCTCCGCGCTGCACCACCCAATCGCGCAGGTGTTCGGAACTGGCTACCGTGGCATCAAGGAAGTGGCGGTAGTTGATGGAATAGCGGGGATAGCCGCCATTCTTCCAGTGCTCCTCCTCAATGTGGATGTAGTCCAGGCAGCGCAAGTGGGGAAACCGGGTGCGCAGGTAGGGCAGCAACTGGTAGCCGAACTGGCTGTGCGTCACAAGAACCGTGTCGATGGAGCGGCTTTCCACGAGGTAGGCGATGAACCGCGGGAAGTCAGAGAGCTTTAGGAAGGTCTCGAGGGTAAAGACATCCGGAGTCAGCGCTTCATACTGGCAGCGCCAACCGTGCTGCCCCTGCGCGGTGGCGGCGACGGTGATCTGGAAACCATGGCGGCGGGTGAGCTGGCCGATGAGGTCGAGTGTGAACTTATCGGAGCCGCCCAACTCCAGGTGGGGCACCAGGATCAGAAGGCGCTTGCCCGGCTCCCCCGGCGCCAGGGGATTGGACACAGGAACGTCATGAGGCACGACGGGATTCGGCATGACGTAGCTCCGCGGGGGCATCTGGATCCCGTTGTCGAAGACTTCCGGGTACTTCTCCCGCAGGCGGGCGAGGAAGGCGGATTGCCGGGAGGAGTCGTCCCAATCCCCCCAGCGGTCATTGTGGCGGGTGCGGCGGCGGTACCAGTCGAGGTATTCGGGGAGGGTGCCGCCCCACCAGCCTTTACTGGCGCAGCGCAACCAGAAGTCCCAATCCTCCATCCCGCCCCGGATCTCGCCATCCATGCCGCCGGCGAGGTCCCAGACTTCACGCCGGACCATGCTGGCGGTTTGGATGGGATTTCGCTCCAGCACGACACTGCCGCTGTGGAACCCCTCCGTCCAGAGGTAGCTCTGGGCGCCGAAACCCACCTGGAATCCCTTCACGAGGCCGTACTGCGGGTGAGCTTCGAGAAACCAGCGCCACTTTTCGAGGGCGGTGGGCTCCAGGAGATCATCGCTATCGACGAATGCGAGGAAAGGCGCCCGGGCCAGGCCGGCAGCCAGGTTTCGAGCGCAGGCCGGACCGCTGTTGGTTTCCGCCCTGACGACTCGCACGCGAGGATCGTGCGCTGCCGCTTCCGCGAGGAGGGCTAGGCTTTCCGGGCACGTGGAGCAGTCGTCCACGATGATCCATTCGAAGTTCTGCAAGGACTGCCGCCGGACGCTAAGGACGGTCTCCCGAAAGACCTCGCCTTCATCGAAGAACGGGGTGATGAGGGTGACGGCCGGGAGATCCGGAAGCGCGCCTGGTGCATAGGAATAGTCGATGCGCGAAGGGGAGGCGGGCGTGTTGGAATAGTCGGGTTGCGCGGGGTTGAGCATCTGACTCCAGCTCGGCCGCGAAACTCATTGCGCGAATAGAGCTTCAGCGAACCACAGACCAGTATCGCAGAGGGTGACGCCCAAATCGAACGATAGAATGGAGGAGTTCGCTGGCGAGGAAGAGCATACGTGGTTCTGTTGCTGATGCTGGATGCGTTCCGGCCCGATTATCTGGCCTACGCCCCCTTCCTCACGGGGCTGGCGCGGCGCGCCTGGACGGGGGCTTACCGCGAGACCTTCGGTTTCACGCCGCGCGACTCGTATTTCCGCGGCGCCACACCAGCGGAATCCGGGTATACGCACATGTTCCGGTGCGATCCGCTGTCGTCGCCGTTCGGCAGCGCCCGATGCCTGCCAGCAGCGGCGCGGCTCTCGGAGGAGGCGGGTGCCGGATTGCGGGACAAACTAAACCGGAAGGCGGCCGGCAGGGCAGGCAGCTTCGCAGCTTCGTATCTGAATTCTTATGAGATCCCGCTGCACTTGCTCTCCTGTTTTGACGTTTCCGAGCAGACGGCGCCGTGGGCACCGGCGGCGGGCCGCGAATCGGTTTTCGAGCAGCTATCGCGGCAGGGCCGCCGGTGGGAGTACCTCGCCTGGCCGCTTCTCGGCGGACTGGGCGCATCCACGGACGAAGACGTGGTCAAGCTGGCGTTGGGCCGGATCACGCAGGCGACCGATTTCGCATTCGTTCAATTCTCGGAGTTAGACGCGGCGGGTCATGCGCACGGACCCGGCTCCAGCGAGGTGGCGGATTGCGTGCGGAGCCAGGATGAACTGGCGCAGCGGCTGCTGGAAGGGCTGCGCAGGCAGGGAATCACACCGCAAACGCTGATCTTCGGCGACCACGGCATGGTGAATGTGGTCCGCCATTGCGAGCTGGAGAGCCCGCTGAGCACTACGGAACTAGAGGCGCCGCTCGACTTCGTCTACTTCCTGGATTCCACCTGCGCCCGCTTCTGGTACAGGCACCCGCAGGCCCGCCAGCGGATCCATGAAGCGCTGCGAAACTGTCCGTGCGGAAGCTGGCTGGGCGAAGGCGAATTGGAGCGCTATGGGATGGGCGGCATCGACCGCTCGAACGGCGAAGATTACTTTCTGGCCCGCCCGGGCGTGCTCTTTGTCCCGAATTTCTTCCATTCCTCCGGTCAGCCGCCGAAAGGCATGCACGGCTACGCTCCGGAGTGCGAGGATAATCACGGATTGTTCCTGCTGACGGGGATGGAAAGCGGTCCGCCCCGGAACGTCGGCACGGTACTCCCGGCGCAGTTTCACCAGGTACTGCGAGCGCTGCTGTTCGGGGAAGACCCGCTGCACGAGTTGCTGCCGGCCGCGCCACCGGCCGATGCGGGGGCGGAGGCTTGCGCCAAGCAGGCCGTGGTGGAAAACCACGTGGCGACGATCCTATCCAGAATCCGCGCCGGCCTGCGTGCGCGGGATACTGTGGTGCTGACCGGAGGATTCGGGCGAGGCGAAGGCACGATGGCCTGCGAAGGCGGCCGCTACCGGCCCATGAACGACTACGACGTCATCGTGGTGGGGCCGGGGCCGGAGCCCGATATTGAATGGAAACCGGCGGCCCGGGCCCTGGCGGAGGAGTTGGATCTCCCATATGTGGACATGAGCTGGCGGGACTCCACCCTGCTCGATGACCCGCCCCGAACTCTGTTCTTTTACGACTTTTTGAACGGCAGCAGGGTAATCCACGGCAACCCTGATTTGCTGAACACGGTGAGGCGGTTCCCAGTGGGTGAGATCCGGCCGGAAGAGGGCCTGATCTGCATTCTGAACCGGCTGATGGGCCTTTTCATCGGGCTGCGCCCGGAGTGCCTGCCGCCCGCGGAGTTAGGTGCCGCAGATCGGGAGTTTCTGTGGATCCAGCACAGCAAGCTGGGCATGGCGCTGGCGGACCGCTGGTTGCTCGATTGGGGCGCCTATGACACGAGCTACCGGATTCGGGACCGGCGCTTCCGGGAATTGGGCTCGGCCGCGGGGCTGTCTCAGCAGAAAATCGAACTCCTGGGCGGATGTTACGCGTGGAAGCTGGCAACGCATCCGGCAGGATGGAGCGATCCGCGGCCGGAACTGCCGGCGCTGCTGGAGATGGCCCGCCTCGAACTGGCGGAGGTTTTGGGCTGCGCACCGGATGACGTGGGCGAGGCCGCCGCCGCGCGGGCGGCCGCGGAGCCATGGGGCGAGCGGCAAGCCGAGCTGCGCTGCCGTTGGTCGGCGGCGCTGCTGCCGGAGTTGCTCGACGAGCGGCTCGAACCGAGACCCGATGGACTGAAAAGAGCCTTCGCTGCGCTGGAGGCTTTCGGCATTCCAGGCAGACCCGAACCAGACGCGGATCCACGGAGCGCTTATGGCGCACTGCGCTGTGCCGCCGTTGAGGCGTGGGAGGAACTGTGCCACTAGTGAGCTTCATCATTCCGTGTTACCGGCAGGCCCATTTCCTGCATCGGGCCGTGGCCAGCGTGCTGGCGCAGACCGAGCGCGATATCGAGGCCATCGTGGTGGATGATGGATCGCCGGATGATCCCGCGGCGGCGGTGCGGGAGTTCGAACAGGACCGGCGGTTGACCTTGATCCAGCAGGAGAACCGGGGCCTTGCGCTGGCGCGAAACCGCGGGATCGAAGCCAGCAGCGGGGAGTACCTGGCGTTTCTGGACTCAGACGATTGGCTGGCGCCGGAGTTCGCCGCGGAACTCCTGGCGGTGCTGCGGAGCGACCCGGGCCTGGGCTTCGCATATTGCGATATCGTGCAACTGTTCGAGGATCAGGGGCCGGACACTGCCCAGGAGCAGTGGTTTTCCGTGGGAAAGAGCCGTACCGTCACTTCAGGAGACATCCTGCCTTCCCTGCTCTGCGGGGGCTACTTCACTCCGAACACAGTGCTGGCTCGATCCGAGGTGGTGAAGAAGCTGGGCGGATTCGCGGCGGAGTTGGGCGGCCATGCCGACTACGACTTATGGCTCCGCATCGCCGCATCGGGCTGGAGTGCGCGCTATGTGGACCGCCGCCTGGCGTACTATCGCATCCACGGGGAGAACATGAGCTTCCAGCACCGGCACATGGAGGAGACGCGGCGGATGGCGCTGGACCGCCTTGCGCATGCCTTTCCCCGGCGATTCGCCGAGGCGGCCAACGAGTTGATCCGGCTGACAGACCATCTGCACGGGGCGAATCTGCTGTTGCAGGAGCAATTGATCGAAGCAGACACGAGCACCGAAGCGCGCCGGCGGGAAGCGGGCCCGGCAACGGACAGCGCGGCGGAGTATTTCCGTGAGAGCCAGGCATGGATTCAGGAGTTGCAGAAGGCCGTCGATTTCCACCAGGATCAGGCGGCGTACTGGAGGCAGCAGGCGGAGGACCGGGCAGCGCGAATTATCGCGCTGGAGCGGGAGCAGTTGAAGGTCGATCCAGCAGCCGGGCCGCCGCCATCCGAAGGGGGGGCCGGCGGCGAGCCGTGATGGCCTTTCGTGCGCACTCGATCAACGCGTACCTGCTGGCCCGTTCGCTGGCAACCCGGCTGGGCCGGTTGGTGCTGCGGGAAAATTTCGACCGGAGTTACTACGAGGACCGCAATCGGGATGTGGGGCGTAGTCTCTGGCCCGCATTCCTTCACTACGCCTGGACCGGCTACCGCGAGTATCGGGACCCGGCCGCGGCGTTCAGCACGTCGTTCTACCTCAGGCATAGTCCGGATGTACTCGAGAAGTCGATCTGCCCGCTGCTGCACTACGCGGCGCTGGGGCGAGAAGAGGGCCGGCCGGTAGCGGCCGCGGAGTCGCTGGAGGCGGGTCCAATCGACGCGAAGGGCGCGGCGAAGCAGTGGCCGGCGGATTTGCCATTGGTCTCCGTGGTGATTCCTTGTTTCAACTACGGCCACTTTCTCGAAGAAGCGCTGGCCTCAGTGGCAGCGCAGACGTTCTCCGATGTGGAAGTGATTGTCGTGGAGGGTGGCTCCAGCAGCCAGGCGAGCGTGGAGCAAGTGCGTGCGATTGAGCGATCCGACCGTTTTCGCGCGCAGTTTCTGTACCGCGAAAAGGCGTGCGGAGTAGGGGACAACAGGAACTTCGGCATCTCGCGAGCCCGCGGCAAGTACATCTGCTGCCTGGACGCGGACGACCGGCTGTTGCCGTGTTATCTGGAAGTGGCGGTATTGAGCGCGGAGTTAGGCGGCTATGATGTGGTGTCGCCGTCGTTGCGCCGGTTTGGGGCGGCGCAAGGCGCCTGGCACTGCCGCGTGCCCACCTTGGAGGAACTGGCGCGAACGAATACGCTGGCCTCGGCGTCGCTCTTCCGGAGAGAGATGTGGGAGCAAGTGGGCGGCTTTCGCGACCTGGGCAGTGGCAGCGCTCATCTGCCGGAGGATTGGGACTTCTGGTTGAGGGCTGTGGCCGCGGGAGCCGCGGTGGCGGCGATTCCTGCTCCGCTGTACGAATACAGGGTCCATTCGAGCAGTCTGACCGCTCGCTCGAGTCCCGCGGCATATGCAAGCGGAATCGCCGCCGCGAATCGCAAAGCCCTTGAGCAGGCGGTGACCCCAAGACGGCGCATCCGCATCTCATTGCCGGGGGCCGGACAGATCCGGCGCGAACCGGCTCCCACGAGACCGGGTATCCTGCTCTGCCTGCCTTGGATTACGAGGGGAGGGGCGGAACGCCTGTTGCTGAGCTTGTTCGCGCCTATTGCGGCCGGCGGCACGCAGGTGCTGGCCGTCACCACGGCACATCTACTGCCGCGGATGGAGGATGACTCTGACGCGTTCCTGCAAGCTGGAATCCCGGTGTTCGCTTTGCCGGAACTGTTCCCGGCCGGTGAACTGTGGCTTGAGTTCCTCGTCTCGCTGGTCCACCGTCACCACATCGGCCATCTACTGCTTTGCGGCAGCCAGTATGCCTATGGACAACTGCAGACGCTGCGGCGGGCGAACCAGCAGTTACGCGTGGTGGACCAACTCTTCAACGAGGTGGGCCACTTGCCCTCCAACCGGCGGTTCGCCAGCGGGATCGACCTGACCCTGGTTCCGTCGGAGTTCCTGCGGCGGATTCTGACGGAAGAACATGGGGAACAAGCCGCCCGGGTCAGAGTGATCCGGCACGGATTGCTGCCGGCCGGGAGTGCGGAGGCAGATCTGCCGGAGCGCGTCTTGAGTTTCACCCGCGGACGATTCGTCGTGGGCTTTGCCGGCCGGCTTTCCGCGGAGAAGGCGCCGGTGTTCTTCGTGCAACTGGCAGCCACCCTCGCCGCCGACGAGCGACTGGCTTTCCTGATGGTGGGTGACGGCCCGGACCGATTGGCCGTGGAGGAAGCCGTGCGCAGACATCGCCTGGCGGACCGGGTGCTGATGTGTGGCATGGTGGCGGACCTGCGGCCCTACCTGCGGCAGGTGCAAACGCTGGTGGTCCCTTCCGTGATGGACGGGATGCCCAATGTCATCCTGGAGTCCATGGCGGCGGGGGTCCCGGTAGTCGCCAGCCGCGCGGGTGGGATTCCGGAGATGATCCGGCCGGGCGAGAACGGATTCCTGTGCGCGGCCGGAGATCTGGGAGAGTTCGTCTCGGTTGTCCGGCAGTTGGCCGGCGCCCCGGAATTGGCGGCGAGAATCTCGGCGGAAGCGCTCAGAACCGTCAGCGACGAGTTTGCCTTTCAAAGGACGGCCCAAGCCTACGGCGCTTTGTTCGGCGTGGTGGACTCGAAGCGAGAATAGGCTAACGGCTGTTGGCTCGGCGCCCCAGTGCAAGTAGGGCGGCCACACCGGCAGCGGCCAGGGCGAAAGAGGACGGCTCCGGAATGCTCACCAGGAGTTTCATGCTCATGGCCGCCCGGTCAAAGTGATTGTTGTTTCCGCCGCCCATGGCGAACACCACTTGATCGCCTTCCGAAAGGGACCCAAGATCGAAATCCAGCGGCAGCGCCGACATTGTCCAGCCGTAGGCGATCTGAGCGATGAGATTGGTGTTGACGTAAACGCGGAGTTCCCAACCGTCGGAGTTGCCGTTGGCGCCATCCGGATCGTCGCCTGCGAAGCTGCCCTGGAACAACGTGGGCCCGGCCTCGCCGGATTGGATCGTGTATGCCAGAACCGCATACTCGCCGGGCAGGCCGACATTCATGGTGAGCTGGCGGATGTAGGTGTATCGTCCATCCCAAGGCCAGGTACCGGAGGAAGCGTAAGCGTAGCGCGGGCCGCCCGGCATGGATGAGGTGTTCCAGAGCAGGTCGGTATAGGCGCCTGTTCCGATGTTGGCGGCGGTGGTCCACTGGTAAGACCAGCCCGTGGAAGGGTTGACTCCCGTGTAGTCCGACGCATGATCTGCAATCGTGATGTAAGCCCCGCACACCGGCCAGCAGATCAGGAGTGCAAGCAGGACAGTACTCTTCAAGCTGCGCATGATCACGTTTCCTCCACCACCGCTATCCCACACAAGGTGGCTCCAAAACATTAGATGCCCATATTGTACCGGATCTTCGCCCCTCTGTTCAATAGCCATTCCTATTCGAATAGTCCTATTTTGAGGACCTTAGGGGAGATTCTCCACCTCTGGACAGACAATTCCGACAATGCAGGAAGATGCTCACTCCTGATAGCCGCGGGGAGTTCGTGGAACGGAAGAAGTTGTGGAGGAATGGATCGCTGGGCGGTGGCAGCCGCGACGAGGCCGGGAAAGTGGTAAGGGAGCTCGATCCGGGCGGACCCAAGCACCCTCTGGCGGTCCTCCGGCCGGAAGCGGCGTCAAAGTACCACTTCTCAAACGGGGCTCGCCGTCCACACGTCCGCGAGGAGCGGGGCGTGTCATGATGATTCTTTTCCGGCGGGCAAGCCGCCTGGAGAGAGGATCGGCAGACATGGAGATGACTCGGAGGACTTTCGGGGCTGTGACGCTGGCATCGTGGAGTGCACAAGCGGCGCACCTGGGCCAGCGTCGCGAACTGTTCGTGGATGGGGAACAGATCGAGGAGATGCGCGGCGTGCGCCTGGAACTGTCTCGGCCGGTGGACGCAGGCCCGGCGCTGGCGCTCGACCGGCCGTGGGAGGGGGCGTTCAGCGCGTACACGACCGCGATCCACGACGGAAACAACTACCGCTTCTACTATCGCGGCGTACCGGCATCGGGGAGCGACGGGAACGAGAATGAGGTGACGTGTTGCGCGGAATCGAGCGACGGCATCGCGTGGCACCGGCCGGAGCTGGCCTTCTACAAGGTGCGCGGCGCGCGCGTAAACAACGTGATCCTGGCGGAAAGCGCGCCCTACAGCCACAATTTCAGCCCATTTCTGGACCTGCGGCCGGGAGTGCCGCCTGGCGAGCGGTACAAGGCACTGGCAGGAGTCCATAAAACAGGACTGCGCGCTTACTTCTCCGCCGACGGCCTGGAATGGAAGGTGCTGCGCCAGGAGCCCGTAATGCCGCCACCAAAGGAGTTTGCTCTGGATTCACAGAACATCGCCTTCTGGTCTGAGGCGGAGCGGAAATACCTGCTCTACTTCCGGACGTGGAAGAAAATCGGCGGGCAGAACTACCGCTGGGTTTCGCGCGCCACAAGCGAGAACTTCCTGGACTGGACTCCGGCCGAAGAGATGAGCTACGGCGACGCCCCGCCGGAGCATCTCTACACGAATCAGACGTCCCCCTACTTCCGTGCGCCGCACATCTACGTGGGCATTTGCGCGCGGTTCCTGCCGAAGCGGCAGGTACTGACGGCGGATCAGGCGGCCGCGGTGGGAGTGGATCCGAAGTACTTCCAGGATTGTTCCGACGCCGTGCTGGTGACCTCTCGCGGCGGCACCCAATACCGGCGGCAGTTCATGGAGGCGTTCTTGCGGCCTGGTCTGGGTTTCGAGAACTGGGTGTCGCGCTCGAACTATCCGGCCTTGAACCTGGTGCAGACCGGCCCGGCTGCGATGTCGTTCTACGTGAACCGCAACTACGGCCAGCCCACCGCATATCTGCGGCGCTACGAACTGCGGCTGGACGGCCTGGCATCGGCGCGCGCCGGCTACGGCGGCGGAGAACTTCTCACCAGGCCATTCACCTTCGATGGCACTCGGCTGGAGCTGAACTACTCCACCTCGGCGCCCGGCAGCGTGCGCGTGGAGATCCAGGACGACAGCAGGCGGCCGCTGCCCGGCTACACGGCGGAAGAGGGACGGGAACTGATCGGTGATGAGATCGAGCGCGTCTACACATGGAAGGGCGGCGAGAGCGTGGCTTCTCTGCGTGGCCGCGTCGTGAGGCTGCGGTTCCTGCTCAAAGACGCAGACCTCTTCGCCTACCGTTTCAGGGATTAGAAGCAGCCGGCCGGCGTTACAATCGCAGCTGAAATGAAACGCCTGCTGGCCTTCCTCATGACATTGGCCGTAGTGAGCCCCGCTCAGACACAACCCGGCGACGCGGGTTGGTGGACCAGGGAGCCGCTACGTATTGTTCACGTCATTACGAGCCTCGGCAAGATCGACGGCATCCCTCCGGCCGAACTGGCCGAGTGGAAGCGCGCGCAGAGTTACAACTCCGAGCACCTGGAAGTGATGGAGATGCACGGCGGCCTGGACGACCAGGGCTTCTACTTCCAGTCCGAGGCGGCGGGCCGGGTGAATCGTGACTTCCTCAAGGAGTACATCGTCGAGGCGCACCGCCGGGGCGTGAAGGTGATCGTCTACTTCAACGTCCATTGGTACACGGTGAAGTTCGGAGAGCGGCACCCGGAGTGGCGGCAGATTCGCGAGAACGGCCAGCCGGTGGACGGCGTCTACGAGAACGGCACCGACTTCTGCCTGAACACGCCGTGGCGCGAATGGTGCCTCCGCATCCTGCGCGACCTTGCCTCTTACGGAATCGACGGCATCTTCTACGACGGTCCCGTCTACCGGGCCGACTCCTGCTACTGCAGCTTCTGCCGCGCGAAGTACCGTGCCGCGCACCACGAGGAGATGCCATCGAAACGCACGCGGCAGGGCACGGCGTTTCAGCGCCTGCTGGAGTTCCAGACAGCCAGCATGGCGGAGTTTCTACGAGACTCGCGCGCCGTGCTGCGAGCAGCGAATCCCGCCATCGCTTTCTACATGAACGGCGGCGTGCGCGGAGCGAACTGGGCTACGGCCCGGCTGAACCGCACGCTGGTAGAGCACCAGGATCTACTCGGCAGCGAAGGCGGATTCATCTACGGCGACCTGACGCGCCTGCCGATGTGGAAGCCCGGCCTCACCGCCCGCCTGCTGGAGACGCAGGCATCCGGCAAGCCCACGGTGATCTTCTCCGCCGCCGCGCACAAGCCGTGGACGTTCAGCTTACTGCCCGAGCCGGAAGTGCGGCTGCTCTATGCGGACACCATCGCCAACAACGCCAGCGTGTGGATGGGCATCACGCAGTTCGACATGAAGCAGCCCGAGATGAAGGCCGTGGCGGCGATGAACCGCTATATCGCGGCGAACGGACAGTACTACACGGGCAGCCGTTCGGCGGCGAATGTCGCCATCGTCTGGTCCGACACGACGGCCAACCATTACGAGGGATCGCCGGCGCAGATGATCGACATCGACCGCGTCCCGCAGCGCAGCGCCATCGGCAACGTGGACACGGAGTTCAACGGCATGGCGGAGGCGCTCATCCGCGCGCAGGTCCCTTTTGACGTGATCGACGACGTCACGCTGGAGCGCGATCCGCTGGATCGCTACGGCGTGATCTTCCTGCCCAACGTGGCCTGTATGAGCGACCGGGCGGCGGCGCGCTTGAAGCGATATGTGGAGGCGGGCGGAAGCGTGTTCGCCACCTTCGAAACCTCGCTCTACGATGAGACCGGCGTGCGGCGGCCCGATTTCGGGCTGGCCGCACTGTTCGGCGTGACGGACGAAAAGCGGATCGCCGGCCCGCTGCAATGGGACTTCATGAAACCGGGAGAACCTCACTGGCTGCTGCAGGGCGTAGAGCGCGAGATGCTGGCCGCGCCCACCTGGCACGCGCGCGTCAGCCTGAAAGGCGGCACAGCGGCGCTGCGCTTCATGGAACCCCTGAAGGGCCGCTACGACGGCATCCCCAAGGACTCCGCCGAACCGGCGCTGGTGGTGAACCGGGCGGGCGCGGGCCACGCCATCTATTTCGCCGGCGATTTCGGTGCCATGGCCGCGGGCTTCCACCTCCCCGAGTATCTGCGCATGGCGGCCAACGCTGCGCGCCGGCTGGCGCCGCCGCCGTTCCGGCTGGAGAACGTGCCGGGATCGGTAGAGGTAGTGTGGCGCGAGCAGCCAGGACGGAAACTCCTGCACCTTGTGAACTTCACGGGTGAGATGACGCGGCCCATTACCGGTGTGATTCCGCTGCGCGACGTGCGGGTCACGCTGCCCGCCCCGGCGGCATTCACACGGGTCCACACGTTGATGGAGCCGCGGGAACTGCCAGTCACGCGGACTGCGGCCGGCGAACTACAGGTGACGCTGCCGGGCGCGGCCGAGTATGAAGTGTTGGTCTTCGAGAAGTAACGCCACCGGACTGCGCTGCAAGCAGTCGATCGGGCCACGGGCGAGTAGATAATGGAGCGAGGAGGCGTCATGAATCTGACTGACATGCTTGGCGGTTTGATGGGCGGCGGCGAAGGAGGCGGGTCCTCACTGATTCCGGCCGTACTGGAGATGCTGAACAACCACCCCGGCGGGCTGCAGGGACTGGCGCAGGCGTTCCAGCAGAAGGGCCTGGGCGAAGTTGCCGCGTCCTGGATCGGCACCGGCTCCAACCTCCCGATCTCGGCCGACCAGATCCAACAGGTGCTGGGCAGCGGGGTCCTGCAGTCTCTGGGCTCCAAGGTGGGACTCCAGCCGGACGCCGTGGCCCCTCAACTCGCGGAGCTTCTGCCGGGCCTCGTCGACAAGCTGACGCCCGGCGGCGAGATGCCGAAGGGTGACCTGACTTCCCTGGGCGCTTCGCTGCTCGGCAATCTGCTGGGCGGGCAGAAGTAGAGATCAGAAACGCTGGATGCCGCGCCGGATCTGCGGCGGCAGATCCGCCAGGCTCAGCACCATCGGCACAAAGGCCGCATTGCCCTGTGGCACGGCGGGCCCCAGCGCGCGGAAGCCCATGCGTTCATACATCGGGACGCGCGTGGTGACGCCGGAGATCACCACGCAGGCCGCGCCGTCCTTCACGATGCAGCGGAACATGCAGGTGAGCAGACCCGCGATCACCAGGGTATTACGATGTTCCTTCTCGATGGTCAGTAGCCGCACTTCGCAGACCCGTCGCGGCAGCGTATCGAGAATCGCGGCATCGGCCAGCCGCGATTCCACAGAGAACGGACGCTCAAACGACGCGCAGACCATGCCGACCACGCGATTCTCATAGACCGCGACGAAGTAGCGGCTGGTGGCTTCGCGCGCATCCACCAGCAGACCGTCCGCCGTGGTGGCGTGCTGGCCGAGTTCGGCGGCGAACGCGCTGTGATTCAGGCGGCGGATCGACTCTACATCGCCGGGCCGCGCGGCGTGAAACCGCAGATTCAACACAGCGCCTCCGCGATGCGGGCGTTCTGCGCGGCGTCTTTCACGGAGATGCGCAGGTACTTGCCGGAGAGAACGCCGGAACCGAACTGGCGCAGGAAGATGTCGCGCTCGCGGGCGCGGGATGCGAGCGCAGCGGACTCCGCGGAACGCACCAGGAAGAAGTTTGCATCGGAGGGATACGGCTTGAGATGCGCCAGTGAAGACGCGAGGCCCTGGCGCAGGCTGCGGGTCTCGGCATAACGGCCGGAGTAATAGCCGGGATCGCGCAAGGCTTCCATCGCGGCCGCCTGCGCCAGCAGTCCCACGGGCCACGGCGGCAGCCAGGGACGCAGGAGTTCGGCACGATCGGGATGGGCCACCAGATAGGCCACGCGCGCGCCACTGAGCGCGTAGACTTTCGACATGGATTTGATGACGATGAGATTCGGGCGCTGTGTGGCCTCACCTTCCAGCGACTCGGCTCCGGTGTACTCCAGGTAGGTCTCGTCGATGACCGTCAGCACCGAGGGCGGCAGTTGATCCAGAAACTCAACGATGGACGCGCGGGGCCAAAGGCGGCCGGTGGGATTGTTCGGATTCACAAGGAGCAGCGCGTCCGGAAGCAGCCGCCGGACGTCCGCCAGCAGCGCTTCAGCGTCCACGGCGAAGCCGGATTCGGGGCCCAATGCGTGACGCAGAACCTCACCGTGCAGCAGTGTCCCGGCGATGTGCTCGTACTCGGAGTACATCGGATCCAGCAGCAGCACGCGGCACCCTTCCGGCAGCAGCCTCGGCAGGCAGGCAAACAGCAGAGACGAGGAGCCGGAGCCCGGCAGTACGCTTTCGGCTGCCACGCGGCGCGCCCGCGACACCTCTTCCACGAATCCCTCCGCATGGTTTGGCGGCGAGGTCCGCAGTAGAAAGGGCAGATATTCGCGGAGCAAGGCGATGACGCGGGGCGAGGGGTCGAACCAGGCGTCCAGGACGTCTGCGCTGATCACTTCGGTGGAGCGTTCGAGGTGGCGCAGATCGACGCCGATGGCGTCGAAGAAAGCGCCTCCATGAAATGCCTCAATGTGGTTCATAGAGTGTTTCCGGCTTCGGTGGCTGCCCTGTGGACATCCACTTTCCAGAGTACGGCGATGCCGGCAACGAAGAAGACGATGAGCGAGAGAATGGCCAACTGGTAGCTGCCGGTGTACTGCAGCGTGAGTCCGAACATGAGCGGGGCCAGCCAACTGGTGCCCTTGTCGCTGATCTCGTAGAGCGAGAAGTACTCCGCTTCCTTGCCCTTGGGGATCATCACCGAATAGAGAGACCGGCTCAGCGCCTGCGAGCCGCCCATGACCACGGCCACCAGCGCGGCCGCCACAAAGTAGTCGAAGGTAGTGCGCACGATGAAAACGCCGCACATCAGCGCGGCCCAGATAAAGAGACTGGTCAGCACGGAGCGGTAGCCTCCAATCCTGGCCGCAATGAAGTTGAAGGCCATGGCGCCGCCGAAGGCTACGAATTGCACCATGAGAATGGCCATCGTCAAAGACTCCATCGGGATCTTGAGGTAGTCCGCGCCGTATTGCCCGGCCAGCGTGATCACGGCCTGGATCGCATCGTTGTAGATGAGGTAGGCGACCAGAAAGGTGAGCGTCTGGGGGTAGTGCTTCATCTCCTTCAACGTGTGAAAGAGCTGCAGAAAACCCTTCGAGAAGAGGTTTTCGCCGGAGGCGATGGTCTTGGCCGGCTTACGGCGCCGCAGGCCGAACATGGGGATCAGCGCGAAGAACGCCCACCAGGCGCCGGCAGAGCCCAGGCTGATACGGACGGCGAACTCTTCGGAAAGTCCCAGCGCATTCGCCTTCTGATAGAGCAGCAGGTTCAGGCCGAGCATGATGCCGCCGCCCAGGTATCCGATGCCCCAGCCTTTCGAGGAAACGGAGTCACGCTCGTGCTCCGGCGCAATGTCGTTCAGGAAGGAGTTGTAGAGGACCACGGCTCCGCCGAAGGCGAGATTGGAGATGAGGAACAGCACGCCGCCGAACAGGTACATGGTGCCTTGCAGAGCGAACATGGCAATAGTGGCGGCCGCGCCGAGATAAGTGAACACGGCCAGCAGTCGCTTCTTATTGGGGCTGTAGTCCGCCACCGCGCCGAGCATCGGCAGGAAGAAGACCTGCGTGAGTACGGAGATCGAGATCAGGTAGCTCCAATAGCTGCGGGCATCCACTTCGATGCCCAACGGATAGATGTGGCCGGTAGAGTCCGCTGCGGCCTTGGCCAGGGTGGTGAGATAGGGCCCGAGGAAGAGCGTGACAACGGTGGAAGCGAATGCGGAGTTCGCGAAGTCGTAGATATACCAGGCGCGCTGTTCGCGGCGGGAGTACGGAAGTTCAGGCATTGGATTGGTCAAGCAATTCCTCCACGAGAACAGCGAGTTTGGGATAGTCTTTCTTGCCGGTGCCGAGCATGGGGATCTTGTCGACGTAGACGATGCGGCGCGGAATAGCGAAGTCCGGCGCACCCATGGAGCGGGCGGCCTGTTGCAGTTGATCGCGCTTCAGGTTGCGGTCTTGAGTGGCGAGGACGATCATCTCGCCGCGCGACGAGTCGGGCCGCGCCACGGCGCCGTGCACGGACCCGGGCGAAGCCGTCCCGGCCACGTTCTCCACCACCTCCAGCGAGACCATCTCGCCGGCCACTTTGGCGAATCGCTTCACGCGGCCCAACAGAGAGATGAATCCCTCTTCGTCGATCAAAGCCAGATCGCCGGTGGAGTACCAGCCCGGCCCGCAACTGGAGGAAGGCGGCTCGAGCACGCGTGGGTTCGACTCCCGCCAGTAGCCCAGCATGACGTTCGGGCCACGCACGTGCAGAATGCCGCCCGCGTCAACGCCAGGCACTGGTTCGAGCCGGCATTCCATCAGAGGCAGCAGTTCGCCGATGGCGCCGGTGCGGAACTTCATATACGAGCCGATGGAGATGCCGGGCGAGCACTCGGTGGCCCCATAGCCCTCCAGAATGCGGATGCCGAACTTCTCCATGTAGACCTGCCGCACCTCGTCCGTGAGCTTTTCGGCGCCGGCGAGCAGGATGCGCGCCTTGCGGAAATCGTACGGATGTGCCCGCTTGGCGTAGTGCTTCAGGAATGTGGGCGTGGCGAAGACGACGGTGGCGTCACGGTCGTAGAAGAGTTCCGGCACCACGGCGTAATGCAGCGGAGAGGGGTAGAGATAAACCCGCATTCCGGAAACAGCGGGCAGCATGAGCCCGGCGGTGAGGCCGAAGGAGTGGAATGCCGGCATCGCGGAGAAGATCTTGTCGGCGCGGGAGACGTCCACCGTGACCAGGATCTGCTCCAGGTTGCTCATGATGTTCCAGTGGCTCAGCACCACGCCCTTGGGCTTGCCCTCTGAGCCGGAGGTAAAGAGCACCACGGCCGGCGAATCGGGATCGGGACGCGCGGTGGCCAGCCGCGGAAAGCGCAGCGCGTAGAGAATCAGCCACAGTTTGTCGCCAAGAGAAAGCCGCTGCCGCAGTTCTTCCAGCAGGACGATCTGAACGCCCTCGAGCTTGTCCACCACGGGCTGGAGCTTGCCGCGCTCAAGAAACGTCCGCGAGGTGAGGATCGTCTTGATCTTCGCCGCGCGGATGGCGGACTGCAGACCATCGACGCCTGCGGTGAAGTTCAGCAGGGCCGGAATGCGCCGCGAGCCGAACAGCCCGAGAATAAGCGCGAGAGTCGCCGCCGCGTTGGGCAGCAGGACACCCACCACGTCTCCGGGTTCCGATACTTTTTCAACCAGCCTGCCCAGAGCCAGCGAGCCCTTCAGCAGATCGCCGTAGGAGAGGTGGGCGCCGCTGACGTCCTCCACCATGTCCCGCGAACGACCGTGCAGCTCCACGGCGTCGAGAAACGCACCATGCAGGCTGCGCTTGGGCCGCGCAGCGCACAGGCAATGCTGCAGCAGACGGCGCATCGCTTCGCCGGCCTTGCGGCGGCGCAGCTTGCCGTTGGGCGCCTCGGGCATGGAGATGGTCTGCGCGGGAAATACCGTTGCCGTGATCTTGGGAAACCAGGCCAGTTGGTAGTCGCCCGACATGCGGCTGAACAGGCGGGCGCGCGCGGCCCCATCGAAGATCACGGGCACTACCTGCGCGCCGGTCCGGGCGGCCATGAACGCCGGCCCATCGTAAACCTTCATGAGGCTGCCGGTGACTGTGACGCGGCCCTCCGGGAAGATCACCACGGGTTTTCCGCTCTCGATCAACTCCACCGTGGCCTTGATGGCAAAGGGGCTGGTGGTGTCGATCACCACGTGGTTTACAGCCCGCAGCAGAAACCGGAAGGCCGGAATGCGCGCGATCTGGGAGTGCACCACCCACAGCGTGTCCGCCGGCAGAAACGAGAACAGAATCGGCGCATCCAGAAAGGACTGGTGGTTGGCAATCACCAGGCGCTTGCCCGACGCGGGAACGGTGCCTCGAACCCCCAGGCGATAGACGAGGCGGAGCAGCAGGCGCATCAGGCTCCTCAACACAACCTGGCGCTCCGCAATGTGGCATTTTCGGACATTACAGGCAAGTGTACGACGAAGAGGGCGGCGGGAGGGGCCCCGGTTAGGCGAAAATAGGGGGGAGCGGGCTTGCATGATCCAGCGCATCTCCGTACACGGAGCACGGACTCACAATCTGAAAAACGTCAGCGTGGAGATTCCCCGGAACACGCTAACCGTGATTACCGGGCTCTCCGGCTCCGGCAAATCCTCCCTGGCCTTCGACACCATCTATGCCGAGGGCCAGCGCCGCTATGTCGAAACTCTATCGCCCTACGCGCGCCAGTTTCTGGACCAGATGGAGCGGCCCGAAGTGGATTCGATCGACGGCCTCTCCCCCGCCATCTCCATCGAGCAGAAGACCACCAGCCGCAGCCCGCGCTCCACGGTCGGCACGATCACGGAGATCTACGATTACCTTCGCCTGCTGTGGTCGTCCATCGGGGCGCCCCACTGCCCGGAATGCGGCACGCCGATTTCGAAGCAGACCACGCAGCAGATCCTGGAACAGGTGCTGGCGCTGAAGGCCGACGAGCGCGTGATGATCCTCGCGCCCATCGCCCGCGGCCGCAAGGGTGAGTACAAGAAGGAACTGGAGAAGTTTGCCCGCGCCGGTTTCGTGCGCGCCCGCATCGACGGCACGCTGCGTTCGCTCGACGAAGAGATCGTTCTCGACAAGCGCAAGAACCACACTATCGAAGTGGTAGTGGATCGCCTGCTGCTCAAGCCCGGCCTGGAGAAGCGCCTGGAAGCTTCCATTGAAACGGCCACCAAGCTGGCCGGCGGCCTGGTCATCGTCGCGATCGTCAATGGAGATGAACGCCTCTACTCGCTGAAGATGGCCTGCCCGGAGTGCGGCGCCAGCGTGCCGGAACTGGAGCCCCGTTCGTTCTCCTTCAACAGCCCCTATGGGGCATGCGAAGCCTGCCATGGCCTCGGCTCCACGTGGGCCTTCGATCCGGACAAGGTCATCGTGGACGGCGCCAAGCCGCTCTTTGATGGCGGCCTGGGGCCCGGCGGCTCCTCCGCGCTGATGAAGCAAGCGGTCTCCGAAGCGGCCAAGACGCTGAAGATCAACCTCTCCAAGCCCTTTGAAGATCTGCCCAAGAAGCAGCAGCAGTCGCTGCTCGAGGGCAGCGGCAGCTTTGTGGGCATCCTGAAGATCCTGGAACGCGCCTTTGAAGAGTACAGCGAAGGCGTGCGCGAGTATCTGATGGAGTACATGTCGGCGACGGAGTGCGGCTCCTGCAAAGGGCGGCGCCTCCGGCCGGCCTCGCTGGCGGTGCAGGTGAAAGGCACCGGCATTGCGGAGTTCACAGCCCTGCCCGTGGCGCGCGCGTTGCCGGAGTGCCGGCGGTGGGTGCTGACGGAACGCGAAGCGCAGATTGCAGGCCGGATTGTGGAGGAGGTCCGCAACCGCCTGGAGTTCCTCACGGCTGTTGGGCTGGACTACCTGAGTCTCGACCGCTCGGCGGCCACGCTGAGCGGCGGAGAATCGCAGCGGATTCGCCTCGCCACCCAGATCGGCTCAAAACTGCGCGGCGTGCTCTACGTTTTGGATGAGCCCTCCATTGGCCTGCACCCGCGCGACAACGGCCGCCTGCTGGGCACGTTGGAGAGCCTCCGCGACCTCGGCAACACAGTGCTCGTCGTGGAGCATGACCAGGAGACCATCGAACGCGCGGACTACGTCATCGACCTCGGCCCCGGCGCCGGCCGCCTGGGCGGTCATCTGGTGGCCGCCGGCACGCCCAGCGAGATTGCCAGGAACGACAAATCGCTCACCGGCCAGTACCTCTCCGGTAAACGCGAAGTGGAGACGCCGCGCTTCCGCCGCCCCGGCAATGGCGGCAAATTGGTAGTGCGCGGCGCGCGCGAGCACAACCTCAAAAACGTGGACGTGGAGTTCCCGCTGGGCACGCTGATCTGCGTCACCGGCGTCAGCGGCAGCGGCAAATCCACTCTCATTCACGACCTACTCTACCGCACGATTTCGCAACATCTCTACGGCAGCAAGGCGAAACCGGGCAGCTTCGACGGCTTGGATGGGCTGGACCTGATCGACAAGGTGATCGAGATCGACCAGGCCCCCATCGGCCGCTCGCCGCGCTCGAATCCAGCCACCTACACCGGAACCTTCACTCCCATCCGCGACCTCTACGCCATGCTGCCCGAGGCGCGCGAGCGCGGCTACAAGCCCGGCCGCTTCTCCTTCAACGTCAAGGGCGGCCGCTGCGAAGCCTGCCAGGGCGACGGCATGAAGCGCATCGAGATGAACTTCCTGCCCGACGTCTTCGTGCCCTGCGATGTCTGCCGCGGACGGCGCTACAACAGCGAAACCCTGGCGGTGAAGTTCAACGGCGTCTCCATTGCCGACCTGCTGGAAACCACGGTGGAAGACTCGCTCGCGCTTCTCAAGAACATCCCGTCCATCCAATTGAAGCTCCAGACGCTGGTGGACGTCGGCCTGGGTTATCTCCACCTCGGCCAGTCCGCCACCACGCTCTCCGGCGGCGAAGCCCAGCGCATCAAACTGGCCCGCGAACTCTCCCGCCGCCAGACCGGCCGCACGCTCTACATTCTCGACGAGCCCACCACGGGCCTGCACTTCGAAGACGTGCGGCGTTTACTCGATGTCCTGAACCAGTTGGTGGACCTGGGCAATACGGTTCTGGTGATCGAACATCAGATCGACGTGATCAAATGTGCCGACTGGATTATCGATCTGGGCCCCGAGGGCGGCGAGCGCGGCGGCACGGTGGTGGCCGAAGGAACGCCGGAGCAGGTGGTGCGGCATCGCAACAGCCATACGGCCCGCGCGCTTGAAAATGCGCTGAAAAACGGCAAAGCTGGATAGGAACTGCAGTGAGCAAGTACTCGGAAATACCCCTGGATTTCAGCGGACTCTCCACCGTGCCCATCGCCGACCGCGGCGGCAAGGTGCGGGTGGAGCACATGGCCGGGGTGCATCGGAAAGGCGACAGCGCCACGGCCTGGCTGGACCGGCTGCCCCGCCTCCTCGCCGCGGACTCCCTGCGCGCCGTCGTTCGCGACATCGCGGCGGCGAAACAGGAACGCAAGGCTTTGATTTGGGGCATGGGCGGCCACGTGATCAAGTGCGGTCTCGCCCCGGTCCTGGTGGACCTCATGGATCGCGGCTTCATCACCGCCATCGCCATGAACGGCGCGGCTTCCATCCACGACTTTGAACTCGGCTTGGCCGGCTGTACTAGCGAAGATGTCGAGGCCGTGCTGCCCGACGGCCGCTTCGGCTCGGCCGAAGAGACTGGCCGCCTCATGAACGAGGCCATCTACCGCGCTTCCGCGGCCGGCATCGGCATGGGCGAGGCGCTGGGGGCGGCTCTCGATGCCATCGCCCCGCAGGCCACCCGCCCCTACTCCGTCCTATGGCAGGCCTGGCAGCGCGCCATCCCGGTGACCGTCCATGTTGCCGTCGGCACGGACACGCCGCACACCCATCCAGCGGCGCAGGGCGCGGCCATCGGCGCGGCTTCACATCGCGATTTCCGCCTGTTCTGCTCGATTGTGAAAGGCTTGCACAGCGGCGGGGTTTACCTGAACGTGGGCTCCGCCGTCGTTCTCCCCGAGGTGTTCCTCAAAGCCGTGTCGGTGGTCAGGAACCTGGGCTTCGACCTCGCTGACTTCACCACCGCCAACTTCGATTTTCTGCAGCACTACCGGCCGCGCTTCAACGTCGTGGAGCGGCCACACGCCGGAAGCGGCGGCAAAGGCTACGCCCTCACCGGCCACCACGAGATCATGATCCCGTTGCTGGCGGCGCTTCTGATCGAGGCCGAAGCATGACCGGCGCGCTCCCCACGCCCCCCTGGCGCGAGAAGGCCGGCCCTCCCTGGACGTGGCTCGATGCCGGCTTGCTGCTCGGCCTGTCTCTCCCCTGCGTCCTGCTGGCCGTGGGCTTGAACGCCCTTCTGCTGTGGGCTCTCCCCGCGGGACAGCCGGACGCCATCCGCGCCATCGGCGCGCAGTTCCTCGCCTACGGCCTTTGGTTCGGCGCGCTCTTCCTGTTGCTGAAGGCCCGCTATGACGCGCCCTTCTGGGAATCGATGGGCTGGCGTGTGCCATGGCCGAAGATGGGGCTCACCGTCTTCCTGGGCCCGCTCCTGGTCATCTTCGTAGTGATCGCCGGAACGTTGCTGCACACCCCCGTGATCGACAACGCTGTACAGCGCCTGCTGCGGGACCGTCTCTCCATCATCCTCGTCGGCTTCTTCGCCACCACTCTGGGCC
Source organism: Paludibaculum sp. (assembly GCA_029973955.1). GTDB lineage: Bacteria > Acidobacteriota > Terriglobia > Bryobacterales > Bryobacteraceae > Paludibaculum. The sequence goes on along the minus strand of JARKQJ010000124.1, from coordinate 16,651 downwards.
CGCTGGCCGAGGAGTTGATCTTCCGCGGTTTCCTGCAGCCGCTCACCATCCGCTCTTTCGGCGTGGCGGCGGGCATCGCCCTGGCCAGCTTGCCGTTCGCGCTGCTGCACGGTCCGCAATATTCGTGGAGCTGGCAGCATGTGCTCCTGCTCTTTTTCGCCTCCAGCGTCTTCGGACTCGTGCGCTGGAAACTGGATTCCACGGCGGCGTCCACATTGGTGCACGCCACCTACAATCTGGCGTTCTTTACTGGATTTCTGCTTCAAAGGAAGGACTTGCTGAACTAATGGTTGAGACGGTGCAATGGACCGACGCCGGCGTGGTGATGATCGATCAGACCAAACTGCCGCGCACTGTGGAATTCATGACCTGCCAGACATACGAGGAAGTGGCCCACGCCATTCGCACCATGGTGGTGCGCGGCGCGCCCGCCATCGGAGTCTCGGCGGCGATGGGCGTGGCGCTCGGCGTCAAACAGGCCGATCCGGCTAAACTCGACGGGCAGTTCGAACTCATCTGCTCCACCCTGGCCGGCACGCGGCCCACCGCGGTGAACCTCTTCTGGGCCATCGACCGCATGAAGCGCCTCTACGCTTCAGTGAAGGACAAGCCCATCGCTGAGATCCGCGCCGCTTTCGAAGCCGAGGCCCTGGCGGTCTATCGCGAAGACATCGCCATCAACCGCGCCATCGGCGCGCACGGCGCCCCGCTCGTTCCGGACGGCAAGGTGGTGCTCACCCACTGCAACGCCGGCGCGCTCGCCACGGCTGGCTATGGCACGGCCCTCGGCGTCATCCGCGCCGCGGTGGAAAGCGGCAAGAAGCTCGAAGTTTACTCCGACGAGACGAGACCCTTTCTGCAGGGCGCGCGTCTCACCGTGTGGGAACTCCAGCAGGACGGCATCCCCGTCAAGCTCATCTCCGACAACATGGCGGGCCACTTCCTCAAATCCGGCCGCATCGGCTGCGTCGTCGTCGGCGCGGACCGCATCGCGCGCAACGGCGACGTGGCCAACAAGGTAGGCACCTACGGCGTGGCCGTGCTCGCCAGGGAGAATGGCGTGCCCTTCTACGTGGCAGCGCCCATCTCCACACTCGACCTCACACTCGACTCGGGCGATCAGATCCCCATCGAAGAGCGCCCCGGCAAGGAAGTCACCGAGGTCTTCGGTGTCCCCGTTGCTCCCGAAGGCACGCTGGTGGAGAACCCCGCCTTCGACGTCACCCCCAACCGCTACGTCACCGGCATCATCACCGAAAAAGGCGTCGCCACCGCGCCCTACGAAGAGAGCCTCACCCGGCTGGCACAGGAGAAATAAGAATGAAAAAGATACTGGCAACTCTGCTACTGACCGCGATGGCGCTGGCCGCAGGACCTTTGGCCGGCAAGCGCGTGGCGAGCTTCACACTCCCCGACGCGACCGGCAAATACTACGACGTCCTCGATTACCGCGGCAAGGTCCTGATCATCGACATCATGAAGACCGAGTGCCCGCACTGTCAGACGCTCTCGCGAACGTTGGAGCGGATCAAGGAAAAGTACGGCGCCAAAATCTCCGTCCTGAGCATCGTCAATCCGCCGGACAATCCCCAAACCGTCTCCGCCTACATCGCCAAGTACAAGGTGACCAACCCGGTCCTGTTCGACTTCGGACAGGCCACCGCCGCCATGCTGCGCATCACGCCGCAGAACCCCTCCATCAGCCTGCCGACGCTCCTCGTCGTCGATGCCAACGGTATCATCCGCAACGACCTCGTCTACACCGACGCGCAGAAGTCCATCTTCGAGGGCGACGGACTGTCGCCCATCATCGACCAGGCGATGGCGCCCGCGGCCCCCGCCAAGAAGTAACCAGGCGGACTCAGGAGGCGGGGAGAATGGGCTTCTCCTCGCCCGTCAGCCCCCACCCGGGCCACGCGGGATCGGCGTTGGGATTCTTCCGCGGCATGATCGCGCCGCTCTTCTTCCGCCACTGCTCCAGCGTGGCGGCCAGCTTGCGCGCCACCGCCGGTTCTGTGTTGATGAGGTTCCGCGCCTCGCCGGGATCCTGGTCCAGGTCGAATAGCTCGCGCCGCCCGTCTTTGTGGAACTCGATCAGCTTCCAGCGCCCTTCCCGAATGGCGCTGCCCGGTTCCCCGCCCTGGTTCGAATAGTGCGGGTAGTGCCAGAAGAGCGGCCGCGGCTTCAGCTTCCCTCCGCCCAGCAGAGGCATCAGGCTGACCCCGTCCACCTGTCCCGGCGCTACGCCCGCCGCCTGGCAGAACGTGGGGAGGAAGTCCACGCTCGAAACGGGCGTATCGATCACTGCGCCGGCCTTCACCAAGCGCGGATATCTCACAATCAACGGCTCGCGGATCCCGCCTTCGTACAGGTGCCCCTTCCCGGCCCGCAGCGGCGCGTTGTCGGTGACGGCCTGTTTGGACTTGCCCTCATAGCGCAGCCCGCCGTTGTCGCCGAAGAACATCACCATCGTGCGGTCCGCCACGCCGGTTTTGTCGATGGCGTCCAACACCAGGCCCACACTCTGGTCCAGGCTCTCCACCATCGCCGCGTAGGTCGGATTGTAGCGCCCCTGTGCCTTCTCCTTGTGGCGCGCCACATCGGCCTCGCGCGCCCCCAACGGAATGTGCACGGAGTAATGCGACAGATAGACAAGGAACGGATTTGCGGCGTTCTGCCGGATGAAGCCGCAGGCCTCCTGCGCCAGCCGCTCGGTGAGGAAATCGCCGGCTGCGCCAGGCAGGTTCGGCAAGTCCCATGGCCCGAAATACGGCTTCGGGCTCTTGGGAGGACTCCCGCTGTGGTTGCCGCCGATGTTCACGTCAAACCCCTGGTCTGTCGGCAGAAACCCCGTGCCGCCCAGGTGCCATTTGCCCACCGCGGCACTCCGGTACCCGGCCGTCTTGAGCCGCTCCGCCATTGTGATCTCGGATAACTTCAACTCCGTCGCCGTCCGCGGCGTGACGATCGGCCCCTTCTCGTGGGAAGCACGGCCCGGAATCCAATCCGTCACGCCGGTACGCACGGGGTACCTGCCGGTGAGAATGCTGGCGCGCGTCGGCGAACAGACCGGGCACGCCGCATAAGCGTTTGTGAAGCGCGCCCCCTGCGCCGCCAGTTTGTCTAGATTCGGCGTGGAGAAGTACGGGTTGCCATAGCAGGCCAGGTCCCGCCAGCCGAAATCATCCGCCAGGATGAACACGAAATTCGGCTGCTGGGCGGCACTGCGGGCGGCCAGTGCCCCGCCCGCCAGCGAAGAAAGGAACGTACGGCGTTTCATGTTCAATCCAGTTTCCTAGTAGACCAGCTTCAGCCCGAAGTGCACGTAGCGCGGGAAGCCGGAGATGGCTGAAATGCGCCCGAACAGCGAGTTGGTCGGCGCCGTGTTCGGCGCAGCCAGGTTCGAGTGGTTCATGGCGTTGAGAAACTCGGCCCGGAACTGCATCCGCAGCTTCTCAGTGAGCGCGAAGTTCTTCACTCCGGAGATGTCCCAAACGTCCACCCCAGGAGCCCGCACGCCGGAAAACCTCGTTGACATCGTCACAAGGTTGAATTGCAGTTGCTCGGCCGCGTTTCGATTGAGGGCCGACGTGTTGAACCAGCGGTCCAGCGTCTGCGCGGAACCCGACAACGGCACGTTGCGGATGTCGTCCGTCAGGATCGAGTTCCCGAATCCCAACGGCTGGCCGGTGTTCATCTGCCACACGGCCTGCAACTGCCATCCTCCCGCGGCATGGCGCACGAACCCGTTCGAATGAGCCAGGAATCGTTTGCCGGGGCCGAACGGCAGCTCATAAATACTGCTCAACGCCACGCGGTGGGTCCGATCGAGGTCTGAGATGACCTTGGCCGGCACTGGATCCGCCTCGTTCTGGAAATCCGTGGCCTCCATCATCTTCGAGAGGGTGTAGTTGAACTGGAATGTGAACCCGGCCTGGAATCTCTTCTCCAGCGTCGTCTGCAACGAGTGATACCAGCTGTAGCCTTGCGGCTCCGTGGTGGAAAGCCCCGTGAAATGCGGATAAGGGCGCAGCAGTTGGTTGCGGGCCACGGTGGTGCCCGCAATGTTGGAGCCCGGCAGCGGATAGAACGGATTGGCCACCTGCGAACTCAGGTAGTTGATGGTCTGCTGGTCGCGGGAAAGCGACTTCGACAGCAGGTTCAGCGGGATGCCGTTGTACTGCCGCGTCGCGCCCAGGCGCGTCCCGCGGTTGCCGATGTATGAGGCATCGAAGAGCAGGCCGCCGCGAATCTGCTGCTGGATCCCGAACGAGTAGCGCTGCATATAGCCGTTGGTCCCATCCGGACGGAAGTAGCTCACCGCGCGCCCTTCATCGGTAGCCAGTCCTAGGGAAGAACCTGGAGGATTGGGCCAGCCGCCGGGAAACGGATTGGACACCGAAGCGATGTAGGTCTGCCCGTTGTCGATGGAAGGCACCAGCGTCGTCCGCAGCGTGTAGCCGGACTGATTCACTGAAGAGCGGTCCGCCCCCAGCGGTACCACGAAGATCCCATAGCCCGCTCGAATCACCGTGTCTTTGAACGGCGTGTAGGCCAGGCCGATCCGCGGTGCGAAGTTGTTCTTGTCGGAGTTCCAGAGCGACCTGGAATTGCCGTTCACGCCGGCGAAGGTCAGGCCGCCGATCACCTTGAACTGGCTCACGGGCAACTCCGGCAGAGGGTTCTTCGCATAGTTGGCGGTGGCGCGCGCCGCGTCCGGGTTGTTGGTGGCGAAGTCGAAACCCTGCACGGAACGGTTGTAGCGCTCGGTGATGGGACTGTCGAGGTCATACCGCAGGCCGGCGTTGATCGTCAGCTTCGAGGAGATTCGCCAGTCGTCCTGAATGTAGAACGAGGTGGTCTTGGACTGCTCCGCCGCAGAGTCGTTCACATTGATCTGGCCGCCGCTGGGGATCCCCAGAAGGAACGACGCGAGGCCCTGCCCGATAGGGGCCGCGGGTGAGTTGTCCAGCGGTCCGCCAGTATAGGAACTGGCGAAAGTCTCGGTGGGCGTCATGTTGGCGAAGTTATAGTTGTTCTCGCGATAAAGGCGGAACTCGGCGCCCATTTTGATAGTGTGCTTCCCTTTGGTCCACGTGACATCGTCTGAGAAGGTGTAGTAGTTCGAGATGGCGCTGGACGGGCTGTTCGTGCCCAGGTTCTGATAAGCGGCCACCTGGATTCCCGGAAACACGCGCGCCTGCGGATCGATGGCGTTGGCCAGTGACTGCGAGAAACCCGCCCCAGCCAGATCGAACCCCATCGACAGGGGGCTGTTCGTCTGTTCAAACCGCGTGAAGCCGATGCGGAGGTTGTTTAACATCGACGGGGAGATGACGAAGACGTCGTCGAAGACGCCGCCGAAGTTGTAGCGGTAGCGGTCGTTGCCGTTGGCGATATTGGGGAATGTCTGACCCGAGCTGAAAAGCTGATACCACTGGTTGTAGCGGCCGAAGACGCGATGCCGCTCGGAGAAGTTGTGGTCGACCTTGGCTGTGTGTGAGCGGTATTCGTTGTACGAAGTCTGCTGGCGCGTGTAGTTGTTCCGCCCGTCGTTGGTGCCCGCCAGGTTGGAATCCGGCCAATACGGCAGAAGCCCCAGAGCGGTCTTGTCCAGGCGCGAGGAGGGCACGATGTTACCGGCGAAGGGTTGGCGCGAGTAGCGGCCGCCGGCCGCCGGCACCGTCGTATTGGGATCGTAAACCTGGTACACGCTGCCAAGCTTGAGCAGATCAGAGAAGTCGCCGCGCCGCTGGATTCCCGTAGGCACAGTGAAGAACGTATTGCCTCGTTCCACTCCAGGGCGAGTCAGCCCTTCAAACGAGTAGATCCAGAAGGTCTTGTTGCGCCCGTTGTAGAGCTTGGGCAGCATCACCGGACCGGAGAAGGTGGCGCCATACCGGTTCAGGATGTTCACCGGGTTGATGCTGTTGATCTTCTCGTCGGTCACCGGACCCGTCGACGGATTGTAGAGGTTCTGCCGCTGGAAGAGATCCAGTGACTGCAGGTGCTGGTTGTTGTGGTAGTAGGAGAGCGTTCCGTGGAACTGATTCGTGCCGGTACGCAGAACCACGTTGACGTTGCCGCCGGGCGCGCGGCCGGCGCTGGCGTCGTAAGTCGCAGTCTGGACTTTGAACTCCGCCACCATCTCAGTGGGGGGCGCGTAAGCCGCGTTCGTGCCCCACATGGACGGCGTGCCGTCCACCGTGAATTCGATATTGCCGGCGCGCACGCCGTTCACCGTCAGCGATGAGAGCACCTCCGTCGCCGGCCCCAGCGAGGGATGATTCGGAGCAGCCAGATTCACCACGCCCGGCGCCAGGCGCGAAAGCGAAAGAGCGTTGCCGCCGGGCAGCGGCAGATCGAGGATTCGCTTGCTATCCACCACCCTGCCCACGCTCGCCGTGGAGGTGTCCAGCAGGGATGCCTGTCCGGAAACCGTGATCGACTCCGAGACGAGGCCTACCTCCAATGGAATGTTGATCGCCAACTGGTCCCCCACTCGCACCTGCAACTCTTTCCGCTCATATCCCTTGAAGCCCCCCGCCGCGGCAGTCAGCGTGTACACGCCGGGCTGAAGATAGGGGATGTCGTACATACCCGCGTCATTCGCGGTCGCTGAAACCCGCACCGAGGTTTCATTGTTAGTTGCCGTTACCTGAGCCTTCGGAATGGCGGCCCCCGAAGGATCCATCACCCGGCCGGCGATACGCCCGCGCGCATCCTGCGCGGGGAGCATCGAACCTAGCATCGCGGCTAAGAGAGCAAGACGTGTCAGCATGGCACAGACTCCTGAAGTGGACTCGGCAGCCAGTATGTCCCCCATGCGGCGGTTGGAACCAGCGTAATTCCTCGTTATTGACCGTGTGGCCGCAATGGGCCATCGGCTTCAATGGCTTGCGTCAGCGTCACGCGCACGTTACGCGTGATAAGCTGTCAAACAGTTTCTCGTGGCGGTGAACTTGGATTCAGGTTACACAGCGTCGGAAGTTCACTCTGAACTGGCGCGCGTGCTCGGAGGCGAGGCTCTTCGCACCAGTCAGCGCAGTCAGGAGTTTCTTCGCTACGTCGTGGAGAGAACTCTCCACGGCGAGGCCGACCTGATCAAAGAACGCAACATCGCCGTCGAGGTCTTCGGCCGCGGCCCCGGTTACAACTCCGCTGAGGACTCGTTCGTGCGGGTGAAGGCCAGCGAACTCAGACGGCGGCTCCAGGCTCACTACGCGTCGCCGCCTCCCGGCACAACCCTCCGGATCGAACTGCCCCTGGGGAGCTATGTGCCCCAGTTCGTCCGCCTCGAACCGCCACCGGAGACGGCGCCCGCTCCATCCGCCGATCAGGCCGCCGATCATGCCGCCGCTCCGTCTCGCCGCCGGCGAACGTGGCTGATCGGATTATCGGCGGGAGTGATCCTGGCAGCGGCGGCCGGCCTGCTCCTGTTTGCCGCTCAGCACCGGAGCACGGCCCTGGATGACTTCTGGGCGCCCATCCTCCAGTCCCATGAGCCGCTCGTGATCTTCCTACCGATCCCGGACTCCTACAACAAGGTCTCCGTGCGGGAAAGTGGTAGTTACGAGGGCCCGAAGTATGAGTTCAAGGATGAACTGGGGCAGACACAAACGATGGTTTCGGCCCCGCATAAGGTGGGTGTTGGCGCCGCGATGGGGGCAATCCGTTTCGCCACCCTCTGCACGAGAACCGGCAAGCCGTTTACGTTGAAGGCCGGCCAGGACTTCTCCTTCGCTGATCTGCGCAACCAGCCGGCCATCCTCTTCGGCGCCTTCTCTTCCAAGTGGACCATCGAAATCAACAACGATTACCGTTTCAAGCTGATCGGCGGGCCCGATTCCCACGTGCTCGACGGCCACAATCCCGCCCGCCGGTGGCGGGCAACCAAAGGGCCGCATCCCGGCACGCCCGCCGAGGATTACGCCCTCGCCAGCCGCGTCACCGACGCCAAGAGCGGCCAGACCGTGATCATCGCCGCCGGCATCTCCACCTTCGGCACACAGGCCGCCGCCGAGTTCCTCACCGATCCTGCCCGGCTGGAAGAACTCGCTCGCCGCTCAGGACGCAAGCTCAAGCACGGCAGCTTCCAGGTCTTGCTCCACACCAAAGTAATCGGCATGACGCCAACCCCGGCCCGCATCATCGAAGTCCATTTTTGGTAAGCCCGGCGATCGGCCACAGCGCCAGTGTCTTATCCGCATATCCTCCGCCGCTCTCCTCGCAGCCTTCCACCAGCACTCTGGCGGGCGGCCCCCAGCAGAACGGAGCCAGTTCGAAGTTCAACATGCGCCAGTCGCCATCGGCGATGTCGTGGTTTGCTTCACACTCCAGGAAGTGCGTGGTCAGCAGCCAAGTGGACCCGCAGCGCCTCAGATTCTCCACCGCGCGGCCGATGTTCGCGAACGACAGGTGGACCAGGCAATCGCGGCACAGCACCACGTCCACCGCCGGCAACGGACTCTCGCAAAGATCCAATTGCAAAAACCGGCGTCCATAACGCGCCGCATTCTCCTGAACCAGCGTCTCGACAATATCGCCGCCGGTGTATTCCAGACCGGAAAGGTCCGCGCGGCTCAGCCACCCGAAATCGCCGCAGGGAATGTCCAGCACGGACTTCGCGCCAATCTGCCGGATCAACTCCGGCAACCCGGTTCGCAGCCGCGCCGTCGCCGCCAACTCCGAGCCCAGCCCTGAGACGGAATCGCCGGAGCCCCACAGGTTCGTCTTATGGATGCGCGTGAATCGCTCTGCCAGGGCCAGTCCTTCAAACTCCGCCGCCCTCTCCTGAAAGCGCTCATGCGCCGTGACTGGTGGCCTCTGTTTCATAACGCCGCCAACGTCTCCAGATCTACGTTCCCGCCCGAGAGAATCACCCCCACTCTCTTCAACTCCGCCGGCACTTTGCCAAACAGCACGGCCGCGGCGCCCACCGCCCCGCTCGGCTCCACCAGCAGTTTCGTCCTGGAGATCACGAACTTCGTCGTCTCACGGATCTCCGCCTCCGACACCAGCAGCACCTCTTCCACCAACTCGCGAATGATCGCGAAGGTCAGTTCCCCGGGCTTCGTCGTGCGCAGTCCGTCCGCAATCGTGGGCGGCGATGCGATCTCGATCCGCTCGCCTTTCCTCAGAGACTGCGCATAGTCGTCGGCCACCTCCGGCTCCACGCCGAACACGTGAATCGAAGAACTCAACGCCCTCGCCGCAATCGCGCTCCCGGAAAGCAGCCCGCCGCCCCCCAGGCACACCACCAGCGCATCCAGATCAGGCGCCTGCTCCATCAGTTCCAGCGCGCACGTACCCGCTCCCGCGACGATCCATGGATGATCGAACGGCGGCACCAAAGTCGCGCCCGTCTCCGCCGCAATCTCCCGTCCGATGCGCTCCCGCGAATCCTTGAAGCGGTCGTAAATCACCACCCGGGCTCCGTTGGCCCGCGTCGCCTCCAGCTTGGATTTCGGCGCGTCATCCGGCATCACCAGCGTCGCCGGCATGCCCAGCACCCTCGCCGCAATGGCCACCGCCTGTGCGTGATTGCCCGAAGAGAAGCCCACCACGCCCTTCGGCCGGTCTGCCTCCGGAATCGAGAGCAGGAAGTTGGAGGCGCCGCGGATCTTGAAAGCCCCACCCTTCTGCAGGTTCTCGCACTTGAACACCACCTCCCGGCCGCAGCGCTCGTCAAAGCTGCGCGAGCGCCAGATGGGGGTCTTCTGCGCGATGGGCGCGATGCGTGCCGCGGCCGCGCGGATGTCGTCGATCGTCACAGGTGTCATTCAGTATCCAAGCCTCTTGTCCACGATATTTCGCAACTCCTCGCCCTGCGAGTAACGGTGGTAGTTTTCGACGAAGAACTGCATGGCTTCATTCAGCCAGGTGGCCGTGTTATCCGCGCAGTGCGGCGACAGCAGGACGTTCTCCAGAGACCACAGCGGATGCCCCGCCGGCAACGGTTCCTGGTCGTATACATCGAGCACCGCGCCCCGGATCCGCTCCTCGGACAGCGCCCGCAGCAGCGATTCCTCCACCACCACCGGGCCGCGGCCCAGGTTCAGCAGCACGGCTTCCCGTTTCATCAGCCGCAACTCCGGTTCGCCCACCATCCCGCGCGTCTCCTCCGTCAGCGGCGCCGAAATCAGCAAATAGTCCGAACTGCCAAGCACTTCCTCGAATTCGCCGCGCGAGTGTCCGCGGCCGATGCCGCGCACCTCCATCCCGAACGCCATCGCCAGTTCCGCCGTCGCTCTTCCGATCGAACCCATCCCCACAATCCCCAGCCGCTTGCCGCGCAACTCCGTGACAAGGAACTTCTCCCACCGCCGCTCCCGCTGCTGCCGGCGCATCCGCCGAATGTCCTTGGCGAACCACAGCATGCCGGAGAGCGCAAACTCGGCCAGCGTCCGCGCAAACACCCCGCGGCCGTTGGTCAACACCACGTCACTCTCCACCAGCGCCGGGAAGAGCAGCGCATCCATCCCCGCCCACATCGAATGCACCCATCTCAGCCGCGGCGCCAGTTGCCAGATCTCTTCCACCAGTTGGCGCGGCACTCCCCCCACTAACAGCACATCGGCTTCCGGCGCCGCGTTGGCTAACCCTTCCACGCTGCCCGACACGGCAATGTGCGTATCCTCGGGTAGTTTGTCGAGCAATATCAAATGTCGCGCGGCCGGGTTTTCAAGGACGAGAAGCGTGTGTCGCGGCATGTCGAATGGTATGAACCAGATTACGGCATCGGGCACGCACACGAGTACCCCCCGGAGGCCGCGGCTACACTGGCGGGCCGGGTTTCTTGCAAGAGGCCTTCATGTACGGGAGACTAAAGATGTGGAAAGCCACTGCACCTGCGGTGCCAAACTCCCGGATGACGCTCTGTTTTGCCATCGGTGCGGTCGCCCTCTGAGAGAACTCGTAGAACCCGAACCGGCGGAGGTCGCTGCCTACCCTGCAGCGCCGGAGCCTGTCCTCCCATTGCCTCCGTCGGCTCCGCCCGAGCAGGAGCGCATAACCTTTCATAACCGCGCCGCCGTCCGCGTCGGATTCCTGGCCGCCGCCGTCGTCCAACTCGCCTCCACTCTGAGCGCTGCGGCCGGCGCATCCTTCCTGCTGCCGCTCGTGCTTCTCGCCGGAGGCTTCTACGCCGTTGTCCTCTATTCCCGCCGCACCGGCCTGCCCATCTCCATTCAGAACGGCGCCCGCATGGGTTGGATGACCGGCATCTTCTCGTTCGTCATCATGACCGTCTTCTTCACCGCGGGCATCGCGATGCTCGCCGGCAGCGACGAACTCATGAAGGCCTATAAGGAGAGCGCCGCCTCCCTCGGCCTGCCCGCCGACGCCTCCGCCCAGTTCGAAAAACTCGCCAACGATCCGGCCGCCTTCGCCACCTCTATCGTCCTCGGCCTCGTTTTCCAGTTTGTTTTGCTCACCCTGCTCTGCTCCATGGGCGGGGCGCTGGGCGCCAAGATGCGCGCCCCGAAGAGCTAGGCTTACCGCTTTCGAGCTTCCAACCGCTTCACCAGGGCAACTCCGGCGAAGATCACCACCATCGCCAACGCCTCCCTCGGCCCGAACGGCTCGCGGTAGAAGATCCAGCCCAGAATCACGGCCACAACCGGATTCACGTAGTTGTACAGCGAAACCAGCGCCACCGGCAGCCGCTGCAGCGCCACCACATAGCTCGAATACCCCACAATCGACCCGAACGTCACCAAGTACAGCAGCGCCGCCACCCCTCGCTGCGAATAGTGCACCTCTCCGGGGAACATCCAGACCAGGGGAAGAGATGCCAATCCCGCCGCCAGTTGCTGCACCGCGCCGGCCACAATCGGATGCACCGTCACCGCCTGCCGCTTCTGCAGCAGTGAACCCGACGTCCACGCCAGGCACCCGGCCTGCAGAATGAGAAAGCCCTTCCACAGTGCCGCCCCTTGCGCGCCCCCGTGCAACGCCCCCGGCCCCACCAGCAGAACTGCTCCGCCCAGCCCCACCAGCATACCCGCCAGCGTCGGCGGGTGCAGGCTCTCCCGCGGCGGCAGAATGGCATTCAACCCCACCATCCAGAACGGGCTGATCGTGATGATCAGCGCCGCGATGCCGCTCGGAATCAGCGTCTCCGCAAACACCAGCGCGCTGTTGCCTACCCCCAGAATCACCACCCCGTTCAACGCCGTCAGCCACAACTCCCGCCCGCGCGGCAGACGCGCCCCATACAACGCGCACCCCGCCAGCAGAATGCCCCCCGACAGAAGAAACCGCGTGGCGATCAGGAGGATCGGAGGCCACATCTCCAGGGCCATCCGGATGCCCAGGTACGTCGTACCCCAGAAAAAACAGACGGAGCCAAGGGCCGCATAGGCCCAAAACTGGGGGTGTCGCTTCAAGTTTTCAGGGTACCATCCGCCCTCTGGAAGCCGATAGAATGAGGCTTGATCCTCACACTGACAGCCAACCCCGCCATCGACCGCAACGTCACGGTCGACCGCCTGGTCTTCGAAGACCGCGCCTATATCCTCTCCACCTTCGAGTCGGCCGGCGGACGCGGCCTCAACGCCTCCGCCGTTCTGCGCGCCTTCGGCGCTGAAACCATGGCCATCGCCATCTGCGGCGGTAAGGCCGGCCGGGCGCTCGAGGAGTTCCTCGGCGGCTGCGGATTTCCCGTGGAACTCGTGCGCATCCGCAACCAGATCCGCACCAATGTGACCGTCGCCGATCGCAACGGCCTCGCCGTCAAGCTCAATGAAAAGGGCCCCGAACTGAGTGGATCCGAGGTCGGTCGCCTTGAAAAAGCCGTGCGCCAGCGGCTCAAGAGCGGAGCCTGGCTCATGCTTTGCGGCTCTTTGCCGCCCGGCGTTCCGTCCGACTTCTACGCCCGTCTCATTCACGCCGCCTCCAAGCAGGGGGTCAAGACGCTCCTCGATGCGGATGGCACTGAATTCGACGTCGCTCTCGACGCCAAGCCCACCGTGGTTACCCCCAACCAGCAGGAGGCGGAACGCCTGCTGAACCGGGCCCTGCTCACCCGCAATCACTTCCAGGAGGCGGCTGAGCGCATTCGCGGCATGGGGGCGGTGAACGTCGTCCTCTCCCTCGGCGCTCGCGGCGCCCTCGCCGCGCTCGAAGACGGCTCAGTCTGGGAAGCCGTGCCGCCCAGAATCGATGCTCTCTGCCCCATCGGCGCGGGCGATGCCCTGGGCGCTGCTTTCGTCTGGTCGTGGCGTCAGAACCCTGATGTGACCGATGCTCTCCGTTGGGGCGTCGCCGCCGGCACCGCTTCCGCACGCCTGCCCGGCGTCAGCTTCGCCTCTCTAGAGCAGACTCGCGAGATCTACCAGCGCGTGGCCACTCGCCAGGTCGCCTAGCCGCTCTCTCACGCGCACCACTTCGCCCACCACCATCACCGCTGGCGCGTGTACATCCGCCGCCCCGGCCTCGTCCAGCCGCGTCACCACCACCCGTTCGTCCGCCAAGGTGCCCCGCTCGATGAACGCCACCGGCGTGTCCGCCGCCCGCCCGGCCTGAAGCAGGCATTTCGCAATCTCGGCCCGCTTGGCCACGCCCATGAGAATCACTAGCGTATCGGCATGTGCATAGGCCTGCCACTGCTGGCACTCCCCCTGCATCCGATTGCCGGTGACCACAGCAAAGCCTGCCGCCACTCCGCGCAGCGTCACTGGGATCCCAACCAGTTCCGGCACCGCCACTGCGGAGCTGATGCCCGGCACCACCTCCACCACTAAGCCCCGCGCGGCCAGATACAGCCACTCTTCCGCGCCCCGCCCGAACACCATCGGATCGCCGCCCTTCAGCCGCACCACCGTTTCGTAGCGCCCGGCGCAGTCTTCCAACAGAGCCAGAATCAGCGACTGGATCTCCTCCTGCCGCCCCTCCTGCTTGCCCACGTCGATCAATTCGGCCCCCGCCGGGGCCAGTTCCAGAATCTCCGCCGACACCAGCCGGTCGTACAGCACCGCCCCGGCTCGCGCCAGCACGCGCGCCGCCTTCACCGTGAGCAGGTCCGCTCTGCCCGGTCCGGCGCCGACGATGTAGATCCTGCTCATTCTGCCCGCTGCCACCAGTCTCCAAACGCCTCGCCCGCCTGCCGCTCGGCGGCATAGCGGTCGAACAGCGGCCGCAGTGTCGCCGCTATCTCTTCCAGCGGCACCAGTTGCTTCCAGGCTTTTGCCAGTCTCTCCCCCCGCGGCGAACCGCCTAGATACAGCGTGTACTTGCCCACCGTCTCGCCCACAATCCCGATCTCCGCCGTGTAAGGCCGCGAGCAGCCGTTCGGGCAGCCCGTCATCCGCACGTGGATGACCTGGCCCGCCGCGCCTACGGCATCCAACTCCTTCTGCAGCGCCTCCGCCACATCCGGCAAGACGCGCTCGGCTTCCGTGATCGCCTGCCCGCACGTCGGCAGCGATACGCACGCCATCGAGTGCCGCAAAACCGGAGGCAGCTCCATCGGCTGAGCCACGCCGTGCTTCCGCAGTGCGCCGTCTACCAGGCCTCGCTGGCCCTCCTCCAATCCGGCCAGCAACAGGTTCTGCTGCGCCGTGAAGCGCACCTCGCAGCCCGTCGCTTCCACCACCTCCCGCACCGCCGCCCGCACGCCACCCTTCAGCCGCCCGCTAATCACCCGCAGCCCGAAGAACCACCGCCCATCGCCCTGTTCGTTCCAGCCCAGATAGTCTTCCTGCCGGTTCCAGACCAACTGGCGCGGCGGCGCCACCGGCCGCCCCAACCGGCGCTCCAGTTCGGCTTTGAACCACTCCAGCCCGTGCTCATCCAGCACATACTTCAGCCGCGCCAGCCTCCGGTTCTCCCGGTTGCCGTAATCCCGGTGGATCGAAACCACCGCCCGGCAGACCTCCAGCACCTCGGCCTCTTCCGGACCAATGAACCCAATCGGGTCCGCCAGCCGCGGATGGCTGTTCTTCACGCCGTTGGACTGCCCCATGCCGCCGCCGGCCACAATCGTGAACCCTGTCAGCTTCCCTGCCTCGAAGTGCCCGATGAATCCAAGATCGTTCGTGTAGATGTCGATCTGGTTCTCGCCCTCAAACGCGAAACCGATCTTGAACTTGCGCGGCAGGTAGGCGTCACCGTAAATCTCCTCCGATTCCGTCTCCATCGATGCCGCCTTCTCCCCGTCCAGCCAGATCTCGGCATAGGCCCGGCTCTGCGGCCAAAAGGCCCTCCGGATGCGCTGCGCCATCGCCAGCAGATCCGCGCGGCCCGGCCCGATGATCGGCGTCGAATCGTAGGTGACGTTGCGGACCACATCTCCGCACGCCGCATAGGTCGAAAGCCCCACTGCGTTGATCGCCGCCACTAGCGCCTTCAGGTCCCGCTTCCCCACGTAGTGGTACTGCACGTCCTGCCGCGAAGTCACCCGCAGGGTACCGTCGCCCGCCGTGTCCGCCAGGTCATCCAGCTTCAGATACTGCGCCGCCGTCGCCACGCCGCCGGTTACGCCCACCCGCACCATGCAACTGTAGACCTTCTCCGGCTGCTGCTTGCGTAGATCGCGGTCGTCTTGCTGGTAAATCCCGTGGAATTTCAGCAGCCCGTTGGCGGGCCGCGTGAACACGCTGGAGTCGTTCTGAAGATCTTCGGCAATCGGTCCGCGCAGGTGGCGGCTACCGGCCTTCAACACCTCGGCTGCGGAGGGCTTCGCGGGGGACATGACACTTGGAGTCTATCACATCACCCCCAATGTCTACCAAGTTAGCTTGGATTCTACTCTTCCCCAGCCGGCCGCTTCGGCCGTTTCTTGTAAAAGACCTCTGGAGACTTCAGGTAGGTGGTCAGCAGCACCGCGAAGAGCACGATCAGCGAAAGGAACGTCGCCACCGATCCGATCACCAGGTAATCCGACTCAGTCCGCGGCGCGGGCACCAGCTTCAACCCGATCGCCACGGTCACCCCGAAGACGATGATCGCGGCGGCTCCGAGCGTCAATGTGCGGCTGAGGGCGGAACTCATGTTTCTGATTCTAACGGCAAAAGCTCAGAATGTTGCAACGATGTCACGCACTCAGGCTTCCGCTTGCGGCTCGCCGGGCGGGGGCAGCAGGCTAAAGAGGCTCTCGATGAACGCGCGTCCCTTGCGCCGGCCGTTGTTGTGCTGCCACTCCATGCGCTGCCAGAACACCAGCACGCCGAGCAAATCCTTGTCGCGCACAGAATGCGTCCCGGTCTGTTGCGCCACCTGCTCCCGGAACTGCGCCACTTCCTGCTGGAACCTGTCAGCCACCGCCGCCGCAATCCCGTTCGCCGGCCGCGTCTCATAAACCAGCCCGGACTCGGCCGTCTTGTAGGTCCTCGTCAACCCGTCCAGCGCATCCCGCATGTCCAGATCCACCGTCCCCGGCGTCTCCATCGCCGCCACCAGCAGCAGTCTGCCGGTGACGATCGCCAGCGGCTGCTGCGCCTGCAGAAACTCATCCGTGATCTCGATCTCCGGATTCGGAAACGTCTTCGGATCCACCTCCGGCGACTTCTCGTGCTCGCGGGCATCGCGCAGAAACTCGCAATCCAGCGGACAATCAATGCTCACTTCGCGCTCCTGGCCGCAGCACGGGGAGCAAATATCGCGGCTCAGCGCCGGGCAGGCACGCCGCGGCGGCCGTGTTTCGCACAGA
>JARKQJ010000090.1 GCA_029973955.1 Paludibaculum sp. | reverse complement strand
CGAGAGTTCGTCTCGGGGGAATAGGGCTGCACGGTGGCCGCGAGAGTTCGTCTCGGGGGAATAGGGCTGCACGGTGGCCGCGAGAGTTCGTCTCGGGGGAAACGGGCCGGGGGCGGTCAGATTGCGCCTAGCGTGGAGGCGCGGGCGATGAGTTTGGGTTCCAGGAGGAGTTGTGTGGGCTTAGGGTGGCGGCGTTTGTGGGCCAGGGTGTCCAGAGCGAGGTGGGCAATGGCGTGGCCCATGGCTGGAGTCTGCTGGTCGATGGTCGAGAGAGGGATGCGGAGGTACTGGGAGTAGAGGATGTTGCCGCAGCCGATGACGGCGATGTCTTCGGGAATGCGAAGGCCGGCATCGAGGATGGCCTGGATGGCGCCGGTGGCGGTGGGATCGTTGTAGCAGAAGACGGCGTCGGGGTGAGGGGGCAGGGCGAGGAGGGTTTGCATGGCGCGGTAGCCGCCGAGGTCGCCTTGGGCGTCCGGATTGTCGGAAGGGGCCATGAGTTGAGTTTGCGGTTTGAGGCCGGCTTCGCGGAGGGCCTGGAGGTAACCGTCGCGGCGGCCCGCGGCGGTGGACCATTCGAAATTTCCGTGAATGTGGGCGATGCGGCGGCGCCCGAGGGAGAGGAGATGGCGGGTGGCGAGAGCGCCGGCGAGGAGGTTGTCGGAGCCGATGAAGGAGCCGTGCCAGGCGGGGAAGTTGCGATCGATGAGGATGCAGAGGGCTTTTGCCGATTCGAGCCTCTTCAGGAGATCGGCCGAGGAGGGAGCGGTGGAGGCGATGAAGAGCGCGTCGACGCCGCGGGCGAGCATCTGTTCGATGTGCTTGGATTCGAGGGTGGGGTCCTCCTGGGAAGAAGACATGAGGAGGCCGTAGCCGGCGGGGCTGAGGATTTCGGAGAGGGCTTTGGCGAGTTCGGCGAAGAAGGGGTGGATGAGGTCGGGGACGACGAGACCGATCGAGTAAGTACGGCCGGTGGCGAGAGCGCGGGCGGCGAGGTTGGGCTGGTAGTTGAGCTCTTCGATGCGGCGGAGGACGCGGGCGCGGGTTTCGGCGCTGATGTCGGGATGATTGCGAAGGACCTTGGAGACGGTGATGATGGAGACGCCCACGTCGGCGGCAATGTCCTTCATTCGGATGGGCATGGGCTGGAGTTCCTCCTCTCCAGTGTAGGGCGCGCCCGGGAGGGGTGTTTCGTGCGAGAGCACCAAAGCGAGCGAGGCCGGCACGCAGTTTCGTGCGGGCAGACCATGACGACATGGTCGATTCCACTGGAGTAGGCGGATCTTCGCGGGGTGGAAAGCGGCGGGAGGATCCGGTGAATTGCGGGGAAGCGAACGTTATACTGCCGGGTATGAGGAAACCGGCGATTGTCGTTCTGGCGTTGCAGATGTGTGTTTCGGCGCAGGGGCCGGAGCGGGGGCTGATGGGATTCCGGGGGGAGTCGCTGGCGCGAGAGCAGAAGTTGGAGAGCGGGCTGGACGTGCTGTTTCAGAGGCAGGGCCAGCAGGAGTGGATGAAGCGGATGACGGCTGCGCCGCACCACGTCGGATCACCCGGGAGCAGAGCGGTGGCGGAGTTCATGGCGGAGCAGTTCCGGGCGTGGGGCTATGAAACGACGATCGAGACGTTCTATCCCTTGTTTCCGACGCCGCGCGTGCGGGTGCTGGAGATGACGGCGCCGGAGCGGTTCACAGCGAAGCTGGAGGAGCCGGCGGTGGAGGGGGATGCGACGAGCGGGATCAAGGCGGGGAACCTGCCGGTGTATAACGCCTACTCGATCGACGGGGATGTGAGCGGGGAGCTGGTGTACGTGAACTACGGGGTTCCGGATGACTACAAGCGGCTGAAGGAGATGGGCGTGGAGGTGAAGGGCAGGATCGTGATTGCACGCTATGGCGGCTCGTGGCGAGGGATCAAGCCGAAGGTGGCGGCGGAGAATGGGGCGGTGGGGTGCATCATCTACTCGGATCCTTCGGGGGATGGATATTTCCAGGGAGACGTCTATCCGAAGGGCGGGTACCGGCCGGCGGACAGCGCGCAGCGTGGGAGCGTGATGGACATGCCGGTGTATCCGGGGGATCCGCTGACGCCGGGGGTGGGGGCGACGGATGCGAAGCGGGCGCCGGATCCGAAGCAGGCGCAGACGGTGACGAAGATTCCGGTGCTGCCGATCTCGTACGCGGATGCCACGCCGCTGTTGAAGGCACTGGGCGGACGGGTGGCGCCGGAGGCGTGGCGGGGGGCGCTGCCGTTCACATACCACGTGGGTCCGGGGCCGGCGAAGGTGCATTTGAAGCTGGAGTTCGACTGGAAGCTGGCGCCGGCGCACAACGTGGTGGCGCGCATGAAGGGCAGCGAGAAGCCGGACGAGTGGGTGCTGCGGGGGAACCATCATGACGGGTGGAACTTTGGGGCGGCGGATCCGATCTCGGGGATGGTGGCGGTGATGGAGGAGGCTCGGGTGTTGGGCGAGCTGGCGAAGAAGGGCTGGCGGCCGAAGCGGACGCTGGTGTTCCTGGGGTGGGATGGGGAGGAGCCGGCGCTGCTGGGCTCGACGGAGTGGGTGGAGCAGCACGCGGCGGAGTTGCAGAAGCATGCGGTGGCGTACATCAACTCAGACAGCACGAGCCGGGGCTTTCTCTGGGCATCGGGGACGGCGACGCTGGAAGGATTGGTGACGCAGGCGGGGCGGGACGTGACGGATCCGGAGACACAGGTGAGCGCGCTGGAGCGCGGGAAGGCGCGGCGGCAGGTGCGGGGGCTGCCGGAGGAGCTGCGGCTATCGGCGTTGGGGTCGGGGTCGGATTACACGGCGTTTCTGCACCATTTAGGGATTCCCTCGCTGGACATCGGGTTCAGTGGGGAGGGGTCATATGGGGTTTATCACTCGAATTACGACAGCTACGACCACTTCGTGCGTTTTGTGGATCCCGATTTTCAGTACACGCTGGCGACGGCGAAGTTCGGCGCCCGGATGATGCTGCGGCTGGCGAATGCGGATGCGCTGCCGATGCAGGTGACGCCGGTGTCGAAGCAGGTGAGCCAGTGGACGAAAGAGGTGATGGAGCTGGCGGAGAAGATGAGGAAGGAGACGCAGAAGCGGAATGAGCTGATCCGGGCGGGGGCGTTCCAACTGGCGGCGGATCCGCGGCTGCGCGATGTGCTGCCGGAGGTGGAGGAAGAGGTGCCGTATTTGAACTTCGCTCCGCTGGAGAACGCGTCGGCGCGTCTGGAGCGGGCGGCAAAGCTGGTAGACCAGATGGACGCGGCGGGGCTGCCGGCGGAGAAGGCGGCGAAGTTTGGAGAGGCGATGAGGGTGGCGGAGCAGAAGCTGCTGAGGGAAGAAGGGCTGCCGCGGCGGCCGTGGTTCAAACACGTGCTGCACGCGCCGGGGTTCTACACCGGGTATGGGGTGAAGACGCTGCCGGGGGTGCGGGAGGCGATCGAGCAGCGGAACTGGAAGGAGGCGGAGGAGCAGATCGGGAAGACGGGAGAGACGATCAGCGGGTATGCGGCGTGGCTGGAAAAGGCGGCACTGGAGGCGACGGGGCGTTGAGAGGGGAGGCTCCCAGGTATTTGGAACAAGGAAAGAGTAATTCCGAATTGTCTGAAAAACCCATGAGGAGAAACCGGCTTGACACCCGGATAGGGCGGTGCTAGGTTTGGGGCGATCCGGGCTATTCCGAGGGCGGCGGAGCCGCTTTTCCGGTTCGTCTGGATGAATGAGATCAATCTTTCCGAGGAACTCTGGAGATGTCAACGACCATGAGACGATTCGGCCGCAGGATTTTTCTCTCGACTTCGGCGTGCGCGCTGGTTCCGGGGCAGGCGCACGAACGAGATGCCGCCGCCTGGGAGCTACTGGGAAGGGTACAGCATACATACACCAAGGCGGTTGCCTATGACTTGGACTTCCGTGAAAAGTCCAGCCTTGATGCCTCGACGTTCGATCCCTACGCAACATCCTGGGATGGGCGAATGGCTTGCCTGGAGCCGCATCACTTCTTCTATCAGAATCCGCTTCCAGAGAACTCACGCAGCAAACCGGCACGAATTCTGTGCGGTAACGGGTCCTCTGTATTCAATTTCAGTGCGGCATTTCACAATGAGTACATTGAGGAGGTCTACAGCGACAAACACGTGGCGATGCGGCGAACACAGGGCGGCGACATGTTTCTCCGGTTTCATCTCAAATATGTAGAAGTGTTTCGAAACGTGGCCGAGCGGAAGCAGAAAGAGCCTCGGATGCTGGGCCAGAAGAAGCTGAAGGCATTTGGAAGAGAAGTGGAGTGTGCCGTGGTTGAGACGTACCCCTCGGATGGTTCTCCATTTCTCATCACGGAGAGGCTATGGATTGAGCCTGACACGAATCGTGTCCTGTGTTTGAACCGCCACGGCTATGTGATTGCCAAGGGCACTGGGAGGCGACTGCCGAAGGTCATAGATCGGACTTACCGGTGGCGCGTTCTCGGACAAGAGATGTCCATGGATATCTTTCGTTTTGTCCCCCCCAAAGGTGCGCGATTTGTGGAGAAGTTCACGCCATTGCCGCCTCGCTTCATGAGTTACCCTACAAGGTAGCCGGTCAAAGGAGTGTTGTGCGAGCGGCCGAGGGCGCGCGCGGCGGCTTGTCTATTGCCAGATGGCGGCAGCGCCGGGCGGGAGCGGGTTTGTGCCGGTGAGGAGTTTGGCGCTGGGTGGCGCAGGGAGGGGCTGTGGGGTGTCGGTGAAGTTGGTGGCGGTCCAGAAGCCGTCGCGCCAGTCGAGCATGAAGTTTAAGGGCAGGCGGGCGGGTTTGGCGCCGTTGTCAGCATAGATTTTGGCGAGGAGGTCGGCTTCGAGTTCGCCAGTGAGGGAGTCGACGCCGATGTAGACGACCTGGCCTTTGCCGAGCTTGTGGCGGGTGGCGGCGGCGCTGCCCTGATAGAACTGGTCGGCGTACGTTGCGAGGACCTCGGTGCCGGGGCGGGGTGCCAGGATGTCGGCCCAGGCGCCCCACTGGTAGGTCATGCCGTTGGCGGTGACCTTGCCATTGCGGCCTTCGGGGAGGACGTCGTACTTGGGGATGGCGGCGCCGGTGAGCGCGTAGATGGGCTCGGCCCAGAGGGTCTCCCAGAGATGGCCGCGCTTGTCTTTTTGCCCGGTCCGAGCGGTGAGGATGAGGGTGCCGCCGTTCTCGACGTAGCGGGTGAAGCGGGCGATGAGGTCCTGGTCGATCAGCTGGTAGGCGGGGGCTAGATTGCCAGGATTGACGCCTTCGTTCGGGTTTTGTAGGCTGGGGGTGTTCAGGAGGTCCACTGGCAATGTCAACCACCAGAAAAGGACTGGGGCGCGGGGCGTTTGTTTCGACGTCGTTATGTGCGCTGCTACGGGGAGATTCGCAGCAGAAAGATGAAAAAGCCTGGGAAGTGCTGAGGAAGGTCCAGGAGACGTACGCTGGGGCGATTGCGTACGATCTGGATTGCGTGGAAAAGAAGCGCAGTGACCTTGATGTCAATGACCCGCATAGCTTCTTCTGGAGCATTCGAATGGCGTGTCTGGAGCCACATCACTTCTTTTATCAGCAGCCTTTGCCAGAGACACCACGTGACAAACCAGAGCGGATTATTTGTGGGGATGGGGTATCTGTTTTTCAATTCAGCGCTGTCCACAACAAAGAGTATATCGAGGAGGTGTATAGCGACTCCCATGTGGCTGCGAGAAAAACGTTAGGTGGAGATGCGTACCTCCGGTTTCACCTCGACTATTTGGAGTGTTTCCGCAAGGTGGTGGATCGCAAGCAGGACTCGCCTCGGTTTCTGGGGATGAAGACGCGGAAAATCTTCGAACGGACTGTGGAGTGCGAAGTAGTCGATACGTTTCCACTCGACAGGTTTGGAGTGAAGGCCACGGAGACACTCTGGGTGGAGCCCGGAACGAATCGCGTCCTGCTTTCCAACCGGAGAGGCTGGATTGTTGAAAGAGGGGTTGGGACACGAGCTGGGACGCGGATGCCGCTGATGATTGATCGCTTCTACCGGTGGCGCGTTCTGGGGCAGGAGATCTCCCGGGATGTCTTCCGCTTTGTTCCTCCAGAGGGTGCGCGATTCGTGGAGAAGTTCACGCGTCTGCCACCTCGCTTCATTAGTCTCCCCTCGATGTAGCGGTTCCGCGTAAAGATACGCGTGATTTGCGGGCGGGTGAGCGCGCGGCGGCTTGTCTACTGCCAGATTGCCGCGGCGCCGGGAGGCAGTGGATTTGCGCCGGTGAGGAGTTTGGCTCCGGGGGGCGTGGGGAGGGGCTGTGGGGTGTCGGTGAAGTTGGTGGCGGTCCAGAAGCCGTCGCGCCAGTCGATCATGAGGTTGAGGGGGAGGCGGGCGGGTTTGGCGCCGTTGTCGGCATAGACTTTTGCGAGGATGTCGGCTTCGAGTTCTCCGGTGAGGGAGTCGACGCCGATGTAGACGACCTGGCCTTTGCCGAGCTTGTGGCGGGTGGCGGCGGCGCTGCCGCGGTAGAACTGGTCGGCGTAAGTGGCGAGGACTTCGGTGCCGGGGCGGGGCTCGAGAATGTCGCCCCAGGCGCCCCACTGGTAGGTTTTGCCGTTGGCCGTGACGGTGGCATTGCGGCCTTCCGGCAGGACGTCGTACTTGGGGATGGCGGCGCCTGTTAGCGCGTAGATAGGCTCGGCCCAGAGGGTTTCCCAGAGGTGGCCGCGCTTGTCTTTCTGGCCCGTGCGGGCGGTGAGGATGAGGGTGCCGCCGTTCTCGACGTAGCTGGTGAAGCGGGCGATGAGGTCCTGGTCGATCAACTGATAGGCGGGGGCGAGGACGTAGGGGTATCTGGAGAAGTCCTTGGAGTCCGGGATGACGTCGATGGGGGCGGTGAGGGATTTCAGTGCCCGGTAGTACTTCATCCAGTGATCGGTAGTGTTCCAGCGGGTGGTTTGGGTGTGGTTCTCGATGTCCCAGCGGTTTTCGAAGCTGCAGAGGAAGGCGGTGCGGCGGGCGGCATAGTCGGCCGGCGGCGTGGCGTTGGGGCGGTAGAGCTTGCGGGCGGCCTGCATGTCCTGGATGGATTGGATGAACTCCTTGCCGCCGGGGGCGATGGTGACGCCGTCGGGCTCGACGATGGTTTTGTGATAGAGCTCGTTGCCGTAGAGGGGCTGGCGGTAGCGGTAGGTGCAGACGAAGCGGGCGCCGAGCGCAAAGGCGCGCAGGATCCAGGAGTGGATGACGCCGGGCTGGGGCCAGGGGTTGACGGAGGCCCAGTTGACCTGGCCGGGCTGGAGTTCCATGGGACCTTCGATGCCACTGCCGAGATTGCGAAGGTAGTCGTGCATGAAGGAGACCTGGGCGGGGTCGCCGAGGCGGAAGCCGAGATCGCCGCGAAAGAGGCCGCCGCTCACCGGGTACATGGTGAAGCTCATGATGTCGAGGTCCTTTTCGGAGAGAGCGGGGTCGGTGAGGTCGTAGGTCATCATGTAGTTGGTGGTGATCCACTGGTTGCGGGTGTGGCGGCGGAGGACGCTGGCCTGGAAGCGGAGGTAGTCGGCGGCTTCGGAGGCAAACCAGCGCTGGAGGTCGAGCTGGGAGTGGGGGTTGATGCCGGCGACGAGGTCGCTGGCGTTCGGCATTTCGATTTGAGAGAACGAGTTGTAGATCTGGGACCAGAAGGCGTTGCCCCAATCGCGGTTGAGGCGGTCGACGGTGCCGTACTTTTCCTGGAGCCAGGCGCGGAACTTCTGCTGGGAGGGGGGCGCGTAGCTCATGCCGGAGCCGTAGTGGGAGAGCTCGTTGTCGATCTGCCAGCCGATGACGGAGGGATTCGAGCCGTAGCGGGCGGCGAGCTTCTCAACGATCTTCTCGACATAGGCGCGGTAGACGGGGGAGCTCCAATCGGCGTGTTCGCGGCCGCCGTGGTTGATGACGCGGCCGTCGGCGCGCACCATGAGGATTTCCGGGTGCTTGCGGGTGAGCCAGGCGGGGGGCGTGGCGGTGGGGGTGCAGAGGACGACCTTTAGGCCGTATTTGCGGGCGAGTTCCACGTTGCGGTCGAGCCATGCGAATTCGAAGCGGCCCTCTTCGGGCTCGAGAAAGGCCCAGGAGAACTCGGACATGTGAACGAACTCGAAGCCGAACTTTTTGATGTTGGCCATGTCGCGGTCCCACTGGGATTCGGGCCATGCCTCGGGGTAGTAGTAGACGCCGATGGTCATGAGCTGCTCGGGCGGGAACCACTGGGCGGGCTGAGCGGAGAGGAGGGACGCGGCTAGGAGGAGGAAGAGGGCGACGCGGGTGGGCATGGCTGGAACCATGATATGGCCGGGCGGGCGGGCGCGCGATGGGGAAGGGAACTCAGGAGCCGCCGGGGCCCGGTTGACGGAGAGAGGTGAGAGACGGCTTGGCACCCGGGAGGGGTTTGACGACTTCGATTTGGAGTTCTTCGCGGAAGTCGGGGAAGGCGGTGGGATTGGTGTTGAGGAGGCGGTCGCCGCGGCTGGCGAACCAGAGGGAGAGTTCGTGGCGGCTGAGATTGTTGATGGCGTCGCCGTCGGGCTCCCAGTACTGGTTGTAGTTCGGTTGGAGCTTGCGGTAGTGGAGTGTGGTGGGTGAGTTGGAGAGGCGCCAGGCGCTGTAGCGGAGGGGGCGGATGAGGAGTTCGGAGAGGATGTAAGAGACGACGCGCGGGCGAATGGTGGCCTTGCTGAGTTTGCCGAGGAGGGAGAGTTGGGAGTAGGGGCGGGCGTTGTGGCCTTCGGCGACCCAAGGCATGACGTCCCAGGCAGGAAGGAGGAAGATATGGCCGCCGGGTTTGACGACGCGGCGGATTTCGGCGAGCGCCTGTTCGGGAGCGGGGACGTGTTCGAGAACCCAGATGGTCCAGAGGGCGTCGAAGGAGTTGTCTTCGAAGGGCAGGGCAGTGGCGGAGCCGAGGACGAAGGGTTTGTGGAAGTGGCGGCGGGCGGTGGGGGAGATGTCGAGGCCGGTGTAGTTGTCGACGATGTCCTGGAGGTAGCCGCGGCCCGCGCCGACTTCGAGGACGCGCTTGGAGGCGAGATTGTTGCGGGCGGCGAAGGCGCGGACGCGGGCCTCGATGCCGAAGTGGTCAGCGGAAGCGGTGGCGGTGCGGACGTACTGCTCGGTGGCGTCAGAGCCGGAGCCGCCGGCGGCTGGCGCGGCATAGGCTGCGGCATAGTAGTCGCGAGTCTTTCGCATTTCAGATTCGGTGAGGGGCTCGTCGCTATTGCGCGGGAAGTAGACGGCGACGAGGGCGAGGCAACAGAGGAGACCGAAGGCGAGTGTGCGACCCAGGAGTAGAGGCAAGGGTAGAGGGTTTTTCGGTTTCCGGCCCATAAGGGGGTGATCGGCGGGTGAGCAGGGGAGCTTTAGGCGAGGCGGCGGAGCGGAGCTGATTGTGAATTCCGCTTTATGGAATATAAAAGAGGTATCAAGGGGGCTGGGGCGGGTGGAATTAGTGCTATGAGAATATATCTTTCGATAGGTACATTGCAGCGCCAGGAGCGGGCCTCGAAGGAGGTGGGGAGGCGAAGGATGGCGGAGTGGGAAGAGTGGGCCACGAGAGGCTTAGAGTTCTGTTATTTGGCTGATAAATAACAAGTTGGAAGGATCCAAGAAAGGGTGAACGAAGTGGGAATAGGCGGCAGAGCAGCAGGCACGGCGGAGGGCTGAGCCAGCTCGGCCAGGTGGGTTGTGGTGGGCGGCGGCGAGGGGTGAGGAAGGGGGGTGGGGAGGTCGGAAAGCAGGGGGTGGAAAAACTGAATGGTGGAATAATGGAGGCGCTTACAGGTCTCAGGTCTGTTCCGGAGGTTGCCATGAATCGCATCCTGTTAGTTTGTGTTTTGGCCGCGGCAGTGTTGCTGGGTCAGGAATCCCGTTCGACGTTGGCGGGCCGTGTGACGGATCCGAGTGGCGCCGGGGTGCCGAGCGTCCAGGTGGTGTTGACAAAGACGGATACGAACACGAGGGTGAGTGTGGAGTCGGGGCCGGAGGGGTACTTTGCGGCCCCGATGTTGATCCCGGGGCCGTACTCGGTGGGTGTGGAGGCGCAGGGATTTAAGAAGTTTCTGCGGACGGGGATTGTGCTTGGAACGAATGAGCGCATCTCGGTGGACGTGCGGCTGGAGGTGGGCAACGTTTCCGAGTCGATCACAGTGAACGAAGAGGCGCCGCTGGTGAATGCGGTGACGGCCTCGGCGGGGCAGGTGATCACGACGCGGGAGGTGGAGAACCTGCCGATGAACGGCAACACGCCGCTGGCGCTGGCGCGCAACGCGCTGGGCGTGATTCCGAAGCAGAAGCACCTGTTGAATCAGGTGAAGCCGTACGATACGGCGAGCGCGGTGGACATTGCGATGGGCGGGGCGAACGCGGGGTCGAACGAGTATCTGTTGGATGGCGTGCCGAACATGAGCAGTGCGTCGCGGCAGGGGGCATTCAGCCCGTCGATGGACGCGGTGAGCGAGGTGAAGGTGGAACTGTTCCAGGCCGATGCGGCGTACGGGGACACGCTGGGCGGGACGGTGAACATGACGACGAAGAGCGGCACGAACCAGTTTCACGGGACGGCGTATGAGTTCAACCAGACTTCGGCGCTGGCGGCGAACCAGTTCTTTCTGAACGCGAACGGGACGAAGCCGACGGTGACGCGATCGAACCAGTACGGCGGGACGATCGGCGGGCCGATCTGGATTCCGAAGGTCTTCAACGGCAAGGACCGGGCGTTCTTCTTCCTGGCATATGAAGGGTTCAAGGACTCGCTGCCGGGGATGACGACGTCGGCGGTGTTGACGGACAAGGAGCGCGGGGGCGACTTTTCGTCACTGCTGGCGGTGGGCGGAGCGTATCAGTTGTACGATCCGGCGACGGCGGTGCTGAACGCGGGCAGGATCACGCGGCAGCCGTTCGCGGGCAACATCATCCCTTCGACGCGCATTAGTCAGATCGCGAAGAACTACCTGGGCTACATGCCGCTGCCGAACGCGGTGGGCAAGGCGACGGGCGAGAACAACTACGTGGTGCCGAACCCAAGCATCAACAATTTCGAGAGCTGGGTGGGACGTACGGACATCAATGTGAGCACGAAGAACCGGCTGTTTTTCACGATGCGGCACAGCGACTACACGAGTTCGACGGCCGACATTTTCCAGAACGACGCGACGGGGCAGTATAGCGGGATGAACCTGTGGGGCGGGGCACTGGACGACGTTCATACCTTCACGCCGACGCTGTTGCTGAACACGCGGTTCGGGTTCCTGCGGAGCTATTCGAGCAGTTCGATCAAAAGCGGTGGGATGGACCCGACGACGCTGGGGTTCCCTTCGTACATGCTGACGAACTCGCAGCGGCTGGCGATGCCGCGGGTGGCGTTCAGCGACGCGGTGGCGGGCTTCAGCACTTCGCCGGGCTCGCAGACGCCGTTCACCTCGCTGCAGTGGTTCACGAGTCTTTCGAAGGTGTTCAACCGGCACACGCTGAAGGGCGGGTTCGATTTCCGGCGGTATGACGCAAACAGCCTGAATCCGGGGTATTCGTCGGGCACGTTCACGTTCGGCAACAATTATGTGACGGCGGGGACGGGCGCGGCGGCGCAGCCGTTCGGCAGTTCGATGGCGACGTTCCTGATGGGGCTGCCGACGGGCGGGCAGTATGACGTGAACACGGCGTATGCTTACCGCAGCTACCTGTTTGGCTATTTCCTGCAGGATGACTGGCGGATCAAGTCGAACCTGACTTTGAACATCGGCATCCGGTTCGAGCACGAGACGTCGATTGTGGAGCGCTACAACCGGATTGTGAACGGATTCGATCCGGCGGCTGAGAACTCGGTGGCGAAGCAGGCGGCGGTGAACTATGCGAAGGCGCCGATCGCGCAGCTGCCGGTGAGCGCGTTCAACGCCTACGGCGGCATCACGTATGCGAACGCGGACAAGCGATCGGGCTATTCGCTGCCGCTGGCGTTCCCGAGCCCGCGCATCGGCCTGAGCTGGGCGCCGCAGGCGTTCTCCGGGCGGACGGTGCTCCGCGGCGGCTTCGGCGTATTCAACAACAGCGTGGGCGCGTATCTGACCGGGCCGACGCAAGGCTTCAGCCAGACGACGACGCTGGTGCCGAGCAACGACAACTACGTCACGGCCAACGCGACGTTCGCGAATCCGTATCCGACGGGGATCCTGCAGCCGGTGGGTTCAGCCAACGGCGTGAACACGAACCTTGGCAACAGCATCAGCTACTACACCTCGGACATTACCAACCCTTACAGCATTCGCTGGAACATGGACGTGCAGCAACAGATCGGCAAGACGATGATGCTGCAGTTGGGCTACCTGGGTAACAAACAGGTGCACGGGACGCTGAGCAACGACATCCAGGCGGTGGGCGTGCTGCCGTTCCTCAGCCGTTCATTGACTCGCGATCAGGCCAAGATCAACGAGATGGGCACTTTGGTGACGAACCCGTTCGCGGGGCTGATTCCGGGCACGTCGCTGAACAGCGCGACGATTTCCACGAGCACGCTGCTGAGGAAGTATCCGCAGTTCGGCGGCGTGGTGCAGAGCAACTCGAACCCGGGCTGGGCGACGTTCAACGCCTTTGTGCTGATGTTCCAGAAGCGCTTCTCGAATGGGTTGCAGGCGACGGTGAACTATCAGCACGCCAAGCAGTTGGGGAGCTGGCAGGCCAATGCGGGCGATTATGCGCTGAACTACGGGCTGACGTCGAGCGATTACCCGGACCACTTCGTGGTGACGGCGAGTTACGATCTGCCGTTCGGGCACGGCAAGAAGTTCCTGTCGGGCGTGAACCGAGCCGTGGACCTGGCCGTGGGCGGCTGGATCGTCAACACGATCTATACGCTGGAGAGCGGCGGCGCGCTGAGCTGGGGCAACATTGTCTATTACGGAGGCGCGCTGAACTCGTCGCCGCGGAACCTGGCGCAGGCGTTTGACACGACGCGATTTGAGCGAGCGGCGGCGAACCAGTTGGGCAGCAACTACCGCTTCTTCCCACAGATGTTCAACGACGCCCGGAACGACATCGCGAACAACTGGGACTTCTCGGCGTTGAAGAACTTCCGGATCACGGAGCGGGTGAACATGCAGTTCCGATTTGAGGCGTTCAACGCGCTGAACCGGACGCAGTTTGCGGCGGCGAACACTACGCCGACGTCGGCGGCGTTCGGCACGATTACGGGTCAGGCGAACACTTCGCGACAGATCCAGATGGGATTGAAGTTGAAGTTCTGACCAGCGCTTCGTCTGTAGATGCGAAAGGGGGAGGGCCCGGCAGCTCTCCCCCTTTCCGCGCGAGAACAGCAGCGCCGCAGAGTCAGTGTTTCCTGGGCGGCGGCGGCTGGACGTAGGAGGATTCGCTGGGCTGCGAGTCTGCGAACTGGTCGTCGTCCTTCAGTTCCTTTCTGAGGCGGGAGAGTTCCTGCTTCAGGTTGGCCACGAGCTTCTGCGATTTGGGGTCGTTGTAGATGTTGTTCATCTCGTGGGGATCGGCGACGAGGTCATAGCACTCCCACTGGTCCTTCTTCCAGAAGTAGATGAGCTTGTGGGTGGCGGTGCGCACGCCGTAGTGGGCGCGGGTGTTGTGATCGCCGGGGTCGTGGTAGTAGCGGTAGTACATCGACTTGCGCCAGTTTTTGGGCGTTTTGCCTTTCCAGATGGGGAGGAAGCTGCGGCCCTGCATATCGGCGGGGACGGGCTGGCCGGCGAGGTCGAGGAAGGTGGGGGCGAAGTCGCAGTTGATGCCGATGTCGGCGGAGACGCTGCCGGGACGGATGCCGTTGGGCCAGCGGACGAGGAAGGGCATGCGGAGGGACTCTTCGTACATGAAGCGCTTGTCGTACATGTTGTGTTCGCCGAGGAAGAAGCCCTGGTCACTGGTGTAGATGACGACGGTGTTTTCGGCGAGGCCGTTGTTGTCGAGCCAATCGAGGACGCGGCCGATGTTGTCGTCGACGCTCTGGACGCAGGCGAGGTAGTCGCGCAGGTAGCGCTGGTATTTCCAGGCGTCGAGTTCGGGGCCGGTGAGGAGTTTGCGGACTCCGTCGATGGTGGTTTCGACTTCAGTTGGTTTGATGCTGTTCCATTCGCGGATCTGTTGGGGGGTGAGGCCGGGAGGCGGCGGGATCTTGAGGTCGAAGCGGGTGAGGTCGCGGAAGACGGACTGCTTCTGTTCGCGGAGGGCGTCGGTGCGGCCGGCGTAGTCGTCGCGGAGATTGAAGGGTTCGGGAATGACCCGGTTTTCGAACATTTTGCGATGTTTTTCGTCGGGGGTCCACTCGCGGTGCGGCGCTTTGTGGTGAGACATCATGAAGAACGGCTTGTCCTTGGGGCGGTTCTTGAGAGTGTCGAG
The DNA here is from genome assembly GCA_029973955.1 of Paludibaculum sp. GTDB lineage: Bacteria > Acidobacteriota > Terriglobia > Bryobacterales > Bryobacteraceae > Paludibaculum. The sequence continues at coordinate 17,414 of JARKQJ010000090.1, read as the reverse complement.
GGTAATGTCGGTGATGATGTCCGTTGCGTAGCCGCGGATGACCTCGGAGCCGTCCTTGTCGTAGAAGGTAGGGTTGTTGTAGACGCCCTGGCCGGGGAGGATGTTCCAGTAGTCGAAGCCGGTGGGGTTGGAGCCCAGGTGCCATTTGCCGACCATGGCGGTGTAGTAGCCGGCGGATCTGAGCATCTTGGCGACCGTGGGCTGCGTTTCGTCGAAGCGGTTGAAGACGGGGACGCCGTTGAGGTGGCTGTATTTGCCGGTGAGGATAGTGGCGCGGCTGGGAGTGCAGATGGAGTTGGTGGCGAAGACGCGGTCCATGCGCATGCCTTCCTTGGCGATGCGGTCCATGTTGGGAGTCTGGTTCACTTTGCTGCCGTAGCAACTGATGGCGTGGGCGGCGTGGTCGTCCGTCATCATGAAGAGGATGTTGGGGCGAGTGGCGGCGGGCTTGGCCGCGTAGGCGCGGTGGACGAATTGGGAGGCCGCGACGCAGGGGAGGGAGAGCATGCTTCTGCGAGTGAGTGTAGGCATGGTGACTTCCAGCATATGCCGGGCGGGGCGCGTTGGGGAGAGACGCAGGACCGCAGCTTAGCGAAGGGGAGATCTGCTCTTCTTGCGGACTGTCGCATCGTCCCGCGGCCCAGGGTCTTCCGGCAGTGTTGGATCAGGTTCGATCTCGCCGTGGAACATCCGCGTGATCTCGCCTGACAGCCGCAGATACCAGTCGCTTGGCAGGTCGTAGCCGTCGGCATCCAGCGTCAGCCAGTAGCCCTGATCGGGTGCCTGAGCGCGGCGCGAGGCCACCTTCATCACGGCTGTCGCCTCATCCACTTCATCGAACATGGCGATCTTCAGCATCGTTGCCCCAGAGACCTTCGCGTTGTAAGCCTGACGCCACAGGAACTCGCCTTTGAGGCGCGGGATCTGGTTCGGCTTGCCGCTCTGCTTCAGGTTCTGCCACGAGAAACCGGGAAAGACCACCGGCATGTACAACTGCCCGTTCGATTGAGCCCGCATCACATCCGGCGCCAGAACCGTGTCCCGCCAACTCTCCACGTTCTGCAGCGTCGCGTAGCGGCCCACATTCCACGGCTGCACGATGTCCATCATCGCGTAGACCTCGGCCCAGGATTCGTCTTTGCGGGAGTCGTTCGAAAGCGTGCGCCAGCGTGCCGGCGTGCCGCCCATGTATGTCGCTTTGTAACGATCCTCGGGCGCATCCGACTTGAACCACTGGATCAGTTCCTTGGCCGTCTGCGCGTCCGCCGGCGGATGGTTTGCGTCATCCAGTCCCATGCCCCAAATGGAGAGCACGGGCCTGCCGTTGTGGTGCTGGTAGTTCGGATGCCCGGTGATCTTCAGCTCATCCACCAGATAAATCCAGTCTTCCAGCAGCGTCTGAGAGAAGGTTTCCGGGTTGGCGCCGGAGATGTCGTACTCGATCGCAAACGTCCGTCCGGACTCGGCGGCCGCGGCCATGACATGTTTCAAGACGATGTCGCCGCCGGCCCGTTTGCCGCGAATCTCGGTAACAAATCGCTGCACGAGGACACCGTCCAGCCCGTACTCCTTCATCCAGCGGAAGTGGCGGCTTACGGTCTTTGCGTTCCGCGAGGAAAACAGGAAGGCTGGCTGATCGCCTACGGTCATTTGCGGGACCAGGCACAGTTCGTCGGCCTCGAACTCGCTGAGGTCGGGATACATCTCCACGGTGAGAGTGGCGGGAGCCGGCACGCCGCGCGACCAATGAGTCCAGCGGCCGCCGCCGTCCTCGGGGCATGCGAACCAGCCCTGGTAGCCGAGCAGCACTTTTTTGTCGAGCGTCGCCGGATCGGGATTGTCGGCCCCCGCAGCGGCCGCGGGGAACCAGGGCAGCAGCGCGGCGATTGCCAGGATTGCGCTGCGCGGGATGCCAATCGCGTTCATTTGAACTCTCTCCTCTGCCGCTGCCGACGGCGCCGGTGTGCGTCTATTGTTTGGTCTGCGGACGGCCCATGCCCAGCGGATCGGACGGGAGGAATGGGTCCGGCATCCGCTGGTTGTGAAACATGCGGGTGATCTCGCCCGCCAGCCGCAGGTACCAGTCGCTGGGAAGATTGGCACCGTCGGCGTCGAGTGTGAGCCAGTAGCCCTGATCGGGCGCATCGTCGCGCCGTGCGGCGACTTTGAAGATCGCGGTGCCCTCGTTCACTTCGTCGAACATGGCGATTTTCAGCATGGAGGCGCCGGCGATTTTCGCATTGAATGCCTGGCGCCACAGGAACTCACCGCGATTGCGCGGAATCGCGTTTTTTGGAGCTTCGCGCTTGAGGTTGTTCCACGAGAATCCTGGGAAGATCACCGGCATGTAAAGATGCTTATTGCTTCCGGCGAGCGCCAAATCCGGAGCAATCATCTCCTTGCCCCAATTGTCCGCGCCGGCGGCATCCCGGTACCTGCCGACCGTCCAGGGCTGGACGACATCCATCGAAGCATAGACGGCAGCCCAGCCTTCTTCGGGGCGCGCGTCGTTGGTGAGTGTCCGCCAGCGCGAAGGAGTTCCGCCCATATAGGTAACGCGGTATTTGGGATCCGCTCCCGACTTGAACCAGGCAATCACCTGTGCCGCTGCCTTGGGGTCATGCGGCACATGCCGGTCCTCGTGCAATCCCATGCCCCAGATGGACAGCACGGGCTTGCCTGCGTGCCGCTGGTAGTTCGGATAGCTGGTCACTTTCAGCTCATCCACCAGGTATTTCCAGTCTTCGTAGATGATCTCCGCGAACTTCACGGGATCAGAGCCGGTGACATCGTATTCAATGGCGAAGGTGCGCCCATGCTTCACAGCGCCGGCGATCACGTTCTTGAGGACGACGTCACCGGAAGAGCGTTTCGCGGCGATGTTCGTCACGAAGCGCTGTACCAGCACGCCATCGAGCCCGTATTGCTTCATCCAGAGGAAGTGGCGCTCCACGGTTTTGCGGTTCCAGGCGGAATAGAGGTAGGCTGGCTTACCGCCAATGGTCATTTCAGGAACGGCGCATTTTTCGCCGGCGTCCAGTTCCGTCAAGTCGGGGTACATGTCGATGGTGAGAGTTGCGGGCGAGGGGATGCCCCGCGCCCAACTGCGCCAGTTGTTGGCCGGCGATCCGTCGCCGGGGCAGCTAAACCAGCCCTGGTAGCCGAGCAGCACCTTTCCGTCGAGGGTGGAAGGGTCGGGATCGCCGGGAGTGGCCGCCAGGGCGGGTGCGAAGACGCAAAGGAAGGCGGCGCAGGCGATTGCCGTGCAGCGCGCAATTGGAATGGATCGATCCGGCATAGAGTTGCGCCTCTAGAACGCCAAACGGAGGGCCATTACTATTGTGCGGTTTCCGCTCTTCGAAGTGATGGCGCCGAAGGTGGAGGAGGTGGTGCCGGCGCCGGGCGCGCCCAGGACCGGGTGGTTGAGGATGTTGTAGAACTCGGCGCGGAACTGGAGCCGCACGCGCTCGGTGATGGGCTGCCAGCGGCTGGCGACGGCGTCGAATCCGTAGGCGCCGGGGTTTCTGAGCGACGGTTCGGTGCGAGAGCCGCTGCCAAAGGAGTAGGGGGCCGGGTTTGTGAAAGCGGTGGTATCGAACCAGCGGTCCATGCTGCGCTGGCTGGCAGGGAGGACGCCGCTCCGGGAGCGGTCGGCATAGCAGCCGAGGCCGGATGTCCCCGACATGGTGCAGGCGGCGGTGATGGAGATGGGCGTGCCGGTCTGCGTGTAGACGATGCCGCTGGCCTGCCAGTTGCCCAGGATGATGCCGCCGAGGCCCTGGGCGAGGTATTTCTTGCCTTTGCCGAACGGCAGTTCGTAGACGAAGTTCGCCACGAGACGCTGGCTGACGTCGGCGGCAGAGATAGACCTGGAGAGGCCGAGGTCATAGGGATTGATGAAGTTGGCGCCGCCGAGGAAGCGTTCGTTGACGTTGTCGATCAGCTTGGCGAAGGTATATGACGCCTGGAACATGAGGCCGTGAGAGTAGGAGCGCTCTGCCCGCAGGGTGACGCCGTGGTAGACCGAATCACCCACGGAGGCGCGGATCTGCGAAGCACCTCCGGCGTAGTGCGGATAGGGTGTGAGCAGCAGGCCCTGCCTCACGGTGGCCGTGCTCATCGTGCCGATGGCGATCTTGCCGTAGTAGGGATTCGGGACCAGGGCGTTGAGCTTCGTCCCCATCGACAGGTACTGCGGGTAGGTGGCGCCGCGGTTGTAGTTGTTCCAGATCTTCATGCCGCGGCTGCCGATGTAGGCCGCTTCGACGAGCAGATTGGAGCCGAAGGTCCGCTGGACGTTCATGTTCCACATGTGGTTGGTAGGCGTGGGCCACTCGGGCCAGATGCCGGAGACGCTGCCGCCGACAAGCGAGTTGGGGTAGGGGCGCAAGCCCGTGACAAACGGGTTGGCGAGGGAAGCGCCCGACACGGGCGTGTTGGGAGCGGCCGGGACCTGACCGAAGAAGACGCTGGTGCTGACAGAGGAGCCGCTGCCCAGGTCGCCCGGGCTGGAGCCGACGCCGCCGCTGCCGGGAGCAAAGAAGACGCCGTATCCGGCGCGAAGCACCATGGCGGGCATTACCGTCCAGGCCAGGCCGATGCGCGGCGCCCAGTTGTAGTTGGGGCTGCTGGGATAGCGGTGCGATTCGCTGGTCATGGTCAGGACGCCGCGTTCACCGGTGAGGGGCTCTTTGGCGGCGGGATCGAAGTAGGCGAGTTGATTGTAGCGTTCCTTGAAAGGCGTCTGGTACTCGAAGCGGAGTCCGAGGTTCAGCGTGAGAGTCCTGGTCAGCTTCCAGTCGTCCTGGAGGTACCAGTTGTTGCTTGGCTGCAACAGTGCGAGGGAGGGGCCGATGGTGAACTGTCCGGAGTCGGGCGCACCCAGCAAGGCGCTGGCCAGGCCGTAGCCGGCAGTGGCCGAGGCGCTGCCCGGGTCAGGGCCTTGCGTGTAGGCCCGGCTGAAGGCGAAGAGACCCGACGGGTAATCCGGCCGGAAGGTATTGAATGCGCAGAGCAGCATGTCGAAGCCGGTCTTCACGGCATGGGAGCCCTTGATCCAGGTGAAGTGCGCCTGGAACTCGGGCGTCGTTTCGGCGTCGACGTTGTGCGAGGCGCGGTCGGGTCCGATGGAGGTGAAGTCGGTGATGTTGAAGCGCGGGAAGAGGGCGTCGGCCGATGCCGCTTTCAGGTATTGAGGCAGGCCGAGCGAGGTGATGTCGAAGCCCACGCTCAGCGGGGTGAGAGTGGTGACTCCGCGCGTATAGCCGGCGCGGAATTCCGCGATGAGGTTCGGGGAGAAGGCGTGGGTGTCGCTGATGCCGGCGGTATGGGCGACGCGCGTCTGATTGCCGCCGCCGTTCGTGCCTTCACCGGGGAACGCGATGTTGGTGTAGGGGCTGGTGCGAGGGGTCTGCTCGTAGCCATAGCGGAAGAACAGCTTGTTTTTGTCGCTGAAGTTATGGTCACCGCGCGCATAGTAGCGGTCGGTTTTCACAATGTTGGCGAAGTTTGCCGACCAGTTGGTCTGCAGCGTCGGGGAGACCGCGAGGGTGGGTGCGGGGAAGTAGCCCATCACCTTTTTCATGATGGGATCCATGCGGCTTTGCGGGATGAGATTGCCGGCGAAGGGCTGGCGGCCGTAGCCGCTGGCGCGGGAGGGATCGGGGACGGTGGTCATGGGGTCGTAGATGCGGATCAACGCGCCCGCGCTGGTCATGGTTTGGGAAAAGTCGCCGCTCATCTGCTGCGCGGTGGGGACGTTGGCCGTGGGCGTGCTGACGCCGTGGTCGTTCGATTCGTCCCAATTGAAGAAGAAGAAGGTCCTGTTCCGTCCGTCATAGAGTTTCGGCAGCACCACGGGGCCGGAGATGCTGAAGCCGTAGTCGTTGCGGCGCTGCCTGCCGCGCGCGACGTTGTTGCGGTTGTTGGCCCAGGTGTTGGCGTTCAGCTTGTCGTTCCGCAGGTAGTCGTAGGCGCTGCCGTGCCACTGATTGCTTCCTGACTTGCCGGCGGCCACCACGACGCCGCCCGCAGAGCGTCCGAATTCGGCGGAGAAGCTGTTGGTGATGAAGCGCACTTCCTGCACGGCTTCCTGCGGCGGGGTATAGGCGTTGTCGAGCGTGGAGTTGTTGCGGGTCTCCTGGCCGTCGAGCAGGATTGCCGAAGTATTGGAGCGGCCGCCGCTGACGATCGGCCCAGTACCGGCGTTGCCGACGTCCACCACTCCGGGCGACAGCTTCAGCATCGAGTAGGGACTGCGGCCGGTGGGCAGTTCCAGAATCTGGGTCACGCCCGTCACGTAGCCCAAGGATGAACTCACCTGTTCCACGGCCAGCGCGTTGGCCGTCACGGTGACTTCTTCATGAACACTTCCCGGCTTCAGTGTGGCGTCGATGGTGGTGATCTGTCCCACCAGCACGGGCACTTCCGATACCCTATACGGACTGAACCCCGAGCTTTCCATGAGCAGGCTGTACTTGCCGGCGGGCAGGTAAGGGATCTTGTAGAGGCCGTCCTCGCTCGTTTCCACTCGCGCCACGGCGGCGGTGGTCAGATTGGTGGCGCTCACCCTGACCTTGACCATCGCGGCTCCACTGGCATCGACCACCGTGCCGGAGATTCCTCCGCGTTCTGCCTGCGCAAAGCACACGATCGTCGCAAAGAGCGTGAATACCGCTCCTCGAATGAAGGCTTCAACTCCAGCTCTCATGACTAACCCTTCCTGCCATCGCAAGCGAGGATGGCGGCCGTCGACCTCGAGCATTTCGAGCCTAACTTGGAAGGCGCCGCCGATCAACGTTAGCGCGGTTCGCTAACGTTCCGACAAGTCATTGAAAAAAGGAAACTAAGCAATCAAGAGCGTTTCTAACGGTAGCTACTCATGGTATTCTGTTCCGGAAGCGCGACCTGTATGACTCCAAAGGCTGGATTGCCTCCGGAAATCGCCGCCGCCGCACCTGCGATCCTGCAGCATCTTCAGCAATTGGAAGACAGTCCCGCGTTCAAGGGGAGCAAGCGCAGCCAGCAGTTCCTGCGCCACATTGTCGAGAAGGCTCTTGCGGGGCAGGACGCGGAACTCAAGGAGCGGAATCTTGGGGTGGAGCTATTCGGGCGCTCTCCAACCTACGACACCGGCGATGATGCGATAGTGCGAGTCACGGCCTCGGACGTGCGCAGGCGGCTTCACCAGTACTATTCTTCCGCGAGTTCCCCTTACCGCATCGAACTGCTGGCCGGTTCCTACACGCCCGAGTTCCGCATTGGCGTGGATCACGATGCGCAAACGGGGAGCCGCTCCGCGGATGCAGCGCCATCCGGGGCGGCAAAGCGCAACGGGCGGTGGCGGGTGGTGGTGCTAATGGTGGCCGCTCTGGCGGCAGTATCAATCGCAGCCGGTTGGTTTTGGAGCCGCCAGCGGGCTTTGGACAATCCGGCTTTCGGAAACACGCTCCCGTGGTCCGTGTTCTTCCACAATGGCCGTCCGGTTCAACTGGTGCTGGCGGATCCGGATGCCTCCGCCATCCAGGAGTTGACTGGCTCCCGCATCCTGCTGCCAGACTATGCCAACCGGCGTTTCGTGCCGAATCAGGAGTCCTACCCGCCGGACCTGCAGCGGGCGCTGACCTTTTTCCGCGGGGTGAACGTTCCAGCGGTGGACGTCGACATTGCGCTGGCCATCTCGCGCCTGGCCGGCGCGAACGCTTCGCTGCTGAAGGCGCATCCATCCCGCAGCCTTCAACTGAGCGCCTTCAGGACCGACGACGATTTCATCCTTCTCGGCAGTTCGCGCTCCAACCCATGGAGCACTCTGTTTCAGGAGCAGTTGGATTTTGAATTCGCCTACGACCCGCAGCTCAACTGGGAGATCATTCGCAACAAGCGCGTCCAATCGGGAGAACTCTCCCGCTACGTCCCCACGGCGAGGGGCTGGGACACCGGACACGCCTTCGCCATTGTCGCGCTGGTGGGAAATCCGAACCAGGCTGGAAACGTCCTGCTGATCGCCGGAACGAACGCCGAGGGGACGGAGGCCGCCGGCCAGTTCGTGACCAACCTGACGCAGTTCGCCCAAACGCTGCGGAATCATGGAATCGACCCGGCTGGTGCGCCCTGCCGCTTTGAGATTCTCCTGCAAGTCCGGACCATGGCCGGCTCCGCAAGCAAGCTGGAGGTAGTGGCCTGCCACCGGCTGCCCGATCACCCTACTCCCTGATGACCCGAGGCGGTCCATTCGGCCTTCCCGTTCTCACCGCACCGGGAAGAGCGTCATTCTGCCGGCCCACGGACCCATTGGGCGGGAAACCCATCCGCACCTGACCCAGAAGAGTTCGAAGGAGGAAGGCGACAGTTGCCAGTTCGCCGCTCGCCGCCGCGGCCGCCGAGCGGACGGGAGCGGCATGAGGATGCCGGCCCGCTTTGCCGCGGGAGCGGGCGAAACCGCGTCAACGCCTGCGCCGGAATGAGGCGCCAAGGGAAAGGCGAGAGCAGGTGGACTCTTGCGAACCACGGAGGCAGCTTCTCCACTCAGGCAAGACAGACAGAGGACGGGGCCTGTGGATACTGCGTGGCGGTGATGGTCTCCACCATGGCCAGGAAGTTCTCCATGGGGGTGTCGAGCTGGACGTGGTGAGTGGGGCCGAGGATGAGGCCGCCGTTGCGGCCGAGGGTTTCGAGGCGGGTGTGGACTTCGCGGCGCATATCCTCGGGGGTGCCGAAGGGGAGGGTTTTCTGTTCGTCGATGGAGCCCCAGAAGCAGAGGCGATCGCCATGTTCGCGCTTCAGGCGGGCGGGGTCCATGGATGCGGGCTGGATGGGATTGAGGATGTCGAGGCCGATTTCGATGAGGTCGCCGATGATGGGGTAGATGCAGCCGTCGGAGTGGTAAGCGATTTTGACTTTGGGATTGATGGCTTTGAGAGTGGCGATGAAGTGGGCCATGCGGGGCTTGAAGAAGCGGCGCCAGCAGGCGGGGGAGATGAGCATGGAGTTCTGGGCGCCGACATCGTCGCCGAGCCAGATCATATCGACGCCGAGGCGGGTGAGGCGTTCGGCGGCGGCGAGGTGATAGCGGTAAGGGATTTCGAGGATGGCTTCGGCGAGAGGCGGATCTTCGACGAAGTCCAGCAGGAGGCGCTCATAGCCGCGGAGGGCCCAGGCGGTTTCAAAGATGGTGGTGACGACGGCGCCGGCGATCCAGTATTCGTGCTGGAAGGCGGCCAGCGTGCGTTCGGATTCGGTGTAGAGTTCGGAGCGGGTGGGATCGGGGGGAGTGTAGGTGTCGAGGGCGCGGGCGTCGGCGAGGGGGTGGCCGGTGATTTCGGTATAGTGGCCGATGCCGAAGGGGGTGGAGTAAGGCATGGAACTCCAGCCGATGCCCCATTCGTCGGTGTAGGCGGGGCCGGCCTGGTAGTAGGAGTTGGCCCAGCAGACGGAGGTGAGGAGCATGTCGGCGCCGATGGCGCGCTCGAGTTCAAAGGTGTTGCCGGCGCCGAGCGGGTTGTGGTCCTGAGGGTGGGCGAGCTGGAGGTGCGCGCGGAGGCGTTCGGCGAACTCCGGGGTGAAACTGACCTGCATGGGGCAGCGGTCGGGGATCTCGTGACGAAGGGCGGTGGCAACGCGATCGCGGTGAGTCATGGGTACCTCTCAGGTGGCTCGGCTAGAGACTGCGTGCGAGTTGCCGCATGAAGTAGCAGTAGTTGTCGTAGGGGATGTCGGGCGGCGCGCTGTGGTCGAGCATGGGGACGAAGCCGCCGTCGCCGATCAACCATTTGTGGCGCTCGATTTCGCGGTCGATTTCGGCACGGCCGTGGGTGAGGGCGCGTTTGTCGACGCCACCCCAGAGGCGGAGATTGCGGCCGTAGCGGCGGCGGACGGCGGTGGGGTCCATCCCGGCCTGGACTTCCCAGGGGTAGAGGATGTCGATGCCGGCGTCGATCCAGGGCTCGATGAGGAGGCTGACGTCGCCGTCGGAGTCGAGGGCGAAATAGTGGACGCCGCGGGCGCGGGCGAAATCGATCACCTTGCGGTAGCGCGGCACCATGAAGCGACGGACGAGGTTGGGACCGATGAGGGGGCCGGCGTTGTAGGCCATGTCCTCCCAGAAGCCGAAGACGTCGATGGTGGTCTCTTCGAGCATCTGGCCGAGCATGGCGATGAGGAAGTCGGCGTCGGCCTCCATCATCTCCTCGACGAAGGCGGGGTCGTCGTAGAAGAGGGTGCAGAGATTCTCCACGCCGACCATGTTGCGGAGGGAGCCGAAGAAGCCGCCCCAGCGGTCCGCCAGGACAACATAGACGTAGTCGCGCTCGCGGTGGCGGCGGAGCTGCTGGCGCCAATCCGGGCCGATGCGGGCGGCAAGATCGGGCTGCATGCGGGCGGCCCAGAACTTGCGGAAGTCCTCGCGGGATTCGACGGGGAAGCGCAGGAACTGGGGCATGGAACTGAGCGGGTTTCGAGTGAACTCGCGCATGACGATGCCCTGGGGATCGACGTAGGTGACGTAGTCGTCGTCCAGGGAGAGGACGGTGCGCTCGAAGGGCGGATTGGGGAAGAACCACTGGTAGTCGATGACCCAACGGTCGCAGCCGAAGTCAGTGACGGCGGGGTCGTAACCGCCCTCGCGGGCCCAGCGGTCCACGGTTTCAGGCCAGGTGGGCCAGGGGAATTCGTGGAAGGGGGCACGGTCGCGCGGGCCGTACTGCATGGTGGCGTGGAAGCGCTGATGAGAGTTCACTGCATGAAGCCTCGCGGGGAGGAATGGCGCGGCTGCGGAGCCGGCCGACGAAATCATATCACGGGGAAGCAGATTGCCCCGGGGGCGGCGCCGGACGTCGCAAAGTGTCGCAACTCGTTAGCCAGGGCGGATGGCGGCGCGGCGCAGGAGACGGGCGATAAGTGCTCAAATCATTGGCAATCGGGAGGTTGGCGAGGAGCGGCGCGAAGCTTTACAGGATTGTACTTGACAGTGAGTTGCAATATAAGTACTCTCTGGAAATGCGAGCCGCGGCTCCCGGAGGAACCTGGACGTTCGATTCCACTGACGCGGCCTGGTGATTCTTTCTACCTGGGGTTTCACAGAGATGAAGCGGACGAGAAGAGTGCGTTCACGCAAATTGATTGCAGCGGGAGCGGCTGCCGCCCTGGTTGTCACGGGAGGAGCCGGACTACTGCAAGGGCAGCAGCCGGTGGATGTGACGAAGCGCGATCCGGTGCGCAGTCTGGCGGTGGTGCGGTTCGAGATTCCGGCGGGTGCGCTGGGGGAGACGATCGCCGCATTTGAACAGGCATCGGGATGGCAGGTGGAGATCCTGGACGCCCGGCTGTTGACGCTGCCATCGAGCGGCGTAAAGGACGTCATTCCGGCCTCGGAGGCGCTGAAGCGGCTGTTGGAGGGCACGGGGGCGGCGTTCCAGGTGACGGGGCCGGCGCAGGCCAGGCTGACGCTGAAGCAGGTGGTTTCATCGATTGAGGTGCAGGATTCGCCGCAGATGGCCTCGCCGCGCTACACAGAGCCGCTGCGCGACATCCCGCAGACGGTCTCCGTGATCCCAAAGGCGATCATCGAGCAACAGGGCGCGACGAGCCTCACGGAAGTGCTGAGAAACGTGCCTGGCATCACGATCACGGCCGGGGAAGGCGGTGTCCCGGGCGGCGACAATCTGACCATGCGCGGCAACTCGGCGCGCAACGACATCTTCGTTGACGGAGTGCGCGATCTGAATCCACAGACCCGGGATCCCTTCAATCTCGAGCAGGTGGAGGTGACGAAGGGCCCGACTTCGGCGGTGACGGGGCGCGGTTCGGCGGGCGGAGCCATCAACCTGACCAGCAAAGGGCCGGGCCTGAGCCGGATCATCGGCGGATCGCTGGCGGTGGGCAACGCGGGCACGAAGCGCGCGACGGTGGATCTGAACGTGCCGCTGGCGCGGCTGGGACTGGGCGAGCGCACGGCGTTCCGGATGAACGCGATGGTGCACGATGCGGACGTGGCGGGACGCAACGCGGTCTACAGCAACCGCTGGGGCTTTGCGCCTTCTCTGGCGGTGGGCCTGGGCACACCCACGCGGCTCACATTCGGTTACTACAAGCTGAAGCAGTCCAACCTCTCGGATTACGGGATCCCGTGGGTTCCGGCGACCAACAACGCGCTGGCGCAGTACCGGGACCAGCCCGCGCCGGTTGCGCGCGAGACCTTCTACGGCTACCGCGACCGCGATCGCGAGATTCTGGACCAGGACACGGGCACGGTGCGGCTGGAGCACGATTTCAGCGACAACGCGCAGCTCCGTTCGCAGTTCCGCATTGGCGACTCAGGCCGCAATTCAATGGCAACTCCGCCCCGTTTCGCCTCCAATGACTCCACGGTGATCAACCGGGAGATGCGGTCCTGGATTGCGGAGGACCGGATTGTGGACAGCCAGACGGACCTGCGCATTCTCGGCAAGACGGGTGGCGTGCAGCACTCGCTGGTGACCGGCGCCGCCTTCACGAACGAGCGCAACCTGCGCCAGAACCGCACGGGCACGAACGCCTCCACGACACTGTTGAACCCGAACCCGGACGACCACTATGAGGGCACGGTTGTAACGAGCCCGATCATCGGCAACATGACGGGCAACACGCAATCGGTGTGGGCGTTCGACACGCTGAAGTTCGGCCGGCACTGGGAAGCGGTGGGCGGACTGCGCTGGGAGCGCTTCGCGGTGGACGGCGTCAACGCCACAGGCGTGCCGGTGGCGCAGACGGTGAACTATCCCAGCCTGCGCGCGGCGCTCATCTACAAGCCGGTGGAGAGCGCGAGTATCTATGCCTCGGCGGGGAACTCGGTGAGTCCGTCGCTGGAAGGGCTCTCGTACTCGACATCAAATACGAACATCCCGCCGGAAAAGACATACACGGCGGAGGCCGGTACGAAGTGGGAGGTGGCGCAGCGGCGTTTGCTGCTTTCCGGGGCGCTGTTCCAGGTGAGGAAAGACAATGCGCGCACGCCGGGGCTGCTGCCCACGGATCCACCGCAGGTGCTGGCCGGGCGGCAGATCTCGCAAGGCCTCGAACTTTCGGCCACCGGCTCGATCACGCGGTCGCTGCGCGTGTTGGGCTCCTACACGTTAATTGATGCGCGCATCCGCAGCTCGAACACACCGGCCGAGGTGGGCCGCTACTTCCAGAACACGCCGCGCAATTCGGCCAGCATCTGGGTGACCTACTCGGCGCGCCGCTTCACTCTGGGGCTGGGACCGCGCTTCATGGGAAGGCGCTTCGGCAACAACACGAACACGCGACGCGTTGACGCCTACACGACGCTGGATGCGATGGCGTCGTACACGGTGAACCGCCACCTGGACCTGCGCTTCAACGTCTCGAATTTCAACAACGCCTACTACTTTGAGCGGCTGGGCGGCGGCCACCTGGTGCCCGGGCCTGCGCGTTTCGCCATGTTCACGACGAATTTCCGTTTCTAACCATGCTCATTCAAATTGAAGATGTAGTTTCGCCCGAAGAGGCGGCGCAGTACCGGGCCGCGCTGGAGGCGGCAGAGTGGGTGGACGGCCGTACGACGGCCGGCTACCAATCGGCGCTGGCCAAGGACAACCAGCAATTGCCCACGGACCATCCATTGGCGGTGCAGTTGGGCGACCGCATCGTGGCCGCGCTGGAGCGCCATCCGCTGTTCATGTCCGCGGCGCTGCCGCTGAAGGTATTCCCGCCGCTGTTCAACCGCTATCACGGCGGGCAGTCTTTCGGCACGCATGTGGACAACGCCATCCGTGGCATCCCCGGCGGGCCGCGCATCCGCACGGACCTCTCGGCCACGCTCTTTCTCACGAACCCGGCGGAATACGAAGGCGGCGAGCTGATCATCGAAGACACGTACGGCACGCACTCAGTGAAGTTGCCGGCGGGCCACATGGTGCTGTACCCGGCGACGAGCCTGCACCGCGTGGAGCCCGTGCGGCGCGGGGCGCGCGTCAGTTCGTTCTTCTGGATCCAATCGATGATCCGCGGAGACCAGCATCGCTCGCTGCTGTTGGAACTGGACATGGCGGTGCAGCGGCTGACGGCCGAATCGCCGCGGCATCCGGCGGTGGTGTCGTTGACCGGCGTCTATCACAACCTGATCCGCATGTGGGCGGAGATGTAGGCGGATGGGCGCCACGCTAGCCACGCCACGCGTTTCCGCGGCGGCCGCTTCGAAGCCGGCCACCTGGCGTTCGCGCATCCTGCGCCAGGTGATCGTATGGCATTGGGTGAGTTCCGGCGTCTGCCTGGCCGGAATGCTGCTGTTCACGGTTACCGGCATCACGCTGAATCACGCATCCTCGATTTCAGCGAAGCAGGAGGTGCGCCGAACACAGACGGCGTTACCCGCTCCGTTGCTGCGTACGCTTGCGGCTGGTCCTGCCAGCGGCAAGCGTGCGCTGCCGGGCGGCGTGGCGCTCTGGCTGAAAGACACGCTGGGCGTGACTGCGCCGGCTGAGCCGGAGTGGACGGACGTCGAGGTCTACCTCTCGCTGCCGAGGCCGGGCGGCGATGCGTGGGCAACGATCGACCGCGAGAACGGCGTCGTGGTCTATGAGGTGACGCGGCGCGGCTGGATCTCCTACATCAACGATCTGCACAAGGGCCGCCACACGGGGCAGGCGTGGTCGCTATTCATCGACGTTCTGGCAGCGGCGTGCCTCGTCTTCACCATCTCCGGTTTCATTCTGCTGCAGGTGCATGCCGCCAAACGTCCGTCCACGTGGCCGCTGGTGGCGTTCGGCCTCCTGCTGCCTGTTCTCCTGATCGCATTTTTCGTTCACCAGTAAGGAACCACACTCATGCGCAAACTGCTGCCAGCCGCACTCACGGGCCTGCTCGGCGTACAAGGGCTCACGGCCGCTGACCTCGAAGTGTCAGTGGAGATTCCACGGCTGAACGTCGCCGAGTACCACCGTCCGTACGTCGCACTGTGGGTGGAGAAGCCGGACCAGAGCGTAGCCGCCAACCTGGCGGTCTGGTATGACCAGCAGACCTCCAAGTCGGACAAGGGCACCACGTGGTTGAAAGACCTGCGCCAGTGGTGGCGCAAGATCGGCCGCGATCTGACGATGCCCGTGGACGGCGTCTCCGGCGCCACGCGTCCGCCGGGCGTGCATCCGGTGACGTTCCGGGGCGCGTCGAAGGCGCTCTCCGCGCTGCCTCCGGGCTCCTATCAACTCGTGGTGGAGGCGGCGCGCGAAGTGGGCGGCCGCGAAGTGGTGCGCATCCCGTTCGAATGGCCGGCCGGCGCCACCGCCAAGGCGACGGGCCAGCATGAACTGGGCCAGGTGCAGGTCACCGCCAAACGCTGAAACACAAGGAACTCTCATGACCCGGAAACAACTCCTCCTCTCTTCCGCCGCGCTGGCTATGCTGGCCACTGAGGCTCTGGCCCACCGCCAATGGATGCTGCCATCGGCCACGGTGCTCTCCGTCAAAGACGGCTGGGTGACCGTGGACGCGGCCGTGTCGAACGAGCTGTTCTACTTCGACCATGTGCCGCTGCGGCTGAACAATCTGACGATCACCGCGCCGGACCGCAGCGCGGTGCAGCCGGAGAACGCCTCGACGGGCAAGTACCGTTCCACCTTCGACGTGCACCTGACGCAGCCGGGCACCTACCGCGTGGCGCTGGTGAACGACACGGCGTTTGCGACGTGGAAGGAGAACGGCGAGGCGAAAAACTGGCGCGGGCCGGCGGCGGAGATGGCGAAGTCAGTTCCGGCCAACGCCGAGGGCCTGCAGACGTCGCGCATGAACAGCCGCGTGGAATTGTTCGTCACTTCCGGCAAGCCGACCACGGAGGCGTTGAAGCCGTCGGGCGCGGGGCTGGAACTGGCGCCCATCACGCATCCGAACGACCTGGTGGCCGGAGAGCCGGCATCGTTCCAACTCCTGCTGCACGGCAAGCCCGCGACCGGACTGGCCGTGACCGTGATTCCGGGCGGCATCCGGTATCGCGATCAGCTTCAGGAGATCAAGCTGACGACGGACGCGGAGGGCAAGTTCACGGTGAAGTTCCCGGCGGCCGGCATGTACTGGCTGAATGCGACCAGCGGGGCGCCGGGGCGCGGGCCGGGCGGCCCCGGCGGCCCGCGTCCGCCGGCCGGCGATCGTGCCAGCTACACGGCCACTTTGGAAGTGCTTCCGCAGTAGATGACGGAGATCGCTTTCGCCATACACTGGCCCGCGGGGCCGCCGCCGCGCCCGGCCCCGGATGCCGCGCGGCGGCGGTTCCACGGCCAGACGATGGGCACGACATGGCAGGTGGACCTGTTCGGATTGGAGGGCAGGTCCGATCCGTCGATCCAGGCCGGGATCGAGGGCGAGTTGGAACGCCTCGTCCTGCAGATGAGCCACTGGCGCGGTGACTCCGAGCTGAGCCGCTTTTCACGCGCGGCGGCCGGGGAGTGGGTGTGTCTTTCGCGCGAGTTCCTGGACGTGCTGGAGGCGGCCGTGGAGGTGTGCCGGTTGTCGGGCGGCGCCTTCGATCCGGCGGTGGCGCCGGTGGTGGACGCGTGGGGCTTTGGGCCTTCGCAGGCCACTCCGCGCACGGCGCCGCCGCACGCGCCGTTGGCGGGGAGCGTGGGGCAGATCGAGATCGACCGGGAGCGTGGCTGCGCCCGCCAGCCGGGCGGAGTGCACCTGGACTTGTCAGCCATCGCAAAGGGCTACGGCGCGGATCATCTGGCGCGCTTTCTGTCGGAGTTGGGCGCGGCTTCGTTTCTGGTGGAGATCGGCGGCGAGTTCCGCGGCGAAGGGCTCAAGCCGGATGCGCAGCCGTGGTGGATCGATCTGGAGACGCCGCCGGGGCAGACGCCGCAGCGTCAGATCCGCATGGCGCTCTCAGGACTGGCAGTGGCCACTTCGGGCGACTACCGGCATTTCTCCATGCTGGACGGGCAGCGCTTCTCACACACCATCGATCCCGCCACCGGCGCGCCGGTGCGGCATGCGATTGCGTCGGTCACCGTCATCCACCAGCACTGCCATCTGGCCGATGCGTTCTCAACGGCCATCTTCGTATTGGGGCCAAGGGCCGGGTTGGAGTTCGCCACGCGGCACTCGGTTGCCGCGGCGATCAGCGAGCGCTCGGGGGAAGAACTGAAGACAACGCTCTCGCCGGCGTTTGAGAGCCTGCTGGCGCCCTGAGCTACCGCTTCGCGGCGCCCTTCATAAGCCAGGCTTCGGCCACGATGGTGCCCCAGCCGCCGCTGTTGCGCCACATCTCGCGCTCGGTGCGAGGGCCGTGCGCGACATTGGGCGCGCGCTCGAAGCGGATGATTAGTTCGCCGTTCCTGATGGCTTCCTTGGGGATGTCGTAGGTGAAGAAGTCGCTCATGCGCTCGGGCACCTTGACGTCGCGGGCCAGCACCTGATCGCCGGCGTAGATG
>JARKQJ010000067.1 GCA_029973955.1 Paludibaculum sp. | reverse complement strand
GAGACTTCGTCTCGGGGGATATGGGGAGCCGAGGAGGGCTATTCGGGGCGGCGGGGGGCCATGCGCCAGCGGGAGCCGTTGGGCTCTTCGGCGAACTTGAGGAGCTCTTCCAGGGCGTAGCGGATGTGGTGGCGGATGGCTTCGTCGGCGCGGAGGGTGTCTCCGGAGCAGAGAGATTCGGCGAGTTCGGAGTGGTAGTGCGGGGGGAGGGGGTGGATCTGGGCGGCAGTGTCGGAGAGCCAGGAAAAGAGGAGGTCCTGCTCGCGCTCGATGGAGAAGCGGAGCAGGGGGCTGCCGGCGATCTCGGCGATGCGAAGGTGGAAATTGACGTGGAACTGGCGGACGGAGAAGCGGTAGTCGGCGTCTGAGTCCTTGCCTTCCCAGGCGGCGTAGAGGCCGTCGAGCTTTTGGGCGAGGCGAAGGATTTCGGCTTTGTCGCGGGCTCTGGCGCGCTCGGCGAAGAGGCGGGCAGATTGGCTTTCGAGGGCTTCGCGGAGGGTGTAGCGATCGCGGATCTCCTCGCGGCGGAGCATGCGGACGCGGGTGCCGACGCGGGGGCGGCTTTCGAGCAGTCCGTCGTTGACGAGCCGCTGGAGGGCTTCGGCGACGGGCAGGAGGCTCATGCCGAACTCGTCAGCGAGGCGGCGGCGCGAGAGGGCTGCGCCCGGCGGGTAGATTCCTTTCAAGACACGTTCCCGGACCAGGCGGTAAGCGCGTTGGGCGAGAGTGTCCTCGGTGCCGGAGACCGGCGGGAGGATAGGTAAGTGGTCTGACTCAGGATCTGACATTGCAGAGACTGCTAACCGATTCAGTCTACTTGATCAGGAAGGGCCACTTCCAGATCCAGTGGAGACCGAACTTGACCATGGCGAACCAGAAGGCAGCGCCGAGAATCGCGGTGATGGCGATCAGGAAGAGGGCGACCTTGGCCCAGGGGAACTTGCGGCCCTCGCGGGAGAGGACGAGAAGGTAGCTGGCGAAGACGCCGACGAAGTAGAGGACAATCATCGGGGCGGCGAAGATAGTGAGATTCATCACGTCCGGAGTGGGGGTGATGATGGCCGCGGCGATGACGATCAGGAGGATGGCGTAGCGCGAGTGGGCGAGGAGGAAGCGCGGAGAGGCGATGCGCAGGAGGGTTAGAAAGAAGATGAGGATAGGCAGCTCGAAGACGAGGGCGACTCCGAGGATGACGTTAACGAAGAGGTCGAAGTACTCGGTGAGCGAGATATACGGGCGGACGCCCATGGTGCTGCCGATGCCGAGGAGGAAGGTGAGGCCGAAGCGGAAGGCGACGAAGTAGGCGAACGCGCCGCCCAGGATGAAAAGGCCGGCGGTGGAGAAGATGAAGGGGACGGCGAGACGGCGCTCACGCTTGTAGAGGCCGGGGGAGATGAAGGCCCAGACCTGGTAGAGGATCCAGGGCGAAGAGAGGAAGAGGCCGGCGAGGATCGGGAGCTTGACCCAGATGATGGTGAAGGCTTCGGTGGGGGTGAGTTGGGCGAGATCCGGGGGGTAGCCGAGGGCGGTGAGGGCGGAGACGGCGGGTTGGCGGACGGCGTTCCAGAGTTCGTTGGTGAAGAAGATGCAGGCAACGAAGGCGATGCCGAGGCCGGAGAGGGCGCGGATGATGCGGAGGCGGAGTTCTTCGAGATGTTCGAGGAAGGACATGCGGAGCATGCCTTCCTCGTCATCGTCGCTATCGTCTTTTGCAGGTTCAGCCGCGGGCGGGTTCGCGGGCGGCTGGGCCGGGGGATCGACCTTGGCAGGGAGGGAAGATTCGCCAGACTCAGGCATGGTGTCCTGGGCCTGATGGTCCTCCTTGGCGAACGGATCGCCGGAGCTTTCGGGCGTCATGCGGCCGTCGTGCTCCGGGCTAAGATCCGGGCGCGGGTCTTGCGGGTCGATATTGTCCGGCATTGGGGCGTTACTACTGCTTCCTGGCTCAGATCCGGTGGAGCGGGGCTAGGCCGCCGCGGGCTTTTCGGGCGAGGATGGCGGCGGAGAGTCCGGGCTGGCGTGGGCATCGCCCGTGGGGACGGTGCCTTCGGCGGCAGCGAGGACTGGAGCCGCATCGGCCGCATGAACGGCCTCACCGGTGCTGTCGGCGCCCTGAGTTGCGGAAGCGCTTACGGTGGACGAATCCGTGGACGTGGTTGACGAGTCGTAAGAGTCGGGGTATTCGTAAGCCCCGTAGTCGTACGAAGAGTCGTAGTTGTAGCTACTGCTGCTGTATTCGCTGGTCACCTGCGAAATGGAATCGGCCTCCTTCTTGATGTCGGAGGTTTCCCTTTCGAGGTTGGCCATTTCCCGATGCCAGGTATCCTTCAATTCGCTGGACGCCCGGCGAAACTCACCTATGGCTTTAGCAATCTGTTTGCCGACCTCAGGGAGCTTCTTGGGCCCGAACAGCAGCAATGCCAACACAAATATGACAAGAGTTTCTTGCCAGCCTAGCGGACCCATCCAGAGAACTCCTTCTAACGAACCTATCCACGATGATAGCGAAGTGGGGGGCGGATTTCAGCTAGTAGGGGGGAGGGGGCGGTCAAGGGGTGTCCATGAGGGGGGGCAGCCGACCGTTCCGGGGGAGTACTGGGGCGGACGCCTGGTCGGAACAATCCTGGAGCAGACGTGGCCGGCTGGCCCCACTCGGTGGTTGGGTGGGGTAAGCTGGGGGCGATGTTGCGCCAGATCTTTCTCATCTCTCTTGGATTTGCGTTGCCGGGGTTCGGGGCTTTGGTGCCGGTGCAGTTGCGGTGTGAGTACCTGAAGGACCCGGTTGGGATAGAAGCCGCGCGGCCGCGGCTGAGTTGGGTGCTGGAATCGAAGCCGGTGGGGGCGCGGAACCAGGTGCAGAGCGCATACCGGATTTTGGTGGAGACGGGCGGGGTGACGGTATGGGACAGCGGGAAGATCAGATCGAATGCCCAGGCGCAGGTGGAGTATGGGGGGAAGGCGTTGGAGGCGGGGCGGGCGTACTCGTGGAAGGTCCAGGTTTGGGATGAGAAGGGGCGGGCGTCGGGGTGGAGCGAGGTGGGGCGGTGGTCGATGGGGTTGATGGGCCGGGCGCGGTGGGGGGCACAGTGGATCTACGATCCGTCGGCGGTGGTGCCGCCGGATGCCGATGCGAAGGCGCGATTTTCGGCGCATTCGGGGTACTGCTCGCGGATGTCGGACCAGGCGGCGCTGGAGAAGTGGGTGGGGGTGGATTTGGGGGCGGTGAAGATGGTGGAGGCGGTGCGGTTGTGGCCGGCGCGGGCGGAGGAGGGCGGCCCGTCGTTCCTGTTCCCGCGGCGGTACACGATCGAGGTGGCATCGGATGCCAAGTTCAGCGATGCGCGCGCGGTGGTGGACCGGTCGAAGGAAGATCAGGCGGTGCCGCCGCCGGATACGCCGGTGGAGATCCGGTTCGCTCCGGTGGCCGCGCGGTATGTGAGGGTGGTGCGCTTTGAGACGCCGAACTTCCGCGAGGTGGCGCATGCGCTTTCCCTGGCGGAGATGGAGGTGTTGTCAGGAGGCGTGAACGTGGCGGCGAAGGCGAACGTGATCCCGTTCGACAATCTCGAGAACGGCGGATGTTCGCGGATGTACCTGACGGATGGACGGACGGCGTTTTCAGCCGGTGCGCCGCCGGTGCAGCCGGTTACCGCGTTCCGGAAGAGCTTTCGGATCGAGGGCAAAGTGAAGCGGGCGGTGGCCTATGCGACGGCGCGTGGGGTGTACCAGTTGAGGATCAATGGCAAGGCGGTGGACGACCGGGTGCTGGCTCCGGAGTTCACGGACTATGCGCGGCGGGTGCAGTACCAGAGCTACGACGTGACGAATCTGATGGCGGCGGGGGAGAACGTGGTGGGTGCGCTGGTGGGGGCCGGCTGGTATTCGGGGCGCGTGGGGCTGTACCGGCGGCACATGTACGGGACGCAGCCGCAGTTGCTGGTGCGGTTGGAAGTGGAGTTGGCGGACGGGAAGACGGTGGCGGTGGTGACGGATGGATCGTGGAAAAGGAATGCGGCGGCGATTGTGTCGTCGGACATGTTGGATGGGGAGTGGTACGACGCGCGGAAGGAGATGCCGGGCTGGGACCGGGCTGGGTATTCGGATGCAGGGTGGCAGGCGGCGCCGGCGGAGGCGAAGCTGGGCGAGGCGGTGATTTCGGCGCAGCCGAATGATCCGATCCGGCCGCGAATGGAGTTGAAGCCGGTGGCGGTGACGGAGCCGCGGCCAGGGGTGTACATCTTCGACATGGGGCAGAACATGGTGGGGTGGTGCCGGGTGACGGCGAAGGGGGCGGCGGGCGCGACGATGAAGATGCGGTTTGGGGAGGCGCTGTCGGAAGACGGATCGTTGTACACGATCAACCTGCGCGGGGCGCGGCAGACGGACCAATACACGTTCGCGGGGAAAGGCGAAGAGAGCTTTGAGCCGCTGTTCACGTATCACGGGTTCCGGTATGTGGAGGTGAGCGGCGCGGCAGAGAAGCCGGCGGTGCTGGGGCGGGTGATCCATTCGGCGGCTCCGGCGGCAGGGCAGTTCAAGACGTCGGACGCGATGCTGAACCAGTTAATGTCGAATATCCAGTGGTCGCAGCGTGGGAATCTCTACTCGGTGCCGACGGACTGCCCTCAGCGCGATGAGCGGCTGGGCTGGATGGGCGATGCGCAGACGTTTTCGCAGACCATGATCTTCAACATGGACATGGCGGCGTTCTTCACGAAGTGGCTACAGGACGTGCGGGACGACCAGGTGCCAACGGGGCAATTTCCGGACTATGCGCCGAACCCGGGGATCCGGGACACACCGCCGAAGCAGGTGGGCGCACCGGGGTGGGGCGATGCAGG
Organism: Paludibaculum sp.; assembly: GCA_029973955.1. Lineage (GTDB taxonomy): Bacteria > Acidobacteriota > Terriglobia > Bryobacterales > Bryobacteraceae > Paludibaculum. Next base: position 7,001 of record JARKQJ010000067.1, on the reverse strand, counting down.
CGTGATTGTGCCATGGCGCGTGTGGCAGAACTATGGCGACAAGCGGCTGCTGGCCGAGCACTTCGAGGCGGCGAAACGATGGGTGGATTTCATCGAGCAGAACAATCCGAACGGGCTGTGGCTAAAGGCGCGGGCGGCGGACTACAACGATTGGGTGAATGGGGACTTCGTGATTCTGGATGGATGGCCGACCTCCGGGGCGGCGATTCCGAAGCCGATCTTCGCCACGGCGTTCTGGGCGCATTCAACGGATCTGCTTTCGCGAATGGCCACCGTGTTGGGGAAGAAGGAAGAAGCCGCGAAGTACAGCGCGCTGTTTGGGCGCATCAAGACGGCGTTCAACAAGGAGTTTGTGAAGGCCGATGGGCGGATTGAGGGTGACACGCAGGCTTCGTACGCGCTGGCGCTGCATTTCAATCTGCTGCCGGCGGAGCAGCGGCCGGCGGCGGTGCGGCACCTGCTGGCGGGGATTCAGAAGTATCACGGGCACCTTTCGACGGGGATCCATGCGACGAGCCGGCTGATGATGGAGTTGACGCGGGAGGGGCAGTCGGAGACGGCTTACCACCTGGCGACTTTGAAGGAGTTTCCTTCGTGGGGGTTCATGATTCAGAACGGGGCCACTACGATTTGGGAGCGGTGGGACGGGTACATCAAGGGGCGTGGATTCCAGAATCCGGGGATGAATTCGTTGAACCACTGGGCGTTCGGAGCGGTGGGCGAGTGGATGTGGCGGACGATTGTGGGGCTGAATCCGGATGAGGCGGCGCCTGGGTGGGCGCACTTTGAGGTGAGGCCGGTGGTGGGAGGCGGACTGAGTTCGGCTTCGGGGAGTTATGAGTCGATTCGGGGGCCGATTCGAGTGGGTTGGGAGGTGGCGGGTGGGACGGTGACGCTGCGGGTTTCGGTGCCGCCGAATAGCCGGGCCACGGTGTATGTGCCTACTTCGGATGCGGGGAGTGTGACGGAAAGCGGGAAGCCGGCGAAAGCGGTGAGCGAGGTGGGGAGCGGGGAGTATACGTTCCGCGCGCGGAGGTGAGGGGGGCTCAGGGGTGGGGAGGACGCCTGTGGGGGACAGCCACGCTGTGTCCACGGAGGGACACAGGTGGCAGTCCCCGGGTGGGGAGGGGGACTCGGGGGAACGGGCTTGGACGTGTGGCCCCGAGGCTGGCACCTCGGGGGAAACGGGCTTGGCCTCGGGATTAGAGGGGGAGGACTTCGAGGCGGTCGGGGTCGAAGTGGATTTGGCGTTTCTCCTGGTAGCTTTGGATGGCCAGGAGCGGTGGAAGGACGGAGATGGCGGCGAGGGCGACGTCGCCGTTGGGGAGGCGGCGGGACTTGCAGCAGTCGAGGAAGTTGCGGACGTGATCCTTGGTGATGTCGCCGGGGATGGTGCGTTCTTCGGGGGGCGCGGCTTTCTCGGCGGGGGTGAATCGGTATTTGTTGCGGTTGACGAAGAGGGAGCCCTGGTCACCGTAAAAGGTGATGCCGTATTCGGTGGGGGTGGAGTAGGCGTTGGATTGGAACAGGACGGTGAAGCCGTCGTATTGGAAGAGGGCATTGCAGGTGTCGGGGGCGGTGCGGCCGTCTGAGTAGCGGTAGAAGATGCCGCCGGCGAAGTCGACGGTGCGGGGGGCGCGCTCGCCCATGAACATGTGGACGGTGTCGAGCCAGTGGTGTCCGAAGTCGGTCATCTTGCCGCCGTTGAAGTCGAGGAAGGCGCGGAAGTTGAAGTATTGGGCGGGAGCCCAGTCGCGGTATTTGACGGGGCCGAGGAAGCGGACCCAGTCGAGGTTGGCGGGTTTCTCGGCGATGACTTCGCGGCGAGGCGTGGTTTCGCGGGCGGGCGGGACGCCGCCGTGCCAGATGGCGTCGATGTGGCAGATCTTGCCGATGGCGCCGGAGCGAACGAACTTCTCGAGAGGTTCGAGATAGATGGGGCCGGAGCGCTGCTGGACGCCGACCTGGCAGATACGGTCGTTGATGCGGGCGGCCTTGACCATGCGGGGGGCTTCGTCGCGGGTGCGGCAGAGCGGTTTTTCGGTGTAGACATCCTTGCCGGCGGACATGGCGTCGATGGAGATATCGCAGTGCCAGTGGTCGGGGGTGCCGACGAGGACGGCGTCGACTTCCTTGAGTTCGAGGAGCTTACGGTGGTCGCCGAAGGATTTGGTATTGGGGGCTTTGGCCTGGGCGTCGTCGATGCGTTTGGGATAGACGTCGCAGAGGGCGCGGACTTCGCAATCGGCGAAGAGCTGGAACTTGGTCATGACGGAGATGCCGCGGCCGCCTGTGCCGATGACGCCGAGGCCGATGCGGTCATTGGCGCCGAGGATGCGCGAGTAGGAGAGAGCGGAGATGGCGGCGGCCTGGGCGGCGGTGCGGCGGGAGAGCATCGGGCGGAGAACTCCTGGAGTTTGGTTCGGAATGGCGTAGAATCGGCTATTTGCCATGTTGATTTACGCTATCACCATTTTTCTGAGCGCATTCCTCCTGTTTCAGGTCCAGCCGATGATCGCGAAGATGATCCTGCCGTGGTTTGGGGGGACGGCGGCGGTGTGGGCGACGTGCCTGCTGTTTTTTCAGACAGCGCTGCTGGCGGGATATGGGTATTCGCATGGAATCGTGAAGCGGTTGAAGCCGAAGCAGCAATGGATGCTGCATGCGGGGTTGCTGGCGGCGTGTCTGCTGCTGCTACCGGTGGTGCCGAATGCGGCGTGGAAGCCGTTGACGCCGGATGCTCCGATTCTGCGGATTCTGGGGCTGCTGGCGGCGACGATCGGGTTGCCGTATTTCATGCTTTCGACGACGGGTCCGCTGGTGCAGGCGTGGTATGTCCAGGCGCATCCAGGGAAGGTGCCGTACCGGCTGTTCGCATTGTCGAATCTGGGATCGATGGTGGCGCTGCTGAGCTATCCGCCGCTGGTGGAGCCATTCCTGACGCTGCGGGTGCAGGCGCTGACGTGGAGCGGGCTGTTTGGGTTGTTCGCGCTGATCTGCATCTACACGGGTTGGAAGAGCTACCGGGGCGCGGTGACGGTGGAGGAGGGGGTTCAGGAAGAAGGGGTTGCGCCGGAGCACCCATCGCGGGGGAGTTATCTATTCTGGATCGCGCTGGCGGCGGGTCCGTCGATGCTGCTGCTGTCGCTGACGACGCACATGAGCATGGATCTGGCGCCGATTCCGTTCTTGTGGATTCTGCCGCTGACGCTGTATCTGTTGTCGTTCATTCTGTGTTTTGACGCGGAGGGTTGGTATCAGCGGAAGTGGTTCCTGATTGCGCTGCCGGTGGCGTTGGGGATGCTGGGGTGGCTGTCGAGCCAAGGCCCGTCGGAGCGTCCGGACCTGCGGCTGTGCATTGCGGTTTACTCGCTGGCGTTCTTCATCGTGTGCATGGTGTGCCATGGGGAGCTGTCGCTGCGGAAGCCGCATCCGAAGTTTCTGACGGGGTTCTTTCTGATGGTGTCGGTGGGTGGAGCGGTGGGGGGCGTGTTTGTCGCGCTGTTGGCGCCGACACTGTTCAACGCCTACTACGAACTGCCGATTTCGATCGCGGCGTGCGGACTGTTGGCGGCCGTGGTGGTTTTCCAGGAGAGGGAGTGGCCGTTCCGGAAGGAGTTGCTGGGGTGGCCGGCGATTCTGGTGTACACGGTGGTGGCGGGCTTGATCGGGCTGGTCGGCAGAGAGATGCGCGATATGGTGAAGACGAGCGTGGTGGTGACGCGGAACTTCTACGGCGAGTTGCGGGTGAACCAGTACAACGGGCTCTATGACTGGGACGGATACCGGTCACTGGTGCATGGGGCGATCAACCACGGCGAGGAGTATACGCATCCGGCGCGGCGGCGCGAGGTGGCGACCTACTATTGCGCGGACACGGGCGTGGGGCTGGTGATGCAGAACCGGAACATCGCCGACCTGCAGAGGGTGGGGGTGATCGGACTGGGGACGGGGACGCTGGCGGGGTATTCGCGGATGGGGGACCTCTACCGGTTCTACGAGATCAACCCGGCGGTGGAGGATGTGGCGAAGAACCACTTCTGGTATCTGAAGAACGCGGAGGGGGCGATTGACGTGGTGCTGGGGGATGCGCGGCTGTCGCTGGAGCGGGAGCCGGTGGAGAACTACGACACGCTGGTGGTGGACGCGTTTTCGAGCGATTCGATCCCGGTGCACCTGTTGACGAAAGAGGCGCTGCAGCAGTATTTCCGCCATTTGAAGCCGAACGGGGTGCTGGCGGTGCACATTTCGAACCGGTTTATCGACCTGGCTCCGGTATTGGAACGCGGGGCGAATGCGTTGGGGAAGGCGGCGCTGTTTGTGGAATCAGATGACGACGAAGACGGGAAGTGTTTCGGGACGTCGTGGGTGCTGGTGACGTCGAACCCGGCAGTGTTCAAAGCCGAGGCGTACAAGAAAGGGAAGCCGTTGGAGGCGGCGCCGTGGCTGAAGACGTGGACGGACGACTACTCGAACATCTTCCGGGTGCTGAAGTACGGGGGAACGCGCTGAGGGGCGCGGCCGTGGAAACCGGAACCATGCATGCGCACTGGCGGTCAGCGGGTGGCGAGGTAGCAGGTGATGAGGCTGAAGGCGACCCAGGCGGCGGTGATGCCGGCGCGCCGTTTGTGAAGCCGGTCACTCGACTCGGCGCGGCGCCGGGCGAGGCGGTTCCAGGCGCGCCACTGCTCTCTGGAGATGGACTGGGAGTCGGAGGAGACCTGTTCTATAGGCATATGCGGGCGACAGTTCCGTGAAAGTTCTGCATCATTGCTGATCGTGGGGGGTGCGCCAGGCGGCACCGAGCTTTACGGCGGAGGATTTTCGATGCGCTGCGGCCTGCGAGGCCGAGGAGCGGGCGGCGGCACGGGCAGCGTATTCGCTCATTAGGCGTTCAGTGAAGGTGGTGTTGCGGCTGGAGGGCGGCTCTCCGCTGCGTTCCAGGAGCGCTTTGCAGAGGATCGGGAGGTCCTGGATTCGGATGCCGTATTGACGGGAGAGGGCGAGATGGATGCGGACGCGGAAAGTGGTGCGGGCATGATCGGCGGCGATGCCTTGAAAGGAGAAGACCCGAAATTCGCCGTCCTGCGAGAAGCCGTTAAGGACGAAGGTCATCGACGCTCCTGGCGGCGGGGGAGAGTGCGCAGGTACTCCGATTCCAGGGCCGCGCGGCGGGACTCCAGGTCGCGCGGTTGGCAGACCTCGAAGGAGAAGCCGGCGGGCGCGAGTTTCATCAGGGCGGGGCCGCCCCCGTCGAGAAGGCGCAGAAGTTCCTGCTGGAGATTGCCGGCGGAACCGATTTGCAGCCAGGCGCGGGCATTGGAGATGCCGTATACCCCTGGCAGCGCCGGTGCGTGCAATCGCACCGACGCTGCTGTGAATGCTTGCGGGAACAGTTGGTCGAATGGCATGTCGGGAATCTTCCGGGGAGATCAGGCGGAACGGCGGCGCAGGGAGACGGTGGGCCGGGTGGTTTGTGAGCGGGGATCGAGCAACACTCGGAGCCGCTCCACGAGTTCCTTGCCGTGGGCGATATCGGCGCGGTTGATTTGGGAGCCGGGCATCTTCGGGTCGATGAACTCGCGGCGGAAGAGCTGGTCGGAGGCCAGGTCGGCGAGGATTTGAACCTCGCGGCAGGTGAGTTGGATGGTGAGATGAGTGGTGAGATGAGTCATGCGCTGTGCTTCTCCAGGCAAGTTTCGGTAATAGCGGGAATAGTGATCCGCGAGTGGCGCCGCCAATCCCCCCGGGCGACCGCATATGCGCTAACTTAATTGTGTTGACCGCCAATTTTTCCGGCACTATCCTAAGGTATGAATACACGAGAGGTGTTCGAGTATCAGTGGCCTTATCTCCTTAGCTTGCTGCCGCCCCTTGAGGCGCTCGAGGCTGGCGCCTATACCTCCGGTGCCTTGTCGCGCAGGCGCTCTGTTGATAGTGCCTCCACTCTATTGCGACTCGCCCTGGCCTATGCCTTCTGTGGTTTCTCCTTGCGTCAAACCGCTGCCTGGGCTGAGTCGTGCGGCATCGCCTCCCTCTCCGATGTCGCCCTGCTCAAACGACTCCGCAAGTGCCACGTCTGGTTCAGCGAATTGCTTGCTGCTAAGTTAGCCGAGCGTGCTCCCGCTCCTTCTGCCGCCCTCCGCCTCAGACTCCTGGATGCCACCGCGGTCAGCCAACCGGGTAGCTCCAATGCCGACTGGCGCATCCATCTCGGCTTCGATCTCGGCCGCATGTCTATCGACCACATCGAACTCACCGATCGGTCCGGCGCCGAGTCCCTGTCCCGCTTCCAACTCGCACCCAACGAGGTGGCCATCGCCGATTGCGGCTACGCCCACCGCGCCGGCCTCTTCCATATCTACTCCTCTGGTGGTCATTTCCTCGTGCGGATCAACTGGCTCAACGTCCCACTCCTCCATCCCGATGGGTCTCGTTTGGACCTGCTGTCACTGTTGCGGCCCCTGCCGGAGGCCCAAGCCACCAGCTTCTCCGTCCTTGTCGCCCCCGACAAACAGCGGAATATCCCGGCCTTTCCCGTCCGGCTCGTGGCTGTTCGAAAATCGGAAGCTGCAGCCGAAGACGCCCGGCAGCGCGCCATCAGCAACGGCCGTCGCTGTCGTCGGGCCGTCGATCCGCGCACTCTCGAAGCAGCCGGTTATGCTTTTGTGCTCACTACTTTACCGGAAACCCACAGCGCCACTCAGATCATGGATTTCTACCGCTTCCGCTGGCAAATCGAACTCGTCTTCAAGCGCATGAAGAGCATCCTCAATCTGGACGAACTGCCCGCCAAGGACCCAGCCCTGGCGCGGACGGTGCTGTATGCCAAACTCCTTGCCGCTCTGCTGGTCGAGGACTTCACCACCCATTTCCTGGCTATTTCCCCCTGGGGCTACACTTTGCGTTCAGCGTGAGGCCATTTCGCTCTGGCGAATCCACTGCATCCTCTCAGAGAGCCTGCGCCACGCCGTTCTAGGCCGTCTGCCGGCCCATCTACC
>JARKQJ010000029.1 GCA_029973955.1 Paludibaculum sp. | reverse complement strand
TGCCAGCGGGGTTTACGAAATAAACGATGCCGTTGGAGCGGAGCTGGCCGAGGATGCTGGAGGGATCTCCGCCGGTGATGCGGTTGAGGACGCGCGAGGTGGAAGTGGGCAGGTCGAACTGGACGGTCTCGTGCCTGGCGACGTTGAACTTGAGATACTCGATAATGGCGCGGTCGGAGGCGGTGATGGTGGTGGTGTCGCCGTTGTAGTTGAAATTGGCCTGGCCGTTGACGACGGTGCCCACGGGGGCGTCGGCCCACAGGCCCGTCACCGGCTGCACCACCAGCAGCGCGCTCAGGACGGCGCGCAGGATTGAGGAGGGAAATGTGGGCGGATGGACCATCGATCAGAAAACCGCAGCCGTGACTTGCGGAGCGGCGTTCGCGGACGTTTGCATGAGCGGCGCGAGCAGGGTGGCGGGAGCACCCTGGACGCGGAGGGGGCGCAGTATCACGTTTTTGGATACGAGGACTTCGTTGGAGGTGAGCCCGAGGCGGTCGATACGGAAGAAGAGGGCGCGGATATTCTCAAAAAAGGCGTGGAGCGCGCGAACGTCTTCCGCGCCGGAGGCGTGGGAGTCGATATAACTGATGTATTGCGATGCGGGCGCGTCGGGATGGGCGGCGCGAAATTCGCGGTAAGTTTTCAGGATCGCGGCCTGAAGCTCGGGGATGCGCGAGCCGGTGTCGGTTTCAAAAGTCTGTTTGTAGAAGGCGATGGCGTCGAGCGCACTTTGCTCGGAGAGGCGTCCGTCGGCTACGAGGTAATTTTCCGGGACGCGGATTTCGGCGGGGATGATTTGTTGCATGGTACCGAAGCGGGCGCCGAGTTCTTCGCGTTCCCGTCCGCTGAGCGGACGCGGGAAGATGCCGAGTTTGCGGAGCTGGTCGGCGGTCGCGCCGCTGATGGTCGTGCCGGCGTCGAGTTGCTGGAAGGCGGCATCGACGGCGACGCGCTGGGTTTCCTGGCGTTGCTGCGCTTCCTGATCGGTGCGGTTGGCGGAGTTGGTGGCGTCGGCGATGATGCTTTGCTTTTTCTCTGCAACCTTCTCCTCTTCAGGAGTGAGGGGAGGAGGGGGCGCGTCCGAGCCCCAAAATGTCGTTGTCGTGTAAACGGCGGGGAATGGCGCACCAGCGGGCGTGGCTGTGGAGGGGAAATAATCCGCGTTCATGGCGCTGCCCGTCATGCGGGAGCCGGCAATGATCTGCGCGTTAAAAGTCCCGCTCGTGGTGGCGGAGATGGTGAGGCCGTTACTGGCGGTGGCGATTACGATGAGGGGGGCGGTCGGGGAGGCCGCGCCTCCGAAGTTGAGCGGGCTGGCGGTGGCGAACGTGATGGACGGCGCCTGATAAACGCGGCCTTGAAACTGTATTTGGTTTGCGGATACGCTTATCGAACGGGAGGCGGAGAGGTCGCCGAGGCTGGCGATGCCGCCCGCCGTGATGGTGATCGCGCCCGCGGCGGCGCTGCCGTTGTGGTAGGCGAGGAGGAGGTCGTTATGGCCGATGGTGACGTTTCCGGCGGTGGCGGAAATGACGATGCCCGACGGCGACGTGGAGAAGAATGTGGCAATGGTCGCGGGGTAGTCGCTGTTGCTCCTCAATGTGATGCTGCCGCCGAGGGAGGTGAGCGCGCCGTTGAGCTGCATGGCTCCGGCTCCGTCGGGAAGGACGCTGTAGGATTGGTCGTTTGCTGTGGTGACGGCTTGAAGCGAGATGTAACGGGCTCCGCTTATGGAGAACGCGGGCAGGCTCAGCGCGCCGTCGGCAACGACGTCATTGCCCTGGCCGTTGATGTTGATGCCGTCCGTCGTGACGAAGCTGGCTCCGGAGGCGATATGCGCGCCGCCGTTGATGCTGATATCGGAGAGGGAGACGAGGGCGGCAGTGGAGGCGAGGGAGACGGTTCCGGTTTCCGCGGTGAGGGTGATGCCATCGCCGCTGCTAATCGTCTGGACGGTGGCGGAGATGGCGAGATTGCGGGTGGCGGTGTAATTGATGTCGCGACTGGATGTGATATTGCCGGCGAAGGTGAGGTCGCGAGCGTTGGCGATGACGAGTGTGCCGGAGTAGATTTCGAGGTCGGCGCCGATGTAGACGTCGCGGCCGGCGCCGTTGATATCGACCGTGAGGGGCGTGCCGGTATTGAAATTGGCAAAGCCGGTTCCGCTTTCTATGCGCGCGGCGCCGGTGATGCTGACGGTGGTCGGATCGTAGAAGGAAAATACGATGCCGGCGGTGGAGGCGATGATGGTGGTGCCGGTTGCAGTGGTGAAGGAGAGTCCGGCTCCGATATTCTCCTGAATGAGCGTGCCGGAGAAGATGATGTTGTTGGTGGCGGAGTAGATTTGGGTCTGCTCGGAGCGGACGTTGCTGGAGATGGTGATGTTGTTCGCGTTTTGGACGTTGATGCCGCCGCCAGTGATTTCACGGGCGATGGTAACGTCGCGGCCCTGGCCATCGATGGCGAGGTTGTTGCCGAATGAGAAAAGGCTGTCGCCGGCCCAAGCTTCGAAGTAGGCGCCGCCGGTGATGGTGAGCGCGAGGCCGCCGTTGATGTTGCTCATGCTGGCGAAGGTGCTGGTGCCTGTCGTCGTGGAGAGGGAGACGGTGCCGGAGGAGAGTGAGAGCAAGCCATCGATGACGATATTGCTGGCGGCGGAGTAGGTCTGGCTGCCGCCGTAGCCGCTGGAAATGTCGCCGGTGATGGCAATGTTGGCGGCGTTGGTGATGAAGATGTTTGTGGCCGAGCCTGCGCCGGCGATGGAGACGTCGCGGTTTTGTCCATTGATGACGATGTCGCCGCCGTAGGGCGCGTTGAGGACGGTGTCGGAACCGGTGACGAGGCCGCCGTTGAGCGTGATACTCCTGTTTGCGGTGAGCGTGGCGGTGCCCGTCATCACGGTCGTGCCGGATGTGATGGAGATGTTGCCCGGCTGGGGGCCGCTGCTGGCCGTGATTGCGCCGCCCAAGGTGATGACGCCGTTGCCGACAAATGTGATTGTGTTTCCGGTGATGGAGTGGCCTGCATCAAGGGTGATGTTTCGCGTCGCGTTCAGGACGAGCGCGGCGTCATAGGGAGCGTCAATGTTGGCGGAAACGAAAATGTCACGGCCGGAGTCCAGCGTGAGGGTTGCCGGATTTTGGCCGCTCCAACTGATGGTGTCAGCCACGGTGATGTCGCCGGTGTCGGTTCTGACCGTGACGTTGGAGGAGGAAAGTTGTGTGACGAGATCCTCGACGTTGAGAACAAAGTCGCCGTCGGGGGCGGGAGCGGTGAATACGTTGGTTCCTGTCGGGATGGTCGATGGGCTGTTGCTGATGATGATGTTGTCGGGGTCGAGGAGGAGTGTGCCTATTTTACCGGAGGACGAGCGCAAGTCGGCGAGGCCGGAGTAGAGAAGGTGTTGTTTGCCGGAGACCTCGGCGAAGCCGCCGGAGTCGATGCCGCGCGCGGAAATATTGCCAAGGAAACGGGTGGTGTCGTCGGCCCAGACGATGACCCTGCCGCCGGAACCGGAAGCGGTGGCGTCGGCGCTGATCTGCGCGCCTTGCGCGACGTAGGTGGCGGTGGCGTTGCGGACGTCCGCATTGGAGCCTTGGTAATCACCGCCGATGAAGACTTCGCCGCCGCCGGTCGCGCCGGAGGCGTTGATGGAGGAATTGTCCGCGAGACCGACATATTCGCCGGTGATCTGGACTTTGCCGCCGGTGGCGTCGGATGAGGAGGCGTCGATGTGTCCGCGGTTCCAGACTTCGCCGGAGCCCTGGCCGGCGAGCTCGACGTCGCGCGTATTGATGACGCCGGAGTTCTGGACGGCCAGCGCGTAGAGATCGCCCGC
>JARKQJ010000010.1 GCA_029973955.1 Paludibaculum sp. | reverse complement strand
CATCGGCCCCACCCCTGTCGCCCCAACCTCGCAGTCCCCGAGTGGCACGGGTGCGGTGGCGCGGGGTTGAAACATCGCACGGTGGTGCGGCCGGTCGTCATCATCTGCCCCACCCCTTTCGCCCCGACCTTGCAGTCCCCGAGTGGCGCGGGTGCGGTGGCGCGGGGGTGAAACATTGCACGGTGGTGCGGCCGGTCATCATCTATGTTTCAGAAGATGCGCTTGGGCGGTGATCGGTTTCTCTCCTTCTTTTCGCGGGGCGCGTTCGTAGTTGCCGTCTCTTTTCATACGGCGGGCTTTGACGTTGTCGTTCAGGTAGACGGAGAGAATCTTGTCGCGGATCTGGCGGACGAGGGCGGGCCGCTCGATGGGGAAGAGAGTTTCGACGCGGCGGTTGATGTTGCGGGGCATGAGGTCGGCTGAGCCGAGGTAGATCTCCTCTTCGCCGCGGTTGCGGAAGTAATAGATGCGGCTGTGTTCGAGGAAGCGGCCGACGATGCTCGTGACGCGGATCCTGTCGCTGACGCCTGGAATACCGGGCCGCAGGCAGCAGATGCCGCGGCAGAGCAGATCCACCTGCACGCCGGCCTGCGACGCCTGATAGAGCAGGCGGATGAGGCGCGGATCGACGAGGGCGTTCATCTTGAAGATGATGCGCGCTTCCTTGCCGGCTTTGGCGTGGGCGATCTCGCGCTCCACCATGGTTTCCAGGCGTTTGCGCAGGTTGATGGGGGCGACGAGGAGTTTGCGGTAGTCGGTTTTGGCGGAGTAGCCGGTGAGGTAGTTGAAGAGGTCGGCGCAATCGGCGCCGAAGTCCTCGGCAGTGGTGAAGAAGCCGAGGTCGGTGTAGAGGTGGGCGGTGACGGCGTTGTAGTTGCCGGTGGAGAGGTGGACATAGCGGCGCATGACGGCGCCTTCGCGCCGCACCACCATGGCGGCTTTGCAGTGGACCTTCATGCCGACGAGGCCGTAGACGACGTGGACGCCTTCTTTTTCCAGCGCCTTGGCCCATTCGATATTGGGCTCTTCGTCGAAGCGGGCTTTGAGTTCGACGAGCACGGCCACCTGCTTGCCGCGGGCGTTGGCGTCGAGCAGCGCTTCGACGACCGGCGCGTTGCGGCCTACGCGATAGAGAGTCATCTTGATGGCGAGGACATTGGGATCGCGCGCGGCGGCCTTGAGGAAGTCCACCACCGGCACGAAGCTATCGAAGGGGTGATGGAGGAGGATGTCGCCTTTGCGAATGAGGGAGAAGATATCTTCGTCTTCGGCGAGGCCTTTGAGCGGCGCGGGCGTGAAGGCGGGGTCTTTCAATTCGGGCCGGTCGAGCGAGGCGACGTGGCGGAGGCGCACCAGGGAGAGCGGGCCTTCGATGCGGTAAACGTCGGAATCGTCGAGTTCGAGGTTGGTCTGGAGGATCTCGAGCAGCCTGTCCGGCATCTGGCGCGGAACTTTGAGCCGCACGACGGAACCGAAGCGGCGCTGGCGGACGCCTTCCTCGACGGTTTCGAGCAAGTCTTCGGCTTCCAGTTCCTGAATGGCCATTTCGGCGTCGCGGGTGACGTGGAAGGGATGCGACTCGACGATGCCCATGCCGGGGAAGAGCGCGCCGAGATTGGCCTGGATCACCTGTTCGATCCAGACGAAGGTGAGCGGGCGTCCGCCGCGACGATTGGCGGGCTTGTGGAGCGGGACGAGCTGCGGGAGCGAATCGGGCACCTTGACGCGGGCGAAGTGCTCCTCTCCATCGGGCTGACGAATGAGGATGGAGAGATTGAGGCTGAGGTTGGAGATGTGCGGGAACGGGCGGCCTGGGTCGAAGGCGAGCGGCGTGAGGATGGGGTAGATGGTCTCTTCGAAGTAGCGGCGGGCGGTTTCGCGCTGGGTCTCGGTCATGTCGCCGTATTCGAGGATCTGGATGCCGAGCTTCTTGAGCTCATCGAAGATGGCGCGGCGGCAGGCGTGCGCGTCGCGATTGAGGCGGATGTAGCGGGCGCGGATGGCTTCCAGTTGTTCGGCGGGGCTCATGCCGTCGGGCCCGGTCTCAAGGATGCCGGACTCGAGTTGATTCTTGAGGCCGGCGACGCGCACCATGAAGAACTCGTCGAGGTTGGAGCCGAGGATGGAGAGGAACTTGACGCGTTCGAGGAGGGGATTGGAGGGATCCTGCGCCTCTTCGAGAACGCGGCCCTGGAACTCGAGCAGGCTGAGTTCGCGATTAACGTAGAGAGAGGGGTCGTGGAGAGTGGAGCCGGAGGCGGGCGATTTCGACACAGTCGCCTTGGCCTTGGGTTTGGCTTTTTTGGCCGTCATGGCAGTTCACTCCAGGGTAGCCGAGCGGAGGTTGGGGCGCAGGCGCGGTGAAGTAACATCGTCAATGTGACCCCACAGGATGCGCGCGAGCGCGAGATCACCATCAAGAGCGTCGGGCTGGGCCTCTTTCTGGCGTTTGTGTTCGGAGCGGCGAACGCGTACCTGGGCATGAAGGCCGGGCAAACGGTGGCGGCGACGATTCCGGCGGCGGTGATTGCGATGGCGCTGTTCCGGCTGCCGGCGTTCAAGGGCGGGCTGCTGGAGCAGAACATCACGCGCACGGCGGCGAGCGTGGGGGAGGCGCTGGTGGCGGGGGCGATCTTCACGCTGCCGGCGTTCCTGCTGGTGGAGATCGATGGCAAGAAGCTGTGGGCGGACCTGCGCGGGCACTACTGGCAAGGCGCGGGGATCCTGCTGGCGGGCGGGCTGGCGGGGATCTTCTTCATCATCCTGCTGCGGCGGGCGCTGTGCGTGGAGGCGAAGCTGCCGTGGCCGGAGAGCGTGGCGAGCTACGAGATTGTGAAGGCCGGGCAGGAGGCGGGCGACGCGCCGCGGCTGGTGTTTGGCGGGATGGCGCTGGGCGGGCTAATCCAGATTTTGAAGAGCGAGAAGGGCGTGCAGGTGTTCCGCGAGTTCAGCGAGGGTTTCCTGGAGTTCCCGCGGAGCGTGGTGCGCCACTTCGACTACTCGAAGGCGCCGATCGGGAACGTGGAGCATGGCGGAGGGATCGCGTGGTCGACACCGGCACTGTCGCCGGCGCTGATGGGGATCGGCTACATCATCGGGCCGAAGCTGGCGTCGATCAACGTGGCGGGGGGCATTCTGGCATGGTGGGTGCTGATCCCGCTGCTGCTGTTCTTCGACCCGGACTTTGGCAAGCGCATCGGCGGCGCGGATCACGGGGTGGCGGCGTACACGCTCTGGTACAACGTGGTGCGGCCGATCGCGGTGGGCATGATGCTGGTGGGGGCGGCGAACACGATGTTCTCGATGCGGAAGTCGATTCTGGAGTCGTTGAGGGGTGCGCTGAAGGCATCGTCGGCGGCGCATGGCACGTCGCTGGAGCGGACGGAGCGGGACATTCCGACGCGCTGGGTGCTGCTGGCGGTGGCGGCGCTGGTGGTGCCGGTGACGGCGATCTACTATGCGTTCACGGGCAGCGTGATGGCGGCGGCGGGGACGGCGCTGGTGATGGGGGCGATCGGGTTTCTGCTGTGTGCCGTGGGCGGGTATCTGGTGGGGCTGGTGGGAAGCTCGAACCAGCCGTTGTCGGGGCTGACGCTTTCGGCGCTGATCCTGTCGGCGCTGCTGATGCAGGTGATGGGGATCACGGGCGGCGCGGGAGTGGCGGCAGTGCTTGGCGTGGCGGCGGTGGTGGCGGTGGCCGGGTCGGTCTCGTGGTAGTTGATGCAGGTTCTGTAGGCCGGGCACCTGCTGGGCGGGACGCCCTGGAAGATGCAGGTGGTGGAGATCGTGGCGGTGGTGCTGCTGGCGGCGTTCCTGCTGGGGCCGATCATCGCGCTGCACGAGGCGAACCTGGCGACGGGCGGCATCGGCGGGCGGGCGCTGCCGGCGCCGCAGGCGGGTCTGATGGCGCAACTGGCGAAGGGCATCGTAGGCGGGGACATGGCCTGGGGTCTGCTGGGAATCGGGGCGGCGTTCGGGGTGGCGCTGCTGCTGAGCGGGGCACGGGCGATGATGCTGATCGCGGTGGGGATGTACCTACCGTTCGACACGACGTCGGCCATCTTCGTGGGCGGCGTGATCCAGTGGGTGGCGAGCCGGTTCCTGGCCAAGCGCGGCGCAGCGGAGCGGGCGCGGGCGGAGGAGGCAGGGACGCTGCTGGCCTCCGGGCTGATTGCCGGGGAGGCCGTGGTGGGCATCCTGCTGGCGGTGCTGTTCCTGTCGGGCGTGTCGTCGATCACGCACGTGCTCACCGGGGCGGACCAGTTTGGCTGGTTCCCGGCGCTGGGCGGATGGACGGCGTTGGGCGCGTTCGCGGTGCTGGGCTGGGTGCTGGTGGCGGTGCCGCTGCGGCGGTCGAATCAGTAGGGCTTCGCGTCGTTTCTTGAGATGCCTGACGGCATGGCCGCTCAGTAGGGCTTCGCGTCCTTGGCCACTGGCTTCAGGAGGAGGTCGTGGAAGTCGAAGCTGAAGTCGGTGAGGGCGGAGACGGCCTTCATTTTGACCTCGCCGATGGAGCCGTCGGGCTGGAGGGTGAAGGTGACGTAGGCGTCGGCGAGGAGGGAGCGCTTGTCCCAGCGGGCCACAAACGTATCGTACTGAAAATGTTCCAGGGTGCCGGTGAGTTCGGCGGAGTGGGAGAAGCGGATGCGGAGCTTGCCATTCTGCTCTTCGAGGAGGACGTCGCCGTACCAGGGGTCGCGGTAGCGGCCGGCGTAGGAGGCGAGGGGGAGGGAGGGTTTGGATTCGGCGTTGCGGGTGGAGGCGGCCTTGGCGACGGCGGCGTTGGCCTCGGCTTCACGCTTCTTCTGGGCGTCGGCGAGGACCTGGACCCAATCCGTTCCGGCGGCGCCCATGTAGTGATCCAGGACGGTATAGGTGATGGCGTTGAAGGCGCTGCCGGCCTCCTGATTGGTGAGGACGACGACGGCGAGGTTCATGGAGGGAATGAGCGTGATGCGGGTGACCATGCCGGCGAGGCCGCCGGTGTGGTGGACGACTTTGCGGCCGCGGTAATCGGAGACGTTCCAGCCGAGGGCATAGGTGGCGAAGTTGGGGGCGACGTCGGCGAGGGGTCCGGCGGGGGTGCGACCGGTGCCGAGGATGGTGACGGGGTTCCACATCTCGCGGGACTGGGCGGGGCTGAAGAGCTTGACGCCGCCCGATTCGCCGCGGCCGAGCTGGAGGAGGACCCATTTGGAGAGGTCTTCGAGGTTGGAGTTGATGCCGGCGGCGGCGCCCCAGTTGTCGCTGTCTTCGGGCTCGAGGGGGACGAGCTTGCCATCGGATTTGGCGTGGGGATAGGCGACTTCGTCAGTGGGCCGGAACTGCTTGACGCTGGTGTTGGTGGAGACCATGCCGAGGGGCTGGAAGACGCGGGTTTGGAGGAACTGGTCCCAGGAGAGACCGGAGACGCGGGCGACGACCTGGCCGGCGACGATGTAGAGGATGTTGTCGTAGGCGTAGCGGCTGCGGAAGGAGGAGGCGAGCTTGACGTAGCGGAGGCGGCGGACGATTTCGTCGCGGGAGAGATCGGTGGTGGGGAAGTACATGAGGTCGCCGGCGCCGAGGCCGAGGCCACTGCGGTGGACGAGGAGGTCGCGGATGGTCATTTCGCGGGTGACGTAGGGGTCGGCCATCTGGAACTCGGGGAGGTGGTTGATGACGGGGTCGTCCCACTTGAGCTTGCCCTCTTCGACGAGCATGGCGAGGGCGGCGGAGGTGAAGGCCTTGGAGTTGGAGGCGATGCCGAAGAGGGTCTTGGGGGTAACGGGATCGGGCAGGCCGAGCTTGCGGACGCCGTAGCCTTTGGAGACGACGACCTGGCCGTCCTTGATGACCATGACGGCGGCGCCGGGGACCTGAAAGGTCTTGAGTGTGTTCTGGGCGACCTGATCGAGATTGGGCTGGGCGGAGAGGGCGAGGGGGAGGGCGAGAGCAGCGAGGAGCACGCGGCGGGAGAGCGGTGAAGCGGGCATGGTTCGATGGTAACGAGGGCTGGGGGTGTTCTGGGGAGCGGGTGCTGGGGCTTGGGTTTGTTTGGCGACAGGAATTTCGACGGGGCTGGGAGCGGGCGGGGGCTCGGGTTGGGTTTGTTTGGCGAGGCGAATTGCAGCGGCGTGTTCGGCTTCCAGGATTTCGTTGTTGAGCCGGATGGCCTGGAGGGCGTGCTGGGAGGTCTGGCGATGGATGGCGGCGAGGAGCGAGGCGTTGCGATTGATGTAGTCGAGGGGGTCGCCGCTGGCGTGCATGGATTGGTAGAAGCTCTCTGTGAGGAGGGCGAGGTAGCGGCGAACGGCGCGGAGGTGGGCGCGCTGAGCGAGGAGTGGCCGAAGGATGGGGTAGGGGCAGGCGGCTTGGGTTTGTTCGGCGAGGCGCTCGGCTTCGAGCAGGAACTCCGGGGGGAGGGTGATGGATTGGGCGCGGAGGCCGTGTTTGCGGGCGTTCTGCGAAGAGGCGTGTTTGCCGGCGGCAGTGCGGGGTCCTGTGGAGCGGAGGGCATTGGCGCGGTTGGCGGCGAGGCGGGCCGGGGAGAGCTGGGGGTGGGCCATGGTTAGCGGGCCTCCCTTTCGAGGAGAGGTTCGAGGGAGCGGAGTTCGGAGAGGGCGCGAGTGGCGGCGCCGGCGAGATAGGCCTGAGTGCGGGCGTGGCCGTTTTTGGTATGGAGGCGGTTCCAGGCGTGGACGGTGCGGAGGAGCGAGTCGGCGTTGGGGTAGAGCTGGGAGACTTCGTCCCAGGTGTCCAGGATTTCCTGGGAGAGGACTTGGTTGGCGATGGTGGAGAGGCGCTTCCTGATCCAGAAAGCGTCGGCGAGGTCGTCGGCGAGGAGCTGGTGGAGGGGGGTGGAGGGGCGGTGGTCGTCGTGAATGGCCTGGCGGAGGGCTTGGTATTGGGGGATGTCTTCGAGGGTGGTGAGTTGCGGGGAGCGGGGTTCCTGGAGAGTTTGGGGAGCGGGCATGGTTCTGGTACCTCACGCGAAAGGATGGGGGGGTGAGGGGGCGTTTTGAAGGGGAGGGCGGTAAGTGGATGATAAGAAGGGAAATATTTCGGTGGAACCGGCGTGAATGGCTCTCACCTCCTCACGCGCTGCCTCCATGGGAGGCGCGCGAAGGATGACGGAGAGGAGCACTGAATCGACTTCGTGCGGTTTTCGGGGGGCAGGTCACTGCCATGGCGCTTCGAGCGTCGTGAGGGATTCTGTGATGCCCGTGGGCATTTGTGCATTGATCTGCATTTCAGCGCCCCACGATCAGGTATTCGTGCACTTCTGTGCGTTCTGCGCTGCCATGGGTTCCGAAATGATACCGGTGCGGTTTCTCGTACGCGGTGACGGTGCTCTTGTACTTGCGCAGGAGTCGCTCTAGTTCTTCGCGGTCTGGGAAGCCGTTGCTGCTATAGGAGAGGACGATGATGCTGTCGCGGAATGTCTGGAAGAGCCGGTCGAACGCCTCGATAGCGGTTCTCCGATAGCTGAATGGGGTGTAGGGCTTTTCGATCTTTTTGACGCGCGTGTCTTCCATGATCTTGACTCCCTGCCAGTAACACGAGAGTCCTTCGAGGAAGTGGTAGCGCTTCATGTAGCAGTTGTCATCGGAGCGCGGCACGTACGGCGGGTCGAGATAGACTAGGTCGATACCTTTGAGCTTGAGCTTGAACACGTCGGCGCGCCTCACGGTGTGACGGCGATCGTTGTCGAACACGACCTTGTTGAATGCCTCGATCTGCTCCAGGAAATGCTCCTCGATAGAGAGGCGAAGGTCCCGCCGTCCGTCATCATAACGGGAGAGGTTCCCTGAGACGGTGAACACCCCACGAGGTTGCTTCTTGAGGCATGACCTGATGAGCGCTGCACGAGTGATCGCTCGCTGGTGAGGGTGCTCCAGTTGCTCGATGTTCCCGGAGACGCGGTCCAGGAATCGGAGGTCCTCGGGCAGGTAGAAAATCCCGCTGAATGTTCGTTCGATGAAGCGCGGCCCGTTCTTCCGTGGCGCAAGGAGCGTCTTGAGTGTTGGCCCGTCAAGCCGGAACCTGCTATTGGCGATGGTTGCTGTCGCTAGGACCGTGGGGAAGTTCAGGAAGTCCGATGCAACGACGCGCTTCCCCATGGCCTTGAGGAGGTAGGCGACGCAACCGCTCCCCACGAAAGGGTCGGCTGCCGTCTCGAACGGCAGGGTGCGCAGCACCCCATGAATCCACGGGAGGAGACGGTGTTTGGAGCCCATGTACCGGAGCTCCGGGAACTGCGCGACGCGCTCAGGCAACGCGACGTCGGCGAAGTCATCCCGACTGTAGACGAGCTTCATCCGCGGCTCGTTCGTGATGGGCTTAGGGAGCGTCGACATTGCCGTGGCTCGTAAGGCTCATTATAGAGCTATCAGATCTCCACTACACAACCAGATATTTTTGTTCTCATCCCCTTCCGGTTGATCAGGGATGTTTCGCTCATTCAGCAGGCTGGTCGGGTGGTTCAGGGCTCACCACGAGCGCGTCTTGTACATCATCGGCAAAATAGCTGGACCCCGCGAGAACGGTGAGCTCGAACACCCGACGTCCTTGATCGAAATTGTCCCGGTTGACAAGGCCGCGGTCAGCGAGCGTTTTGCCGCGCTTCCCGACAAGTTGATAGGACTTGTCGAGCTCGGCAGCGATCTCTCCCGCATACATCGCCCGCTTTTCCGTCTGTAAGGTCTGCAGAATACCTAGTTCTGTCGGTGGCAGCAAGAGTTCTGGGGTCACGTCATGTAAGAGGCCTTCGTACTTCCTGGACAGGTTGATAACGCGACACGTGCCTTCGTTGCATTCCGGGCAGCGCATGCTGTACATCTTGAGGGCGTTGAGCTTGTCCAGGTCATACGTCGCATCACAGGCAGTGCAGCGAATCTCCTGGTTCTGCTGCATGAATTGCGTCAGGAGTGGCGTGTAGTCGAAGATTCTCTCGATGAAGTAGGCGCGCTGCTCGCGCCTCTCGGCCGGGCGGCCGAACGCTACCGTGTACCGCTGGCACAGGCCGAAATTGAGCGCGTACACCGCGACCTTGCGACCGTCACGGTCGCTCATCTCGTAATACTTCGTGAGAAAGAAGTTCAGCTCCAAGGAGTCCAGCAGGGACTCTAGCTCCAAAGCGACGTGGAAGTGACTCGTGGGTGGTGAACCGGGAATCTCCCGCATCACAGCGGAATCTCGGTGCTTCTTGAGTTCTCTGGCACGCTCCACGATGGCTTCCAGGAGCTCTTTGAGGCTGAAGATTGATGCTCGCTCGCCAAAGCTCTCATGGAGGAACTTGTTCATGCGGAAGTACGACTCGATCTTCTCCGTGTAGTACCGTCCGGCGGCGTCACGCAGCGCCCTGACGCCGACCCTGTTCCCGTAAATCAGGTGCGATTCGTACACGTAGAAGAGAAGGTGTCCGAGGATGCGCGGGTTGCCCATTGACGCGTAGAACAATTGCCGCCAGAACGTCTCATCAGCCTCCAGGAACTTGGCAATATCGCACTTGGCGAAGTGCTGAAGTCGTGTCGTGACGAGTCGCCGGGTGAAGTCTATGGCCTTCACTTCCATTGCGGAGACGTCGGTCGTGCCGTAGAGACGGTAGATGTCCAAGTAGATCTCATCGATCTTGGTCTTGTCGATCTGGCCGTAGTACACGCGGTGCGGGTACGCTGCGATCTTGAACTTCACGAGCTCTTCCGACCAGTTGTTCAGCGGCGCGAGGAGCGCGTCGACAACGACGTGCATGGCCTCCTCGGGGAGCTCGGAGAAATCATCGACAAGGACGTACAGGTGTTGGATGCCGACCTTGTTCAGGATCTCCTTGAGTCGCAGCAGCACGTCTTTGGTGTTGAAGACGCGCATGAGGATGTCAGCGTACTTCACTTCGCTGCCGATCGTTGTCTCTGCCGTCTGTTTGTGCGCGAATGAAGACTTCAGCCTTGGCTCCTGGCCGAGATCGCCTTCGACACTCACGGTCGTGTCAGAGCCTTTCTTCTCTTGCGTGCGGCCCTCCACCGCTTCCCGTCGAACGCCGATGATGCTCTGGAATTCCGCCTCGTCTGCTTTCTCTAGCAGGTCGTCAAGTGACTCGAACAGGCTATCTGATGACTCTGTGAAGACGTCTTTGAGCCAAGCCAACTTGGATTCCTTTAGTTTGGTCTTGACCTGGTCTTTTATCTCAGTGATGACGGCTTTGAGGAACGCCCGATACAGGCGGAGCTTCTGGAGCTCCTCCGGCCGCAACACGTCAGGCCCGAGTTGCTCAACGATCTTTGGGTCGGTAGTGGACTCTTCATACGTCGTTTTGATGTCGATGTACGCTGATGCGTACCCGTTCAGGTGCCGGAGCTCGTATTGGAGCCGCTGAAAAATGGTCGACTTACCCGTCCCTTTCCGCCCGACCAAGAAGGTCGTGTTGCGCTTGAGGATGGTCTGAAAAACGTGCTGGGCAGGTAGCGGGTCGACGTACAAGTCCTTGATGAGCGACTTGTTGTTCGCCTCATCTTGTAGCTCCGCCCGGCGATATAGCTTTAGTGACTGCGCCGCCTCTCGGAAGCCCTCTAGTTCTGCTTTGGTCCAGGTCTGGTCGCTCATGCCATTGTTCTCAATTAAGCCATTATCGCCCGTGTTTCGCGCTCGCTTCTCGGCGGACTATTTGGTTGCTGTCAAGGGTGGACCATAAGGGGCCCACTTTCGACCGGCTGTTGAGACCGGCTATTCGCGTTTTGGAGCGGTCTGGAGCGGAGCTCTACGAGGCCGGAGGCCGAGCGTCTAGGGCGAAGCGGAAGCCGGCCCCAAAACGAAGCCGCCGCGCCGCCATCCCGCCCCACTACTATCCCATGTCCGCGGCTCGCTTCTGCTTGATCGTCTTCAGCCGGTAACTCTCCCCGTTCATTTTCAGGATGTGCACGTGGTGCGTCAGCCGGTCCAGCAGCGCCCTTGTCAGCCGCTCTGAGCCCAGCACTTCGGTCCATTCGGCGAACGGCAGGTTCGAAGTCACCAGCGTGGTTCCGCGTTCGTAGCGTTGGCTGAACACCTAGAACAGCATGTTCGCTCCGGCCTTCTCCATCGCCTTGCGGTCCCGCTCCAGCATCTCGGCCTCCAAGTCGACCGCAACGTTGTTGATAAGAATTCGAAACGAAGAGCTACGGTTTCCGCCTGCGTAGCTCGTCTTTGCATCTCCGATGCGAAAACCAGCCCCAAATACTTCCAGGAGTTCGTTCATGCGCTTCTAGTACTTACCGAAGACCGACTTGAAGTCGGCGTCAAGCTCCGCTCGTGCCTGGGCCTTGTCAACGTCCAAACTCTCTTTTGCAGAAAGCGCCTTTACGTACTCACGGCAGGGACTGAACCGTCGTGACGCATTCGTTACTTGTCCTTGCCGACCTGAAGTATGGTCTGGCTGACGCGGCGTGCGGCGGCTTCATTCCGGCTCATGGCTGAGCCCGGCCTTGCGCCCAGGGCGATTAGCGATAGAATCCAACGCATGAAACGTGGATTGTTGTTGATGGCGTTGTGCGGGTTGGCGGTGAGCGCGGAGCCCTTGCGGGTGAGCGTCTACGCGACGGCGGGGGATGTGGTCCGGTATTTGAAGACCGAGGAGGGGCGGACGAAGACCGCCGCGGCGATGAAGGGGCTGGGGATTTCGCGCATCTTCCTGGAAGGGCGGCGGGGGGATGAGTATGTCGATCCGGCGACGCTCAAGGAAGTGCGGGACTGGATGACCGGGCATGGATTTGCGGTGGCGGGCGGGATTGCCACGGTGCCGGGGAAGAGCTTCGGGGTGAAGCAGAACGAGGGGTTGAGCTGGCTGAACTGGCAGTCGGCGAAGACGCAGGCGGATGTGGCGGGGTTCTTCCGCGAGAACGCGCCGCTGTTCGATGAACTGATTGTGGACGATTTTTACTGCACGGGGGACAAGTCGGCGGAGTCTGACCGGGCACGAGGCGGGCGGAGTTGGGAGCAGTACCGGCGGGACCTGCTGACGGGGTTGATCGAGCCGATGATTCTGAAGCCGGCGCGGGCGGCGAACCCGAAGGTGAAGCTGACGCTGAAGTACCCGCAGTGGTACGACCGGTTCGACCAGTTCGGCTACGATCCGCCGCGGATGTCGCCGAATTTCGACCGGATCTGGGTGGGCACGGAGGTGCGGAACCCGGAGACGCAGCGGATGGGGTTTGCGCAACCGACGATGGGGTATATGAACTTCCGCTGGCTGCGGAGCGTGTCGGGCGAGAAGGTGGAGGGCGCGTGGTTCGACCACATCGAGTGCACGGCGCAGAATTTCGTCGATCAGGCGTATGAGAGCGTGCTGGCCGGGGCCCGGGAGCTGACGTTCTTCCATCTGGGGGACGTGGTGGACGGGCATCCGGGGCACGCGCTGTTCCTGAAGGCGATGCCGCAGTTGAACGAACTGGCGGAGAAGGTGCGCGGACGGCAGTTGAGCGGTGTCGCCTATTACAAACCGGCCGGGAGCAATGCGGACGGCAATCTATGGCTGATGGACTATCTGGCGATGCTGGGCGTGCCGGTGAAGCCGGCGGCGGAGTATCCGTTTGAGAGCCGCGTGGTGGTGCTGGGGGTGCAGGCGGCGGCCGATGCGGGCGTCGCGGAGAAGGCGGCGCGGCACAGGAAGCAGGGCGCGAAGATCTTCGCGACGCCGGCGTTTGCGGAGAAAGTGAAGGGCGATTGGACGGTGCTGGACGTGAAGACTTTCACGGAGCAGGACTACAAAGATACGGGTGAGTGGCTGCTGCCGCCGAAGAAGCTGGCCTGGATGGAGAAGACGCAGGCAGAGGCGGATGCCTTCCGGAAGCCGCTGCTGGATGGATTGAAGGTGCGGTTTTCGGCGCCGGTGCGCGTGGCTCTGATCGATTTCGGCGGCAGCTACTGCGTGTCGAACTTCCGCAATGAAGCGGCGGCAGTTGTCCTCAATGGGAAGAAGATGACGCTGCAGGCGAACGAAGTCCGGTGGGTGGGGCGGTAGCTACCGTCCTGCCGGCGGCGGAAGCGGCCGGATGCGGATATTGCGGAAACGGACGACGGAGCCGTGGTGCTGGAGGGAGATGGGGCTGGCGAAGGCGACGTCGATGGGATAGCGGGCGGCGAGTTGGCCATTGAGCCAGTGTTCGACGTGGTCTTCGGCGACGAGCAGGCGGGATTCGTTCCACTGGCCGGCGGGCCGGGCGATGGGTTTGGAAACGGGTACGACGCCGTAGAGGGCGCCGCTCTTCTGGCGGTCATCGGCGATGGCGCCGCCGTCGCCGGAGTCGTCGGCCATCTGATACTCCCAGCCGGCGGCGAAGCGGGGCGGGCCGAAGTTGAAGGTGTCGGCGGCAAAAAGGCGGTATTTGACGCCGGAGTTGCTGCCGCGGGCGGCCATCCATTCCCAGGTGAGCTCGAAGGTGCGGTATTCGTGGGCGCTGCGAAGGTCGGCGCCGGGGGCGTTGGGGACGGTGACGAGGCAGTTGTCTTCGATGCGCCAGGCGGGGCCGAGGTTGGCGGCGCCGGACATGGTGAACCAGTGGGCGGCGGATTTGCCGTCGAAGAGGATCTCCCAGTCGCCGTCGTGGGGGATGGGCCGGCTGGCGACGGAGGGTGGGAGGGGGGCGAGGGGTTGGCCCAGGGTCTCCTGGACGGTGTTGATCTTCCAGGCGCCGTTTTCGAGGGTGAAGGCCAGAGTGAAGTCGCCGGTGAGGTAGGGCGCGTCGGGGGCGAGGTTGCGCCAGAGGCCGATGACGAGGGCGGCGTCGGGGCGGAGGAACTCGACCTGGCGGACGAAGAAGGAGAACTGGGTGCGGCCTGGTGAAGCGGGGAGTCCGGGGACGCGGGCTCCGCCGGTGCTGAAGCGGGCGGCGTTGGGGCGGGCCAGGGTGGCGATGGCTGGGGCGTCGCCGTGACGGAGGGCGGTGAGGTAGGCGACGGCGGCGTCGCGGACGGCCTGGGGATTTGAGGGAGATTGGGGGAAGAGGGCGGAGAGGGGGAGGAGCAGGAGGAGGGCGAGCCGGCGGGTAGACATGGGGGCAGTGTATCGCGGGGGAGAGGTGGGGGCACGGCGATAGGGCTTTCACGGTGGCGTCGAGAGTGGCGTTTCGGGGAATGCGGCTTCGCCCTGTGGTGCTGGGACTGCGTTTCGGGGGAGACGGGCTTGGACGTGTGGCCCCGAGACTTTGTCTCGGGCGATTACCGCTCCACGGTGGCGCCGGGGCTTTGTCTCGGGGGATTACGGCTCCACGGTGGCGCCGAGATTGCGTTTCGCGGGAATGCGGCTTCGCCCTGTGGTGCTGGGACTGCGTTTCGGGGGAGACGGGCTTGGAC
>JARKQJ010000281.1 GCA_029973955.1 Paludibaculum sp. | reverse complement strand
CCAAATTCAAGGCGGCAGGAGGGAGCGATGTGATTGAAAAGGAGAGGAGGAGGGGTTGGGGAATTTAGGGATTTAGTGCACCGTCCCCGAAATTGGACTGGAGGGGGAGGGGTAGGTGGAGGGGGGTATGGGAGGTTGGTTGGGGGGGGTGGTTGGCGGGGCGGGACAGCCACGCTGTGTCCACAGGGGACACCGGTGGCAGTCCCCATGGGTGGTTAGCGGGTGGATTTTGTGTGGTAGAGGAGTTGGTCGGCGCGGGCCATGAGTTGGTCGGCGGTTTCGGATGAGTGGCGCTCGGCGACGCCGATGGAGACGCCGACGGAGACGCGGAGAGTGGAGCTGCCTACATTCAGGACGTAGTCTCCGCGGAGGGCGGCTTCGAGAAAGCGGGCGCGCGCGAGGGCATCGGAGAGGCGGCAGGGGAGGATGACGACGAATTCGTCCCCGCCCCAGCGGGCAGCGGTGTCGTCGGAACGGAGCTGCCGGCGGAGGCGGGCGGCGAAGAGTTTCAGAAGTTCATCTCCGGCGAGGTGGCCGTATTTGTCGTTGACGGCTTTGAAGCGATTGAGGTCCATCATGAGCAGACAGAAGGGGAGGCCGGAGTCGATGTGCTGTTGAATGCGGGACTGGAGGACGCGGCGATTGGCGAGGCCGGTGAGGCTATCGCGATTGGCGACTTCCTCGGCTTCGTCGAGTTTGCTGCGGTACTGGTGCATCTCCTTTTCGAGATCGCAGACGATCTGTTCGTTTTCGAGGCGCATCTCCTCGACGAGCGAGGTGATGTGGTTGATCTGGGCGTAGATCTGGTTACGGAGTTCGGTGACGTCTTCCTGCTCGGCGGCGGTCTGGAGGTGGGTAGCGACACCGAGAAAGCGGGACTCGCGTTCCGTGGTGCGGCGCTGCAGGGACGCGGCGGTGACGGAGAGGACGTGCAGGACTTCGGCCAGATCGACAGTGCCGGCGAGTTGGCGATGGATGTGGTCGGCGGCGAATTCGAGAACGGAAGAGAGGGTGGAGCGCGCGGTATCGAAGCTGTACTCGGAAGGGTTCTGGAGTAGGGCGCGGCGCTGGGGCTCCAGGGTGAGAGGAGTCTCCGCGGCTTTGGAGGCGCAGGGGACGAGGACGTGTTTTTCGACACCGGCGAGGGCGTCGGAGTAGCAGCTCACGGCCTTGCCGAAGAGTTGGTATTGACGGTCCAGCGTGTCGATATTGGCCTTCAGGCTCAAAAGGTCGTTGGGCATTCGGAGAGGGTCTCCAGTCAAAGCGCTTATCGGCGTGGCGGCAAGAGGCTTGAAAAGAATTGACCTGGGCTATACTTGAGGATGCTGGACTTTCCCGCAAGAGGGGAGAGTTGTGCATAGAACACGCGCAGGCAGCGCGAATAGTGGAGGACGATGAGTAAGGAAGATTGCATTGAAGTGACTGGCACGGTGGTGGAGAAGTTCCCCAGCGGACTGTTCAGCGTACAACTGGATCAAGAGCGTGTGGTGCTGGCGCACCTGGCGGGCAAGCTGCGGCGGAACCGGATCCGTGTGCTGGCGGGCGACCGGGTGACGCTGGAGATGTCACCGTACGATCTGACGAAGGGCCGCATCACTTACCGGCACAAGTAAACCAGCCTTCCGGCAAGGGAAGGTTTGGCCCGACGCCCCGTGGCCGGACGTTGAAGGCTCATGGTCCCCTCCAAAATCCTCTTCATCTTTGGCACCCGACCGGAAGCGATCAAGCTGTGCCCGCTGGTGTTGCACATGCGGGAGCGGGGGCTGGAATTCCATCCGAAAGTCTGTGTGACGGCGCAGCATCGAGGCATGCTGGATGCGATGCTGGAGCGCTTTGGCGTAGTGCAGGATCACGACCTGAACGTGATGCAGCCGAACCAGAGCCTGACGGAGCTGACGGCGCGCGTGCTGAACGGACTGGACGGCGTATTGAAGCGGGAAGCGCCGGAGATGGTGCTGGTGCAGGGGGACACGACGACGACGTTCGCGGGGGCGTTGGCGGCGTTCTATCACAGGATTCCAGTGGGGCATGTGGAGGCGGGGTTGCGGACGGGGGATCTGGCGCAACCGTTTCCGGAAGAGTTGAACCGCGTGCTGTCGACGCGGCTGAGCGCGTTGCATTTCGCGCCGACGCGGCGGGCATTTGACAACCTGCTGCAAGATGGCGTGGAGGCGGGGCGGGTATTGGTGACGGGAAACACAGGGATTGACGCGCTGCTGTACACGCGGGCGCGACTGGAGCGTGGGGAGTGGGCGGGGTATGAGGGTCCGCTGGCGGCGGAGGGGCGCAAGCTGATTTTGATGACGGCGCACCGGCGGGAGAGCTTCGGCGAGGGGTTCGAGCAGATCTGCGAGGCGGTGCTGCGAATTGCGGCGCGGGGGGATGCGGAGGTGGTGTATCCGGTGCATCCGAACCCGAACGTGCGAAGCGTGGTGGAGCGGAAACTGCGGGGCGTGGAGCGGGTCCATTTGATTGCGCCACTGGACTACGTGCCGTTTGTGGATCTGATGCGGCGGGCGGACATTCTGTTGACGGATTCGGGCGGGGTGCAGGAAGAGGGACCGTCGTTCGGCAAGCCGGTGCTGGTGATGCGGGAGAAGACGGAGCGGCAGGAGGCAGTGGAGGCGGGGACGGCGATTCTGGTGGGGACGGATGCGGAGCGGATCTGCGGCGAGGTGGCAAAGCTGCTGGAATCGGACGCCGCGCGAGAGCCGTTCACGCGAATTGAAAATCCTTTTGGAGACGGGCGGGCGAGCGTGCGGATTTCCGATTCAATTCACAGATTCCTCAAGGGTTAGGCGCCGCGCAAAATCCACCAGAGAACAGCCCCGGGCGGGGTGTTTTCGAGCAGGGAGTTTTTGGGGCTGTTGGACAATTCGCGTGGAGGTGAAGAACTGTCCCATGCGAACGGAACACAGAGCGATGGAGAGCCGGTGGCGGACGAGCATACCGGAGGATTTGGCGGCAAGGCTGCGGGAGCGGATTGTCGGGCAGGAAGAGGCGATCGAAGCGATCACGCCTTATGTGGACCTGCACCGGGCGGGGCTGGCTCCGGAAGGGAGGCCGCTGGGGGTGTTCCTGCTGCTGGGGCCGACGGGCACCGGCAAGACGAAGACGGTGGAGGCGCTGGCGGACGCGCTGCACGGCAGCGAGCGGAACGTGCTGCGGGTGGACTGCGGCGAGTTCCAACTGGAGCACGAAGTGGCACGGCTGGTGGGCGCGCCTCCGGGCTATGTGGGGCACCGGGAGACGCAGCCGATGATTAACCAGAGCAAGCTGAACGCGGTGTCGAGCGAGCGGTGCGGGCTGTCGATTGTGCTGTTCGATGAGATTGAGAAAGCGGCTCCGGCGCTGGGCCGGCTGTTGCTGGGCGTGCTGGACAAGGCGACGCTGAAGTTGAGCGACAACACGACGGTGAACTTCGAGCGGAGCATCATCTTCATGACGTCGAACCTGGGCGCGCGTGAGATGATGGCGGAACTGGCGCCGGCGTTCGGGTTTTCGGGCAAGGGGCCGGGCGATGGCAGCGTGGAGAAGCTGAAGCGGATTGGGACGGCCGCGGTGCGGAAGCGGTTTTCGCCGGAGTTTGTGAACCGGGTGGACCGGGTGCTGACGTACAGGCCGCTGGACCGGGTGGCGCTGGATTCGATTTTGGATTTGCAGTTGGGGGCGCTGCAGGATCACATCATCGCGCGGCTGGGGCCGGCCGGGTTCCAGTTGAGACTGAGCGAGGCGGCGCGGGGGCTGTTGCTGAAAGAGGGAACGTGCGCGGAGTACGGAGCGCGGGAGTTGAAGCGAACGATTCACCGGAGGCTGATGCAGCCGCTGGCACGAGTGGTGCTGGGGCGACAGGCGGCGCCGGGGAGCGTGGTGAGGGTGGAGCGGGCGGAGAGCGGAGAGGGGCTGTGCTTCGCGGACGGAGCGGGGTTGCCGTTAGCGGCCTGAGAAGCGGCGGAGGCGGAGGATTTCGGTGAAGGCGATGAAGAGGTTGAGGATGCCGAGGCCGGAGACAGCGCCGCGGAAATGCGAGCTGAGGATGAAGGGCCGCCACTGGGGCTTGAGGTGGAAGAGCCAGTTGCGGCCCCAGAGCGGGTCGATCCAGGGGTAGAAGAGGAGGAAGATGCCGATTTCGAGGCAGAAGATGCAGAAGAGGATGGCGCCGAGTTTCTCGAGGAACGAAGCGCGAGGGGGCGCGGAGGGGAGGGGTGGGGGGAGAGGCTCGGGGTTCATAGGGATTGCTGGAGAGCCTCACGGACGGGGGCGTAGCTGCGGCGGTGAAGCGGAGTCGGGCCGAGGCGGCGGAGGGCGTCGCGGTGATCTTCGGTAGGGTAGCCCTTGTGGCGTTCGAAGCCGTAGCCGGGGTATTCGAGAGAGAGCTGATCGAGGCAGGCGTCGCGATCGACCTTGGCGAGGATAGAGGCGGCGGCGATGGCGGTGACCTGGGCGTCGCCTTTGATGATGGCCTGCTGGGGGAGGGGGAGGTCGATGGTGAGGGCGTCGATGAGGAGGTAGTCGGCGGGGGCTGGGAGGGCTTCGACGGCGCGGCGCATGGCGAGGCGGGAAGCTTCGCGGATATTGATGCGATCGATTTCGGAGGGGGAAGCGGAGGCGACGGCCCAGGCGGCGGCGCGCTGGCGGATGAGGCCGGCGAGTTGAGAGCGACGGCCGGGAGAAAGGGTTTTGCTGTCGGCTAGGCCTGGCACGGGGGAGTCTGGTGAGAGGATGACGGCGGCGGCAAAGACGGGGCCGAAGAGACAGCCGCGGCCCGCTTCGTCGACGCCGGCGATACTAGCAAAGCCCAAGCGCCGCACGGAGTCTTCGAGACTACCAGTGCAGCGCATGGGAGATGGCCTTTCGGAGACTCCGGGGAGCTACTCGCGTTCCTTGAGGCGAGCGGCCTTGCCCTTGAGGGCGCGGAGGTAGTAGAGCTTGGAGCGGCGGACCTTACCGGTGCGGACGATGTCGATGTGATCGATGACAGGGGCGTGGATGGGGAAGATGCGTTCGACGCCCTGGCCGAAGGAGATTTTGCGCACGGTGATGGTTTCGCCGAGGCCGCTGTTCTTGCGGGCGATGAGGGTACCTTCGAAGGCCTGGAGGCGCTCTTTGTCGCCTTCCTTGATTTTGACGTGGACCTTGATGGTGTCGCCGATGCGGATCTCGGGCAAGTCGGTGCGCTTGTTCTTATTAAGGACCTTGCTGAGGTAGGGGCTGATCATGGGACTTACCTTCTTCTAACCTTTCTTCTCCAAACCTATCTTCTCTAGACCGATCGGGGCGTTGGGAAGCAACTCCGGACGCAGCCTGCGTGTCTTTTCGAGAGCGGCCTGACGGCGCCACTTCCGGATTTCGGCGTGATTGCCGCCCAGAAGGACCTCGGGCACGCTCCAGCCGCGGAAAACAGCGGGCCGCGTGTAGTGGGGACAATCGAGGATGCCGGAGGTCCCGGTTTCCTGGCCCAGGTCCGAGAAGGACTCCTGGATGGAGGAATCGGGATTTCCGAGCACGCCGGGGATGAGCCGGGCGACGGAGTCCACAACTACCGCGGCAGCGAGTTCGCCGCCGCTCAAAACGTAATCACCGATCGAGATTTCCTCGTCGGCGAGGTGCTGGCTGACGCGCTCGTCAACGCCTTCGTAGCGTCCGCAGATCAGCAACAGCTCCTCAAACTCCAACAGCCGCCGGGCGGTGCGCTGGTTGAACAGCGGGCCTTGCGCCGACAGCAGAACCACTCTCTGCTTCCGCGGATCGCGCTGCGGGAAGATGGACTCCACAGCTTCGAAGACCGGCTGGGGTTTGAGCACCATGCCCTCACCGCCGCCAAATGGCCGGTCGTCCACGGACTGATGAAAATCGTAAGTCCAGTCGCGCAGATTGTGGATTTCAATCCGCAGCAGGCTGGACTGAGCGGCGCGGGCAACGACTCCGTGCTCGAACGGCCCCCGGAAGAACTCCGGAAAAATCGTGAGCAGGCGAAAGATCATCGATCCCGTTCCGGCCCGGCATCCCGGGCGTTTAAGTCAGGCCCGGCAAGCCGGGCTGAATTCAAATCGAGCAAGCCTTCGGGCGGATCCACGACGATGCGCCGGTTTGCGGGATCGATCTCCACGCAAATGGCGCGGGCGAAGGGGATCCAGACGGCGTCTTCGGGACGCAATCCGTCGGCCACAACTTCGAGCAACTCCGGCCCGCCGAACTGCTGCCAGCCGGACACCGTACCGAGCTTTTGGCCCGAGCGGTGGTGAAACACATCGCAGCCGACCAGGTCAGAGAGGTAGAACTCTCCGGGCTGGAGGGCTGGCCGTTCATCGGCGGGGATGACGGCTTCACATCCCTGGAGGGGCTCGGCGGCGGCGATGGAATCGACACCGGCCAGGCGCACGACCAGGCTGCCCTTATAAGGGCGAAACTCCAAAACCTCGAAGGGCTGACCGTCGCCGAGGAAATCGCCTTGGGGCGACCGCACCCAAAGGCGTTTGATTTCGGCGAGGCGATCCGGATCGAGGGAGCCGTCGGCATAGATCTCACCGTGGAGACCGCGCGAGCGGCCCAGCCTTGCGACCAGAGCCCAGCCGGAGGGCGGCGAGAGCCGCGGATCCGGCATTATTCGAGGATTTCCAGCGTAAAACGCCGGTTCAACTTCATCCCGGCGGCGCCGAGCAAAGTGCGGACGGAGCGGGCGGTGCGGCCCTGCTTGCCGATCACTTTGCCGAGATCGCTGGGAGCCACGCGCAGTTCGAGCACAGTAACCTGCTCGCCCTGCACCTCGCGAACCTGCACCTCTTCGGGAGTGTCCACAAGAGCTTTGGCAATTTCTTCAACGAGTTCTTTGATGCCAGCCATCGCGAGGACCTTTCGTCCTGCCTCCGATCCTAGCATGAGCAGCCGCGGAATACGCGGGAGGACTCAGGCCAGGGGATCGGAAGCTAGGCGACCGTCTCCACGGCTTCGGGGGCCGGAGCGGGGTTGGCCTTGAGGAGGCGCGCCACGGTATCCGACATCTGAGCGCCGTTCTTGATCCACTGATCAATGCGGTCGTGCTTGAGTTGGACCACTGCCGGGTCAGCCACGGGGTTATAGTGGCCGACGACCTCAATGGCCTTGGAGTCGCGGGCGCGGTCCTTTTCGATGACCACGACCCGGTAGGTCGGTTTCTTCTTGGCGCCGAACCGCGCCAAACGAATCATCAGCATTACGTTCTACTCTCCTGAGGATCTCTAGCCGTGCCGTTACCCGCCGAAGGGGTTGGGGAACGGCAGTTTCATTTTTCCCATTTTCTTACCGAGGAACCCGCCGGACATGGATTTCATCATCTTGCGGGCCTGGCCGTACTGTTTCAAAAGATTGTTGACGTCCTGGACGGACGTGCCGCTACCCTTGGCGATGCGGCGGCGGCGCGAGTCGTTGATGAGCATGTGGTTGTCGCGCTCGCGGGGCGTCATGGAGTCGATAATGGCCACGACGCGGGTAAACTCTTTTTCGTCCACCTTGGCGTTCTTGAGCTCCTTGAGCATGCCGACCTGGGGGAGCATGCCGAGGAGGGACTCGAGCGAGCCGAGCTTGCGGAGCTGCTTGAGCTGGTCGCGGAAGTCTTCGAGGGTGAACTCGTCTTCGAGCAGCTTGCGCTGCATGGACTCGGCCTGTTTCTGGTCGACGGCCTGCTCCACCTTTTCAATGAAGGAGAGGACGTCGCCCATGCCGAGGATGCGATTGGCGGCGCGATCGGGGTGGAAGGCTTCGAGGGCGTCCGACTTTTCACCGGTGCCGACGAACTTGAGGGGCTGGCCGGTGATATGGCGGATGGAGAGGGCTGCGCCGCCGCGGGCGTCGCCGTCCATCTTGGTGAGGACGACGCCGGTGATGCCGAGGCGCTTGTGGAACTCTTCCGCGCTCTTGACGGCGTCCTGGCCGGTCATGGCGTCGGCGACGAAGAGGATTTCGGTGGGGTGGAGGTTTTCCTTCAGCTCGTGGAGCTCGGCCATGAGCTGCTCGTCGATATGGAGGCGGCCGGCGGTGTCGACGAGGATGAGATCGCGGCCGGACTGTTCGGCTTCGCGTTTGGCGCCACGGGCGAGGGCGAGGGGGCTCTGCTCGGCGGGATCGTCGTGGATGGGGAGGGCGAGGTCTTTGGCGAGGACGGCGAGCTGCTGGCGGGCGGCGGGACGATAGACGTCCACAGAGACCATCAGGGGACGGTGGCCGTTTTTGGAGAGATAGCGGGCCAGCTTGGCGGTAGAAGTGGTTTTGCCGGAGCCCTGGAGGCCGACCACCATGACGACGGTGGGGGGCTGATTGGCGGTGCGGAGGCGGGAAGTGTGGGTCCCGAGGACGGCGACGAGTTCGTCCTTGACGATCTTGATGACCTGCTGGGCCGGGGAGAAGGAAGAGAGGACTTCCGCGCCCATGGCTTTGGCGCGCACACCTTCGATGAACGCTTTGACCACCTTGAAATGGACGTCGGCCTCGAGGAGAGCCACGCGGATCTCCTTGAGGGCGGCCTCCATATTCTCGGCCGTCAGCTTGCCTTCGCCGCGAAGGTTTTTGAAGACCCTCTGCAGCTTGTCGCTCAACGAGTCAAACATGATGATATGGCCGCGCGGAATCGTCTCCGGCGGCGGCGGTCCAAAACGAACTGTCGGGGGTGCGGACTCGCGTGGCGAGTCCCGGGGGACACACGTAGCGACACACGGCTGCCCAAGGCAGCAAGGATCATTATAGCAGTGGGGGCGGGGGTTCGGCGAGGGGGTGGGTTTCGAGGCGCCAAGGCGAAGAAACGGTGTATTTCGGGGACGGTGCACTTAATCCCCAAATTATGCGGCGGTTCCGGGGCGAAGTGGTTGATTCGAGGAGGTGGAGTTTAGGGATTTAGTGCACCGTCCCC
>JARKQJ010000168.1 GCA_029973955.1 Paludibaculum sp. | reverse complement strand
GTCGTGGTCTACCACAACAACCGGTATCTGGGGGTTTGATATGGAGTTATTCGTGTACGACGCGTCCATGACGCTTCTGGGGATTGTGGAGGAGATCACCTCCCTCGTCTGGACGCGGCGGTACTGGGCGTGCGGGGAATTCTCGCTGCTCGTGCCCATGACGGAGAAGCACGCGGAGCTGCTCAGGCTCGGGCGGATCCTCGTCCGCCGGGACGCCGACGAGGCCGGGCAGATCCTGTACCGCCACATCGCCAGGGACGCCGACGGTCTGGAGAGCATCGAGGTGCAGGGCAAGTTTCTGACCCA
The DNA here is from genome assembly GCA_029973955.1 of Paludibaculum sp. Classification (GTDB taxonomy): domain Bacteria; phylum Acidobacteriota; class Terriglobia; order Bryobacterales; family Bryobacteraceae; genus Paludibaculum. Next base: position 3,233 of record JARKQJ010000168.1, on the reverse strand, counting down.
CTGGATCGGGAACCGGCTCATCATTCCCATCCTCTCCGCGGAGATGGGCACGCACGAGCTGCTCGCCAGGATCGTGAACGACAACCTTGTCAGTCCAACAGACGCGAGGCGGGCGGTTCCGAATCTCGTGATCGGCGACCTGTCCGGGATTTCGACCGACACCTATTCCTACACCTCGGAGGAATTCGCCAACGCGCTGGACGTGTGCACCGCCCGGGCGCAGCTGGCGAAGATCGGGTTCAAGATCACGACCGATCCCAGGATGGGGCTTCACACATTTACCGTATACAAAGGCCTGGACCGCACGTCAAGCCAGACGGAGAATGCCCTCAGCGTGTTCTCCCCGGACTTTGACAACATCCTGGAGCAGGAGTTCTCCGAGAGCGCGGAAAACGTCGCCACCGCGGTGTACCTGCAGAGCGCGTCCACCCTCAGCACGGACGCGCGGGAATCGGTGGAGGTTTCGGACGACACAAAGACCGGGCTTGAGAGGATCGAGTTCTTCTACGAAGCGCCTGACATTTCCTCCGACGGCGGCGAAGCCGTGGATTACGCGGCGCTCCTGCGGGCGCAGGGCGCGTCCGTGCTGGCGGACAAGACGGAAAGGATCTCTTTTTCCGGCAAGATCAACGCGGCGGCGAACCTTGTGTACAAAGAAGATTTCGACGTGGGCGACCGCGTCACCTGCCTGAACCGGCGCTGGGGCGTGACGATTGACGCGCGGATCACGGAGATTGAGGAAGCCTTCGAAAGCGGCAGGACCGAGATCACCGCGACGTTCGGCGCCTCGCTCCCCACCCTGAACGACAAGCTCAAATGGAGGTAAGTATGGCGGAAGCATCCCGATTCTTCAACGCGGTGGACGGCGACCGCGTGTATTCCGCCGCCGACTGGGCGGAGTATTTCGCGTCCTTCATCGGAAACGGCGTGTTCGGCTCCCCGGGCACCAACCTGCAGGTATCCCCCGGCGACGGCATGAGCGTGTCCGTGGCGGCGGGGCTCGCGTGGATCAACGGCTACTTTTACACAAACGACGCGGCGCGCACGCTGCCGCTCTTGACCGCGGACGGGACGCTTCCGCGGATTGACCGGGTGGTCATCCGCTGGAGCCTTTCAAGCCGTGCGATCTCGGCGGCGGTGAAAACCGGCACGGCGGCGTCCTCGCCATCTGCCCCCGCGCTCCAGCGGGATTCCGGCGTGTACGAGCTGGGCATCGCGGACGTATACGTGGCCGCGGGCGCGACATCCGTCTCCTCCGCCAACATCACCGACCGCCGGGGCGACAGCGCCCTGTGCGGCACGGTGTCCAGCATTGTGTCGGAGGCGCACACCCATGACCTGGCGGGCAGTTCGCTCACCGGCACGCTGCCGATTTCAAAAGGCGGCACCGGCGGAACGGACGCGGCGGCGGCGCGCAGTAGTCTGGGCATCACCCCCGCCAACATCGGCGCGTCCGGGACGGAGCACACCCACGGCCTGGCGGCGGGCTCCCTCACCGGCACGCTTCCGGTCTCCAAGGGCGGCACCGGCGGGACAGACGCAAGCGCCGCACGCGCCAATCTGGGCGTGACCCTTTCAAACCTCGGCGCGGCGGCTTCGGATCACACCCACGCGCTGACGGACGCGGCGATTACCGGCGCGCTCCCCATCTCCAAGGGCGGCACCGGCCAGACCACCGTGGCCGCCGCGCGGGACGCGCTGGGGCTGGGGAATACCACCGGAGCGGTGCCCATCTCGAGCGGCGGAACCGGCGCGACGAGCGCGTCCGCCGCGCTGACCAATCTTGGCGCGGCGGCTTCGGACCACACCCACGCGCTGACGGATTCGGCGATCACCGGCGCGCTCCCCATCTCCAAGGGCGGCACGGGGCAAACGAGCGCCGCGGCGGCCCGGAACGCGCTGGGACTGGGCAACACCACCGGCGCCGTGCCCATCTCAAGCGGCGGAACCGGACAGACCACCGTCGCCGCCGCCCGGAACGCCCTGGGGCTTGGCAACACCACCGGGGCTCTGCCCATCGCCAATGGCGGGACCGGGCAGACCTCCGCCGCCGCGGCGCGTGGCGCACTGGGACTTGGCAACACCACCGGCGCGCTGCCCGTGGCCAACGGCGGGACGGGGGCGACCAACGCCGCGGACGCCGTGGCGAATCTCGGCTACGCGGCGAACCTCGTGATCTATTCCTCCACCGAGCCGGCGGTCGTGAACGGCAAGCTCTGGCTCAAGCCCATCTCGTAGAGGGGGCGGGAGCATGGCGACGGCGACGTATTCGGCCACCCTGTTCTCCCGGAGGTACAGCGCTTCCGGCAACTACCTGAGCGACCGCGCCGGCCAGGGCGCGTACGCATCCACCGGCAATCTGGTGGGCATCTGCAACTTCAAGACGCTGGATATGACGGGCAAGGTGATCACCGGCATCACCTTCATCACCACCTGCACCTCCGAGGCCGGCGCCGGCAACTGGGCCACCAAGACGCTCAAGTTTCGGGAATCCACCGTGGCAAACCCCACCACCGGCACGAGCGGCACGGGTTCCTCGTTTGTTGGCGGGACGCTGGGGAACCTCTCCGGCACCAACTTCTACAGCGCCAGCAACATCTCCCGCCCGGTGGACACGGCTTCCACGCTGTTTACCCGGCTCAAAGCCTACTTGGAGGGCGGCAATCACACGCTGGTGCTCTACGCCGGGGACAGCACGCCGTCCAGCGGCTATTCGGAGAACTACCTGTACCTGGACGCGCTGAAGATCGTCGTCACCTACGAGGAAGGGCTGGTGTACTACGGCGTGGGGGGCGCGTTCCAGAAGTGCCAGGTCTATTGGGCGTCAAACGGTTCGTGGGTGCAGTGCGTCCCGTACTACGGCGCGGACGGGACATGGCACCAGTGCGGCGGATAAAGGAGCGTGAAAACCATGAGCGAACCCCTTGAGAAGGAAGTCCAGCTCCACGAGCGAAACGCCCAGGGGCAGGACGTGCTGATCTACCCGCTCCCGCCGGGCGGGTATCCGCTGGCCGTTGCGAAGGGCGGAACAGGCGCGGACTCCGCCGCGGAGGCGTGCGAAGGCCTCGGCGCGGTGAAGAAGTCCGGCGACACCATGACGGGAAATCTGTCCATTACCGGCTATCTGTACCCCTCGGTATATCTTTTGCCTACCTACAACAACACCACCAACCGCACCGTGTTTGAGGGGAGCTATGTGGGCGCGAGCTCCTTTTCCGCGTGGGAGGACAGTA
>JARKQJ010000158.1 GCA_029973955.1 Paludibaculum sp. | reverse complement strand
CTCAGTTTCCACCTGGGCCGGATGACGCCCCAGCAGTGCATCGACCTCCTCGTCGATCGCGTCGGCCACGAGCGCTCCAACGCCATCGGCGAAGTCCGCCGCTCGCTCGACGGCAGCTACCCGCCCCTCTACCAGGCGGCGTACCTCCTCGGCGGCCTCCAGTTCCGCGCCCTCCGCGGGGAACTGGCCGACACCGGCCGCATGACCAACCGCCAGTTCCACGACGCCGTCCTCCAGCTTGGCCGCATCCCCATCGAACTCGTCCGCGCCAGCCTCAACGGCCAGCCCATCCCCAAAGACCTCCAATCCACCTGGAAGTTCTACGGCCCGGCACCGCAATAGTGCTTCACTCCGGCTCCGTCAGCGCGTAGCTCGTGCTCCGGCCCCCTCCAGGCCCCTGCACCAGAATTCCGGCCTCCATCAGAGCGGCGATGTCGCGATGTGCCGTGTCCTGCGAGCACTTTGCCAACTTGGCATACTTGGACGTCGTCAGTTTGCCTTCAAACCTGTCCAGCAGCCGGTTCACCACCATGCGCTGCCGCTCATTGACTCGCAGGTCCCCCATCCGTTCCCAAACACGCGCCTTTCGAAGCACGGTATCCAGGGTCCCCTGTGCCCCTTCGATGGCTCGGCCCAGGCAGCCCAAAAACCAGTCGAGCCACGCCGTCACGTCCAGTGTGCCTTCCTGCGCCCGTTCCAGCGCAGAGTAATACGCGTTGCGCTCTGCCCGGATCTGGGACGACATGCTGTAGAAACGTTGTGCGCTGCGTTCCGAACGCGCCAGTGCAAGGTCCGCGATCGCTCGCGCCACCCGGCCGTTTCCGTCCTCGAAAGGATGGATCGTCACAAACCAAAGATGCGCCAGTCCCGCTCTCAGCACTGCGTCCACCGCCTGTGGCGCTTCGAACCACGCCAGAAACTCCTCCACCTCACCCTGGATCCGCGCAGCCGCCGGGGCTTCGAAATGGACACGCTCGTGACCCAGCGGGCCCGATATCACCTGCATCGGCCCCGATGCGTCCGTCCGCCAGGCGCCTGTCCGTACCTGCATCAGTCCGCTGCGGCCCGTGGGAGACAGCGCGGCTTGCCACGCCAGCAGTCGCTGGACGGTGAGCGGTTCCCCATAGTTCCGCGTGGCGTCCACCATCATTTCCACCACGCCTTCCACCTGCCGGTCCGCGGGCTTCAGCGCACCGATGTCGATCCCGAGCCTCCTGGCTACTGACGAGCGCACTTGCTCCGTGTCCAACCGCTCCCCTTCAATCTCGCTGCTCTTGAGTACGTCCGCGGTCAAAGTCTCCAGCACCGCCTCGCGCTGCAGTTGGAACCCCAACCCCTCCATCCGCCCGATCAGTCGCCCTTGCTGGTGCCGGACCTCCGCAAGCCGAGTGCCCAGTTGTCCCGCATCCCAGCGAAACTTCGGCCACTCGGGATGTTGATGGATATACAATCTCCGCAACTCCTGCGGAGATTGTAGCCCGGATTCTCCGCAAAGTGCAAGAGATTCTCCGCGCAGAATGCGGAGAATCTGCAGTGGAGCGCTCGCGGTTACCTTGGACCGGCTCGCCGGCTACCTACAGCCCGTAGCTGGCCGGATCGAACAGCGCCGAGTGCTTCTCCTTCATCTCCTCCAGTAGCGCACCCTCCTCGCCCGGCAGCCCGTCCAGCTCTTCCCGGATCCGACCCAGCCAGCTCTGCTCCCGCTTCGCCAGCTTCAGCCGGCCCTCCGCCTCCGCTTCCGTCAGCACGGTCACAGCCTCGCGGCCCGCTGCCACCGTCCGCGCGTAATCCTCGCCGCCGCTGACGAGCGCCCGGGCGATCCGCAGCGTGGCGGCAGGCGACAGCAGCAGCGCCTGCGGGCTCAGCGCCTCATCGGACTCGATCAGGCAGTCCCGCAGCGTCAGGCCCTCTCCGCGCTTCGCGGCCGTGTTCATCAGCCGGCAGTCGTAGGCCAGCAGTTCTGTAAACACCTCCGGCGCATTGCCCGAAAGCAGCCGGATGTTCTGCACGCTCTCGTTGCTCCACAGGTCGCACATCGCCGAAGCGATGTTGCCCACCGGCGAGAAGTGCGCGCACGCCGCGGACTTGCCTTCCATCGAAATCGGGCAGCCCGTGATCGCCTTCAGCACCGGACCTTCATACGCACAGTCCTTCGACGGCCCCACCGCCCCATGCTCCATCGCCACCAGGCTCCGCGCCGCGCACGTCGCCCGCACCACCGCCGCCAGTACCTCCGGCAGCATCTTCTGGTGCGCCAGTTGCATCGCCGTGTTCGCAAAGCCGCACGCCGTGTCGCCGCCGGGGACCGTGCCCGGCGCCTCCGCGCAAACCTCCCCGATGCGGTCCCACAGCCAGGCCATGTCGCGCGCCGCCAGGATGCCCAGCGCCGCTACAATCGCCCGCACGTCGCCGTACATCAACCCGTAGTCGTGCAGCTCCTTGCCGCCGATCGATTCGATCGACAGAATATCCGCCCCGGCCTGCGCGTTCAACTCGAACGACCTCTGCAGCCGCTCCCACGCCTGCCCGCTGCGCAGCACCGGCCGCTTCGATTGATCCCGGATGTCGGTCGGCGTCACCCGCAGCGCCGATTTCAGTCCGCTGCCCGCGTGCGCCGCCTTCAGACTCTCGTGCAGAATCGCCGTGATCTCCGCGCCCCACTCCGGCGTCTCCGTCATCGCCGGCAGTAGTTCGAACTCCAGCACGATCCCCGGCGCTTGCAGCGCCACGGCGCGCTTCACCACCGCCGCCGCGATCTCGCGGTAGTGCGCCAGCACCGCGCTCCACGTCTGTCCATTCACCTCCAGCGCCGGCAGCGTGAAGTTCACCTCCGGGTACACCGCCCCGCCGCCGATCTTCAATCCAAATCCGCACTCCACCGGCCGCGCCGCCTGTCCGAAAATCAACTCACGTTCGCCGCTCACCGCCAGCTCGCGAAACCGCTTGCCCGCTGCCGCTACGCTCATCGTTGCTCCTTCTTTCCAGCCTTAGGTTGCCGCCGCAATCCGCTCTCCACCGCCAGCATCGCCAGCCCGACCACCTCTTCCGCCGCCCGCCGCGCGCCCATCGGATCCCGCCGCTTCAAACACTCCAGCAGCACCTCGTGCGCCGCCAGCCCCAGCCTCACCGTCGCCGGCAACTTCACGGTCATCGCCAGCGCCGCCCGGAACGGCTCCCGAATGCTCCCGCACATATGCCGCAGCAGTCCGTTGTGCGACGCCTGCACCACCGCGCACTGCAATGCCATGTCCAGTTCGATCTGCGCCCGCGCATCAGCTTCGTCCGCCGCCGCCCGCCGCCGCTCCAGGCACTCTTCGATTCTCTTCAGTTCATCGTCCGTCGCCCGCACCGCCGCAAACCCCGCCGCCGTCGGCTCAATCGCCAGCCGCACTTCACAAAGCTCGCGCACAAACTGAGCATCCGGCCCCAGCGCCGCCTGCCAGTTCAAAATGTCCGCATCCAGCCGGTTCCACTCCTCCCGCCGCCGCGACTTCGTCCCCGCCCGCGGCTTCATCTCCACCATCCCCTTGTCCACCAGCACCTTCATCGATTCCCGCAGAATCGACCGGCTCACCCCCAGCTCCTCGCACAGATCCGCCTCTTTCGGAAATGCGACGATCTTCCCTCCGCGATCGGACTCGATCACCCGCCGCGCCAACTGCGCCGTTACACGCGAGTGCAGCCTCCCCGCCGCGCCAATCGACAATGGGAACGTCGCCATCGCAATAAATCATATCATATGATCTATTTCCGGAAGCCAGAATAGCCCATCCCCCTGGCCGGCCGGCGCCGTCAGCTTCAAATGTCGCTCTGCTTCTTTCGTCCGTGCTCCGGTTCCTCAGCGCTCCGGCGGCGCCAGCGGCAGCTTCAGAAACGCCACGCCCACATCGCGCCGCATGTGGCCCACCTCATCCGCGGCCCGTCCGTCGTAAAAAATCGCCAGGCGCTTGCCATACTTCACCACCGAGGGCAGACCAATAATCCTGGGCGACCACTTGCAGTTCGTGGGATCCAGCACGATCGCCTTGTCCTCCGCCCGCCAACGGTTCATGTCCTTGGTCCAGTAGACCCAGATCGCGTCGGTATACTCGTTGCGGTTCCGGATGCCCACATGGTTCGTAAACAGAAACCATGTCTTGTTGGCGCGCTCATAGTAAATCGACGAGTTTTCGATCTGTTCGGCCAGCGGCAGGATCGGCTCCGGGGCAATGGTCCACGCTCCATTCAGATCCCGCGTGCGTGCGATGGATATGGTCCGCCGCGTGACCCGCTTCTCCGGGTCGCTCGTCGCGGCGCTGAAGAACTGCAGATACTCGCCCCTCTGTTTCACCACATGTCCTGGACTCGCCGTGACCGAGTAGTACGTGCCCGGCTTGGGCCGGAACGGCGTCACCTCCGGTTGTTTATGCCACGGGCCCGCCGCGGACTCTCCGCGAGCCTTCATCGTCATGTAGGGAAACGCAGGCACGCGGGCCGGAGCCGGCGAAGTGTTCGGCGTGCCCAGGTAGAACATGTGCCACGTCTTGCCTTCGCGGTAAGTCACGCCGTAGCTGGCTGACTTGGAGTCCTCTGCGCCCGGCGCGCCCAGCTCCAGCACCGGCCCCTTCTTGTCCCAATGGATCAGGTCTTTGCTGGTTGCCAATGCGCACAACCAGCCCAGCGGCCCGGCTGCGTCGTAGTGCATGTAGTACTTGCCGCCATCTTCATAGACCCACACGTCCCGGGCGCCCAGTTCGTCGCATTGTTGCGGCCCGCCGCCATGCTTCAGCACCACCCCGTGATCTTCCGCATTCAGACGCAGACGCGCCTGCGGCCTTCCGTCCTCGTACGCCGCGTTCTGGCCCCGGACGGAAGCGCAAATGATTGCAATCAGCAGGAAACTACGCCAAATCATGCCCTCCATGTTATCCATCGCCTGCACCCCGATGCCTAGCTCCTTCGCCGCCGGCGGAGTGTTCTCGAGGCTCTTCAGCGAGGCGTGCAACTCCCACTCCGCCTCCGCGCTCGTTCGTTTGCCGGACTTGTTCGTGATCGGCCGCGCCTGCCTCTCCGTCATTCGCCCGGATATCCGCCACCAGCTTCTCGATGAGCGCCTCTCTCCTGGCCGCGGGCGCGAGGCCCAGCGCCGGCGGCATGCCATGCGAGGTCCGGCTGCCCGTGGCATAGGTCCCGCCTACGAACTACTCGCGTTGAACTGCGCCGCGTGTCTTCGCCGCGGCCGCGGCGAACCGGGCCATGTCCGCACTCCTGCCCAGCGGGACTGCGGCGCGTTGGAGCACGCGCCAGTTGTCGTACTGAATTGCGGTCGCTGCCAATCCGAGCGGCGTCGCCTTGGCCGGCAATCGGTGAGCACGTGCTGCATTTTGCTGGCAATGGCGGCGAGGATCAGTTCCTGCGCGCGGTTCAGCAACTGCTCCGGCGAACGGAATGTGCCTGCCTGCGGCGCATCCAGATGGATCGACTCCCCCTCGAGCTTGTGCAGCAGCGCCGTGCCTGCCGCCCCCTTGCCCCCCAGCGTGTAGTTGAACGACACCGGCCCCTCCATCCAATCCTGGCGAGCTGGGTTCCTGCGGCGGCGCTGCCCTGGCGAACGGGGCGGAACGCCGCACCGCGGGCGGGCGTCCGCAGCTCCATACCCTGGAAAGATCTCAGAAGCTCAACCGCACCCCCAGTTGCACCGCCCGCGCCGGCCGCGCGCTCAGCACTGCGCCGAAATTCGACGCCCCCATCACGTGCCCCGGCAGCTCGAAGTTGGCATGGTTCAGCAGGTTGTAGAACTCGGCCCGCAGGTCCGCGCGGTACCGCTCCGTCAACCGGAACTCCTTCGCCAGCGTCGCGTCCACCGTCTGCAGTCCGTCGCCCCGCAGCCCCGAGCGCGGCGAATTGCCGAAGGTGAACGGCGCCGGCGCCGCAAACGCCGTGGTGTCGAACCACCGCGCCAGCGTCCGCTCTCCCGGACTCAGGTTCGGATCCCGCAGCACGTTCGGCCGCAGCGAACCCGCCGTGAACGCGTTGCTCGTATTTGCCGCCGTCACCGCCGTGAACGGCGCGCCGCTCTGCAGCGTCACCAGCATGCCCACCTGCCACGAACCCGCCGCCCATTTCAGCATCCGGTTCCGGTCCAGCGTGGGCGTCCGGTACAGCCCGGTCAGCACCGTGCGGTGCGTCACGTCGGATCCGCTCAACGACTTGTCCAATCTCCGGTTGTATGCGTCCATGTAGCTGCCCGGGTCGCCATACTCGTCCGCTCCCGCCACATCGTCCAGGAACTTCGAAAACGTGTAGTGCGCCAGTAGCGAGAAGCCGCTGGCGAAGCGCCGCTCCAGCCGCGCATAGCCGGAATGATAGCTGGAGTCCCCAATCGAGGGGTTGATCCAATAGACGTTCGAAAACTGCGGGAACGGCCGCCTCGCCTGCGCGTCGCCGGCGCCCATCCTCTCCGGACGCACCTGGTTCAAAGTCAGGTCGTTCGCGGTCAGGTGGTGGCTCACGTTCGCCATGTAGCCCAACTCCACCACCGTCTCCCGCGCCACCTCGCGCTGCACATTGAAGTTGTATTGGAACGAAGTGGGCGCCGTCTGGTCCTGCTTGAAGAAACCCACGGACAGATTGGGCCGCTGCCCCAACGCCACCGCGCCGAAGGAGTCGTTCAACGCCTGCCGCGTCACCGCCGGGAAGCCGTTGCGCAAATTCAGCGCCGTCAGATACTCCGCCTGAGGCACCACCAGGCTCGCCGAGGTCGAAAAGCCCGTCGATGCCGTGTCGCCGATCGTGTTGCTCACCGTCGAGCCGAAGAACGTCCCCACCCCTGCCCGGATCACCGTCTCCTTCGCCGTGCCCAGCCGGTACGCAAAGCCCACGCGCGGGCCGAAGTTGTTCCAGTCCGTCCGAAACGCATTGCGCGGCGTGCCGTCCCGGCCGGAAAACGTCACCACTCCCGGCGTCCCGCTCACGGGATTGATCCGCGCCAGGTCGAACGAGTTCTGCGTGTCGTTCAGCGTCCGCCTCGGCAACTCCGTCTCCCAGCGCAGCCCCAGGTTCACCGTGAGCCGCCCAGTCACCCGCCAATCGTCTTGCACATAGCCTGCCAGGTAAAACGCCCGCGATTGAATCAGGTCCGAAATCTGCAGGCTCGCCGTGTTCGCCCCGCCCAGCAGGAACGTCGCCAGCCCGTCGCCCGTGCCGGTGACGCCCGGCAGGCTCGTGTACTGCGGCACGAACTGGAACACCCCCGAAGAGCCGCGGTCGCGGATCTCATCGTTCCCCGCCTGCCTGTACTCGAAGCCCAGCTTCACCGCGTGGCTCCCCCGGAACCACGAGATGGACTCCAGCACCTGCGTGTCCCGAATCGGAGTCTGAATGCGCCCTGGCGGCGCGCTCAGCGCCACATAGCCCGGAATCGTGAAGTTCGGAAACGCCGTCTTGCTCACCCCACCCAGCCCGATGGCGCCCGCCAGGTTCTCGTCCCAGCCGTAGCGCTTGTCGATGAACTTGCGCTGGAAAAACGTCACCTTCAGGTCGTTCACCAGCGTCGGCTTCAGAATCGCCGTATAGCTGCCCAGAATGCTCTGCACGCGCACGTCCGTGGCATTGGCGTTCGGGTCCGCCTCCGGCTTCCCGAACGTGCCCAGGTTCTCGATGCCTGCGTCGTTCAGATAGTAACGCGCTGTCAGGTTGTGATTCTCCCGCAGCTTGTGGTCCACCTTGCCCACCACGATGTTGCGCGAAAGCTGCGAACGGTTGTTCGCGCTGAAGTTGTTCGCCCCCGTCGCGGTGGCCGCGCGGTTCGGCTCCGGCCAGTACTGCAGCGCCGCCTGGGCCACGGGATCGAACCGGTTCAGCGGAATCGCGTTGTTGGCGAACGGCTGGCGTGTGCTGCCCACGGTCGTCGCGGGGTCATAAATCGGCACCAGCTTGCCGCCCGCGTTCCGCAGTCCGGAGAAGTCGCCCGCGCGCTGCGCGAGCGTCGGCACCGTCTGCAGGGGCGTCGTGCTCGTCCCCTGCTGCGTGCCCTCCCATGAGGCGAAGAAGTGCGTCTTGTCCTTGCGGATCGGCCCGCCTGCCGCCACGCCGTATTGGTGCATCTGCAGCGGCGCGCGCGTGGTCGCGAAGTAGTTCCGGCCGTCCAGCGCGCTGTTCCGCAAATAGTCGAACACGCTCCCCTGGAACTGGTTCGTCCCGGAGCGCGTCGTCAGCGTGATCACCCCGCCCGCCGAGTGCCCGTACTCCGCCGAGTAGTTGTTCGTCACCACGCGAAACTCCTGCATCGCGTCCATCGGCAGGCTCGTCATCTGCTGCGGCCGCGTCAGCCCGCTGGCGTTCGTCGCGTTGCCGCCGTCCAGCGAAAAATGCTGGTTCCGCCCGCGCCCGCCCGCCACACTGAATACCGGATAGTTCTCCGCGCCCTGGCCCGAGTCGATCATCACCACGCCCGGCGCCAGCGCCACCAGCGACGAGGCCGCCCGGTTCGGCATCGGCAGCCCCGCCACCATCCGCCGGTTGATCAACTGCCCCACGCTCTGCGACTGCGTCTCCGCCAGCGGCGGCGCCTCCTCGATCGTGATCATCTGCTGGTTCGCCCCCACCGCCAGTGTGAAGTCCACCGCCACCGTCTGCGCCGTCGTCAGCACCAACCCGCCCCGCCGCACACTCTCAAACCCAGCCTTCGAGACTTCAATCCGGTATGTGCCCGGAATCAGCGATGCCACTCGAAAATGCCCGCTCTCGTTCGAACTCGTCCCCACGCTCGCCCCCGTCTCCTCGTTCACCACTTTCAGCTCCGCCCCCGCAATCACCCCCCCGCTCTGGTCCGTCACCGCCCCCGCCAAGCCCGCGCTGCCCGTCTGCCCGTGCGCCCCCATCCAAAAAACAAAAGTCAGCACCGCCCAGGTTCTCAAGCCAGTTCTCATCGCAACTCCCCACTCGTTTCCGGCAGCCCCCAAGTCACCAGGGTCTCTGCTCTCAATTAAACTACTATGTTGATAGACTATATTACGTTAAAACGAGAAAGTCAAGATTGAGACCGGCCGGCGAACGCACTCCGGGTTGACGACGATTAGAATCGACCTTCCAGGAAGACCGCTGGCAATTAGGATCTCTCTTCTTTTCAGTTCATTACGGAGATCGATCCGATGGCGGGCGGGACACTGCTTATGCGCACGCCCGCGTGCCCAATCCTCAACTCTCTTGCCACCCGCTGCCGCACTTCCGAGCCCTATTCCCCCGAGACGCAGTCTCGGGGCCACCATGCAGCCCTATTCCCCCGAGACGCAGTCTCGGGGCCACGCGTCCAAGCCCTATTCCCGACACCCCACTCCCAGGGTCACACTGCCCGGCCCTTCCCCCCGGGGCCACCCCACCCCGCAACACTCGCCCGTCCCCCTACCCGAACACCGACCACACCTCCGCCTCAAACATCTCTGCCAGCCTCACCCCCGGCAGCGCTGTCAGCCTCTCCCGGAAGATCCGCGCCAGGCTCTCGTAATACCACCGCTGCTGCTCCCGCCCGCGCTTAAACCGGCTCCACGCCTCCTCGCCGTGCAGCGCGAGATCAGCCCGGATCGAGCGGATGTTGTCCAGCTTGTCCGCCACCGAGACCAGCAGCAGCTCATCCGGCGCCTGGCTCAGCGTGTCCATCGTGTGCTGCTTCCTCACCTCCCAGCTCGCCGATCGGTCCGGCTCCGACGCGCCCCGCACCAGCTCCGCCACCTCTTCCCCAAACAGCCGCGCAATCTGAGCGTGCGTCACAAAGCAGTCTTCCACCGTATCGTGCAGCACGGCCGCCACCGCCAGCGTCTCCGCGCAGCCCGCCTCCAGAAGAATCGCCGCCACCCGCAGCGGGTGGATCAGATACGGTACGCGCGTCCCCTTCCGGTACTGCCCCGCGTGCGCCGCCGAGGCAAACTGAATCGCGTGGAAAATTAGGGGAGAATCCATTTTTGCTGCAATAGCCAGTACACCACGGGAACCGAAAACAGACTCGAATCCACCCGGTCCAGCCAGCCGCCGTGCCCCGGCAGCAGATTGCCGCTATCCTTCACACCGGCGCCGCGCTTGATGGCGGACTCGCACAAATCGCCCAACTGTCCGCTCACGTTCGCCGCCAGGCACAGCAAGCCGGCCTGCGCCAAACCCACCTGCGGGAACTTCCAGCTCAGGAACCACACCCCCAGCGCCAGCGTCCCGGCGGTCGATGCCAGCGTCCCCTCCCAGCTCTTCCCCGGACTCAGCGATGGCGCCAGCTTGTGCTTGCCGAAGTTCTTCCCAAAGTAGTAGGCGAAGGTGTCGCCCACCCAGTTGATCGCCGTGGCGAACAGCATCCACCAGGGGTTCAACGTCCGCAGCTCAACGCCCGCGCGCCACGAGCCGAAGATGTACACCACCCCGAACACCGCCATCGCCGTTAGCGGCAGTACCGTCGCCAGCGATCTGCCCCGCAGCGCCAGAATCCACAACAGCAGCGCGAACAATGTCAGCAGCAGCGCCTCGCCTTGCGGCAGTACCAGCAGGAACAGGCCCGCCAGATACCCCGCCGGGTTTCGCCGCGGATCGAACTCCAGCCCCGGCAGATGCGCCGCCGCTATGCCAAGGAATTCGTAATAGCAGAACAGGCCCACCGCCGCGATCGTGATCAGGAAAAACCAGTCCGGCGCGAAGGCAACCGCGTAAAAAAAGAACGGGGTGAGTACGAGGGCAGTAAGAAGTCGCTTCATCGGGTGGGGGAGCCGGCTGGTACGGCGGCAGGCTCCACTGGGTCCGGATGCGTGGCGCACCGGATGCCGCCGAAGCGGCGGTCGCGCTTCTGGTAGGCCGCAATGGCCTCCAGTAGCGCCTTCCGGTCAAAGTCCGGCCAGAGGGTCTCTGTGACGTAGAGTTCGGCGTAGGCGATTTGCCAAAGTAGAAAATTCGAAATCCTCATCTCGCCGGAGGTGCGGATGAGCAGATCCAGTTCGGACTCCTGCGGTGCGTAGAGATGGCGCGCGATCGTCTCTTCGTCGAACGCGAACCTCTCCAGCGTCCCAGTCACGCGGGCCTCCGCCAGCGCGCTGTTGGCCGCATCCACAATCTCCGTCCGCCCGCCATAGTTGATCGCCAGATTCAGAATCAGGCCCGTATTCGACGCCGTCTCCGCCATCGCGCTTTCCAGCTCCCGCCGCACCTGCGGCGCCAGTTCCTGGATGCGCCCCAGCGCCCTCAGCCGGATGTTGTTTGACCTCAGGTGCGACACCTCTCGGCCCAGGTAGAAACGCAGCAGTTGCCACAGCGTCTCCACTTCCGCCCGCGGCCGCTTCCAGTTCTCCACCGAAAAGGCGTATAACGTCAACGACTCCACTCCCAGCCGCGCGCACGTCTCCACCGCCATCCGCACCGGCACCACGCCCGCCTTGTGCCCCGCCACGCGCGGCAGACTCCGCCGGTTCGCCCAGCGCCCATTGCCATCCATGATGATGCCGATGTGCGCCGGCAGACGCGCAGGGTCCAGCGATTGCGCCAAAGCGTGCTCTGGCGATCCGGGTTTCAGCAAAGCGAACAGATCCTGCATTGAGGCGGAAATCCCTCATATTCTATCGCATGCAGACACAACGAGCTCGCCCGCGGGCGCCCCGCTTCCGGCCTACTTGCGCAGCGTGTAGCTGTAAAGCTCGCCGCCGTCCTGGCCAATGAACTTCACGGTCAGCGCGTTCTCAGTGGCTTCCAGGGTGGAGAAGCCCTGCTTGTTCTCGGCCAGGAAGAGCATATTCGGATAGTCCTTGTACCGCGGGGCGCGCGCACCCGCCCCGGTCGCTCCGTTTACAAACAGGTGCACCCGGCCGGCCGGCTTCAGGTGCTGGAAGAGGTGCTCGTGCCCGCACAAGTAGATGTCGGCCTGCTGCGCCTCCAAAATCGGAAGGACATCGGCGATCAGCTCCTGGTTGTCGCCCCGCAGCGCCGAATAGATCTGGTAGTGCCCATACACCACCTTCCAGCGCGCCGTGCTCGCCTTCAGCTCTTTCTCCAGCCACAGCCGCTGGCGCTCGGAGAACAGCGGGGTATTGAGGACGAAGAACTGCACCGGGCCCGCCGTATAGGTGTAGTAAAGCGCGGGCAGCTTCCAGCTCGGATTCTGGTAAAGCAGCTCCGCGGCCGGGCCGGACGGATTGTTCCAGTCGTGATTGCCCAGCGTGGCATAGAATGGGATCCCCAGCCTGGGGTAGAAGCGCTCCCAATACTTCTGCCAGCGCGCATCGGTGGGGCTGGCCGAACCGTTGTCCTGATAGTTGTCGCCCAGCGTGATGCCGAAATCGAACGGCCGTTCACGGTGCATCCTGGCCATCGTATTGGCGCACTCTTCCTGGATGGCGCTGCCCGTTCCCGAATCGCCGATGGCCACCAGCCGCACCGGCTTCGCCGCCGGCGAGACCTCAAACTTCACCGGCGGATTCCAGAAGAACGCCGGCAGTTGCGAGCCGAGCGTCTCCTGCATCCGGCCCAGACTCTCCAACGCCGCGCCGTCCTTTTCCGCGCGGGCCATGAGAATGCGCTGCCGCAATGTGGCCGCCATCTGGTCGCGGCGGTATTCGGAAAGCCGCTCCATTGCCTGCACGGCCAGCACCGGATTGGGGTGCGACGCGCCCCAGCGCTCCAGTTGGGCGATCAGTCCCGCATCGCCCGAGTGGCGCAGCGAACGCGCGACGTAGGCCAGGCACCCAGACGAGCGCGACGTGAACGCCGCCGAGATCTCCGGGCATTCCCCGGCGTCGTAAAGCCCGGCGATGAAAGGCATCACGCTCGCCAGGCGCTCCTGATCCCCCGCCCCAGGCGCGGAGGCCACCAGCTTCGAAAGCACCTTCGCCCGCGCCTGCGGCTCCTTCTGCTCGATCACCGCTTGCCCGGCTGGGCGGAGTTGCGGAGGCAGGCGGTCCGCCAGCCCGGCCGCCTGCTGCGGCCACAGGGAAGAAGACGCCCCCGCGCAGAGAATCGCTGCCAGGAGACACGCCCGGTCGGGCACAAAAGTCCGGCTCATCAAATGTCCTTTTAGGAGATTTGGGTCCGTTTCCGGACTCCCACACAAAGCGTATCAGATCAGCGGGAGTGACATTGGGCTTCCTTCCGCCGCTACAGCAAAGTGTACGCGGCCAGCAGCGCACCAGCGCCCAGGAACGATCCGAACGGCAGCTCATACGAGTCCGTATCCAGCCGCCGGATCTTGATGTAGGCCAGCCCCAGCACCGACCCCAACAGCGAGCCCGCCATCAGCCCCAGCAGCGTGGTCTCCAATCCCAGAAAGGCCGCCAGGCACGCCACCATCTTCACGTCGCCGAAGCCCAGCCCTTCCCTGCCCCGCAGTCTCATGTAGATCGCCCCCACCAGCCACAGCCCGCCCGAAAGAAACGCCGCGGCGCCCAGCGAATGAACCAGGGAAAGCAGCGCCGGCGTCGCGTCCGGACGCACCAGCAGCGTCGCCCAGGTCACAACCCCCGCAGGCAGCATGACAATCGGCGACAGCAGAAAGCCCAGCATCATCCCGCCCTTGGTGAACTCATCCGGCAGGATCCGCGTCTCCAGGTCGGAGAAGATCAGCTCCACCACGATCGCGCAGAACGCGCACCACTTCACCGCCGCCCAGCTCATCCCGGTGTGCCACCCCACCCATCCGAACAACGCGCCCGTCACCAGCTCCACCAGGGGATAGCGGAATGAGATCCCCGCCCGGCAGTGCCGGCAGCGTCCGCCCAGGATCACGTAACTCAGCAGCGGAATATTGTCGTACCACGCAATCATCGTTCCGCAGCGCGGGCAGCTAGACCGCGGCGCCACCGCCGAGTAGTCA
The DNA here is from genome assembly GCA_029973955.1 of Paludibaculum sp. GTDB lineage: Bacteria > Acidobacteriota > Terriglobia > Bryobacterales > Bryobacteraceae > Paludibaculum. The sequence goes on along the minus strand of JARKQJ010000158.1, from coordinate 36,002 downwards.
TAGGGTAGCCGGCTGACACAAACATTCAGAAAACTCCCAACAATCAAGCCCAGCAACCCAATCACCAAAGCCTCAATCATGTAACCTCCAAGTGGAGCAGACGGCGACGCCGGCGCCGGCCAGTCTAGCCACCAACCACCCGCTCGTAAACCTCCAGCGTCCCCCGGGCCATCCTCTCCACGCTGAACCTCTCCGCCGCCAACCGCCGCCCCGCCAAAGCCAGCCGCCCCGCCAGTTCCGCATCGCCCCGCAGCCGTCCCACCGCCGCCGCAATCTCAACAGCCCGGTTTTCCACCAGCAGCCCCGTCTCCTGGTGCTTCACAATCTCCGGCAATCCGCCCACCTTGGAAGCGATCACCGGCACGCCATACGCCATCGCCAGCAGCGCGGCCGACCCCAACCCCTCGCTCTCCGTGATGTAAACGAAGCCCCAGGCATCCGCCAGAGCCTTCGGCAGATCCCGCGTGAAGCGAATCCCCAGGCCCGTGGCCCGCAGCAACTCCCGCCCTTTCAGCGGATCGTCCGAATCCAGCGCCACCAGCGGGCCCGTCCGCGCGCTCACCGTCTCCGGCAGCCTCACCGCATCCGGAACAATCGCGATCTTCGCTTCCGGCACCCCCGCCTTCAGCAGCTCGCAGGCCACCGCGTTGCTGATGGCCAGATACATCCGCGCCCGCCCATACTTCCACTGCGACAATAGCCCGCGTTGCACCGGAAACGCCACTCTCCGCGACACCACCACCGGGCACCGCGCCCACAGCGCGGCCAGGGTGTGCGACTTCGCATCGTGGCAGTGCACCACATCGGCCTCCCGCGACCATGCCCGCAGCCGCCCAACACTCAATTCCTCTCTCTCGGCGTGATTGCTCCACAGCGGCGCCAGCAGCCGCGACTCCACCCCCAGTTCGCCCAACCCCTCCAGCAACAGCTCGAGCTGGATCTGTCCGCCGCGGCGCTCCTTGCCCATATCCAGGTGCAGGACGCGCATCCCCATCACCGCCCGGAACTCATGAAGCGCGCCTTGGCGTACTTCAGAAAGGTATACAGCGCCGCCATCTGCGCGATGGCCAATCCTTCCACGCCATCCAGGAAGCCCCGCTGCAGCACGTAGCTCTTGAAGAAGTTCCACGCCGGATCGACCAACAGATGGCGGTAGCCGCACTTCTTCTTGCGCGCGACGATCTCCTCCGCCGCCAGCGTCGTATAGCGGTCCATCGTCTTCAGGTGCTCGCTCAAGCTGCCGCAGGTGTAGTGCAGCAGGTTCCCCTGCAACTCCCCGATGCGGCCCTCGCTCACCACCGACTCATGCACGTACTCGCCCACCCACTTCGCCTTCGCGCGATTGAACAGCCGGATCTTGCGGTCCGGATACCAGCCCGAATAGAGAATCCATCGCCCCAGATATTGCGCCAGCCGCGGCACCGTGTATGCGTCATACTCCGAGCCGTTCTTCTTCAGTTGCCAGATCTCGGCTTCCAGGTCCTCGCTCAGCGCTTCATCGGCGTCGATCGAGAGGATCCAGTCGTAGGACGCCTGGTCCGAAGCGTAGTTCTTCTGTCCCGCGTAGCCGCGCCAGTTCGCCTCCAGCACGCGCGCGCCGAACTTCTGCGCCAGTTCCACCGTGCGGTCGGTCGAGCCCGAGTCCACGATCAGGATCTCGTCACAGCAGCGTAGGCTCTCAATGGCCCGCGGAAGATTGCGCTCTTCGTTGTAGGTGATAATCGTGGCGCTGATCTTCATTCCGCGGCACCGGCTCAGGGCAACCAGCCCTGCTCGCTATTGTACTGAATGGGCGCCGCGATGAAGCTCAGCACGAAGATGACGAGAGTCAGGTAAAACACCAGCCTCCGCCGCGACTTCAGAGCGGATTCGCCAAACACATAGAAGTGCCGCCGGCCCAGGAAGAACAGCACAATCGACCACGCCCACCACGGCCAGTACACAAAGCCCAGTAGAAACAGCAGAGCGATCGTGACCGTCGATACCAGCTTGTGCCGCTCGCCGAAACACGCGTAGACAATGTGGCCGCCATCCAGTTGCCCGATCGGCAGCAGGTTTAGCGCCGTCGCGAACAGGCCCACCCAGCCCGCCCTCGCCACCGGATGCAGATAGATGTCCGCCGGCGCCACCCCCGGGAACAGCCACCACTCGAACGCTCGGATCAGCAGCGGCGTGCCGAACTGAAACTCGCCCTCCGTGCCGATCCCCGGCACCGCCTTCGACAGCGCCAGTCCAATGCCAAGCGCCGGCAGCGCGAACAGGAAGCCCGTCAGCGGCCCCGCCACGCCGACGTCGAAAAGCTCGTAGCGGCTCTTCACCGCCGAACGGAACCGGATGAACGCGCCGAATGTCCCTATGAATGTGGGCGCCGGAAGAAAGAACGGCAAACTCGCGTCAATCGAATGAAAACGGCACGCGAACCAGTGGCCGAACTCGTGCGCCGACAGCACCAGCAGCAGCGTCACCGAATACGGCAGCCCCGCGTACAGCAGCGAAGGATCGCGGAATGCGTCCAGGAACGCCGACAGATCGCGGTCGAGATCGAACGCCGGCAGGTTGTGCGCAAAGTTGAAAGCCAGCCGCGCGCCTAGCGCTGAGGTGGTGAGAAACGTCAGCAGGAACAACGCAAGATGCAGCCACCAGCGGTAATGCCACGTGGGTGCGAGGCGAGTGCGGTAAACGGGTACTTCCGGAAAGCTGGATGAGTCGCCGAAAGGCTCTGATTCCACCGGGCGTGATTCCGTTTATTCGAGCGACTGCAGCTCTTTGCCGGGCTTGAAGCGCACAGCCTTGCCGGGTGGAATCGCCACCTCCGCACCCGTGCGCGGATTGCGCCCGATGCCCGTCTTCCGCGGCCGCACGTTGAAAATGCCGAACCCGCGCAGTTCAATGCGCTCGCCCTGCGCCAACGCACGCTTCATCGACTCAAAGACGGTTTCAACAGCCATCTCGGCTTTCGTCTTCGTGATGCCGGTGCGGTTGACGACTTCGTTGACGATATCCAGCTTGATCAAGTGCGCCTCCTCTTAAACCAAGCAACGCTTCCGCATCGCAAAGCCTATGATAAGATTAGGGTTTCAAGCTTGTCAAGCGATCACAACAAGAGTTCTTCGTACCTCGGCCTGCACCTGGACGGCAAAGCCTTCCGCAAGGCCTGCGGGACTTTTGCCACCGGAGTCGCCGTGGCGGCCGTCATCGGCCGCGATGGAAAGCCTCACGGCCTCACCATCAACAGCTTCACTTCCGTCTCGCTCGACCCTCCGCTGGTGCTCATCTGCATCGGCCACAAAGCCGCGTCCCACGGCCCGTTTTCCAGCGCAACTACCTTTTCCATCAATATCTTGAGCGATAGACAGGAAGACCTCTCCACGCGCTTCGCCTCGTCGCATCCCAATCGCTTCGAAGGCGTGGATTGGTTCGCGGGCGAACTCGGATCGCCGGTGCTGAGCGGGTCTTTGGCGGTGATGGAATGCGAGATGCGGGAGAGGGTGGAGGCGGGCGATCACACGATCTTTATCGGGCTGGTGCGGCGCGCCGAAGTGAACACCGAAGTGAACCCCGGTGTGACCAAAGACGCGCCGCTGATTTACTTTTCAGGCGCTTACCGCGAGCTCAAGTAGCCCTCAGCCGGCCAGTTCCTTGGCCTTCGCCAGCGCCGCGTCATAGTCCGGGTGCTGCGCCACTTCCGGCACATACTCCACGTACTGCACCTTGTTGTTGGCATCGACAACGAAGATCGCGCGCGATTCCACGCGCCAGTCTTCAATCAGCGTGCCGTAGTTCGCGCCGAAGCTGGCGAACTTGTGGTCGCTGATCATCTTCACGTTGTCCACGCCGAAGTTGTTGCACCAGCGGTTCTGCGCGAACGGCAGATCCACGCTGATGGTGTAGAAGTTGATGCCCGGGAGCTTGGCGGCTTCGTCGTTGAAGCGCTTGGTCTGCATGTCGCAAACCGGCGTGTCGAGCGACGGCACCACGCTGAAAACACGCACGCCGCTGCCGGTGGAGGCCAGCGTCACGGGCTGCAGGCCCTTGTCAACGGCCTGGAAATCAGGGGCGGCGTCGCCGACTTTCAGTTCGGGGCCGGCAAGGGCCAGAGGCATGCCTTTGAAGGTAGTGGTACGGGACATAGGGTCTCCTGTTTCGACGTTAGTGTAGCAGTTCGCGCAGGTCTTCCACGGTGGACGCCGGCGGGTGGCAGACGAAGCCGCTGCAAACGGTCGCGGTGGCGTTTCCGTCGCGAACGGGCCACTTCGGTGTCGAAAACGGCATGAAATGACGCAGAAACTCGTCGAAAAGTGCCTCCGCGGGGCCCGAAAACGTCACTTCCGACGGCTCCGCGGCGGCCAGCATGAGCGCCGACATCAGGCGCGGGATGGTGGGCGATTGAGCGTTGATGCGCGAGGCGAAAGCCTGGAAGGCGCGCGTGGCCGAGGCGCGGTAGTCTTCGTTGCCGGTGTGCAGCGCCAGACGCAGTAAGAGATCTACCGCCAACGAGTTACCAGAGGGCTCGGCACCGTCGTAGTCCTCTTTCATGCGCAGCACTAGGTCCGTGTGCGAGGCGGGCGAGGAGAAGAAGCCGCCGTGTTGGTGGTCTTCGAACAGCTCCCGCATTGTCCCCGCAAGTTCTTGAGCCGTTTCGAGATAGCTCGGCTGGAAGGTGCTCTCGTAGAGGTCCAGGGAAGCCAGCGCCAGCGCCGCATAGTCATCCAGAAACGCATCGATGGCGGCGCTGCCGTTGCGCCAGCGGCGGAGCAGGTGCGGCGCGCGCATGTTGTTCTGAATAAAGCGGAAAGCGCGCTCGGCGGCTACCAGATAGCGGGGCTCGGAGAGCACCCGCGCGCCGCGCGCGAACGCCGAGATCATCAGCGCATTCCAGGAAGTGAGAATCTTATCATCGAGATGCGGGCGGGGCCTGCGCGCGCGCGTTTCGAGCAGAGCGTGGCGGGCGGCGGCAAAGCCGCTGATGTCGCCTTTGCGGTAGAGGATGTTCTTGCCGGTGAATTCGTTATGGGGGTCGTTATCGACGTTGCCGTGGGGGCGGGCGCCGGCGGCTTCGGTGAAGGCGGGGCCGGCGAGGCGGAGGAGTTCGGCATGGGTCCAGAGATAAAACGCGCCTTCTGATTTATGTTTTGGGCGCTCGGGGTCCTCGGCGGAGTCGGCGTCTTCGGCGGAGTAGAAGGCGCCTTCGGGGTGGGTCATGTCGCGGAGGACGTAGTCGAAGATGGTGCGGGCGGTTTCGGCGTGGAATTCGTCGTGGGTGATCTGGAAGGCGTCGAGGTAGGATTCGGCGAGCTGGGCCTGGTCGTAGAGCATCTTCTCGAAGTGGGGGACGAACCAGCGCTCATCGACGGAGTAGCGGTGGAAGCCGCCGCCGAGCTGATCATTCATGCCGCCGGCGGCCATTTCGCGGAGAGTTTTCAACGCCATGTCGCGGGCCTCTTCATCGCCGGTGCGGTGGAAGTAGCGGAAGAGGAAGTGGAGCACGGAGGGGCGGGGGAACTTTGGGGCGGAGCCGAAGCCGCCGTAGGTGGAATCGAAGGAGCGGCGGAAGGAGTGGTAGCAGGAGTCGAGGGCGGCGAGTTCGAAAGGCGTGGCGGCGGGCTCCACCTGGGTGTAGCTTTCGAGCTGGGCGGTGAGTTGGATGGAGCTATCGACGACTTTGCCGCGGTTGTTATTCCAGGCGTCGGCGAGCTGGGTGAGGACGGTGGCGAAGCCGGGGCGGCCGTAGCGGTTTTCTGGGGGGAAGTAGGTTCCGCCGTAGAAGGGCTTCAGATCAGGCGTCAGCCAGACGGACATGGGCCAGCCGCCGCTGCCGGTGGCGGCCTGGACGAAGGTCATGTAGACGCGGTCGACGTCGGGGCGCTCTTCGCGGTCGAGCTTGATGGAGACGAAGGAGCGGTTGAGGATTTCGGCGATGGCGTCGTTTTCAAACGACTCGCGCTCCATGACGTGGCACCAATGGCAGGTGGAGTAGCCGATGGAGAGGAAGATGGGCTTCTGTTCGTCGCGGGCTTTGGCGAAGGCTTCCTCGCCCCAGGGGTACCAGTCGACGGGGTTGTGGGCGTGCTGGAGAAGGTAGGGGCTTTGTTCGTGGATGAGGCGGTTAGGAGTCATGAAGTAGGGACAGGGGGAGGGCGAAAGGAATATTCTAGCTGTCGAGAGGTTGGATTCATGCCTGAATTGGAAAGCTTCAAGAAACAAGCGCTGGAACAGCTATTGGAGTGGCTGAGGATCCCCAGCATCAGCACGTTGCCGGAGAACAAGGGCGACATGCTGCGGGCGGCCGATTATGTGGAAGCCGCGATGAAGACGGCGGGGATGACGAGGACGGAGCAGATTCACCGCGCCGAGCATCCGATGGTGTACGGCGAGTGGCTGGGCGCGCCGGGCAAGCCGACGCTGCTGCTGTATGGGCACTACGACGTGCAGCCGGTGGACCCTATTGAGGAGTGGAAGTCGGCGCCGTTCGAGCCGGAGATCCGCAACGAGAACATCTACGCGCGCGGGGCGACGGACGACAAAGGGCAGACGTGGATTCTGGTGAAGGCGGTGGAGTGGTTGATGAAGCGGGACGGGAAGCTGCCGGTGAACGTGCGCTTCCTGATCGAGGGGGAAGAGGAAGTGGGCGGGGAGGCGATTGAGAAGTACGTCAGCGAGAAGCCGGCGCAGTTGCAGGCGGACGCGGCGGTGATCTGCGACAGCGAGATGTTCGCGCCGGGGCTGCCGTCGATCTGCACGGGGCTGCGCGGGCTGGTATATGGCGAGCTGCACGTGGAAGCGGCGCGGCAGGATCTGCACTCGGGCGTGTACGGCGGGGCGGCGCCGAATCCGATCATGGCGATTGCGGAGATCCTGTGCGCGCTGAAGGACAAAGACGGGCACATTCAGGTGCCGGGTTTCTACGACAGCGTGGTGGAACCGGCGCCGGCGGAGAAGGAAGCGTGGGCGAGCCTGCCGTTTGACGAAGCCGAGTATCTGGAGAAAGAGATCGGCGCGACGTCGATCACGGGCGAGCCGGGATTCTCGGTATTCGATAAGACATGGGCGAGGCCGACGCTGGAAGTACACGGGATTCGCGGCGGCTTCGTGGGTGAAGGCGCGAAGACGGTGATTCCGGCGCGGGCGGTGGCGAAGATCTCGACGCGGCTGGTGGCGAACCAGAAGCCGGAAGAGGTGATCGAACAGTTGAAGGCGGCGATCGCGGCGGCGACTCCGAAGGGCGTGAAGGCGGAGTTCAAGTTCCTGCACGGGGCAGGGCCTTCGCTGGTGAACCCGGATAGCCCGTTCATCAGGGAGTCCGCGCTGGCGATGGAGGAGATCTTCGGGAAGAAGACGGTGTTTATCCGGAGCGGCGGGTCGATTCCGATAGTGGGGAGTTTCCTGACGCACCTGGGGATGCCGAGCGTGCTGATGGGCTTCGGTCTGCCGGACGACAACCTGCATTCGCCGAATGAGAAGTTCCATGTACCGAACTTCTACAACGGGATCGATGCGGTGGTGCGGTACCTGGAGCGCTTGGGGGCGTGATGAAGACGCTGCTCGGAATGGTATTGCTGGCGGCTGCCGCAAACGCGGCTGACCACGCTACTGCTGCCGCGTTTGCGGCTGACCACTTTAAGGCTGCCGCAAACGCGGCAGCCGGCGGCGCCGAGGAAGAGATCCGGCGGGCCGAGGCGGCATGGGCGTTGGCGGTGCAGGCGCGGGATGTGGCGGCACTGTCGCGGATCTATGACGAGGGGTTGATTTACGCGCACTCGACGGGAGTGGTGGAGACGAAGGCGGAGTACATGAAGCGGCTATCGGGCGGGCTGCAGCGGTATACGGCGGTGCGGTTCGAGTCCACGCGGGTGTCGGTGCACGGGGAGAGCGCGGTGACGGTTTCACGGCTGCGGATGAGCGGGCAGAGCAACGAACGGCAGTTCGACGACCACCTGATGATGATGCATGTTTGGGTGAGGAAGGGCGGGGCCTGGAAGCTGGCGGCGCACCAGACGACGAAGCTGGCGGAATGATGCGATGGCGTGAGGCAGTTGCGTTGCTGCTGCTGAGCGCGGCGGCGTGGGGCGAGGAGTGGAAGTTCAGCTTCGAGCAGCGGACGCGGTATGAGGGGCGGTGGGGGATCAACTTCGGGCAGGACCCGGACGAGGGGTATGCGCTGCCGCGGACGCGGCTGGGGTTGACGTATACACCGGTGAGCTGGTTGAAGGTTTCGGCTTTGGCGCAGGACGCGCGGGCTCCGGGGTATGCGACGGCTTCGGCGAGTTACCGGGATCCGCTGGATTTGCAGGAGGCCTACGTCGAGATCAACGGCGAGAAGAAGACGGGGTTCTCGATGCTGGCCGGACGGCAGATGGTGAACTACGGGGAGGCGCGGCTGATCGGGTCGCCGCAATGGGGGAACGTGGCACGGACGTGGGACCAGGCGCATGTTTCGTACAAGTGGACGCGGTGGAGGGCGGAGGCGCTGCTGGTTTCACCGGTGAAAGTGCAGCCGGCGGCGTTCAACCGGGTGGTGCTGGGGGACAGGATCTGGGGCGCATATGTGACGGGGCGCGAGGCGTGGGGCAAAACGCAGGCGGACTTTTATGTTTTGCGACACGACAAGAACCGGCCGGGGGGATTCACGGCGGGCAGCACGGCGTTGGGCACGGACCGGATGGGCGTGAATGCCTATGGGTTCCGGCTGACCGGGCCGATGGTGGGGCAGTTCCACTACGGGATGGAGGGGGTGTTTCAGAACGGGAAGGTGGCGGGGGCGGAGCATCTGGCGGGAGCTTATTACGGAGGGGTGAACCGGGCGGTGGAGATGGGGTCACGGAAGGTGACTTTGACCGGGGAGTACAAGTACGCGTCGGGGACGGAGAATCCGGCGGATTTGACGCGGAGCGGGACGTTCGATCAGTTTTATCCGGCGAACCACGATAAGTTCGGGCATGAGGATCTGGTGGGGTGGCGGAACATTCACAACGTGCGGGGGATGGCGGTGGCGGGGGTGACGAAGCGGCTTTCGGTGACGCTGATGTACGACTCGTCCTGGCTGGCGAGCGCGCGGGACGCGCTGTATAACGGGGCTGGGAATGCGGTGGCGCGATCGGCGTTGGGGGTGGCGGGGCGGCACGTGGGGCAGGAGGTGGATTTGTTCAGCACGTTCAAAGTGGGGCAGCGGTGGAGTTTTGGAGCGGGGTATGGGTATTTCGTGGTGGGGGAGTTTGTGCGGAAGACGACTCCGGGGGTGAGTCCGCAGCTGGTGTATTTCTTCCACACGTTTTCGCTGTAGGGTGTGGGGTTTCAGAGGGCGATCTCCTTGGGAGGCGTAGCCAAGGGAGGAACGCCCTGAGAACCCGGTGTGCAGGAACAAAGGGAGCAGATCGGACACTTCAGGCGCCGGTTACTCCTTGACGGTTTCCAGGCGCCAGAGGAGTGCCTGGACGAAGCTTGTCTGTAGGGCGTCCTTCGCCAAGGGTTTCAACTGGGTCAGCAGTTGCTCTTTGGTGGAGGAGCGGGCCAAGGCGCCGAGTTGGGCGCTGACGGCGGCGAACTCGGGTTGACCGCTGGCGTAGGCGAGTTCCATGCGGATAGCGGAGAGGCTGTCGTGATCGGGCGGGATCTTCGGTCCGACTGTTAGGACGTACTTTAGGATCCTGTCCGTGGTATCCAATTCAGTCACCTTCTGATAGGCCCATGGCGAGAGAAAGCGGAGTTTCTCGCCTTTCGACAGTTCAGTGGAAGGCTGCGCCAAAGGGACAGCATATACCACGGCGCGGACCAGGCCGGGGTTAAGGCTGGAAGTCATGCGGAATGGGCCGGCCGATTTGCCAGGCGCCAGAGCCTGCGCTATCTGACTATCGTCGCCAGTCAGACGGAAGGCAAGACTTCGAAAGTAGTTGACCTCCGGAGGGACATTACGGGCGACCCATCCAGTGGGCGCAGCGAGCTTTACATCTTCGGGATAGCGACATTCGAAAGTTAGAAGAAGTATGGATTGCCTGGCTGCGGCGGCATTTGCAAGTGAGTAGGTGTAAGCGAAGGCATCCCCCGCCCGTGCGACTTCCCCAGTGAGCACCGGCTGAATCAAGTTCTCCGGCGGCAGGCGGAAGTTCATTCCATTGGAGGCAACTAGAATATCCTGAGTCACGGGATCGATTTCGACCGAGTCACCGGCCTGCTTCTCCGGAGGTGGCGGGTCAGCCTTCTTTCCGACGATAATGCGTGACTGGGCTACCAGCGTGCAGGAGAGGACAAGGAAGAGAATTAGTTTGTTCATATGTGCCTCGCTTTAGTATTGAAACCTCAGGTGGTAGTGATTCCCTTCAATCAGAATGGGACCGCCGCCCGCGCCGCCAAACTGCGCTGCCGATCCAGGACACTTTTGCCACTGAGGAGATGAGCCCATAGGGGATCCAGCGCGCGGCCAGCTATTCTTTGACTGTCTCCAGGCGCCAGAGGAGTGCTTGGATGAAGTTTGACTGGAGGGCGTCTTTCGCCAGCGGTTTCAACTGGGTCTGTAGTTGTTCCTTGGTGGAGGATCGGGCCAGGGCGCCGAGTTGGGCGCTCATGGCGGCGAACTCCGGTTGACCGCTGGCGTAGGCGAGTTCCATGCGGATGGCTGAGAGGCTGTCGTGATCGGGCGGGATCTTGGGTCCGACGGTGAGAACGTACTTGAGGGTCCTGTCCGTGGTATCCAATTCCGTCACCTTCTGATAGGCCCACGGCGAGAGAAAGCGGAGTTTCTCGCCTTTTGACAGTTCAGTGGAAGGCCGATCCAAGGGGAGAGCATACACAACTGCGCGGACCAGGCCGGGGTTCAGGCTGGAGGTCATCCGGAAAGGTCCGGCCGATTTGCCTCCTGCAAGGATGAGCGGCACCTGATTGTCGTCGCCATCTGGGCCGAATGCAAGACTTCGAAAGTGGTTCACTTCAGGAGGAATCTTGCGGCTGTGCCATCCAGTAGGAGCTGTGAGCACAATGTCCTCGGGGTATCGGCACTCGAACGCAAAGTGGTGGATGGATTGACCGGCTCTAGCACCATTGGCGAGCGAGTAAGTGTAGGTAAATAAATGCTCGGCGCGTGCGACCTCCCCCGTGAGCACCGGCTGAATCAAGTTCTCCGGCGGCAGGCGGAAGTTCATTCCATTGGAGGCAACTAGAATATCCTGCGTCACGGGATCGATTTCGACCGAGTCGCCCGGCTGCTTCTCGAGGGGCGGCGAATCACCCTTTTTTGTTCTGATGGTGACGGTCTGGCCGGCAAGGGTGCAGGAGAGGAGGAAGAGCAGGAGGAAGTCGCGCATAGGCACCTTTCGGGATGTCTCAGATGGACGTGACGGAGGCAGTCGAAGCCCCTGGGGGAGAGGCGTCCGGACGTAGCGTGACGGGTTATTCATTTAGCGTCTCCAGGCGCCAAAGGAGCGCTTGGACGAAACTTGCCTGAAGGGCGTCTTTCGCCAGAGGTTTCAACTGGGTCAGCAGTTGCTCTCTGGTGGAGGAACGGGCCAAGGCGCCGAGTTGGGCGCTCATGGCGGCGAACTCGGGTTGACCGCTGGCGTGGGCGAGTTCCATGCGGATGGCGGAGAGGCTGTCGTGATCGGGCGGGATCTTGGGTCCGACTGTGAGGACGTACTTGAGGGTCCTGTCCGTCGAGTCCAATTCCGTCACCTTCTGATAGGCCCACGGCGAGAGAAAGCGGAGTTGCTCGCCTTTTGACAGTTCAGTGGAAGGCCGATCCAAGGGGAGAGCATACACAACTGCGCGGATCAAACCGGGGTGGAGCTCCGAGGTCAACTGGAAAGGGCCAGCCGATTTGCCGGCAGCCATGATGAAGGGCACCTGGCTGTCACCGGCGAGTTGTAAGAATGCGAGACTTCGGGCGTGATTTACTTGCGGCGAGACGGTGAGGCTCCGCCAACCGGCAGGGGCTGTCAACCTGACTTCCGCAGGGTACCCGCATTCGAAAGTGAGAAATAAGATGGACTGATTCGCGCCAGTTCCATTCGATAGCGAGTAATTGTAGGTGAGTGTGCGCCCATCGCGCGCCAGCTTCGCGGAGAGTTCCGGTTGAATCAAGTTCTCCGTGGGGAAGCGAATGGTCATTCCATTCGAAATAGCCACGATGTCCTGTGTGGCCGGATCCAGTTCGACGGAGTCACCCGGCGACTTCTCGAGGGGCGGCGAGTCACCCTTTCTTGTTCTGATGGTGACGGTCTGGCCGGCAAGGGTGCAGGACAGGAGGAAGAGCAAGAGGAAGTCGCGCATAGGCACCTTTCGGAATGTCTCAGATGGACGTGACGGAGGCAGGCGAAGCCCCTGGCGAAGAGGCGTCCGGACGCCACGTGACGGATTATTCCTTTAGCGTCTCCAGGCGCCAGAGGAGGGCTTGGATGAATTTCGACGGCAAGGCGTCGTTCGCCGCTGGTTTCAATTCGGCCAGGAGTTGCTGCCTGGTGGAGGAGCGAGCCAGGGCTCCGAGTTGGTCCCGGATGGTGGTGAACTCGGGCTGGCCAGCGGCGTAGGCGAGTTCCATGCGGATGGCGGAGAGGCTGTCCTGTTCGGGTGGCGTGCGGGGGCCGACGGTGAGGACGGATGGGCTGGCTATATCGGAGGAGAGCCACCCCGACACCGTCTGATAGGCCAGCGGCGAGAGGAGGCGCAGTTTTTCGCTCAGGGAGGGTTCGGTTGAGGGGCCCTGCGGAGGCAGGGCTTGGACAAAGGCACGGATGAGGCCCGGGTGCAGACTCGAAGTCAATTGGAAAGGTCCGGCGGATTTGCCCGCGGCAAGAGTCAGGGGCACCTGATTGTCATCGCCGGCCGGACTGAATGAAAGAGTGCGGTAGCGGTCCAGTTCAGGAGGGACGTGGCGGCCGATCCAGCCAGCGGGAGCAACGATCGTGACTCGCCCCGGGTAGCGGCATTCGAAGGCGAACGACAGGATGTCCTGTTTGGCGCCGACTCCATTGCCCAGAGTGTAAGAGTAAGCAAACGTCCGGTCTGTGCGCGTGAATTGCAGGCTCAAGACAGGCTGGATGCGATTTTCCGGCAAAAACTGAATGGCCCGCCCGTTGGAGGTCACCAGCAGACCTTGCGTGGTTTCATCGAATCGAATGGATTCTTCCAACGGCATGGCCGCCGCCGGCTGACCGGATTTCTTTCCGGCGCTGCCGGGCGTCTGACCGGCCAGGGCGCAGGAGAATGCCAGAAGGAGAATCACTTCGCGCATGCACGCCTCGCTTTCCGTCGTTGCACACCAGTGCGACGAACCGTTTTTGGAGGAACTGGCCCGACACGCACTTGGATTTTCCGCATGAATTTCCTGACGACATCAACACGATAATCGCGTAGCTCATCAAACACAAGCGGGCAGATTGCGGCCAGGCGGCTGGAATTGCCTGTATTTCTATTCTCGATTGCGCGCGGGGGGTGGAGCCCGGGGTGCGTCTGCTGGTGAACGGAGGGAGCGAGGCCAAGAGGGGGAGAGGGGGGCGCGGGGGCGCGTTCTGCGGTCAGGGGAGAGGGATGCCTAGGGGGGACAGTCACGCTGTGTCCACTTGGGGGTTGGCGACAGGGTTGTGGTGGATGCCGATTGGGGACACAGGTGACAGCGGGGATGGATGAAGCTTTCGCTTCACCCGGAAGCATGAAAATGGTGGAAGGCCAGCTCACCAAGGCACTCGTGCGCCGCCTGGAGAAACTCGGGCAGGCCGTCGCCCTGCAATCTGCGGGTTCGGGAGAGATTCTCAAGAGAGTCCCCGGGGGGTGAGGGGGTCAGAGGAGAGCGGCCAGGTACTGGCGGTTACTAGTGGGGGAGTTGGTGTCCAGGGCGATGTGGAACTGGCAGATGCGGTGCTTGCCGAGGGCGCGGATTTCGGCGTCGAGGATGCGGAGGTCATCTTCGGCTTTGATGGTGTTCTCGAAGCCGAGGGTGATTGGGGCCTTTTCGGTTTCGCGGGCAAGTTCCTTAAAGGGGCCGATAACGGCGTCCATCTCAGCGCGGGTGTTGAGGGCGCAGTCGCCGAAGAAGACCATCATGAGGATGGGGGCCTTGAGGTTGCGGGTCATTTTCGTGGCGGGGGAGTTTGTGCGGAAGACGACTCCGGGGGTGAGCCCGCAGTTGGTGTATTTCTTCCACACGTTTTCGCTGTGAGGGGGCGGGGTCAGGCGACCGGTTGCGAGTTCGAGTGGCCCTTGATAGTGGGTGATATAGTGAAGTATTCCTAGACATCTCTCTCCTGAGGCGTCTTCGAACGTTGGCGCCTCGGTCAATCCGGCTCGCCTGCCGCGGTCAGAGCTCGCGGAACACGTTGAGGCTGTGTGCCGATCCCCGCAGTTCCGCCGGTCGCCCCAGATGTGCGCGATCCTGGAGCATCTGGCGGAGTTATCGCTCAATGGGGATGCGGGCGACCTGAAGGAATCGACGCTTGGCGTCGCGATCTTCCACAGAGAAGCGGGCTACGACACCCAAGCGGATCCGATCGTGCGGGTTTCCATCCGGCGCCTGCGGCAGAAGCTCGAGCAGTTCTACGCGGAGACGGGCGACAATGCATCGTGCAGGATTGAGATCCCGCTGGGCGCCTACATCCTGACCTTCCACCCCCGATCGAAACCAACCAGGGCGATTGGCTCCAGCGAGGCCCCGGCCGGCGGCGCCGAGGCGCGGGCGCTCAGTTGCTGCCCTGGAAATCCGACTTACCCCGCGTTCTGCCCTGACGGCAACAGGCTGGCCTTCCAGTGGCGATCCCGTTTCGACGCGATGGAGGGGATCTACATCCAGCACCTGGGTGACGATACACCCGTCCGGTTGAGTTCTCCGGAGCGCACGGAACTGCGTCCGGTGTGGTCTCCGGATGCCAGCCGCATCGCGCTGCTCCGGCCCGATGGGGGCGACCGGTTCGTCCTGATCGCCCGATCGGTCTCGTGCAGCGCGGAACAGTCCTTCGGCACGTTGTACGTCAACCGGGGAGAGGTGCCGCGCGTCGACTGGTCGCCCGACGGCGCGTGGCTGCTCACCAGCGAGCGGGGCAACTCGCGGCTTCCGATGCGACTGGTTCTGATCGACGCGCACACGGGCCAGCGGCGCGCGATCACCGCGCCGGCTGAAATGATCCAGGGCGACAGCGAGGGGGTATTCGCGCCCGATTCGAGACGCATCGCGTTCTGCCGCTCCTGGGCCTACTCCGGCGCGGACCTCTTCGTGATGGAGCTTGAGGATGGGGGTGAACCGCGCCAGGTGACATGCTACAAGCGCCCGATCCGCGGGCTGTGCTGGGGCGTGGACGGGCACACTCTCATCGCCGCCCTGTGCCTGCACGGCAGCAGCCCGGCGCTGTGGAGCGTCCCGCTGGACGGTTCGGAGCCGCACCATCTGACCGATCCACTGCACCGGGCTCAGTCTCCCGCGGTGGCCGGCCCGCGCGGAGAGCTCGCCTATGTCGAACAGAGTCTGGAGTCGAGTATTCGAGCAACATCGATGTGCGCGGGGGGCGCTTCCATTTTCCCAGCCGAGGACCTGGCAAAGCTGCAGGATGGGATCGCGGGCGGGGTGCTGGCCGAGTCGCCCGGCTTGAACCGGCTGCCGCAGTATTCACCCAGCAACTCGCTGGTCTCTTTCTGCAGCGACCGCAACGGGGATGACCAATTGTGGGTATGCAGCGCCGAGGGCAAGTATTTGACGCGGCTCACGACACTCGCCCAGACGGCGATCCTGTCCCACTGCTGGTCGCCGGCTGGAGACGCGATCTGCTTTGAGGCGCACGCGGCGGGAACGACGCGGATCTTCTCGGTGGATCTCTCGACGCTGGCCATGCGGGCGATCTCACCGCGTGGAATGAGAGCCGTCTCCCCGGCGTGGTCGGCTGACGGGCTCTGGCTCTACTTCGCGACGGACTGCCGGGGGACCTGGCAGATCTGGCGCGTGTTCGCCGCGGGCGGCGAGCCGAGTCCGGTGACCGTCAACGGCGGAATCAAAGCGCTGGAGTCGCCGGACGGCGAGTTTCTCTACTACTCCAAAGGCCCCGTCTACGCGGGGATCTGGCGCAAGCAGTTGGAGACGGGCCGGGTGGAGATGCTGCCCCGTGGGCCCTCGACGGAGCTGTGGGCGAATTGGACGCTCGGCTCGCGAGGGATCTACTGGCTGGATAGGGGGGCAACGGGAGACACGGAGGTTGTCCTGGCGGGATGGGAGGGCGAAGCGGCGACGGTGGGACGGGTGAACGGCCAACTGGCCAGCACGGATGCCGGGCTCTCCGTTTCAAGGTCCGGGCAGAGGTTTCTCACGGCTGTGCTCGACCATTGTTCGAGCCGGGTTATCGTGGCGAAGACGGGCTTGTAACGGCGGTGTGGATTGGCCTGCCTGCACCGGAAGGCTCGTCCCGCAGTTTGAAGGAGGGCCCATGCAGATAGGCCGCGATGTCCGCCATCTCATCATCCCGGAACCGCGGCCAGGGGATGCCGCGCAGTTTCATCTCGTGCAGCATTTTGGGCCCATGCTTCCAGAGCACCGACATCATCTCGTAAGAGGTCAGGCGCCCGCGGTGCACGGCCAAGTCGGGGCCGACCCTGGGCTCCGGTCCGTGGCAGGCATCACACCTCTTTTGAGCGAAGACGAGTTCACCGCGATCACGGTCGCCGATCTCGTCGAGGAACTGGAGCGCGACCATCTGCTGGAGCAGAGCGCGCATTTCGCGGCTGTTGCGCGTGGCGATGGAGCCGGCGCCCATCGGCCCGTGCCGCCACAGGGCGGCTGCGAATTCGCTGATGCCGTAGCGCGTTCGTCCCCTGGTGAGCGACCGGCCAGCAGAATGGCATTGCGTACACCCGAGGCCGGCCAGCAACTCCGCGCCACCGCGGGATGCGACCTCGGGAGGGGCTGGCGCGCGAATCGGTGAGCCTACCGTACGCACGTAGGCCGCGACGTCGCGCATCTCCTGAGCAGAGACGCGCAGGCGCGGATCAGCGGATTCGCGGCCATGATCCGGCCTTCTGCCAATGTGCCAGGAACCCAGTTGCGCGAGGTCGGCGGCGTCCTCCATGCGGCCCCATGCCCGCACAGAGGAAATCCCGTTGCGGGCTCGCTCGGAGGGTGAGTGACAGCCGCCGCACCGATCATGCTGGAACAGCGCCTTGCCGCGGGCCGGGTTGCCGGGCTCCTCGAACGATTGCATGGAAAAGAGGAACGCGAAGAGGTCGGCGGCCTGCTGCCATTCGAGGCGGGGCAACCGGATGCCTGTCTTGCGCATTTCGGTCCACATGGCGGGCGCGTGGTTCCACATCTCCCCCGCCAACATGAAGGGCGAGAAACCACGGCCGCGCGCCCGGAGGAGGTCCGGCGCTCTGGCACCGAGGCCGGCGTGGTGGCACCGCAGACAGCCCTCTTCGCTGATCACGCGCCTGCCCCGGTCGGCATCGCCGGCGGGCAGGCGCAGCGTCTGCGCGCCCGCTGTGCCGGTGATGGCCAGCAGGCACGTGAGAAGCTGCCTGTTTGTTCCTTTTCGCATGAAACAGTTTCGCCGGGCCACGGTTCGTGCGCGACCGGCACGATGCAGGGCGGCGGCATGCTCCTCCAACGGAACAGCGGGTCCTGAGCTAGTTCAAAGAGGCTCGCAGCACGACTTTCTCCGGCTGGGTGGCGGCCCGCAACATCGCCTGTTTCTCAGATCGACTGACGGGGGCTTCCGCTCCCAGAGGATCACCCGCACGCCATGCCTGACGAAAATAGTAGCGGTCCTGGACCCGGTTGAAGACCAGTGCCGAGTCATCGTCGGAGGTCTGCTTGCCCTGATGGACGGCGGGGCTCACAATGACAACCGAGCGGTACCGGCCAGAATCATTGTCCTCAATCACCATGAGCGCGGCTTGGCCGGCTTTCGTCACGGTGTAGTCCCCGGCCGGGAAAGTAGCCGCACCAACGTTGAACTCAAATGGGATGCTCGCCTTCAGGCGGATTGTCTGCGCCGTCGCGGTGGCCGCTGCAATCGTAATACACCCAATTACCAAACCTCCGAGAATCGCCTTGTTCATCGCCCATTCCTTTTCTGCGCCCAGCGTTGAGCCTGACGGAACTTCGCTGGACGCACCTTCGACTTTGAGGCTGCTTGGGTTTTCTCAACAGGTAACTTCAGGGGACCAGCGGGTAACACGTTCGTGACACGGAAAAATGCGACGAAGCGCGGCGTATCCCAAGGGCAAGCCGTGTGCTGGCGGGCGCCGCCGAGTGCCGCGCGGGGCGGATTAGAGGAGAGGCGCGAGATACTGCCGGTTGCGCAGGAGGTCGGCCGGGATGTTTTTGGTGGGGGAACCGGTTTCGAGGACGATGTTGCCCTGCCAGTTGATGTCGTGAATGGCCTTCAGGGCGGCTTTGACGTCGACTTGGCCTTCGCCCAGGAAGCCTTTGTCCTTGAAGTGGAACTGGCAGATGCGATCCTTGCCGAGGGCGCGGATTTCGGCGGCAGGATCGACTTTGTAGAGATTGGTGGCGTTGCCGATGTCGTAGAAGATCTTCAGGGCTTTGGAGCCGACGGCATCGAGGATGCGGAGGTCGTCTTCGGCCTTGATGGTGTTTTCGAAGCCGAGGGTGATCTTGGCCTTTTCGGCTTCGCGGGCGAGTTCCTTGAAGGGGCCGATGACGGCGTCCATCTCGGCGCGGGTATTGAGGGCGCAATCGCCGAAGAAGACCATCATCAGGATGGGGGCTTTAATGTTGCGAGTGATCTGAATGGCTTCGGAGCTCCAGCGGATGGCTTCGGGGTCGTTCTTCAGGCAGTGAACGTGGAGGATGTCGATGTAGGTGGAGACCAGCGGGAGCTTGAGGCGCTGGGATTCGGCGAGGAAGCGGGCCTGGGTTTCGGGGCTGGAGAGGGGGAGGCGGCCGGAGGTGGACTGGCGGCCGAGGGTGACCTGGAGGCCATCGAAGCCGAGGTCTTTGGCGGCCTGGACGGAGGAGGGGTTGGAGCCGAGGCCGAGGATGACGTCCATGACGCCGATTTTGAGTTTGGACTTGGGGGCGGCGAGGGCCGCGGCGGGGAGTGTGGCGAGAAGGGCGCGGCGGGTGAGCATGGCGGGATCTCAGTCGAGCGTGACGCGCTGGGCGCCTTCAGGGCGTTCGGGGATTTCGGCGAGGGTGTGGCGGGAGGCGTCGCGGTTCTGGATGAGGGTGAGTTCGAGGCGGAGGATGTCTTCGATGAGGGGTGGGACGCCGTCGCCCTGGAGGCCGGCGCGGCAGGTGGAGAGGGCTTCGTCGAAATCGGAGGCGCGGCGGCAGATGTCGGTGACGAGGGCGAACTCCTCGTGGGGATCGTTCATGAAGTTCTGGCGGGCGGACTTGCCTTCCTTGAAGAGAGTGATGGCGAGGCGGCGGTTGGATTGGGCGAGGGAATGGTTGCCGTCGTCGTCGGCGAGCCAGGCGGCGTGGAGGGCGGTCCAGCCGGCTTCGGCGAAGTGGCCGAGCTGGCGGAGAAGGAAGCTGTGGCGGAGGAAGCGGCCTTCCGTGTTCTGGTAGGGCTCGCTGCGGACGATGTCTTCGACGTCGGTGATGCGCTCTTCGAGGTCGGGGGCGGCGTAACCGCAATGGGGGCACTCGTGGATCCAGTAGGGGAGGGTGGCGCGGAGCATTTCGCCGGGGCGGGTGTCGAGGTCGGGCGGTTCGTGGGTGTAGGAACTGCCGAGGATCGCCTGTTCTGAGAATTCGCGGCAGACGGCGCAGCAGGTGGTTTTGTTGTCGAGGGTAGTCATAGGCCGGAGTGCCTCCCGTCCGTGGTTTTAGCACAATAGAGTGAATGATTGTCGAGATTGAAGGCGTACCGATCCACCTGGCGCACCCGGACGAGTTGCAGGTGAAGTGGGTGGGACAGGACGAAGTGCTGCGGCAACTGCTGGCGAGCTGGCTGGTGGTGGACGAGCGGGATGTGCCGATGAACCCGCGGCTGGTGGGCAAGCCGGGCGTGGGGAAGACGACGCTGGCGTATGCGGCGGCGTCGCGGCTGGGGCGGGAAGTGTATATCATGCAGGCGACGGTGGACACGCGGCCGGAGGACTTGATCGTGCAGCCGGTGATCGAGGGTCCGGGAAGGCTGAAGTATGTAGCGTCGCCGCTGGTGACGGCGATGCTGCGGGGTGGGGTGGCGATTCTGGATGAGGGAAACCGGATGTCGGAGAAGAGCTGGGCGAGTCTGGCTCCGCTGCTCGATGCCAGGCGATATGTGGAGAGCATCGTGGCGGGGATCAAGATCAAGGCGCATCCGCTGTTCCGGATCGTTTGCACGATGAACGACGACTCTTCGACGTTCGATCTGCCGGAGTATATCCACTCGCGCCTGCAGCCGCAGATTCTGATCGACTTTCCGGAGCGGGAAGAGGAGCTGGCGATTCTCAAGGAGAACCTGCCGTTCGCGGAAGAGAAGATGCTGGAGTATGTGACGGAGTTCCTGCAGGCGGCGCACGCGGCGGAGGAGCGGTACACGGTGCGGGACGGGATCAGCATCACGCGCTATGCGGTGAAGCTGATGGCGAGCATGGAGTTGGCGGGGCATGGGACGGAGGCGGTGCACTTTGCGATCCGGCACGTACTGGGGGAGGAGGCGCTGAGGTATGCCCGCCGGCGGTGAGGCGCTGAGCCTGGAGCGAGGGAGGATGACGTATTGCCCGGTGGTTCCGGGCAAGGTGGAGTTTGCGGCGGAAGTCCGGCGGCGGATTACGGCGGAGCGGCCGGAGGTGGTGGCGGTGGAGCTGCCCGGGTGGCTGGAGCGGCAGTACCGGGCGGCGGTGGGCCGGCTGCCGGAGATATCGGTGATCGTGTATCCGGAGGATGAGGAGAGCGAGCGGGGCGTGTATGTGGTGGTGGAGCCGGCGGACCCGTTTGTGGAGGCGGTGCGGAGCGGGGTGGAGGTGGGGGCGGAGATCGTGTGGCTGGAGCCGGACGCGATCGACCGGCCGCACCTGCCGGAGCTTTACCCGGACACGTGGGCGATGCAGGGGACGGGGTATGAGGCGTATGTGGGGGCGTACCGGATGCAGGCGCGGGAGCGGAGCGCGGAAGAGGAGGAGCATGCCGCGGCGATGGCCTGGCGGCTGCAGGGATGCGATCCGGAGAAGCAGACGCTGGTGGTGTTGGGATTGAACCTGGTGGATGCGGTGCTGGAGGCGATGGAGCGGCCGCAGGAGGCGCCGCGGGCGAGGAAGCAGACGATGGCGGAGGTGGTGAATCCGCATCCGGAGTGCCTGGCGGAGATCACGCAGGAGTACCCGTTTCTGCAGCAGCAGTATGAGCGATACCGGGTGTTTCAGCAGCCGTTGGAGATGACGGACCGGCGGAAGGTGCAGTGGCAGATGCTGAAGGAGGCGGAGGTCAGCTACGAGGCGCAGACGGGAGACAGGGTGACGCACTGGCAGCGGCGGGGGCTGGCGAAGTTCACGCGGAACCTGGCGATGATGGACAACCAACTGGTGGCGAACCTGTTCGATTTGACGTCGGCGGCACGGGCGGTGGTGGACGATAACTTTGCTTGGGAGGTGTGGCAGGCGGCAAACACGTATCCGTGGCAGCAGGAGTACACGGCACTGGAGACGGTAAACCTGAGCGCGGAGGAGGTGTTCCTGCGGAGCCGGAAGATGAAGCTGAGGCGGCGGCAGCCGCGGATGAAGCAAAGACTGATGCCGCGGGGGCTGAAGGGCCGGGAGAAGGAGCGGCGGCCGGGGGAGTGGGCCGAGCAGGTGGACGGGAGCGCGATCTGCAGCTATCCGCCAGAGGACCTGGTGATTGAGAACTACGGTAAGTTCCTGAGGCAGAAGGCGAGGAGCTTATTGAGTGAGGAGCGGACGAGGGTGGAGCCGTTCACGACGTCGGTGGAGGATGGGATCGACATCCGGGAGACGATCAGGAACTGGCATGAGGGGAAGATCTACGTCAGGAAGCAGGAGCGGGTGAGCGGGGACGTGGGGGCGGTGGTGGTGATCTTCGACGAGGATCGGGAGGAGCGGTATCCGTATCTGACGACGTGGCTGGGGGAGCACCAGAACGAGAGCGACATGGCGTTCTACTCGACGCGGCCGTTCGACCACATGGTGGGGCCGGGGATCGGGCGGGCGGAGTATGGGGGGCTGTTGATGGTGCTGCCGCCGAGGCGGATGTACGACGTGTGGGGGGATCCGGACTACGAGTTTGCGGAGACGAAGGCGGAACGGCTCCTGATGGCGGCGCTGGACTATTCGGTGGAGCGGCACGTGGTGTATGTGGCGAAACGGCCGCCGCGGACGATCTTCCGATCAATTGCGGCGCACCTGGGGCGGCAGATCGTGTACGTGCCGGAGGGCCAGCTATCGCCTGGTAAGTTGAAGAAACTGAGGGTGGTACACGTGCTGGACGGGCATGGGCGGCGGGCCGAGGCGAGCCGGTACATCTGGTGAAACCCGGAGGGGGGTGGGGTGCGTCCGTTTAAGAGGCCTCCACGACGGGAAAGCTCCGATTGTGGCTGATATACTGAGAGTTTGTTTTCCTTGAGATCCCCAATGAAGTGGACTGTTCTGCTCCTATTGCTCGCCTCGACTTGCCAGGCACAGGATTATTGGACCGCGATGGCGGCCCGGATGGTGATCGGCCAGAAGCCGTTTACGGCGGCCTATCCCGGCACCAGTGACATCCAGCTAGGGCCGTTGACGGGTATCGCCTATGCGGCGGACACGCTGATTGTGGCCGATTCGAACAACATCGGCGGATCGGTGGTGCCATCGAGCGATACCACGGACACGAAGGTGAACCACCGGGTGCTGATCTACCGGAACGTTTCGTCGTTTGTGACGGAGCGGAAGGCGGAGATGCCGCAGAGCGACACGCGGTGTCCGGCGTGCGTCGGGCAGGCGACCACGGTATTGGGTCAGAAGGACTTCACCTCGAAGGAACTGGTGAATCCGCCGACGCAGAGCTCACTGCGGAGTCCGTTGGGCGTGGCATACAACGGCCGGGTGCTGGCCGTGGCGGACACGGACAACAATAGGGTTCTGATCTGGAACAGCCTGCCGACGGCGAACAACCAGAAGGCGGATTTCGTGGTGGGGCAGAAGGACTTCGTCTCCTGGGCGTCGGGGCGTTCGGCAACGGCGCTGCGGGGACCGCAGGGGATGTACCTGGACGCGAATAACGGTCTTTGGGTGGCGGACACGGGCAACAGCCGGGTGCTGTATTACGGGCCGATCACGCAGAACGGGCAGGCGGCGAAGGTCGTGCTGGGGCAGAAGGATTTCGATTCGAACCAGCAGACGGGGCAGTTTCCAGTGTTTGTGATGCGGGCCGATACGCTGCTGGGGCCGACGAGCGTGACCAGCGACGGAACGAAGCTGTACGTGGCGGACCTGGGTGCGAACCGGGTGCTGATCTGGAACACGATTCCGGCGTCGAACGGCAAGGCAGCGGACGTGGTGGTGGGGCAGCCGGATTTCACGAGCCCGGATTTCAAGTCGGACGGCACGCCGACAACGCACAAGCTGTGCGCCTCGACTGGGACGGATTCGGACGGGAACGCGACCTATCCGAGGCGTTGCCAGGCGACGCTGGACATGCCGCGGACGGTGCTGGTGGACGGCAAGCGGCTGATTGTAGCCGATACCGGGAACGACCGGATTATGATCTGGAACACGGTGCCGACCTCGAACGGGACGAACGCCGATATCGTGATCGGGCAGCAGGACTTTTTCCTGAACCAGTCTTCCGATTCGGGCGAGCCGCGACGCGTGGCTGCAACGGATTCGTTCAAGACTCCGATCGGGCTGGCGTGGGATGGCGAGAACCTGTTTGTGGGCGATACATATAACCGGCGCGTGCTGGTGTATACGCCGGCGGACTTCGGGCTGCCGGTGACGGCGGTGCGCAACGCGGCGAGTCCGGAGACGCACGCCAGCGGGACGGTGACGTTCGGCGGGACGGTGGAAGGGGATGTGGACCTGTCGATCAAGATCGGCAACGAGAACGTGAAGGACTCCGACAACAACGTGATCTATGCGGAGTACAAGATCAGGACGGTGGCGAAGGAGACGTTCGGCGACATCATCGACCGCATGGTTTCGACGATCAACGCCGGCACCGGCGATCAGTATGCGATTGCGTCGGCGAACAAGGCGTTTGACGCGATCATCCTGACAGCGCGGGAGATCGACGAAGCGGGAAACGCCGTGGCGATTCAGACCGCGATATCGCCGACGACGGCAAAGATCACGATGACGACGAGCGGAACGAAGCTGAGCGGCGGCGTGGATCCGGCGTCGGTGGCGCCATACGCGCTGGTGGCGGTGCAGGGCGAGAATCTGGCGGACCAGACGGCAGCGGTGAGCGATCTGAGCAGTCCGCTTCCGCTGGAGTTGGGTGGGGTACAGTTTTACGTGGATGGCGTGCAGGTGCCGCTGGTGTCGGTTTCGCCGACGCAGGTGATTGCGCAGATTCCGGTGCAGATGTCGGGCTCCAACAGCGCCAGCGGAGTATTGCGGGTGAAGCGGCGGGACGGCAACATCACGGTCTCGACGGCCGTGGCGATCCGGCTGATCTCGCAGAACCCGTCGGTGTATACGAGCAAGTCGCTGCAACCTTCGCCGGGCGTGGCTTACCACTCTTCGAGCAACGCGACGGCGACGGTCTCAGTGGACGGCACGGCGAACGGCGGCGACACGGCGACGGTGAAGATCCGGGACCGGGCCTACACCTATATCGTTCAGGCGACGGATACGCTGTATTCAGTGCGGGATAACCTGATCGCGATGATCAACGCATCGGATCCGGAGGTGGAGGCGTGGGCCTCTGGTTCATTCACACGCATCCGGCTGCGGGCGCGTGTACCGGGGCCTGAAGGCAACGGGATTCCGATCAGCGCCGAGGCGAGCTCGGCGGCGAACGTCATCATGACGGCGCTGAACACGGAGATGTGCTGCGCCAACGAGGCGGGGGCTCCGGTGACGGAAGACAACCCGGCGATACCGGGCGAGACGATCGTGGTGCTGGCGTCGGGGCTGGGCCTGGTGGGTCCGGAAGCGGCGCGGGACGCGATGAACAACGGGCAGCCGTATTACGGCCCGGCGCAGAACGACGTGCTGGAGTTCGTCTCCTCGATGATCGGGGGCAAGACGGCGAACGTGCTGTTCGCGGGACTGCGGCAGGGTCTGGTGGGGATCTATGAGGTCCACCTGGAGTTGAACCCCGATCTGGCATCGAACCCGAAGACCGAAGCATACATTGCGCAGAGCTACCAGGTATCGAACATCTTCACGATTCCGGTGCTGAACAGGACGGAAGTGCAGTGATGAGGCCGCAGACGAGAGGGATGACGAGAGGCATGACGATGGGAACGCGGATGTGCGTGAAGGTGGCACTGGCGGCGAGCTTGGCCGCACAGGCGTTCGGGCAGGCGCCGGCCTACACGGTGTCGAACTATGCCGGCAACGGCGTGAGCGGGTATCTGGGCGACGGCGGGCAGGCGACGGCTGCGCAGTTGAGCGGGCCGATCGGGATGGCAATGGATTCGTCGGGGAATCTGTACGTCGCGGATACATCGAACAACGTCGTGCGCAAGATTGGGAAGGACGGCGTCATCACGACGGTGGCCGGGAAGAACCTGGCGGGCTACTCGAGTGACGAGGTAACGGCGACATCGGGATATCTGCACTATCCGACGGGCGTGGCGGTGGACAAGTCCGGGGTGCTGTACATCGCGGATTCGGCGAACCACGTGATCAAGAAGGTGACCACGGACGGGAAGATGACGACGTTCGCGGGCGCGAACGTGGCAGGGTATGCGGACTTCGATACGAGCGGGAAACACCTGGAGGCGAAGTACGCGCACTTCAACACGCCGATGGGCGTGGCGGTGGATTCGGCGGGGAACGTGTTTATCGCGGATACGCTGAACCACGTCATCCGGAAGGTGGGCACGGACGGACTGGTGTACACGGTGGCGGGCAAGGGCGGATCAGGCTATTCGGGGGACGACGGCGTGGCGACGAACTCGACGTTGAACCGGCCGATCAGCGTGGCGATCGGCGCGGACGGATCTCTTTACATCGCCGACCAGGGGAACCACAAGATCCGCAAAGTGGGCACGGACGGCAACATCCGGACCTTCGCGGGGCTGGGCACGCCGGGCTTTCAGGGCAATGGCGGACCGGCCAACCTGGCGCAGCTGTACTATCCGACCACGGTAGCATTGAACGCGGCAGGAGTGGTCTTCATCGCCGATACGTCGAACAACCGGATCCGGCGAGTGGGCGAGGACAACAAGATTGCAGTGATTGCGGGCAGCGGCAAGTTTGGCGACAGCACCGACGGGGAAGCGGCACTGACAGCGAAGATGAAGTTCCCGACGAGCGTTCTGCCGGTGAGCGACGGGCGGATCTTCTTCACTGATAGCCAGTGGAGCAAGGTGAAGGTGCTGACGCCGGTGGCTCCGGGGCCGACGGCGCTGCCGGTGATTTCGGAAGGCGGCGTGGGGCTGGCGGCGGAGTATGGTTCGCTGCGCGGGATTGCGCCGGGCGCGTGGATCGAGATTGACGGTGCGGGCCTGACGGGCAAGTCCGGCGAAGCGAAGGTGACGATCGACGGCCAGGCGGCCGTGGTGGCGTCTGCCAGCGAGTCCAAGCTGAAGGTGCAGGCGCCGTTCACGCTGACGGCGGGCGAGCGCACCGTGGTGGTCTCGGCCGATACGGGTGACAGCAAGCCGGTACAGGTGCAGGTGGCCGCGGCGCGTCCGGGGCTGGAAGCTCCGGCGGCGTTCCGCGCAGGCGACCAGCAACTGGCCTGGGCTGTCATTGATGGCAGCGAAGTGGTGGCGGCGCCGGAAGGCACGATGGCGGGGATCGAGTCGCGTCCGGCGAAGGCCGGCGAGACGCTGGTGGTCTCCGGAACGGGCTTTGGCGCGGTGACGCCGATGGTGGAAGCCGGCGAAACAGCGCCGGAGGGCAGCCAGTTGGTGCTGCCGGTGCGGTTCCTGCTGAACGATACGGAAGTGCAGGTATTGTCGGCGGGGATGGCGGCCGGCAAGGTGGGTGTCTACGAGTTCAGGCTGCAGGTTCCGGCCGGGCTGGAAGCCGGGCTGGTGAAGCTGCGGGTGATCGTAGACGGCCAGGAGAGCGACCAGAACCTGTTTGTGGCCGTGGGGGAATAGTCCTGACTAATCAATGGTTTCCGGCTCGTAAGGCTTGACGCCGGACGAGGTGAGGAGTTCTCTGCCCCGGGGAGCGTCCGCCTCAGTGAGGTAGAAGAAGGCGCCGATGAGTTCGCGGACGAAGAGGACGCCGCCGCGATAGCGGTCAGGCTCTACGAGGTAGTCGAGACCGGCCTGGTCGAAGAGCTCCTCGATGCTCTTGGCCTCGCGGAGCCTTTTGGCGATATAGACAAGGACGAGTTCCTGGTCGGGGAAGAAGTCTTCTTCACGGCGCATACAACGAAACCAGAGTAACGCAGGCGAGAGCAGCGGCGTGCGGCGGGCACTCACCTATTAATGACTACCGCGACACGTGTGCGCAGCGACGAGGAGTTGCTGCATTGGCTGGCGCTGCGATTGACGCCGGGATTGGGTCCGAAGAAGACGGCTGAGTTGCTGGCGGCGTTCGGGTCGCCGATGGCGATCTTCCGGGCCACGGCGGCGGAGTTGGAGGCAGCGGGGCTGCCCGGGGCGACGGCGCGGAGCCTGGCGAGTGGCTGCGCCTTCGAGGAAGCCGCCGAGCAGCACGACCGGCTGAAGCGGCAGGGGGCGGTGGCGATCCCGTTGGGTGATGAATTATACCCGGATTTATTAACTCAGATCTACGATCCGCCGCCGGTTCTGTTTGCGCTGGGGCGCGTGGAACTACTCGAACGTGTGAAGGTTGCGGTGGTAGGGAGCCGGCGGGCGAGCGCGTATGGGATGGCGGCGGCGGAGAGGCTGTCGATCGACCTGGCGGCGGCAGGGGTGGTAGTGACCAGTGGGATGGCGCGTGGAGTGGACACAGCCGCGCACCAGGGATCGCTGGCGGCGGGAGGCGGAACGATCGCCGTTTTCGGGTGCGGATTGGACGTGATCTACCCGGCGGAGAATCGAAAGCTGGCGGAGCGCATCTCAAAAGAAGGACTGCTGCTGAGCGAATTCCCGTTCGGAGCCCCGGCGCACCCGCAGAATTTCCCGATCCGGAACCGGACGGTGAGCGGGTTGAGCGAGGCTGTGGTGGTGGTGGAGGGGCAGCAGTACAGCGGCAGCCTGATCACTGCCCGGCTGGCGCTGGACCAGAACCGGGAGGTGTTCGCGGTGCCCGGTAACATCACGAACAAACTGAGCTTCGGACCGAACCTGCTGATCAAGCAGGGAGCGCAACTGGTACAGGCGGCGGCGGACATTCTGGACGGTTTGGGCTGGGAGACGCGGAGCCGGATTCAGCGGCAGGAGCGGCTGGAACTGGCGGCGGCGGAGGCGGAGGAGATGCCGGGACCGATGGCAGGGATCGCGAAAGAAGTACTTTCTTTTCTATCGGTTGATAAGACCACGCAGATTGATGAGCTGCTGGCCGCCGTGCCGCATTGTTCGTCGTTGGAGGTGATCGCGGTCCTGTTTGAGCTGGAACTGGCAGGGCGCATCCGCCAACTGCCCGGGCGTAGTTATGTTAAGGTATGGAGCGAGTGAACTGGTTCAAGCCAGCGGAGGAGGAACCTCGGCGGGTGGATCGTTTTGCTCCCCGAATTGATCAATCTAATTCTGTTATGGCGAAATCTCTCGTAATCGTCGAATCGCCGGCCAAGGCGAAGACGATTGGCAAGTATCTGGGTAAGAGCTACACGGTCAAGGCCAGTCTGGGTCATATCAAGGACCTGCCTAAGAATGACATTGCCGTGGATGTGGAGCGTGACTTCCGGCCCTCGTATGTGGTGATCGAGGGCAAGAAGAAGTTGATCGACGAACTGAAGAAGGCGGCCAGGGAATCCGACGCCGTCTATCTGGCGGCTGACCCCGACAGAGAAGGCGAAGCGATCTGCTACCACCTGCAGGAAGAACTGCAGCCGAAGAAGGGCGACACGCCGGCGGTGCACCGGGTGACGTTCAACGAAATCACAGCCAACGCGGTGCGGAGGGCGTTCGACAATCCGCGTCCGGTGGACACGAACCTGGTGGATGCGCAGCAGGCGCGGCGCGTGCTGGACCGGTTGGTGGGCTACAAGATCAGCCCGCTGCTGTGGGACAAGGTACGCCGCGGGCTGTCGGCAGGGCGTGTTCAGACGGTGGCGCTGCGGCTGATCGTGGACCGGGAGCGTGAGATCCGGGCGTTCCAGAAGCAGGAGTACTGGTCGATTGAAGTGCACCTGCTGGCGAAGAAGACGCCGGTATTGAAGACGGCGCTGGCGAAGAAGAACGGCGAGAACGTCGATATTGCCAGCGGCGAAGCGGCGAACGCCGTGGTGGCGGCGCTGGAAGGCGCGGAGTACGTCGTGCGGTCCGTGGTGACGAAAGAGAAGCGGCGGTATGCCGTGCCTCCGTTCATCACCTCGACGCTACAGCAGGAAGCGGCGCGCAAGCTCCGGTTCAGCGTGAAGCGGACGATGATGCTGGCGCAGCGGCTGTATGAAGGCGTAGAGCTTGGAGCCGAAGGCGCGGTGGGTCTGATCACCTACATGCGTACCGATTCGGCGCGCGTGAGCGACGACGCGCTGGGCGAAGTGCGGGGCGTGATTGCGGAGCGGTTCGGCGGCGGGTATCTGCCAGAGTCTCCGAACTACTACAAGACGAAGAAAGGTGCGCAGGATGCGCACGAAGCGATCCGTCCGACGTCCGCGCAGCGGCACCCGGACGAGATGGCCGGGTGCCTTTCGGAAGACGAATTGAAGCTGTACCGGCTGATCTGGCAGCGGTTTGTGGCCAGCCAGATGACGCCGGCAGTTTTCGACCAGACGACGGTGGAGGTGACGGCACAGGGCAAGGATCAGGCCGAGTACCTGATGCGGGCCACGGGCAGCGTGCCGAAGTTCGACGGGTTCCAGGCCGTTTACCGGGAGGGCAAGGACCAGAAGGACGAAGAGGACGCCGAGGAGAGCAACCGGCTGCCGCAGGTGAGCGAAGGCGAGACGCTGCGGTTGAAGTCGATCGAGCCGGAGCAGCACTTCACGGAGCCGCCGCCGCGGTTTACGGAAGCGACCCTGGTAAAAGAACTGGAAGCGGACGGCGTGGGCCGGCCGTCGACGTATGCGTCGATTCTTTCGACGATCCAGGAGCGGGAGTACGTAAAGAAAGAGGGCGGGCGGTTCTTTCCGACCGAACTCGGCACGGTGGTGACGGACCTGCTGGTGGAGAGTTTCGCCGACATCTTCGACGCGAATTACACGGCGCGGATGGAAGACGAACTGGACGAGATCGAAGAGGGGAAGATGGACTGGCGCGTAGCCATGTCAGACTTCTACCAGCGGTTTCTGAAGGACCTGGAAGAGGCGGAGCGCTCGATGCGGGACATCAAGCGCATGGAAGTGCCGACCGACCAGGTGTGCGACAAGTGCGGCAAGCCGATGGTGATCAAGTGGGGCAAGCACGGGAGCTTCCTGGCCTGCACGGGTTACCCGGAGTGTACGAGCACGCGGCAGTTGAGCGTGGGGCTGCACGAGATCGAAGGCGAAGAAGGCAAGGTGGAGATCTCGGAGCAGGACGCGACGGAGTACTGTCCGAACTGCGGCCGGGAGATGGTGTTGAAGAAAGGGCGTTTTGGGACGTTCCTGGCTTGCACCGGGTATCCGGACTGCAAGACGACGAAGCAGTTGGGCCAGACGCAGAAGAAAGCGGACGTACCGCTGGATGAGATCTGCCCGCTGTGCGGGAAGAACCTGGTGATCAAGAGCGGGCGGTTCGGCGAGTTCACGGCCTGTTCGGGGTATCCGACCTGCAAATTCGTGAAGCAGCAGACGATTGGAGTCACCTGTCCGGAGTGCGGCCAGGCGGAGCTGAGCCAGCGCCGGAGCAAGCGCGGAAAGACGTTCTACGGCTGCACGCGTTACCCCGATTGCGACTTTGTGGCGTGGGCGAAGCCGATTCCGGAGCCGTGTCCGGAGTGCGGCGGGAAGTACCTGGTGGAGAAGATGCTGAAGTCGGGGCACTGGGCGGCTTGTCCCAACAAAGAGTGCAAATTCAAGCGGGCGATCGAGCCGGAGACGGCAGAGGTGAAAGGCTAGTCTCGGGCCGAGTTCCCTGCCCCGTTGACCGGCTGAGGCCGGCCAATGAGGTGTGCAGTCTGATGGAACGGCGCCTGGAGTGAGACGCGGACGAACGCCGGAAAAGTGCAAAGCGGCTTTCGAGATTAACTCTACATTAATGTATAATTGAGGCCATCCGCGAATTGCCGATGGCCCCCAGCCTGGAATGCGGTTCGCCGACAAGGAGGAGTGAGTGAAATCTCTATTAACTCTATTGGCCGCTACCGCGGTATTGGCGACCTGCGTTTCAGCCGCCCCGATCGGGTATAGCGTTTCATCCAACGGGAACGATCACCTTTACAGGATCGACCTGATCACGGGTGTGGCGACCGATCTGGGCCAGTTAAGTTTCGGTGATGCGGAAGGGCTCGAACTGGTCAACGGGACGCTGTATGGAATTGGTGGAACCATCAGCGAGTTTTGGAACCTGACAACACCGCCGGGCTCTTTGATTGGGGCCACGGGTCCGCGGCTTGGGCTGGATGCCGGCCTGGGATACAACCCCGTCAGCGGAGTGATGTACAACGTCCAGGCGAGCGGCACAGGCAATTCGGACCTGTACAGGGTGGACATGGCAACGGGCGCCGCCACGCTGGTGGGGAACGGTGTGTACTTCGGCGATAACGTGGCGATCAACGGATCGGGGAGCGCCTATGCAGTCGATGGCGTCTTCCAGAACACTCTGTACTCGATCAACCTCTCGACCGGGGCAGCAACGGCGATCGGGGGATTGGGAGCGGGCTTCTACTCCGTTCAGGTGGGAAGCGATTTCGACTCGGACGGAACGCTATGGGCGCTGACCAGCACTGGATACATCTACTCGATCAACACCACTACAGGCGCCGCCGCTTTGCAGGCGGAGGTGAGGCTGAATTCGATCGAGGGCGCGCCGCTTTCAGGCTTTGAGGGGTTGGCGATAGAGACCAGCGCAGCACAGGTCCCCGAGCCGGCCACAGCCGTCAGCATCGTAGCCGGGCTGGGTGCGCTGGTGTTCCTGCGGCGCCGCCAGGCGCGCTAGGGAAAGAAGAGATAGCGCCGAATGGCGCGAGTGCAGTGGAACGGGCAGGCGGTGAGTTTCAGGCTCACCGCCTGCCTTTCTACTTTTGGGTGCCGGAATTGGAGAGAGGGGCAGCTACAATGGCGGAATGACTGCCGAGCATTTGCGACTGGAGGAGGACGGGCGGCGGGAGAAGCACTGGAAGCGGTGGGGGCCGTATCTTTCGGAGCGGCAGTGGGGGACGGTGCGGGAAGACTATTCGGCGAACGGGGACGCATGGAACTACCTGCCGTTTGACCATTCGGCGTTCCGTGCGTACCGGTGGGGCGAGGATGGGATTCTGGGCATCAGCGACAACCACCAGCGGCTGTGCTTCGCAATGGCGCTGTGGAACGGCCGGGATCCGATTCTGAAGGAGCGGCTGTTCGGGCTGACCAACGGAGAGGGCAACCACGGCGAAGACGTCAAGGAGCTGTACTACTACCTGGATTCGACTCCGACGCATAGCTACATGAAGGGGCTGTATAAGTATCCGCAGGCGGAGTATCCGTATGAGTGGCTGCGGAGGCGGAGCGCGGAATTGGGGTCGTGCGGGCATGAACCGGAGGTGTGGGAGTCGGGGTGTTTTGCACAGGACCGGTATTTCGACGTGCAGGTGGAGTATGCGAAGGGTGGGCCGGACGATGTACTGATCCGGATTACGGCGACGAACCGGGGTCCGGAGAAGGCGGTGCTGCACCTGCTGCCGACGCTGTGGTTCCGGAACCGCTGGAGTTGGGGACGGCCCAACCGGCCGAAGCCGGAGATGCGGGCGGCGGGGGCGGGACGGATCGAGTTGAGCGAGCGGACGATGGGGCACTGGCAGTTCGAGGTGGACGCGGAAGGCGGGATGCTGTTCACGGACAACGAGAGCGACACGGTGCGGCTGTGGGGCGGGACGGCGCGATCGGCGTATGTCAAAGACGGCTTTCACCGGCACGTGGTGAACGGCGAGACGGGCAAGGTGAATCCGGCGCAGACGGGGACGAAGGCGTGCGTTTGGCGGAAGGCGGAATTGGGGGCAGGAGAGGAGACGGTGATCCGGTGCAGGCTGCGGCCGGCGGAGCGGAGCGGGGCGGCGTTCGATGATTTCGAGAGTACGTTTGCGGCACGGATGGCGGAGGCGGATGAATTCTATGGGGCGGTGCAGGCGCAGGGCTTGAGCGAGGACGCACGGCAGGTGCAGCGGCAGGCCTGGGCGGGGCTGCTGTGGACGAAGCAGTTCTATCACTACTCCGTGGAGGACTGGCTCAATGGAGATCCGGCCTCGCCGGCGCCGCCGCCGGAACGGCGGCAGGGCCGCAACCGGTCGTGGCCGCACTTCTACACGAACGACATCCTTTCGATGCCGGACAAGTGGGAGTATCCGTGGTTCGCGGCGTGGGACCTGGCCTTTCACACGATTCCGTTCGCGTTGATCGACGCCGGATTCGCAAAGAGGCAACTCGAATTGTTCCTGCGGGAGTGGTATCTGCATCCGAACGGGCAGATCCCGGCCTATGAGTGGAACCTGGAAGACGTCAACCCGCCGGTGCATGCGTGGGCGTGCTACCGGGTATTCCAGATCGATGCGAAGCAGACGGGGAAGGAGGACTACGGGTTTCTGGAGCGGTGCTTCCACAAACTGCTGATGAACTTCACGTGGTGGGTGAACCGGAAAGACACGCTGGGGGACAACATCTTCGAAGGCGGGTTTCTGGGACTGGACAACATCGGGGTGTTCGACCGCTCGAGGCCGCTGGGCGGCGGCATGCTGCTGGAGCAATCCGACGGGACGGCGTGGATGGCGATGTACTGCCTGACGATGTTGCGGATTTCAATCGCGCTGGCGCAAGTGAATGCGGCCTACGAAGACATCGCCAGCAAGTTCTTCGAGCACTTCCTGTACATCGCGGCAGCGTTCAACGCGAAGGGCGGGGCGGGGCTGTGGGACGAGCAGGACGGGTTCTATTACGACCGCTTGAGGACGGCGGATGGGGAAACGCAGTTTCTGAGGGTGAGATCGCTGGTGGGGCTGTTGCCGCTGTGCGCGGTGGAGGCGTGGAGCCTGCGGGAGTTCGGTGACCTGGCAGGCTTCCGCAAGAGGACGGAGTGGTTTCTGAAGCACAGGCGAGATCTGGCCTCGAACCTGACGTTTGCACCGCCGACGGCGGAGAGGCCGCATGGGATTATTTCGATGGTGGAGCCGCACCGGTTGCTGCGGGCGCTGGAGGCGATGCTGGACGAGGCGGAGTTCCTGTCGCCGCACGGCATCCGGTCGTTGTCGAGGCGCCACCGGGAGAAGCCCTATGTGCTGCGCGTGGGAGAAGAGGAACATCGGGTGGACTACACGCCGGCGGAGTCGACGACGCGGATGTTCGGAGGCAACTCGAACTGGCGGGGGCCGGTGTGGTTCCCGATGAATTACCTGATCATCGAGGCGCTGCAACGGTATCACTTCTTCTTTGGGGACAAGCTGGTGCTGGAGTTCCCGACGGGGTCGGGTCAACTGATGCACCTGGGCGAGATTGCGGCGGAGCTGTCGCGGCGGCTGTCGCGCCTGTTTCTGCGGGATGAGCGGGGGAGGCGGCCATGCTTTGGCGACACGGAGCTGTTCCAGACGAACGAGCACTTCCGCGACCACCTGCTATTCCACGAGTATTTCCACGGAGACTACGGAGCGGGGCTGGGGGCGATGCACCAGACGGGGTGGACGGCGCTGGTGGCGAAACTGCTGCAGCAGAGCGGGGAGTAGAGGACCTGGCAGTTGCGCACGCGCCGCGCATCCTGATAGCAATGAGCCTATGCGCAGACAGATCCTACTCCTCGCGTTGGCGACGTGCGTTGTGGCGGCAGTGCCCGCGGCGGGCGCGGAGCGCGCCGAATACAGGGCCTTCTGGGTGGACACGTTCAACACCAGCCTGAACAACCACGCGGACGTCACGGCGGCGGTGGAGCGCGCGAAGGCAGCGAAAGCGAATGCGGTTTTCGCACAGGTGAGAAGGCGAGGGGACGCCTGGTTTGTCGGAGGGATTGAGCCGCCACCTGACTTCCTGCCGATCGAGGCCGGCTTCGACGCGCTACAGGATCTGATCCAGACTGCTCATGCGAGCAGCATCGAGGTGCACGCGTTCGTGATCATGGGCGCGGTGTGGAACAAGAACCCGACGTTCGCGCCGACTGCCACGTTGGGACCGCCGACTTCGCCGAGCCACGTCTTCAACCTGCATGGCGGCTTTGACGCATCGACAGGCAGGGTTGAGCCGGGGCCAAACAACTGGCTGACACGGTCGCTGCTGCCGGACGGGACTGCGGGGATCACCTTCCAGGGGCATAGGTTCGGATCGGACTTCTGGCTCGACTTCGGGCACCCGGAAGCCGCAGACTACTCCGCCGCGGTGGTGCTGGACCTGGTGAGAAGGTACGACATCGACGGGCTGCACCTGGACCGCATCCGGTATCCGGATTTCAGCGCGACGGGACAGACTCCGGCGACGGGCGCCAATATCGGCTACAACGCCGTGAGCGTGTGGCGGTTCCAGGAGTATTACGGCATCTCGCACGACGAGGCGCCTCCGGAGCCGGGCGATGCGCGTTGGGCGCAGTGGCGGCGGGACCAGGTGACGAACGTCGTGCGGAAGATCTATTTGAGCGCGGTGGCGATGCGGCCCAATCTGGTGGTGTCGGCCGCGCTGATCGCCTACGGAGGCGGGCCGACGACCGAGGCATCGTGGGCATCGGCGGAGGCTTACTGGAGGGTTTACCAGGATTGGCGGGCCTGGCTGGAGGAAGGGATTCTCGACATCGCGATCCCAATGAACTACA
>JARKQJ010000134.1 GCA_029973955.1 Paludibaculum sp. | reverse complement strand
CGGGCCCTGTGGGGCGCATTGGCGGGCCCGGCGTGCGGCAAGTGGGCGAAAAAGATCTCCGAGGCGATCCAAACGCGCCAATGCACATCCGAGGGGGCCATGTCAAGGCGGCTTGCGTGGGGTTTTGCAAGTCGGTCCAAGTTTCGCAAGATTTATATTTCCTTTGGATTCAGTTGGTTGTGGTGAATTTGTTGGAAAACGTTTGGTGCGCCTTGGGAGATTCTTATTCGCGAGGGGAGCTACGCCGGCAGGAATGCCGGGGTGGCTCTCACCGCAAGGCATAGACTCACACCCCGGGCCCACCTCGATTTGAGCGGGAGGCGGGCCCGTTTTTTGGGGGGTGACTCGCGAGTTTGATCTCGGATGCCGGTGTGCTCCCTGCGATGCAGGAAGGCGGCCCTCCCTTGGCGGGGAGGGCTCACTCAACCGGAACCAATCTGCGGTGTTGGCGACACCGCGGTTTCGATGAGCCTTTCGTGCGGGTTGAGCCCGGCGGCCGATGGCGCCGGAGAGGGTGAGGGTCCTCTCCGGCGCGCTTTTTCGTTTTCAGGCGAAAAGGTGCCGGACTGCTTCCACGGCTGCGGGTATCGCCGATTCGACTTCCCTGGAGATTGGAGTGCCCATTTCGAAGTTCTTTGCAGTGATGGCGATGAGGGTGATTTGTTGTGGTAGTAGGTGAAGTGCTTGGGCCATTCGCAGAGTTTCGATCAGCGACGGCTGGTGCGGGCTGGTGCGGGGATCCACCGGGATGCTGAGCAGAGTCTCGCGGTCGAACACGCGCAGCGTGCCGGGGGGATCGTCGGAAGCCAGGGCGTCGATCAGGATCAGATTTTGCACGCCTTCGAGGTGTAGCAGGACGTCGACGCCGGGGTTCTGCAGGTCGCGAAGGAGGGTTCCGGGTGGAAGTGATTCTTTCTTCAGGAGTTCGAGGACGGTGGGGCCGAGGGCGTCGTCGCCCATGAGGGTGTTGCCGAAGCAGGCGATGAGGGTGCTCATGGGAGTTGGGCGCGGAGCCAGTCCAGCCAGGTTTCCAGACCTTCGCCGGTGCGGCAGGAGACGGGGAAAGAGACCAGCCCGGGGTTCAGCGTTTCGACGCCGCGGCGGAAGCGGGCCATGTCGAAATCCACGTAAGGGAGCAGGTCTATCTTGTTGATCACCAAGGCTTGAACGCCGGAGTACATACGGGGGTACTTGTAGGGCTTGTCGTCGCCTTCGGGGATCGAACCGATGAGGACGCTCACATGCGCGCCGAGCTGCCAGGCGGAGGGGCAGACCAGGTTGCCGACGTTTTCGATGATGAGCAAGCGGACGCCGGCGAGGGGGATCTGCGCCAGGGCGTCGCGGATCATCGCTGCCTCTAAGTGACACTTTCCACTGGTGTTGATGTGAACGGAGAGGGCTCCGGCGCGCTGCGAGCGCTCGGCATCGAAGGCGGCCTCTGAGGTGTCGCCGTTGATCATCGCCACGGCGAACTCGGATTTGAGGGCGGTGACGGTGCGTTCGATGAGGGAAGTTTTACCTGCACCTGGGGAGGCCATCAAGTTGATGGCGAAGGTTTTATTGGCATCGAGCGAGGCCTGGATTTCGGCGGCGATACGGTCGTTGGCGGAGAGAACCTTTTCGACGACGGGGATGCGGGTGGAGGGGGGATTCATGGCGCAACCTCAATGGAATCAACGTAGCAGTCGCGGCCACCATGGGGCAGGGCGCTGCGGGAGCCGCAGTGGGGGCACTGGAAGTCCTTTGTTTTCACGGGGAACTCTTTTTTGCAGTCGATACAAAGGAGCGTACCGGGCTGGCGGGCGAAGTGGAGCTGGGAGCCTTCGGCGGGCGTGCCGCGGGCCAGTTCGGTCCAGAAGAGCTCAATGGATTCATCGACATAGGAGGAGAGTTCGCCGATGGAGAGGTGCACGGCGGTGACGGGGGCGCCGTTCGCGTGGCGGAGGACGACGTCGAGGATCGCTTCGGTGATGGAGAGTTCGTGCATGGCCGTTCAGCAGATGCGGGGGAGCTGTTCGCCGCTGAGGAGGTCGAGGACGCGGGTGGCTCCGAAGGGGGAGCGGAGGGTGACGAGGGGTTCGGTGGTGGCGGTGACGGAACCGATGATGCGTGCGTTTGGGAGCACGTTTTGGGCTGTTTTCGTGCACGAAAGTGGCAAAAAAGCGATGAAACGGCCCTCGTTGGCGACGTACATGGGATCGAAGCCGAGGATCTCGCAGGCGGCGCGGACATCCTCGCGGACCTCGATGGCGGTTTCGTCGAGATCGAAGCGGAGACCGGAGGAGGCGGAGAGTTCGATGAGGGCGGAGGCGAGTCCGCCGCGGGTGAGATCGCGGAGGCAGCGGAGGGGGATGCCGGCGTCGAGGAGGGCGTGGACTTCGCGGTGGACGGGGGCGGAGTCCGAGGTGATTTCGGACTCGAAGGCGAGACCTTCACGGGCGCTCATGATGGCCATGCCGTGGCGGCCGATGTCGCCGGAGAGGAGGATGGCGTCGCCGGGCTGGATCTGATCGGGGGCCAAAACGCGGGCGTCCTTGAAGAAGCCGATGCCGGCGGTGTTGATGTAGAGCTGGTCGGCGTGGCCGCGTTCGACGACCTTGGTGTCGCCGGTGACGATCTGGACGCCGGCGTCGCGGGCGGCGGCGGCCATGGATTGGACGACGCGGAGAAGAGTTGCGATCTCGAGGCCCTCTTCGAGGATGAAGGCGGCGGAGAGGGAGTGGGGGATGGCGCCGGCCATGGCGAGGTCGTTGACGGTGCCGTGGACGGCGAGGGAGCCGATGTCGCCGCCGGGGAAGAAGAGGGGGCGGACGACGAAGGAGTCGGTGGTGAAGGCGAGGCGGGAGCCGGTGGCGGGGACGATGGCGGAGTCGGTGTGGTGTTGGGGGGCAAGGTGGGCGGCGAAGACGTTGTGGATGAGATCGCGCATGAGGCGGCCGCCACCGCCGTGGGCCATGAGGACGCGGGGGTAGTTGGCGAGGGGGACGGGGCAGGTGAGGGTGAAGTCAGACATGTCGCCTCTGATAACGATGGTAGGCGGAGCAGGCGCCTTCGGTGGAGACCATGGTGGCGCCGAGGGGGTGTTCAAGAGTGCAGTCGGTTGGTTTATTGAGGCCCTGGAGGATTTGGCCGCTGATGCAGGCTTCGGGTTCGCGGACCTGGGCTCGGGGGTGTTGAGGGTCGCGGTGGTAGTCGAGGAATTTCATGCCAGGTCTTGCCGGTTTGGAAGCTGGAAGCTCCTTAGAAATTATGGAACAACCGCGGGAGGGCGGTGAGGGCTGGCGCCGGGTGGCCGCGGGGGCAGGCGTTGGAGCGACTGGCCGATCGCCAACAGGAGCTGTGCCGCCTCATTGCCGCCAGAATCCAATTGCGCTGGTGGAGAAAGTGTAGTAAATGTTCGTCATGATATCGCGCCTGTTCACTCCGATATTTCTATCGATGATGACGGCTTCCCTGTTTGGGCAGGCGCCGAGGATCGCGTTAAAGGTGTCACCTGAGACGGCTGGGCGCGGGGGGGCGCCGAGGACGGCCACATTTGTGGCGAAAGTTGTATCCACGGAGTTGCCAACCTCCGTCACGCTCTGCCTGGTCAATGGCGGAGCTGTCATCTCGACGCACGGGGCATTTCGGGATGATGGAGTGGCTCCGGACACGGTAGCTGGCGACAGGAATTACACTCTTCAACTGCAACTGCCGGTGGATAAGGCGGGAACATTCGAGTTTATGGCAAGGGGCGAGTTCAATGCCCCATCCGTTACAGTGGATAGCTCAGTGACGCCATTCACTGTAATAGCAAGCGGGGCGGACAATTCAGAAGGTGACTTGTTTGTGG
>JARKQJ010000126.1 GCA_029973955.1 Paludibaculum sp. | reverse complement strand
TGGCGAAGATGCGCAGGAAGTGGCCGTGGGCGAAGAGGGCAATGCGGCCGGATTGGGGGAGGAGATCGGCGAGGACCTGGCGGGCGCGGGCGGCGATGGCTTCGATGGATTCGCCGTTGGGGACGGGGCCGTCCCAGATGGACCAGTTGGGGTAGCGCTGGGCGAGTTGGGCGCGGGTGAAGCCGGTGCAGTCGCCGTAGTCCCACTCCTGGATGCGGGGGTCGAGAGTGGCTTCAGGAAGGAAGCCGGCGATTTCGCAGGTGCGGCGGGCGCGCTGGAGGGTGCTGCAGAGAACTTGGTCGAAGGACACGCCGTGGAGGAGTTGGGCGGTTTGGCGGGCCTCGTCCTCGCCGTGGGGGGTAAGGGGGAGGTCGTGGCGACCGCTGTGCTGGCCGGTGAGAGACCAGGCGGTTTCGCCGTGACGGATGAGCCAGAGTTCGAGGGATTTCGACATGAACTTCTGATAGTCTCATAGCCGGAGGAGAGGACACCCATGGCATATCTGCTGGCGCTGGACCAGGGCACGACTTCGAGCAGGGCGATCGTGTTTGACGACGCGGGGGCGATGGTGAGCGTGGCCCAGAAGGAGTTCACGCAGATCTTTCCGCAGGCGGGTTGGGTGGAGCACGATCCGGGCGAGATCTGGGCGACGCAGATCGCGGTGGCGGCGGAGGCGTTGAGCCTGGCGCGGCTGAAGCCGGCGCAGGTGGCGGGGATCGGGATCACGAACCAGCGGGAGACGGTGGTGGTGTGGGACCGCGGGACGGGGCTGCCGGTGTACAACGCGATCGTGTGGCAGGACCGGCGGACGGCGGGCTTCTGCGACGAGCTGAAGAAGGCTGGGGCGGAAGAGGAGGTGCGGACGCGGACGGGGCTGGTGCTGGACCCCTATTTTTCGGGCACGAAGCTGCGGTGGATTCTGGACAACGTGGCGGGCGCGCGGGAGCGGGCCGAACGCGGGGCGCTGGCTTGCGGCACGATCGATACGTGGCTGATGTGGAACCTGACGGGCGGGGCGGTGCACGCCACGGATCCGAGCAACGCTTCGCGCACGCTGCTGTACAACATCCAGACGCAGCAGTGGGATGACGAGATGCTGCGGCTGCTGGGCGTGCCGCGGGCGATCCTGCCGGAAGTGCGTCCGTCGAGCGGCGTGTTCGGATTCGCATCGCATGACATCTTCACGGCAGACGTGCCGATTGCGGGCGTGGCGGGCGACCAGCAAGCGGCGCTGTTCGGACAGGCGTGCTATGCGCCGGGGCTGACGAAGAACACGTACGGCACGGGCTGCTTCATGCTGATGCAGACGGGCGGGCAGCCGGTGGAGTCGAAGAACAAGCTGCTGACGACGGTGGCGTGGGAGGCGGGCGGGGTGTGCGAGTACGCGCTGGAAGGGAGTGTTTTCATTGGCGGCGCGGTGGTGCAGTGGCTGCGGGACGGGCTGGGGTTTGTGAAGACGGCGGCGGAGATCGAGCCGCTGGCGGCGAGCGTGGCGGATAGCCACGGGGTGCTGCTGGTGCCGGCGTTTGCGGGGCTGGGCGCGCCGCATTGGGATGCGTATGCGCGCGGGGCGATGCTGGGGTTGACGCGCGGGGTGACGTCGGCGCATATCGCGCGGGCGGCGCTGGAGTCGATTGGGTATCAGGTGGCGGACCTGGTTGCGGCGATGGAGGCGGATTCGGGGATCGGGTTGGAAGAGTTGAGGGTGGATGGCGGGGCGTCGCAGAACAACCTGCTGATGCAGTTCCAGGCGGATCTGCTGGGCGTGCCGGTGGTGCGGGCGGCGGTGACGGAGACGACGGCGCTGGGAGCGGCTTACCTGGCCGGGCTGGCGACGGGGGTGTATGGAGATCGCGGTGTGATCGCGGAGAGATGGAAGGTGGGGCGGCGGTTCGAGCCGGCGATGGGTCGAGAGCAGGCGGCGGCGATGCGGGCGAAGTGGGCGAAGGCGGTGGAGCGGACGAAGGCCTGGGAGGAGAAGTAACTATGATCCGTTCGGAGCAAGTGGACCGGCTGCGGCTGGAGAGAGGCAGTTGGGACCTGCTGGTGATCGGCGGCGGAGCGACAGGGGTGAGCTGCGCGATGGACGCGGCGAGCCGGGGGTACCGGACGGCGCTGGTGGAGCAGAGCGACTTCGGGAAGGGGACGTCGAGCCGGTCAACGAAGCTGGTGCACGGCGGCGTGCGGTATCTGGAGCAGGGCAACGTATCGCTGGTGATGGAGGCCTTGAAGGAGCGCGGGCTGCTGCGGGAGAATGCGCCGCACCTGGTGGGCGATTTGGCGTTCATCGTGCCGAACTATGAGTGGTGGGAGGCGCCGTTCTATGGGGTGGGGCTGCGATTGTACGATCTGCTGGCGGGCAAGTATGGGTTTGGGGATTCGAAGAACCTGTCGATGGAGGAGACGCTGGAGCGGATTCCGACGCTGAAGCCGGAAGGGCTGCGCGGGGGCGTGGTTTACTACGACGGGCAGTTCGACGACTCGCGGTTACTGGTGCACATGGCGCGGACGGCGGCCGAGCAGGGGGCGACGCTGGCGAACTACTGCGCGGTGACGTCCCTGCTGCTGAACCCCGCGGGGATGGTGCAGGGCGCGCGCGTGCGGGACGCGGAGAGCGGAGATGAGTTTGAGGTCCGGGCCAAGTCCGTGATCAACGCGACGGGCTGCTTTAGCGATGGCGTGCGGAAGATGGCGGACGCGGGGGTGCGGCCGATGGTGGCGCCGAGCCAGGGCGTACACATTGTGCTGGATGGGGAGTTTCTGCGGGGCGGGACGGCGATCATGGTGCCGCACACGAGCGATGGGCGGGTGATGTTTGCGATTCCGTGGCACGGGCACACGCTGGTGGGGACGACGGACACGGCGCTGGAGGATGTGGCGCTGGAGCCGCGGGCGACGGAAGAGGAGATCGAGTTCATCCTGGAGACGGCGGGGCAGTATCTGCACCATGCGCCGTCGAGGGCGGACATTCTGAGCGTGTGGGCGGGGATCCGGCCGCTGGTGAAGGCGCCGGGGGGCGGGTCGACGGCGGCGCTGTCGCGGGACCACTCGATCCACATCGATCCGTCGGGGCTGCTGACGATTGCGGGCGGGAAGTGGACGACGGCGCGGCACATGGCGGAGGACTGCATCGACCAGGCGGCGGTGCTGGCTGGTTTGGAAGAGCAGGCGTGCGTGACGAAGCGGCTGCGGATTCACGGGTATCACCACCATGCGGCGCGGTTCGGGCACCTGTCGGTGTACGGGTCGGACGCGATGGCGATTCAAGAGATGGTGCGGACGCACCCGGAACGCGGGCGGCGGTTGCATGACGCGCTGCCGGTGCTGGAGGCGGAGGTGGTGTGGGCGGCGCGCTGGGAGATGGCGCGGACGGTGGAAGACGTGCTGTCGAGGAGGACGCGGGCGCTGCTGTTGAATGCGAAGGCGGCGATGGAGATGGCTCCGCGGGTGGCTGAATTGATGGCGGCGGAACTGGGGCGGGACGAGAGCTGGCAAGCGGCGCAGGTGGCGGAGTTTGGAGCGCTGGCGAGGGGGTATCTGGCGGCGTAGCGGGCGTGCGCGGGAAAGGGCCGATTCACATTTGTTACGCTAAGATTTGACCCTTTTGAACATTCAGGCCGGAATTGTTTTTGGGTTGGCGTGTGT
Organism: Paludibaculum sp.; assembly: GCA_029973955.1. Taxonomy (GTDB): domain Bacteria; phylum Acidobacteriota; class Terriglobia; order Bryobacterales; family Bryobacteraceae; genus Paludibaculum. The sequence continues at coordinate 4,032 of JARKQJ010000126.1, read as the reverse complement.
GCCGCTGTGCCTGGCGGGTGCGCCGGCGTGGCACTCTTCTGGTCCGTGGGGCGGGAGCGCGACCTCGATCTGGGTGGATGCGAACCAGGAAGGCCGGCTGCTGGCCGGGGCGCGGAACAGTCTGGTGTTTCTCTCGACCGATGGAGGAACGCGGTGGACGCGGCTGCCCTTCCCCAAGCACTTTTCGGGCAATGTGACAACGGTGGCGATCCATCCGGCGGAGCCGAACCTATTTCTGGCCGGACTGGAGTTGCAGCAGTCGCCTCATGCGGGGCTGTGGTACAGCGAGGACGCGGGGCGGACGTGGAAGATGGGGGTTGGGCTGGAAGGGATTTCGGTGCAGGCGCTGGCGTTCTATCCGAAAGACCCGCGGAAGATGGCGGCGGCGACGCGGGACGGAGTGTGGACGAGCGCGGATTCGGGGCGGAGTTGGGCTCGGATTTCGGCGCCGTATAACCACGAGTTGCGGTCAGTGACGGCGGTGGCCTTCGATCCGGCGGATTCGAGCGTGATCTACGCAGGCACGACGCACCTGCCGTGGAAGACGACGGACGGGGGGAAGAGCTGGAATTCGATCCACGACGGGATGTTGGACGATTCCGATGTATTTTCGATCTTCATCGACCCGGCCCGGCCGGAGCGGGTCCTGGCCAGTGCGTGCAGCGGGATCTACCGCAGCGACGACGGCGGCGGGGCGTGGACGAAGTTCAAGGGGATTCCGGCCGAGCAGCGGAGGACGCACGTAATCCGGCAGGTGCCGGGCAAACCGGAGGTGATCTATGCGGGGACGACGCTGGGTCTGCTGAAGTCAGTGAACGGGGGGGCGACGTTCCGGCGGCTGAACGAGCTGACGGTCCTGTCGATGGCGCTGGACCCGCACAAGCCGGGGCGGCTGTACCTGGCGACGGACGGGGCGGGGCTGTGGCGGAGCGACAACGGCGGTGAGACGGTGCGGGCGATCAACGAGGGATTCGTGAACCGGCGAGTGGTGAGCCTGGCATCGGCGGACGGGATGCTGTTCAGCAACGTGGTGCAGGATGGAGAGGCGGGCGGGATCTATGCCAGCGCCGATGGAGGGGTGAGTTGGAAGCTGGCGTCGAGCGCGGCGGTGCTGAAGGACAACCACATTTCGAAGATTGCGGGGTGCGTGTCGCGGCCGAACTTCCTGTTGGCGGGCAACGAGATACGCGCGCTGCGGACCCTGGACGCGGGCAAGAACTGGCGGGAGGTGAACCTGGGGCAGCCGGCGGGGACGCGGCTGCTGGCGGTGGCCTGCGCCAGCCAGCCAGGGGGGAGCAAAGATACGGTGCTGGCAGGGACGGATAAAGGGTTGATGAAGAGCGCCGACTATGGGGCGACGTGGCAGGCGGTGAAGCTGACGACGGCGAACATCAAGCACAACGTGGCGGACATTTACACGTCGGCGGCAGATCCGCGCCGGGTGGTGGTGAGAACGACGCAGGCGCTGTATCTGTCGGAGGACGGGGCGGCCACCTGGCGGGTGCTGAATGCACTGTTTCCGATGAATCAAATTAATGACATAGCGTTGGCAGGCGGGACGGGCGGGGCGTATCTGGTGGCGACGGCGACGGGGCTGTACGGGTCGTCGGATGCGGGCAGGACGTGGCAAAAGCGGGATGGCGGCCTGGAGGCGGGCACAGTGAGCACGCTGGCGGTGCGGCCGGGGCGTGAGAACGAGGTGTATGCGGCACAGTTCGGGTCAGTGTACGTGTCGAGGAACCAGGGGCAAAGTTGGGAGAAGTTACCGGGTGCGGAGATGGTGGAAGCGACGTTACGCAAGCTGGCATTCCACGGCCGTGAAGGGGGGCGCCTGCTGGCCCTAACTCCTGACGTTGGTGTGTTTTATTTGAATTTGCAGACCAAGCAGTAGCATAATATAGGGGAGGCAGGAGAAGTCCTGAAGATGATACCTATCACCAACAAACAGCGCTCAAAATCTTGGAGACGAATGTTGACCGCGGCCGGGTTGGCCGTGGCGCTTTGCCAAGTTGCCCCTGCACAGCAGGCGGCAAAGGCGGAGAAGGAAGGAGATGCGCTTCCGGACAAAGTCGAACTCAGTGGCTTTGGCGGCGGCAGCTTCTTCAAGCAGGTGGACAAGGGTCTCGGCACGAAGCTCGTCAACGGTGGCGCCTTCGGATTCCGGGTGACTGAGAACTTCTGGAAGTATGTGGGTTTGGAACAGGCGTTCACGTACAGTGCGAACAACGTGCGGTTCCTTTCCCCCCCGGTGGCCGGCGCACCCAACTATGACTTTGGCCAGCGCGTGTACCAGTATTCGCTGAACCCCGTGTTCTACTTCACGGAACGCGGTTCGAAGGTTCGTCCGTTCCTGACGGTGGGCGCCTCGGCGCTGGACTTTGCACCGACGGATTCGGCGAAGGGCTGGGCGAGCAACCCGCTGAACGCTTCGCTGAACGCGAGGGGCCTGGGTCCGAACCTGAACCCCGGCATGAACTACGGCGGTGGCATCAAGTGGCACTTCACGGACAACTTCGGCATGCGGGTGGACGTTCGCGGCCTGTGGTCGAAGAATCCGACCTACAAGCTGATGGACTCGCCGAATGCCGGCGGCCTGTACATTCCGCGCGGCAATTCGCTGCACGGCGTGCAGACGACGGTTGGTTTGACCTATTACATCGGCAAGAAGTACGTTCCGCCGCCGCCTCCGCCGCCGCCGCCGCCCTCATCGCTAGCCGCGTTGAACGGTGGGAATCTGAGCGCGGGTTCGGGCACGCTGTGCCAGAACCGTGCGATCACGGTGCGGGCCAACGGCGTGAGCGATCCGGCCGGCCGCAACATCACCTACAAGTGGACGGTGAACGGGCAGCCGACGGGCGGCAGCACTCCGGAATTGACCTTCACGCCTGACAAGCCGGGCAACTACCTGGTGGAATTGGAAGTTTCGGCTCCCAACGAAGGCAGCAATCCGACGCGCACGGCGAAGGCGAACACGCTGGCTCTGAACGTGCAGCCCTACACGCCTCCGACGGTGACGGGTTGCCAGGCGATTCCGTCGGCACTGACCTATGGCCAGACCGCCGAACTGAACGCCCGGGGCACGGGCTCGGCCTGCTCGACGATCGGCTTCCAGTGGACGGCGAGCGAAGGTTCGATCACGAACCCGACGTCGGCGAAGGCCGGCTTCGACAGCAAGAGCGTCCGCTTCGAGCAGGGCGGCAAGATCCAGAGCAAGACGGTGACGGTGACCGCGAAGGTGACCGATGACCGTGGGGCTTCGGTGAGCTGCAACACGAACATCAAGGTGGACTACACTCCGACGGCGATCCGCTTCTCGGACATCATCTTCGGCAAGGGTTCGGCCCGCGTGAACAACTGCGGCAAGCGCATCCTGCTGGAAGAACTGGCTCCGAAGGCTGCCGATCCGGACTACGAAGTCGTGCTGGTGGGCCACATCGACCAGGACGAAGTTTCGAAGACGAAGAAGGCCTCGACGCTCGACATGCAGCGCGTGGCGAACGCCTACGCAGTCCTGACCGGCGGCAAGGGTACCTGCGCCAACCTCGACAAGTCCCGCATCAAAGTGGACTGGGTGGCGACGGAGCAGGTTTCCGACATGCAGCCTGGCCTGTGCGGCACCTCGGCCCGTACGACCTCCAAGGAGCGTGCTGGCTCGATGGTTTCCACCGCCGACCAGAACCGCCGCGTGGAAGTCTGGCTGGTTCCGAAGGGCACCAAGCTGCCGGCAGCCTTCAAGAGCGCGAAGGAAGTCGACGCGAAGCTTCTCAAGAAGCTGGCTTGCCCCAAGTAAGGCGATCCAAGAAGTAAGATGAAGAGCCCGGCTCCCTATCGGGGGCCGGGCTTTTTGCTTGTGGGGGGGGGCGGGGGGATACGGCTTCACGGTGGCCCCTGGACTTCGTCTTGGGGGAACACGGCTTCACGGTGGCCCCGATACTTCGTCTCGGGGGAATACGGATCCATGGTGGCCCCTGGACTTCGTCTCGGGGGAACACGGCTCCATGGTGGCCCCTGGACTTCGTCTCGGGGGAACAC
>JARKQJ010000114.1 GCA_029973955.1 Paludibaculum sp. | reverse complement strand
CAACGCCCCACGTGGACACAGCGTGACTGTCCCCCCAGGCGTCCCAACCGAGCCCACCCCACTAACCCTCCCCCCGGCCCTAAAAGCCCTCCACTGTGACTCCTACGAAGTCTACGGCTCCGACTGGACCCCCAACCTCCTCGACGAGTTCCGCCGGCGCCGCGGCTACGACCCCACCCCCTACCTCCCCACCCTCGAAGGCGGCAACGTCAACTCCCGAGCCCTCACCGCCCGCTTCCGAGCCGACCTCGAACGCACCCGCTCCGACCTCTTCGCCGACTACCACTACCAACTCCTGCTCGACCTCGCCCACAAAAAAGGCCTCCAGTTCCAGGCCGAATCCGGAGGCCCCCGAGTCATCTCCATCGACACCCTCAAAATGCTCGGCCGCAACGACGTCCCCATGGGCGAGTTCTGGGCCCGCGCCAAGACCCACCGCGTCACCGAAGAGGAGCGCTTCCTCGTCAAGGAGATCTCCTCCGCCGCCCACATCTACGGCAAACGCTGGGCCGCCGTCGAAGCCTTCACCTCCGTCGGACCCCACTGGGAAGAGGACCCCTGGAGCCTCAAGCCCGACGCCGACCGCGCCTTCCTCGAAGGCGCCAACCGCTTTTTCCTCCACACCTTCACCCACTCCCCAGACTCCTTCGGCAAGCCCGGCATCGAGTACTTCGCCGGCACCCACTTCAACCCCAACATCACCTGGTGGGACCAGGCTCGCGCCTGGACCGATTACCTCGCCCGCTGCTCCCATCTCCTCTCCCTCGGCCTCCCCGTCGCCGACGTCCTCTACTACTACGGCGAACAGATCCCCGCCTACGTCCCGCCTCTGCACATCGATCCAGCCCTCGGCCGGGGCTACGGCTACGACGTCACCAACGCCGAAGTCCTCCTCACCCGCGCCACCGTCAAGAACGGCCGCATCACACTCCCCGACGGCGTGAGCTACGCCGCCCTCGTGCTGCCCAACCAGAAGGCCATGTCCCTGGATGTCCTCCGCAAGATCGGCCAACTCGCCGCCGCCGGCGCCATCGTCATCGGCCCACCGCCCTCCGAGGCCCCCGGCCTCGCCGGCTACCCCGAAAGCGACCGCGCCGTTCAGGCCGAAGCGCAAGCCCTCTGGAGTCAGGGCCGCATCCTCAACGGACCCACCATCCGCGAAGTTCTCACCAGGAAATCCATCGCCCCGGACTTCGAAACCCCCGAAGGCCTCGAAACCATCCACCGCCGCACCCCCGAAGCCGACATCTACTTCGTCGTCAACCGTACGGACCATCCCATCGCCGCCGAGGCTGCCTTCCGTGTCACCGGCAAAGCCCCGGAACTCTTCTTCCCCGACACCGGCGCAACCCGCCCCCAACTCGTCTACCGCGAAACCAGCGGCCGCACCGCCGTCCCCCTGAGCCTCGCAGCCCGTGAGTCCCTCTTCGTCGTCTTCCGAAATCCCGCAGGACCCCACGCCACCGCCGTCACCGGCAATGCCGATCTCATCACCCCCACTCGCCTCCGAGCCTCCGTGCCCGGCCCCGTCACCGTCACCAACGACCAGGGCCGCCAGGCGACACTCACCGTCCCCGCCAGCCCCGCGCTGGACCTCACCGGCGCCTGGACCGTGAAGTTCGCACCCAACTGGGGAGCCCCCGAATCCGCCCTCTTCCCTGCCCTCGTCTCCTGGACCGAACGCCCCGAAGAAGGCATCCGCCACTTCTCCGGCCCCGCGGCTTACTCCCTCGACTTTGAAGCCCCGGCCGCCCTCTTCCAGAAGGACCTCCACCTCGAACTCGACCTCGGCCAGGTCGCCAATCTCGCTGAACTGAGCCTCAACGGCCAGGCCCTCGGAGTCCTCTGGAAACCGCCCTTCCGGGTCCCCGTCACCGGCATCCTAAAACAGGGCCAAAACCGTCTCGAAGTGAAGGTGGTGAACCTCTGGACCAACCGCCTCATCGGCGACGAGTCCCTCCCCGAAGCCCAGCGCTATACCAAAACCAACATGCGCCCCTACACCGCGGCCTCACCCCTGCGCCCCTCCGGCCTCCTCGGCCCAGTGCGCGTCCAGGCAAGCCGCGAACTCAATCTCGACTTCCGGCCTTGACCACCACCTCCGCCAACCCCGCTGGCGCCGCGGAAGAGGGAATCACGTTCCCGTGCGCCGTCACCCCGCGGCATTCCACCCAATCCTCCGGGAAGTAGTAGGAGACCTGCCGCAGGCTCGGCCAGTCGCCTTCCAGTACGATCCGTCTCGGCCCCGGTACCCTCCGGATCTCCTCGAACGCCCGCGCCTGGACCGCCGCGGTCCGCCGCAGCCAGGGCAGGCTCGCCTCCCGGCCCAACCGCTTCGGCGGGAAGACGAACAGCCCCACGCTGACGGCGCACGCCGCCAGGCTCCACTGCCACCTCACCATGGACAGCGCCCACGCCCCGGCCACGCAGGTCGCCGCCACGCTGGCCAAGGTCTGGTCCGGATCCGTCACCTGCACCACAGCGTTCAACAGGAAGGGCGGCGTGAACCAGAAGGCCAGGAATGCCGACTGCGCCCAGCGCCCCTCGAAGCCGCCGCGCCGCACGGCCCACGGCACTGCCCACGCCCAGGCCAGCCCGCCGATCACGTTCCAGTACGCCGCAAACAGCGCCGTCACCACCGCCGCCGCCGTGAACCCCTCGTACCACAGCGAGTGGCCGTCAAAGGCCGTCCGCAACAACGCCCCGTTCGACCGCAGCATCTGCAGCGGCCCGCCCGAGTACGCCGCCATCACCGCCAGCCAGGGCGCCGCCGTCAACGCCAGCACGCCGGCCGGCGTGAGCAGCTCCCGCCACTTCGCCCGCCCGCTCACCAGCGGCCACACGAACACCAGGGGCGCCAGCACGGGAATCATCTCCGTCCGGAATCCGCCCGCCACGCCCAGCACGAACGCCGCCTTCCTCCACTCGCCGCGCCAGACAAAGAACGCCGTCGCCGCCGCCCCAGCGGCCAGGAACGTGCGGATGTGGTTCACCGCCCCGGCCAGCACGAACACCGGATGGCAGAACAAGAGCGCCGCCGCAATCCACCCGGCCTTCTCCCCGAACATCGCCCGCCCCACCTGCCGCACCATACACACCGCCACCGCCGAGCCGATCAACCCCATCACCAGGCCCGTCCACTCCGGCGAGCCGGCGAACCAGTACACCATTCGGCTCAGGCCGATGAACAATGGATAGCCGCGATGCGGCTGGCTCTTCAGCGGCGCGAACTCCTTCAGCGCCAGCGCATAGTTGACGTTGTCCCAGTCAAAGAGGAACGGCGGCGCCAGCGGCCAGCGCGTCGCCATCAATGCCAGCACCAACCCCAGCAGCGCCAGCCACCCAGGCTTCACCCGCACCAACTACCTCCCCAGATATTCGTCGTCACTGACCTCTTCCAGCCACTCCACCGTCTTTCCGTCGAGCGCCTCCTGAATGGCGATGTGCGTCATGCCGGTGGCCGCCTTCGCGCCGTGCCAGTGCTTCTCGCCGGGCGCGAACCACACGACGTCTCCCGGACGAATCTCTTCGACCGGACCGCCCCACTTCTGCGCCCAGCCGCAGCCGGCCGTGATGATGAGGGTCTGTCCCAGCGGATGCGTGTGCCACATCGTCCGCGCACCCGGTTCGAAGGTGACGCTCACGCCGACCACGCGCGCCGGCTCCGGCGCACGGAACAATGGATCGATGCGCACGACGCCTGTGAAGTAAGTCGCCGGCCCCAGCGCCGACGGCTCTACGCCCACTCTTTGAATCTGCATCTAAATCGCCTCCTCTATGAATCGATACGCCTGCAACCGCACCTCCTCCGGAAAGTCGTGGCCGCACTCGGGATGCACCACAACGAGCTTCCCCGCTTTCGCCCGCACCGCCTCAACGCAGTCGTCCACACCGCTCACCTCGAAGTTCGCATCGCGCACCGGCGCATTGATGAACAGCGCCCGCGGCACGATGGCGCCCAGCACATCGGCGAAGTCGAAGGGCATGCGCTTGGGATCGCAGCCATACTCGCTTTCGATCCGCGGCATATAGCCTTTGTGGCTCCAGCCCTTGAGGTTGCCGCCGTAGTACTTGACAAACGAGGTGAAGCCGCAGCTCGTCACCACGGCCTTCACGCGCGGATCGAACGCGGCGAGGAAGAGCGAGTTGTGTCCTCCCAGAGAATGCCCAATCGCCGCCACGGGCCTGTCGCCGAGCAGCGACACGCCGCGCATGTGATTGACGATGCCCTTCATGGTCGCGCTCAGGTAGCCACGCGCATAGACGTCGATCGAGTAGCCGCCGAAGTTCGGATAGTCCGGCGCGAGCACGGTGAAGCCGCGCTCGGCCAGTTCGCGGCCGTAGTGCAGGTTCTTCAACCCGCCAAGGCCGGCGGGCTCGTCCTTGCCGATCTTCGTGGTCTGGTGGAGACAGATGGCCGCGCGGCCGTTGTGCTTGCCGTTCGACAGCTCGAGCCACCACGCGGGCACCCAATCGCCCTCTTCGGATTCATAGCGGATGAGGCGGCGGCGCAGCGCGCCCTCGTCTACTTCGGACAAGACTTCGACGCGCGGCGTGCCGGCCGGCACGCGGAATGGGCCCATCACCTGCTGCATGCGCTCCAGGGCACCGGGCGGGGCGAGGAGCGCCGCGAGCACCGCCCGGCGGGAGACGATCACTGCCGCACCGGCGGCATTCGCACCTTTTCGGCGCGGCAGCCGCGCGGCGCGCCGCGGCACGCCATCGCCTTGAGGTTCCTGTCCAGGCAGACGCGCACTTCGCTGAGGTACTGCGAGCTGCACTGCACGCTGAGGGTTTTCTCCGACCAGCCCGCATTGGCCTTGACGAACTCCTGCTGCACCTCCCGCGGACTGACGTTGAGATACTCCTTCGGCGCCTGGAACCGGGCCGGGATCCTGACGCCTTGAAACGCCTTGCGCGCCAGCGCGAAGTAGCCGTCCGCATCGAGTCCGGAGCAGGTGCCGTGCTTCTGCCACTCATGGCGGATGAGGCCCAGGGCGGGCATGATGTCGAGCATCTGTTTGGGATCTTTCAAGCCGGGCGCGGTGGAGCAAGCCTCCGGCCAGCGGCCGTTCTCATACTGCGGCCAGAGCCCGTGGAGAACGAAGGCAAACTGCCGCCCGGGCCCGCATTGGTCCACGCTGCGCGCGCCGCTGGGCCCTTCGCAGAAGGCGGGCGACCAGGAGAGCGACAGGACATAGTAGTCGAACTTGCCCGGCTCGCCGGAAGGCCTGTTCTGCTGTCCCAGGAGCGAGGTCAGAGCCAGGAGGAACAACGCATATCTCATATCTGCCAAGCATACCTCGGACGCCCCCATTCAGCTATCCTGAAAGCCTGTGTGCGGCATTGCGGGTTATACGAAGTTAGATCATCCGATAGAAGCCGGCCGGATCGACGCGGTTCTCCAGAGCATCGTACATCGAGGTCCCGATCATCAGGGCTCCCACGAGTCCCCGCTGGTCGCCCTCGGCAACGCGCGCCTGTCCATCATCGACCTGGCGCAGGGCAATCAACCGATCTACTCCCCGGACCGGGATACGGTGATCGTTTACAACGGCGAGGTGTACAACCACGCCGAGGTGCGGGCGGAACTGGAGCAACTGGGCCACCGTTTCGAGACGCACTCCGACACGGAAGTGGTCCTCAAGGCCTTTCTGCAGTGGGACACGAGCGGCTTTGCGAAGCTGCGCGGCATGTTCGCCGTGGCGCTGTGGACGGAGTCCACGAGGCGCCTGGTGCTGGTGCGGGACCGGTTGGGCATCAAGCCGCTGTACCTTTACCACCGCGGGCGCGATCTCTACTTCGGTTCGGAACTGAAGACCATCCTGCACCATCCGGAGGTGCCGCGGAAGCTGGACCTGAACGGCCTCAGCTACTATCTTTCGCTGAACTACGTGCCGGAGCCGTACACGCTGATCGAAGGCCTGGAAAAGCTGCGGCCGGGCGAATGGCTGGAGTGGCGCGACGGGCAGGTGCGGCGCGAACTGTACTGGAGTATCGCATTCCGGCCCGACGCCACGCTGGACTTCGAGGCGGCGAAAGAGGAGCTGGACCGGCTGCTGCGGCTCTCCGTCCGCGAGCACCTGATCTCCGACGTGCCGTTGGGCGTATGGGCTTCGGGCGGGTTGGACTCGTCGACGATTCTGCACTACGCGGCGGAGGAGGTGAGTCATCTCAACTCGTTCTCCATTTCGTTCCGCGGCTACGACCACGACGAAAGCGAATTCTTCCGCACCGTGGCCCAGCATTACGGGACGAACCACTATGAGTTCGATCTGAACCCCGAGCACGACCTGGTAGACGCAATCGAGGCGATCAGCTACCACTCGGACGAGCCCTCGGCCGATGCCGGCGCGCTGCCGGTGTGGTTCCTATCCAAGATGACGCGGCGTCATGTGAAAGTGGCGCTGTCGGGCGAAGGGGCGGATGAGCTGTTCGGCGGCTATCTGACCTACGAGGCGGACCGGTATGCGGCGATGGCACGGCGGTTCCCCGCCCCGCTGCGGCGGCTGGGGCTGGCGGTGGCGAACCTGCTGCCGGTGACAGACGCCAAGATCGGATTCGAATACAAGGCCAAGCGGTTTCTGGCGGGCTCGCTGCTGCCGCCGGCGGAGGCGCATCTGTTCTGGAACGGCTCGTTCGATGCGCGGACGAAGGAATCGCTGTACCGGGCGGCTCGCTATCCAAACCCCGGAGAGCTGGCGAACACGTTGCCCACCGAGTCCTTCCAATGCGGCGAGTTGAACCGGTTCCTGTGGCTGGACCAGCGCTACTACCTGGCGGACGATATTCTCTACAAGTGCGACCGGATCTCGATGGCGCATTCGCTCGAGGTGCGGCCTCCGTTTCTGGACCACCGCATCGCGGAGTTCGCGGCGACGCTGCCAGAGGGATTCAAGATCCGGCGCGGCTCGTTGAAGCACATCCTGCGCGAACTGATGCACGACAAGCTGCCGCATTCGATCCTGACTCGCAAGAAAGAAGGGTTTGACATTCCCGCGCAGCGTTGGTTCCGAGGCCCGCTGAAGGAACTGATGGAGGAGACGCTTTCGCCGGAGCGGGTGCGGGCCACGGGCCTGTTCTCCGCGGAGGCGATCGAGCGAGTGAAGCGGGACCACGTGGCGCGGCGCGCCAACAACGGCTACCAGCTCTGGGGCCTACTGACTCTGTTTCTCTGGATGAAGCGATGGAACGTCCAAACCGAATCCGCCTGTTGATGGTGCTGGCAGTGGCGGCGCTGATCTACCTGCCGACGCTGCCGGCGCCGCCGCACCTGATGGACGACGTAGACGGGGTGCAGGCGCAGATTGCTCGGAACATGCTGACGTCGGGCGACTGGGTGAGCGCGCGGCTGGACGGGGTGAAGTATCTGGAGAAGTCGCCGCTGATCTACTGGATGATGGCGGGGTCGTACTCCGTCTTTGGCGTGACGGACGCGGCGGCGCGGCTGCCGATTGTGCTGTCGATCCTGGCGCTGTGCGCCCTGGTCTACCTAATGGGCTGCTGGGGGATCTCCGAGGCGGCGGGCTTCTATGGCGGGCTGGTGCTGGCGGGCTCCATCGGGGTGTTTTTATTCACGCGGATTCTGATTCCGGACATCACGCTGACGCTGACCATCGCCTTTGCGCTGTGGGCGCTGATGCGAGCGCTGGAGGAAGACGAGCCGCGGCCGCGGCTATGGGCCGGACTGATGGCGGCGTCGATCGGCGCCGGGCTGCTGCTGAAGGGCTTGATAGCGCTGCTGTTTCCGTTGGCCGCGGGCGTGTTGTATCTGTTCTTTTCCGGGCAGCTCTTTCTGCCGCGCACCTGGCGGAGGATCCGCCCGGTCTCCGGCACGCTGATCCTGCTGGCCGTGGCGGCGCCGTGGCATGTGCTGGCGACGCTGAGGAATCCGCCGTATTTCGATTTTTCGATGACGTCGGGGCCGGGGCAATACCGGGGCTTTTTCTGGTTTTACTTCTTCAACGAGCACATTCTGCGGTTTCTGAACCGGCGCTGGCCGCGCGACTACAACACGGTGCCGCGGCACCTGTTCTGGCTGTTCCATCTGCTGTGGTTCTTCCCGTGGTCGGCCTACCTGCCGTCGTTGCTGAAGCTGCAGTACCGGGGCCAGGACAGGCCCTCGCGCATGCGGCTGCTGGCATTGTGCTGGCTGGGGTTCATCCTGGTGTTCTTCACGTTCTCGACGACACAAGAGTACTATTCGATGCCGGCGTACCCGGCATTTGCGCTGCTGCTGGGGTCGGCGATGGCGGCGGATTCGAAGTGGATCCGGCGGGGGGCGGGAGCCCTTTCGGCGGTGTGCGCGCTGGCGCTGACGGCGATCGTTTTCATCCTGTGGAATGTGTGGAATCTGCCGGCGCCGGGCGACATCTCGCAGGCGTTGACGCAGAACCCTGACATGTATACGTTGTCGTTGGGCCACATGGGCGACCTCACTTTGCGTTCGTTCGCATATTTGAAGCTGCCGCTGGCCCTGGCGGGGGCGGCATTCCTGGTGGGCGCGCTGATTTTCCGGCTGCGCGCCTGGGCGGGACACATCGCGGCCGCGGCGATGATGGTGCTGTTCCTGAATGCCGCGCGGATTGCGATGCAGACGTTCGACCCCTACCTGAGCAGCGCGCCGCTGGCGGCGGCGTTGAAGCAGGCACCGAGCGGCGAGGTGATCTTCGGCGACCAGTATTACGTCTTCAGTTCGGTCTTTTTCTACGCCGACCTGGACCGGGCGCTGTTGTACAACGGCCGCTATAACAACCTGGAGTATGGCTCCTACGCTCCGGGGGCGCCGAACGTGTTCCTCGACGACGACGCGCTGGCGGCACGCTGGCGGCAGGCGCAACGAGCCTATCTGATTCTGGAAGGGCCGAAGGTCGCAGCCGCCGAAAAGCTGCTGGGCAAGGAGTGGCTGCACCTGGTGAAGGAGAGCGGCGGCAAGGCGCTCTACACGAACTCTCCGTGGACGGTGGGCGTACAGCCATGAAGATCATGCTGGACGCCACGCCGCTATTGCTTCATAGCGCGGGGGTAAAGAGTGTCCTTTACCATTGGATTGAAGCGCTGAGGGAGGCCGGAGCGAGTCACAGCTTCCATCTCTATCCGCCGATCTCGGAGGTTGGGGAACTGCGGCACGACGCCAGCGTGGCGCGGCGGCCAGAGACCCTGCGAGGCATTTTCATGACCCTGGCCAACCAGAGGCTGGGGATTCAGTTTCCGGAACGAGCGGCGCGCGGCATGGATCTGTTCCACGCGACCAACCAGATCCGCCGGCCGCCGGCGGCGCTGGCGTTGACGGCCACGCTGCACGACCTGACCGTGTGGCGGATGCCGCATTTGCACACCAGCGGCAACATCGCCGCCGACAAACGCTATGCGGACCACATCCTGCGGCAGGCGAGCGGACTGATCGCGGTGAGCGAACACACGCGCCGCGACGCGATCGAACTGCTGGGGCTCCACCCGGACAGGATCACGACGATCCACAACGGGGTGGCGGAGGCCTATTTCGAACCCGGCGAGGCGGTGGTGCGGGCGAAGCCATACATTCTGCATCTGGGCACAATCGAGCCGCGGAAGAACATCGACACTTTGCTGGACGCGTGGCTGCAGCTTCCGCGGGATCTGCGCGACACGCACGAACTGGTGATTGCCGGGCCGGCAGGCTGGGCGTCCGCTCCAACCATTGCGCGGCTGAAGACTCATCCGCCGGGCGTGACGTGGCTGGGGTATGTTCCGGAGTCGGCGCTGCCGGGGCTCATCCGGGGGGCGCTGGCGCTGGTGTACCCGTCCCTGTATGAAGGCTTTGGCCTGCCGCTGGCGCAGGCGATGGCGTGCGGGACGGCGGCGGTGACATCGAACGTCAGCGCGCTGCCGGAGGTAGCGGGAGACGCCGCGCTGCTGGTGGAACCGCAATCGGCGTCGGCCATCCGCAATGCGATGACGCGGCTGATCGAAGACGCCGAACTGCGCCGCCGGCTGGGGGAGCAAGGGCGGACGAGGGCGGCGCTGCACTTCCGGTGGCCGATCAACGCGCGCAAGTCGATCGCTTTCTTCGAGAAAGTGGCGGCGTGAGCGGGAGGCCCGAACAACCCCGACCCGGCAACGGTCGACCGAAACATTAAATCCGCGACCTTCGGATCGATCGGCGGCGGAGTTCAGGGCATCACGACGCGCGTGGCCGAACTGGGCGCCGAATTCGTGGATTCGAGTTGCGGGGCTCACACTCAGGGCGCGAGCCCAAACTCATTTGGCGGGCGGAGCGCCGATGACCCGGAAATCCCAGACGAGCATATCGCCGGCGTCCACCTCTTCGCCTTCGGAGTACTGGACGATGGCATATTCTCCCGGGGCCAGGGGTTTGGTGGGCCAAACCTTGTAGAGATTTTCCTGCAACTGCTGGCGGAAGACGTCCACTTTGTCCATTTCGAAGAAGGTCATTTTGGTGACGGGCTCGGATTGAGCGATGGCCACGACACGGACACCTTTTTTGGGGCGGAGCCTGACGATGGTGAAGCGCTGGATGGAGTCGATGCGGAAGTAGAGCTGGGGCTTTTCGCCGGGGACGGCGTTGGCGGCGTTTTCGCCGGGCAGTTCGAGCGAGGCCTTGCCCGGCACCACGGGCACGGGCGTGATGATCTTGAGAATGCTCCGTTTCCTGTCGGTCATGGACTTCAGGCCGGCGCGGGGGATGGTCTTCATCTCGCTGCCCTCGGCAAAGTAGACGCCGGGATCCATGGGGACGCGGGAGATTTCGCGTTTCACTTCGCGTTCGAACTTCTCTTCGGCGTCGTCAAAGGCGGCCTGTTTCTTCTCATCCTCGACTTTGGATCTGCGCTCGGATTCGGTCTTTTTGAGATCGACGAGGTCGAGGGGGAGTTCTTCCCAGTCGCTGCGTTCGGTGGAGTAGTAGCGCACGCGGTCTTCGAGCTTCTGGTATTCGCGGACCATGTGCCAGGTGCCGTCCGTGAGGTAGAGGCGGAAGTTGTCGGCCCAGGCCATGGCGGCCAGCACGAGAATGAGGAGCAAGACTCGCATCGGTTCTCTCTTCTATTATGGAGTCGTGATCAACAGACGTACGCTTGGACGAACCGGTTTACAGATCTCTGAGATTGGCTACGGAGCCTGGGGCCTAGGCGGCAACCAGTGGCGGGGCCATGTGGAAGTGGACGCGCTGGCGGCGCTGCGGTGCGCGCTGGAGCTGGGGCTGAACTTCATCGACACAGCACTGGCTTACAACGAAGGCCACTCCGAACAGTTGATTGCCAGGACGCTGCGGGAGACAGGCGCGCGGGCGTATGTGGCGACGAAAGTTCCGCCGAAGAACCGGTTGTGGCCGGCGCAGCCTGGGATCGGGCTGGACGATGTATTTCCGTATGAATATGTTGTGGAATGCACGGAGACGTCACTGAAGAACCTGGGCGTGGAGACGCTCGACCTGCAACAGTTTCACGTTTGGAACCAGGAGTGGGTGGAGCGGGAAGAGTGGCGGCGGGCGATTGAGGATCTGAAGAAGGCCGGCAAAGTGCGCTTCTTTGGGATCTCGATCAACGATCACCAGCCGGACTCCGCGCTGTCGGCGATCCGGACCGGGCTGATCGACACGGTGCAGGTGATCTACAACGTCTACGACCAGACGCCGGAGGCGAACCTCTACCCGCTGTGCCAGGAACGGAACATCGGCGTGCTGGCGCGCTGCCCGTTGGATGAAGGGGCACTGACGGGGTCCATTACGCCGGAGTCGCAGTTCGATCCGCAGGAGTTCCGGGCATTCTACTTCCGGGGCGACCGCAAGCAGGTGGTCGCCGAGAAGGCCGCGGCGCTGAAAGCGGACCTGGAGGCGGCGGGCGTCACCGAGACGCTGGCCGAGACGGCGCTGCGATTCACGATCACGCATCCGGCGGTTTCCACCGTGATCCCCGGCATGAGGAAGGTGCGAAACGTGCAGATGAACATGGCCGTCTCAGAGAAGGGGCCGTTGCCGGCGGCTGTGATGGAGCTGCTGAGGAAACATGCCTGGAACAAGAATTTCTATTCTTAGTGTGCTGGCCGGCGCGGCGGTTTTCGCGCAATCGCCGGAATATCTGCCGCTGCAACAGGGCAACACGTGGGTGTACAAGAGCAGTACCGGCTCGTTTCAAGTGCAAGCGGGGGCTCCGGCGGTGTTTGGCGGCAACGAGTACACGCCGCTGATCGGGCTGCCGGCCTCTCCGTCGCTGTATCTGCGCAACACGCCGGAAGGGCGCATTTACCAGTGGGATGCGGTGGCCAAGCAGGAGGTGCTGTATCTGGACACGGCGGCGGCGGACGCGCCCACGAACGTGGATGCGTGCAACACCGCGAGTCACATTGAGTCCCGCGAAGGGAAGTATTCCGGGCCGCTGGGCACGTTCGAGAACGTGCTGGATGTCCGTTATACGGCGGGCAATTGCGCCGATGCGGGGCTGATTTCGGATCAGTTTCTGCCTTGGGTGGGGCTGCTGGCGAGAACGCAGCAGAGCATTGCCGGGCCGCGCACGTACGAGTTGGTGTATGCGCGTTTGGGAGGCGTCACGGTGCTGACTCCGGCGGAGACTTCTTTCTCGATGTCGGTGACGCCCGCGCTGGACGTGCAGCTGGCGCTGCGGCATACGGGCTCCGCGCCGCTGGAGTTGAATTTCCGCACGAGCCAGCAGTATGAGCTGGAGGCGTATGACGAGAAGGGCGAGCTGGTGTATCGCTGGTCGGACGGGCGGGGATTCACGCAGGTGGTGGTGAGTCTTTCGGTGACTGGTGAGAAGTTGTGGTTGATTTCGCTGCCGACGGGGAAGTTTCCGCCGGGCCAGTACACGTTCAAGGCGTGGCTGACGTCATCGACGGGCGGGGCGTTTTCGGCGACAGTGTCGGCGGTTGTTCCGAAGGGGTGAGCGGGGCGGGCGGATCGGGGGGGGACGGCGTCACGGTGGCCCTGAGGATGGCGGCTTGGGGGGATATGGGTTTGCACGGTGGCCCCGAGACTTCGTCTCGGGGGAATATGGCT
>JARKQJ010000106.1 GCA_029973955.1 Paludibaculum sp. | reverse complement strand
CACCCGTCCCTCGGGCGTCACCATGACATTGGACGGCTTCAGGTCCCGGTGGATGATACCCGAGGCATGGGCTTTCGCGAGTGCGGCGGCGATTTGCACGGCGTATTCTAGCGCCTGCCTGAGCGGCAGGCCCTTCTTCGGGATCCGCCGGTCGAGGCTTTCGCCTTCCACCAGTTCCATGGCGATGAAGTCGAATCCGTCATCGGACGCCACCTCGTGGATGGTGACAATGCCGGGGTGGTTCAGCGCCGAAGCGGCCCGGGCCTCCCGCAGGAACCGTTGCCTGCTGGCCAAGTTGCCGAGGCGCCCGCCCGCCAGTACCTTGATCGCCACGGTCCGCTGCAACTTCTCGTCCCACGCCCGATAGACCGCGCCCATGCCGCCATGGCCAATTGGCGACTCGATCCGGAAATGGCCTAGCACCTGCCCGGCGGCCAAGTCTGGCGCTTGGCTGAGTGCGCCTCCCACAGGACTCTCAAGGCTGACCGACGCCTCAGAAGCGAGAAGCCGCTCGACTTCAGCCCGCAGTCGCGTGTCCGGCCCGCAGGCCGCATCCAAGAACGTCGCCCGCTCCGTCTCGGGCCGTTCAAGCGCGTCGGCCACCACTTCTTTGACTCGCGCCCATTCCGCCGGCGTCATGACTGATCACCTCCGGCGAGCCGGGCCCGCAGCCATAGCAGAGCGACACTCCAGTCGCGCTTGACCGTCCTCTCCGAGATGCCCAGTTGCGCGGCGGCCTCCTCCACTGTCAGACCGCCGAAATAGCGCAACTCCACAATCTCCGCCTGTTGCGGGTCCAACTCCCTGAGTCGGCCTAGCGCCTCATCCACCGCCAGGATCTCGGCCGATTTGGTCCCGTCGAAGCCACCGGCGAGGGCGTCTAGTTCGACTTTGGCCGGCGTCCCGCCCCGCTTAGCCGCAAAGTGCTGCCGGGCGTAATCCACCAAGATCCGGCGCATCTGCCTGGCAGCCACGCCGATGAAATGAGCGCGGTCCTGCCATTCCATCCAATCCTGACCGGCCAGCCGCATATAGGCTTCATGAACCACCGCGGTGGGCTGCAGCGTATGGCCGGCGCGCTCGCCGCGCATGTAGTATCCTGCCAGCCGCCGCAGTTCGTCATACACCAGCGGCATCAGCCTGCCGAGAGCATCCTGCTCGCCTCGCCGGAGGCCGGCAAGCAGCAAGGTTACTTCTCCCTCAGCCATCGCCTCTGCTCCTCAAAAACTCGTGGCCCGCTTTTTCACCGCTTCGCGCATTGCGGGGCGAGGTGAAACATGCCGCCCACTCCCACGATGCTGACTCTGACGGCCTTACTGGCAATGAGCGCGAACGCTGAAACGATCCTGACAGTGCGAGTGTACGACTACACCGGGCTATCGGACAATACGATATTAAAAGCGGAAGCGTTGGCTGGGCAGAT
>JARKQJ010000057.1 GCA_029973955.1 Paludibaculum sp. | reverse complement strand
GGGCTACCACTACACCCACCGGGAGAGCGACGACACCGCCGCCTACGCCGCCATGAAGGCCGCGTTCCAGGCGCTGCTCTGGCCGTACCGAAGCCCGGAGGCGCTGTTTTAGGGAGGGAGTCAAATGGCCAATCCCGCCATCCTGCCCGCCGGGGAACTCCGGCACCGAATTGCTTTTTTGGGGCGTACGGTGACAGTCAAAAGCGGCGTGACGACCGAAACCTTTGGCGAACTGTTTCAGGCATGGGCGAAGGTGGAGACGGTGAGCGCGCGGGAGTACTTCGCCGCCGCGGCGGACAACCGGGCGGACACCGTGCGCTTCACCATCCGCTACCGGACGGACGTAACCGCGGAGATGACGATCCGGTACGAAGGCAGAACCTACAACATCGAAAGCGTGACCGACCCGGGCGGCCAGCACGTGAAGCTGTCGATCGCCGCCCGGAGCGAGGTGCCCGCGGAATGACGACGGTCCTGAACCTGGATTCCTGCGGCGAGGTGGGCGCAAGGGCCAAGGCGCTGGGCGACGCGGCCAACGTGGCGGCGGCGAACGCGCTTTACAAGGGCGCGCAGGCCATCGTGCCCGCCGCCCAGGCGAAGGCCCCGCGCAGCCTCGTCCACCGGACGGGCAGAAAGCGCTCGCCGCTCCACCTGGCGGATCGGATCGTCTCGGTCAAGATGGACGGAACGGGCGTGGCCGGCGTCACGGTGGACGGCGGGCCGAACGGCACGTCCTTCTATTGGAAGTATCTGGAGTACGGCACGGTGAAGATGGCCGCGCGCCCCTTCTTCCGGCCGGCCGCGCTGGAGAAGGCGGACGAGGTGTCCCGGATCGTGCAGGAATCGCTCAAGAGCGAACTCGGATTATAAGGAGAAGAAAATGGACTGTTCCCAGCTTGTGGACGGGCTGCTTCAAAACGAGGCGCTCGTCTCTCTGTTTCCCACGGACGCGACCGGGCACCCGGCCATCTACCAGATCCTCTCCCCGCAGGCGGAGCTGTTCCCCCGCGTCGCGGTGTTTGAAACCACGCGGGCGTACACCGCCTGGGCGGACGACGCGCCCATCCGGGAGCGCAG
>JARKQJ010000052.1 GCA_029973955.1 Paludibaculum sp. | reverse complement strand
GGCGCTGGAACTTGGCGCGCAGCGCTTCGGGCGTGGTAGGGATCTTGAATTCGGTCACGATTTGGGCCTTTTCGTCCAGACCGCAGACGAGACTGGTTCGATCGCCCAGGTCGATGCCGACGGCAGCCCACTGAGGGGTCGTGCGCGAAGATTTCACGGTGGTATTCTTCTTCATGCCGGTCTCCTTTCCCGCACTCTGAGTGCGTTCACTATTGGGAGCTTATTGCATCCCGCCGGAAGGGGACCGGCCTTCTCATCTCATCTCGGGGGAGTCGGGGATTCAGGGCTTTGGCCCGTTACCCCGGACTGGCGTCCGGGGGATCATGGGGGGGACTGCCGGGGATGTGGTGGGGATGTGGCGGGTTTGGTCGAGATTTCCGGCGTTAGAGAGTATAGGGGCAGTTTCGCTCGCGATGCTGGTTACCGGCAGCCGCCTCGGAGGAGGTGGTACTGCCCCGATTCCTCGGGGGAGTCGGGGATTCAGGGCTTTGGCCCGTTACCCCGGACTGGCGTCCGGGGGATCATGGGGGGGACTGCCGGGGAGGTGGTGGGGATGTGGCGGGTTTGGTCGAGATTTCCGGCGTTAGAGAGTATAGGGGCAGTTTCGCTCGCGATGCTGGTTACCGGCAGCCGCCTCGGAGGAGGTGGTACTGCCCCGATTCCTCATTTCCCCGGCCTGAAGAGCCTCTGCGCTACACTGGCACTCTGCCCATGAAACGACCCGGAGAGGCGAGCCTGGACGAACAGTTGCCGCTGGTCTATGAAGAGCTGCGGAAGCTGGCGGCGGCCTACCTGCGGCGGGAGCGGCCGGGGCATACGCTGCAACCCACTTGTCTGGTGCATGAGGCGTATCTGCGGCTGGCATCGCAGCGGGCGGCGGACTGGTCGAACCGGGCGCAGCTTATCGGGCTGGCGGCGTCGATGATGCGGCGGATTCTGGTGAACTACGCCGAAAGCCGGAATGCGGAGAAGCGGGGCGGGCAGGCGGTGCGGATGACGCTGGAGGAGGGGGTGGCGACGCCGCAGCCGCTGACGGCGGTGGACCTGCTGGGGCTGGACCAGGCGCTGAACGAGTTGGCGGACTTTGACGCCGAATGTGCAAGAATCGTCGAGATGAAGTACTTTGGGGGGCTGCAAATCAACGAGATCGCGACGGTGCTGGGGGTGTCGGAGCGGACGGTGGAGCGGCAGTGGCGGACGGCGCGGGCATGGTTGTTCGCGAGGCTTTCGGCCTAAGCGATGGCGGAGCTGAGTCCACAGCAGTGGCGCGAGGTGGCGCAGTGGTTTGAGGCGGCGGTGGAACTGCCGGAGGAGGAGCGCGCGGCCTATCTGGCGGCACAGTGCGGAGCGGAGGAGATCCGGGTGGAAGCGGAGAAGATGCTGGCCGCGGACAGGGCGGCGGCGCGCTTTCTGGAAGAGCCTCCGTTGCAATATCCGGAGCCGGGGTTTGTGTTGGAGCCGGGCCTGGCGGTGGGTCAGTACAAGCTGGTGCGGCGGTTGGGCGAGGGCGGGATGGGGAGTGTATGGCTGGCGGAGCGGGCCGACGGCGCATTCGCGTCGCAGGTGGCGATCAAGTTTTCGCATGGCGGGCCGCTGACGGCGGCGGCGCAGAAGCGGCTGCGGGAAGAGCGGCGGATTCTGGCGCAACTGCAGCACCCGCACATCAGCCGTCTGCTGGACGCGGGGGCGGCGGGCCCGGGGATCCCCTATTTCGTCATGGAGTACGTGGATGGGCGGCCACTGCCGGACTACACGCGGGACGAAGGGCTGAACGAAGACCAGAGACTGCAGTTGTTTGTGGACGTATGCCTGGCGGTGCACTTTGCGCATCAGCGGCTGGTGGTGCACCGGGATCTGAAGCCGGCGAATATCTTCGTGGACGGCGGGGGGCGGGTGAGGCTGCTGGATTTCGGGGTGGCGAAGCTGCTGCACCCGGAGGCGGAGAGGGAGGAGGAGGGGCATACGGCGGCGGCGTTTTGGACGCCGGCGTATGCGAGTCCGGAGCAGCAGCGGGGCGAGCCGGTGACGACGGTTTCGGATGTGTACGCGCTGGGAGTGATCCTGGGGGAGTTAGCAGGAGAGAGGCCGGCGCCGGATCTGGGGGCGATTGTGGGTTTGGCGACAGCGGAGGAGGCGGAGCGGAGGTACGGGTCGGCGCGGGCGCTGGCGGAGGATGTGGAGCGTTACCGGAGCAGAGAGCCGGTGCTGGCGCAGGCGCAGACGAGGGCGTACCGGTTCAGGAAGTTCGTGGCGCGGAATCAGGCGCTCACCACTGTACTGTCGGCGGCGATTGTGGTGACGCTGACGGCGGTGGGGCTGTTTGCGTGGCAGTGGCGGGCGGCGCGGAAGGCGGAGCGGCGGGCACAGCGGAACCTGACGGCGGCGCACCGGTTGGCGACGAACCTGATCTTCGACTACCACGATGAGATTGCGAGGTTGCCGGGATCGACGGCGCTGCGGGCGCGGCTGGCGGGGGAGGGATTGGCCTATCTGCAGGCGATGGCGGCGGATGTGGCGCCGGGTGAGTTTCCGGCGAACCTGGATCTGGACATCGCGGGGGCGTGGTTGAGGCTGGGAGACGTGCAGGGGCGGCCATGGACGGCGAACCGGGGCGACCATGGAGCGGCGCTGGAGAGCTACCGGCAGTCGGAGGAGTGGGCGCGGCGGGCGTTGGGGAAGGCGAACCGGACGGCGGCGCGGGATGCGCTGGCTGGGGCGTTGACGAGACAGGCGCAGGTGGAGATCCGGCTCCACGAGTGGGAGAGCGCGTTCCGGCACCTGGAGGGAGCGCTGGCGGTGGTTTCGGATGCGACGCTGCGGGCGAGCGCGCTGTCGGGGCTGGGAGACGCGCTGATCCGCTCATCGAGAGGAGACATGGCGGCGCGGCAGCGGGGCGCGGACGCGCAGGAGCGGGCGTTGGCGCAGACCGACGCGGTGATCGCCAAGGGCTCGCCGTCCAAGGCGCTGCTGCGGTTGAGGGCGGTGATCCACCAGCGGCTGGGCAACCATTACGCCCGGCTGAATCCGGCCTTGGGATTGCGGCACCACCAGGACTCGCTGAAGATTTACGAAACGCTGGCGAGGTTGGACCAGAACGACCGGTTCATGCTGCGGGACTATGCCGATGAACTGTCGATGAAAGCGGAGGCGCAGGCGGCCGCGGGGGATAGGGCGGGGGCGCTGGCGGATGCGGACCGCTCGATCGGTCTGTTCGAGCGGCTGGCGCGCATGGATCCGGACAACATGGAGGCGAAGCGGGACCTGGGGTACGCGTGGTACTCACGGATTGCCGCGGCGGGATGTGATCCGGAAGGGCTGAGGAAGACGGTGGCGATCTTCGAGGAAGTTGCGGCGGGGCCGGCGTCGACGAAGGACGACATGGAGTCGCTGGTGTCGTTGCGGGCACGGCAGAAGCACTGTCCCGAGGCGAAGCGATAAAGGGTAAGGCGGCTGAATGCGAATTGCGGTTGGGTTGGAATCCTGGATACACTCAGATCAGCGAATCGCAAGATAGTATCTGGAGGAAGAGTTGAGCACTGGTGTGCCTGGGCAGGCCCAGGTGGAAGAGCTGGGAGTTCGTGTGCCCGTGCCGACCCGGGTAGAGGGGAGTGCGCGAGGCCGGGAGTGGTATGACAGCCTGCAGGGGCTGCGGGCGGTCGCGATGACGCTGGTGTTCGGGTACCATTTCCTGACGATGACGCTGGGGGAGAGGCGGTTTGTCTACCATCCGGTGGGGTCGCTGGGGACGGATATCTTTTTTGCGCTGGCGGGAGCGCTGGCGTACCGGAGCCTGATCCGTGAGCCGATCACCTATTGGTCATACATGAAGCGCCGGGTATGGAGGATCTATCCGGTCTACCTGATTGTGTTTGGGGTGTATGTGGGGCTGGAATTGGTTTTGCGGACGGGGCGGATGCCGCTGCCGGTGAATTTGGAGGTGGCGGGTCAGTATCTGAGCGATCTGTTGCTGGTGACGGCGCTACGGGGGGGATGGCCGATCCTGGACGTGACGTGGGCGCTGCATTTCATTTTCGCCTTCTACCTGGTGTCGCCGTTGGTGGTGTGGCCGTTGCGGCGGCTGCCGCCGCAATGGCGGCCGCTGGTGCTGGTGGGGCTGTGGGTGGTGGGCGTGCTGGTGAGTGAGAAGACGGGGTGGTATCCGCTGCGAGTGACGCTGCTGATGGCGGGACCGCTGGTGTGGGCTGCGAGAAGGATGCGGCATACGAACTGGATCGAGGTCGCCGTGGCTGTGTCGGGAGTGGTGGTGCGGATGTGGGGCAGGAGTCCGGAGGTGCAATTCCTGGGGACGGTGATGGCGGTGCCGGCGATTGTGAGCCTGGCGCTGGCGGAGGATGGATGGTTGGGGCATTTGTTGAGGTGGAGGCCGCTGGCGTGGGTTGGCGGGCGGAGTTACAGTTTCTACCTGCTGCACTCGCTGCCGCTGCTGGCGCTGGGCGCCTTTGGGCCGAAGAACTTGCCGGTATGGGGAGCTGGGTTGGCGGCGGTAGGGGGGTATGGGGTGTCGGTGGGGTTGGCCGCGGTGATGTACAGGTACGTCGAGGAGCCGATGAGCCGGAAAGGCCGTTGAGTTTGCGAAGGGGAGGGGGATAGTGTAGGATAAGAAGTTGCGGCACCTAGTGCGGACATTTCAGTGTGTCCGTATGGCGCCACCCTCCCGGGAAGCTTCCATTAAGAGCCCCGTGATTTCAAGAGGAATCCAACTATGTACGCAGTGATCGAGACAGGCGGGAAGCAATACCGAGTAGCGCCGGGCGACACCATTGTGGTGGAGAAGCTGGCCGGTGAGGCAGGCGCGGCGGTGGAGTTCGACAAAGTCCTGGCGATTGGCAAGGACGACGGCGAGCTGGTAGTTGGCAAGGATGTAGCCGGCGCGAAGGTGACGGGCTCGATTGCGGGCCAGGACCGCGCGGACAAGATCATCGTCTTCAAGTTCAAGCGGAAGAAGCAGTACAAGCGGACGATCGGCCACCGGCAGGACCAGACGGCGGTGAAGATCGCCGAGATCGTCGCCTAGGCGAGAGCAGGGCCTAGGCAAGCGCAGGGCTAGGAGAAGAAGATATGGCACATAAAAAAGGTCTCGGCAGTTCCAAGAACGGGCGCGACTCGAACGCGCAGCGTCTGGGGATCAAGGTATTCAGCGGCCAGGTGGTGACGGGCGGATCGATCATTGTCCGGCAGCGCGGGACGCGTTACAAGGCTGGCGAGAACGTGGGCATCGGCAAGGACGACACGCTGTTTGCGACGGTGCCGGGGCGCGTGGAATGGCGCGACCGGGGCCGGATGGGCAAGTATGTGAGTGTGGTCACGCTCGAGAGCTAACCAGCCGGAACAGAGTTAGAAACAGGGGCCGCCGGGCGGGGATCCGCCGGGCGGCCTTTTGCTTGCGTACGAGAGGGCCCATTGAGGGAGAGGGGATGAGCGATGTTCGTCGATGAAGTGACAATCCGGGTGAAGGCTGGGGACGGCGGGAACGGGTGTCTGGCGTTCCGCCGGGAGAAGTATGTGCCGAAGGGGGGGCCGAGTGGGGGTGACGGCGGCCGGGGCGGGGACATCGAGTTGTTCGCGAGCATTCATCACAACACGCTGCTGCACTTCCGGTTCAATCCGGAGCACACGGCGCAGCGCGGCCGGCACGGTGAGGGCAGCAACCGGACGGGGCGGCATGGCGACTCGATCAAGCTGCCGGTGCCGGTGGGTACGATCGCGTGGGATGCGGACACGGGCGAGATGCTGCACGACTTCACGGTGGAAGGCGAGCGGTGTGTGGTGGCGAAGGGTGGGCGCGGGGGCCGGGGAAATCAGCACTTTGCGACACCGGTGAATCAGGCGCCGACGTATCACGAAGATGGCCGGCCGGGGCAAGAGCGGCGGGTGCGGCTGGAGTTGAAGCTGCTGGCGGACGTGGGGCTGGTGGGGTTCCCGAACGCGGGCAAGTCGACGCTGATTTCGAGGATTTCAGCGGCGCGGCCGAAGATTGCGGACTATCCGTTCACGACGCTGGAGCCGAATCTTGGGGTGGTGCAGACGGACGACATGAAGACGTTCGTGGTGGCTGACATTCCCGGGTTGATCGAGGGGGCGCACGAGGGGCATGGGCTGGGGATTCAGTTTCTGCGGCACGTGGAGCGGACGCGGCTGCTGCTGCACCTGGTGGATGTGAGCGAGTTTACGGGGCGGGAGCCGAAGCATGATTTCGATGTGATTGTGAAGGAACTGGCGAGCTTCAGCGCGGAACTGGCGGCGAAGCCGATGTTCGTGGTGGCGACGAAGATGGATGCAGCGCAGGATAAGAAGAGGGTGGAGAGCCTGAAGCGGAAGGCGAAGCGGAAGGGGTTGCCGTTCTTCCAGATCTCGGCGGTGACTGGGGAGGGGTTGCAGGAGTTGGTCCGGGCGGCGGCGGCAGAGGTGGGGGAGAAGAGGATGGACGGAGAGTAGTCCGGACCGGGGGGGAGTGTGGCCCCGGGATTGGGGTGCCGGGGGAAATGGGCTGGGTCTCCGGGGAATTGGAACCCGTCACCCCGGACTGGCGTCCGGGGGATTCGCGGGAGCCGTCCTGGGAGACGGCGGGTTGGGTGTGGGATGCGGCGAAGAACTGCTGGGTGGAGAGGTTCTTGTA
>JARKQJ010000046.1 GCA_029973955.1 Paludibaculum sp. | reverse complement strand
TGCCGTCGTGGAGGTCCGACGCCCCTCGCGCATCCGCCCGGGTCTGCCGGAAGGCATTGCCATCGTAAGCGGATTTCGCCTGTCGAGTGACGTGACAACTGTGGCAAATCCGGGAAATCGCCGCCGCCGATACAGATTGATGCACTTTTGTCGGCGAGCGGGTCCGACCCGACGGCGTTTACAACACGTCCATATAGGGATATCGACTGTCCGTAATACGTCAGCGCTCCGTCCGACCGTGGAACGAACCGATGATCCTGAAAAGCCAAGTGGAGTGGGCGCTGCATTGCTGCGCCATTCTCGCCGGTCTGCCCGAGGGACGGTATCTGTCCACCAAGGCGCTGGCGGAGTTCCACGGTCTGCCGAAGGAATATCTCTCCAAGGCGCTGCAAAGCCTGTCGCAGGCGGGGCTCGTCCACACCACGCTCGGCCCATCCGGCGGCTATCGTCTGGCGAGGTCGGCGGAGGAGCTGACCTTCCTCGATATCGTGGAGGCCGTGGAGGGCAAGACGCGGACCTTCGTCTGCAACGAGATCCGCGCCAACAATCCCTGTCGCCCGAAGGGCTATTGCGACACGGCGCCCTGCGCCATCGCGCGGGTGATGTGGGACGCGGACAAGGCGTGGCGCGACACGCTGCGCGGCGTCACCCTGGCCGATCTCGCGCGGACCCTGTCGCAGGAGCTTCCGCCGGAGCTCCTGAACGGCACGCGGGAGTGGGTGGAAGGCCGCGCCGGGTGAGCGCGAGCCGCCTCATCGAGTAGCCAGCGCCGAAGACAACGGCCGGGTGGGCCTTGGTCCTTCGCCGTCCGGGCGGCGCCGTCTCATGCGCTTAGCAGAAGTCACTCCCGTCACGGCCTTCTTCTGCGGAGGCCATGAAACGCGCCCTCATTGCCAATGAGCCGGCCCCGAGCCTGGCTTCACGATCTGGCCCCGGCCGGTCGCGCTCCCCCTTTGTGCGTACCGGGCAGATTCCGCATTGACACGACGATTTCTATTATAGATATTTCTATTATTGAAATCGGAGGGGATCATGATCGTTGCCGACGCCAGCGCGCCACGCGAATTGAAGACAGTGCATGTGGCGGCTGATTTCGTCGTGGTTGGCGGCGGCCTGTCCGGCACTTGCGCGGCCATCGCGGCGGCGCGGGCCGGGCTCAAGGTGGCGCTGGTGCAGGACCGGCCGGTGCTGGGCGGCAACGCGTCGAGCGAGGTGCGCCTCTGGATCCTCGGTGCGACGTCGCATGGCGGCAACAACAACCGCTGGGCCCGCGAAGGCGGCATCATCAACGAGCTGCTCCTGGAGAACCAGTTCCGCAATCCCGGCGGCAACCCGGTGATCTTCGACAGCCTGGTGCAGGACTGG
>JARKQJ010000039.1 GCA_029973955.1 Paludibaculum sp. | reverse complement strand
TGCCATCGCCGCCGCGCAGGCCCAACTGGACCTGGCCAACGCCACGTACAAGCGCATGAAGGCGCTGCTGGATGAGAAATCGATCACGCCGCAGGAGTTCGACGAAGTGGCCGCGCGGCAGCGCATGGCCCAGGCGAACCTGGAGATGGCGCGCGCCAAGCGCGTGCAACTGCAGCAGAAGATCAAGCAGGCCGACGAAGGTGTGGCCCAGGCAGAGGTCATGAAAGGCTACACCACGGTGACGGCGCCGTTCGCCGGCATCGTCATCGAACGGAAAGCCGAGCCGGGGATGCTGGCCGCGCCGGGCATGCCGCTGGTGGTGGTGGAACAGAGCGGCAGCTACCGTTTGGAAGCCGGCGTGGAAGAGAGCCGGCTGGGCAGGATCAAGCCGGGCATGGCGGTGGAGGTGCAACTGGAGGCGATGGAGCAGCCGCAGCAGGCGCGCGTGGAAGAGATCGTTCCGGCGCTCGACCCGGGCTCGCGCACCTTCACGGTGAAGATTGGTGTGCGCGGCGCCGTGCTGCGCACGGGGATGTTCGGCCGGGCGCGCTTCGCCATGGGTGAGAAGCAGGCGCTCACGGTGCCCGCCGCGGCGGTGGTGAAGCAGGGCCAGGTGGAGAAGGTCTTCGTCGTAGACGGCGGCGTCGCCAGGGCCCGCCTGATCACAACCGGGGCTGCCAGAGGCGGCAACGTGGAAGTGCTCACAGGGCTGACGGACGGCGAGCAGGTGGTTTCGCCCGTGCCGGCGAATCTCGCCGACGGCGGCAGAATCCTCGCCGACGGCGGCAGAAACGAGGTGCGGCAGTGAGCGAGAAAGCTCCCAAGCTCGGCCTGGCAGGCCGCATGGCGCACGGCTGGATCAACTCCAAGCTGACGCCGCTGTTCATTGTCGCCTCGCTGCTGGTGGGCGCGTTCTCGGTGTTCATGCTGCCGCGCGAGGAGGAGCCGCAGATCATCGTCCCCATGATCGACGTCATGGTGGGCATGCCCGGCGCCAGCGTCAAGGAAGTGGAAGAGCGCGTCACGCGCCCCATGGAGAAGCTGCTGTGGGAGATCCCGGGCGTCGAGTACATCTACTCCACCACCTCTTCCGGCATGAGCATGGCCATCGTCCGCTTCAAAGTGGGCGAGGACGAAGAGAAGAGCATCGTGCGGCTCAACCAGAAACTGCACGCCAATTTCGATAAGATCCCGCCGGGCGCGACGCAGCCGCTGATGAAGCCGCGCTCGATCGACGACGTGCCGATTCTCGCGCTCACGCTGCACTCGGCGCGCTACAACGACCTCGACCTGCGGCGCATCGCCGCCCAGGTGCACGACCAGGTAAAGCAGGTGGCCGACGTCAGCGAAGTCACTCTGCTCGGCGGCCAGCGCCGCGAGTTGAAAGTGACGCTGGACGCGGCGCGATTGAGCGGCTATCACCTCTCCCCGCTGCAGGTGATGGGCGCCATCAGCATGTCGAACCAGATCCTGCCGGCCGGCCGCGTGAACGCGCAGAACCGTGAGACGGTGCTGGAAGCCGGCGACTGGATCCGCAGCGCGGCCGACGCCGGCGCGCTGGTGGTTTCTGTCTCGGGCGGCCGGCCCGTCTACCTGCGCGACGTGGCCCAGGTGGAGGACACCGGCGAAGAGCCCGTTCAATCCGTCATGTACGCCGAGCGCGGCCGCTTCGAGCCGGCGGTGACCATCTCCATCGCCAAGCGCAAGGGCACCAACGCCATCGCCGTGGCGGAGAACGTGCTGCACCATGTGGATTCGCTCAAGGGCTCGCTCATTCCCGGCGATGTCGAGGTGAGCATCACGCGCCACTACGGCGAGACGGCGGCGGAGAAGTCCAACGAACTGCTCTTCCACATGGGCATCGCGGTGGTCTCGGTGAGCCTGCTGATCGCCTTCGTGCTGGGCTTCCGAGAATCGTTGATCGTTTTCACGGCCATCCCCGTCACGCTGGCCCTGACGCTGACGGTCTTCTATCTCTACGGCTACACGCTGAACCGCATTACGCTGTTCGCGTTGATCTTTTCCATCGGTATTCTCGTGGACGATGCGATCGTCGTGGTGGAAAACATCGTCCGGCACACACACCTGCCGCAGAACCACGGACGGCCGCTGGCCGACATTGCCGTGGAGGCGGTGGATGAAGTGGGCAACCCCACGATTCTGGCCACGCTCACGGTGATCGCCGCGATTCTGCCCATGGCGTTCGTCGGCGGCCTGATGGGCCCCTACATGCGGCCGATCCCCATCGGCAGCACGGCGGCGATGATCTTCTCAATCATCGTGGCGTTCCTGGTCACCCCCTGGGCCGCGGTGCGGCTGCTGAAGAAGGATTCCGGCCACGGCCACGACCACGCGGAAGACCGCATGACTCTGCTATACCGCAAGGTGATGGACCGCCTGCTGCACGTGCCCTTCTACCGTTACGGCTTCCTGCTCACGGTCACGGTGCTGCTGCTGGGCTCCATGGCGCTGGTCTACGTGAAGTTCGTCGAAGTGAAGATGCTGCCGTTCGACAACAAGAGCGAGTTCCAGGTGATCGTGGACATGCCCGAAGGCACCACGCTGGAAGAGACAGCGCGGGTCACGCGCCAGTTGGCCGAAGCCACGTTCGCGCAGCCGGAGGTGGTGAACGTACAGACCTACGCCGGCACGGCCTCGCCCTACAACTTCAACGGGCTGGTGCGGCACTACTTTCTGCGCCGCGGCGCCAACATGGCGGACATCCAGGTAAACCTGCTGGGCAAAGGCGAGCGCAGCCTCAAGAGCCACGACATCGCCAAGCAGGTGCGCGACCGCCTGGCGCCGATCGCCAAGGCCAACCACGCCCGCATCAAGGTGGCCGAAGTGCCGCCGGGCCCGCCGGTGCTGCAGACACTGGTGGCCGAGGTGTACGGCCCCACCGCCGAAGGCCGTGAAAAGCTGGCCGGCCAGATTCTGAACATCTTCGACAACACCAAGGGCGTGGTGGACGCGGACTGGTACGTGGAAGACCCGCAGCCGCGCCAGATCTGGCACGTGGACCGCGAGAAGGCCGCCCTCAACGGCATCTCCACCGACGACATCGCCAAGACCATGATGCTGGCCTCGGCCGGCATGTCCGCCGGCCTCATGCACGTGGACGAGGCCAAGGAAGACATCCCGGTCACCCTGCGGCTGGACCGGGCGACCCGCAGCGACCTGGAGCAGCTCAAGAGCCTCAAGGTGGCCGGCCGCATGGGCAACCTGGTGGCACTGAACGAACTGGTGCGGGTGGAGACCACCACCGCCGAGAAGAGCATCTACCACAAGAACCTGATGCCGGTGACCTATGTGACGGCCGACGTGGCCGGGATCATGGAAAGCCCGGTCTACGCCATCCTCGACCTGGGGCCGAAGATCTCCAAGCTCGACACCGGCGGCGGCTACGAGATCGAGCAGTATACCGCCCACCAGCCGTTTGAGGACGCCAAGTACTCGATGAAGTGGGACGGCGAATGGCACATCACCTACGAGGTCTTCCGCGACCTCGGCATCGCCTTCGCGGCCGTGCTGGTGCTGATCTACGTGCTGGTGGTGGGCTGGTTTGAGAGCTTCCTCACGCCGCTGATCATCATGGCGGCGATTCCATTCTCGCTGGTGGGCATCCTGCCGGCGCACGGGATGCTGAACGCCTTCTTCACGGCCACATCGATGATCGGCTTCATCGCCGGCGCGGGCATCGTGGTGCGCAATAGCATCATCCTGGTGGACTTCGTGGAGCTGCGGCTGAAAGAGGGCATGCCGCTGGACCTGGCCGTCATCGACGCCGGCGCGGTGCGCTTCCGGCCGATGATGCTGACCGCGGCCGCCGTGGTGGTGGGCAGCATCGTGATTCTGTTCGACCCGATCTTCCAGGGGCTGGCCATTGCGTTGATGGCCGGTGAAATCGCTTCACTGGCGCTGTCCAGAATGACAGTGCCCATCGTGTACTTCGTCATGAACCGGCGCAAAGCCGCCGCCAAAACCGCAGAGGAGATGCCATGACCGTTGACCGCTACTTGAGACTGATCGCCGGCTTCCTGGTGATGCTGAGCGTGTATCTGGGCTATGCGCACGATCCGCGCTGGTATTACTTCACGGCCTTCGTAGGGCTGAACCTCTTCCAGAGCGCCTTCACGAACTGGTGTCCGATGATGACCCTCCTCCGCAAGTGCGGGGCGAAGGGCTAATACTTCAGCTCGCTGCCGAACATGCTGTGCGGGATGGCGAAGACCACCAGCGTCACGATGGCGGCAGCGAGCGCCCAGGCGCCGGACTCCGGCTTGCGCTTCAACCGCAGCCAGGCGGCCACCCAAGCCAGCCAGGCCACGGCGGTCTTGTTGTCTGTGAGATCGGTGCCGAAGGGCCAGCCGGTCCAGTAGGCGTCGAAGGCGTACTTCTGGACCACGGGGCCGAGGATGAGTCCGCCCACGCCCAGCAGCAGGATGGTGATCAGCGCCAGCTTCAGGTAGTCCGGCCTGGAGGCGAAGAACTCAAGTCCCGCGCGCGTGCTCACCAGCATGCCGACGAACATGCAGAAGATGTGGACGACGAGGACGGGCATCGGCACCTCGCCCTTGAAGCGGATGATGATGGGGCTGCCGCCCACGGTGACGCGCTCCGCGCCGTCCTGCAGGATGACGCGGTAGGCCAGCTTGCCGGCAGGGGGCTGGTGGGGCAGGCGGCCCACCAGATCCTTGCCGTCGCGCGTCATCTGGACATACTGCCACGCATCGGCGGTCTTGTAGCGCTTCCAGGCCAGCGAGCCTTCGGTGGCGGAGGTTGGCGCCGGGATGCGCACCTCGGCATCGCCGTCTCCCTGCGTGCGGATGAGCCGGTATTTCACCTCCGACCCGGCCAGCTTCACGCTGCCGCGGGCCGGATAAGAGGGCCCGGTCATCCGCTGGTAGACCGCGGAAGCCAGGGTGATGAGCAGGGCCAGAGCCCAGAGGGAGAACGGACGGCGCATAAACAGCCATTCTGGCAAATCTCTGCCGGTGAGTCGAGCCTGGCGCTGAATCCCTAGCCTTTGATCACACCGAGCGGCCGCAGGCGGGCCACTTTCGCGGCGAGCCCGGCGCGGTGCACGACGCCGATCACCTCGTCGACATCCTTGTAGGCCTCCGGCACCTCTTCGATAATGCCGTCGCGGGTTTCGCTGCGCACGAGAATACCGCGCTCTTCCAACTCGCGCCGGACCTGTCCCGAGTCGCGGCCGGCCTTGGCGGCATTGCGGCTCAGCAAGCGGCCGGCGCCGTGGCAGACGCTGCAGAAGCTCTCCCGCATGGCGCCGTCGCGCCCGGCCAGCACCCAGCTCGCCGTGCCCATGCTGCCGGGGATCAGCACCGGTTGGCCCGCCGCTCGGTATTCGGCGGGGATCTCCGGATGTCTCGGCGGGAAGGCCCGCGTGGCGCCTTTGCGGTGGACGAGCACGTCCACTTCCCTGCCCTCCCAACGGTGCTTCTCGCGCTTGGCGATGTTGTGGCAGACGTCGTAGACCAGGTCCAGGTGAGCGTGCTTGCCGAAGACTTGGGCGAACGACGCGCGCAGGAAGTGCAGCATCGCCTGGCGGTTGGCCCAGGCGAAGTTGGCCGCGGCACGCATCGCCCTCAGGTAGGCCTGCCCCTCCGGGCTCTGCACGGGCACGCAGGCCAACTGACGGTCTGGCAGCGTGATGCCGTAGCGCTTCATGGCCGAGCCCATGGTGGCGAGGAAGTCCGTACACACCTGATGGCCGAGTCCGCGCGAGCCGCTGTGGATCAGCACCACCACCTGTCCCTCTTTGAGCCCGAAATCGCCGGCGGCGGCCGGCTCCTCGATGCGTTCCACAAACTGAATTTCCAGGAAGTGGTTGCCGCTGCCCAGTGTGCCGATCTGCGGCCGGCCGCGCTCCTTGGCGCGCGCGGAAACCGCCCCAGCATCGGCGTCCCACAAACAACCGCGCTCCTCGCAGCGCAGCGTGTCGGACTCCAGCCCGTAGCCCTGCTCCACCATCCAGGGCGCACCCTGCTCCAGCACCTGGTTCAGTTCCTTCTCGGTGATCCTGAGGTGGCCCTGCCCGCCCACGCCGCAGGGCACGTCCGCGAAGATGCGGTCAATCAACTTGCGCAGCTTCGCGCGGACTTCGCCGGCCTGGAGGTTCGTGCGCAGCAGGCGCACGCCGCAGTTGATGTCGTAACCCACGCCGCCGGGCGAGACGACGCCATGGCGCCAATCCATCGCCGCCACGCCGCCGATGGGGAAACCGTAGCCCTGGTGAATGTCCGGCATGGCGAGCGACGGCCCGACGATGCCCGGCAGACAGGCCACGTTCATGGCCTGCTCCAGCGCCTTGTCCTTGCGCACGTGGGCCAGGATGGGGTCACTGGCGAAGAAGAGCACATCGGTCTTCATCCCCGCCTGGGCGTTGCGCGGAATGCGATGGCGGACCTCGTCGATGCGTTCCACCTGCACGGCTCAGATGTCGAGGTAGACCTCGGCCTCCCACTGGCCATTGTGCTCCCGCACGCGGAGCTGATGGTAGGTGACGGCCTTCACGACGATGCGCGGCGGATGGCTCGCGTCGTCGCGGCGCTCGCCCAGCACCTGCGCGAAGACGGAATCGCCGTCGAACCAGAGGTTCTCAAAGCGCGCTGGAACGAAGCGCCCGGCATCCAGCAGGTAGAGCACTTCGTTGAGCCAGTTGACCAGCAGGTCTTCGCGCGTCTCACCGCTGGCGGTGAGCTGGCGCGGCGCGTAGGCGGCGGCCCGCGCCGGATCGAGCGCGGTTTGAATCAACGCCAGCGCGGCGTGTTCGAACAGCTCTTCCAGCGTCGCGCCGCGGGCCAGGAAGCCGGTGTCGGCCGTATGCTCGAGAATCTCGAACGGCTCCACGGCTACGCCTTCAGATGGCGGGCCAGGAACGGCAGGCCCTGCTTGCCGTGAAAGACGTGCTGGCCCGGGTGGATCTCGCTGGCGGTAAGTTCCGGCACGCCCAGCACCTGATAGACCTTCTTCACTTCGCCATGAGCGAACTTGAACGCTTCGATGGGGAAGATGTTATCCTTCTCGCCCGATTCGCAGAAGAGCGGCCGCGGCGCGATGAGGCTGGCCACGTCGTACTGTTCGCACCACTGGAGAATGCCGGGCACGTAGTTGTCGATGCAGTGGGAGATGCTGAGGATGGAATCCCTGAAGGTGTTCAGATACCCGCTGGCGAAGGCCGCGGCGATGCGCGTTTCCAGCGCCGCGCCGAAGATGGTGCAGGTGCCGCCGCCGCTGATGCCCATGAGGCCGATGCGCTTGGGGTCGAACTCGCTACGGGTTTCGAGATAGTCGACGGTGCGCATGATGTCGTAGACGCGCCAGCCGATCATGGTTTCGCCGAACAACAGCGCGGCGCCGGCGGCGGGCTGGCAGGAGGAGGTGCCGAGACCCTTCTTGCGCGCGGCGTCGTCGCGCCGGCAGCCAAAGCCGAGCGGCTCGATGGCGAAGGCCGCCATGCCATGCTCGACAATCTGAATGGCGTAGTCGAACTGATAGCGCGTCTTTTCGGTGCGCGGCTGGCCGTTCTCGTCGATGCCGACGATGTCGTCGGCTCCGCGCCCGTGGCCGGGGACGCTGATCACCACCGGCATGGGGCGCTGCTTCTGCGCCTTGGGCGTGAGCAGGTAGCCCAGGACGGCCAGGCCGGGGCGAGATTCGAAGATGACGGTTTCGCGCGTGTAATTGGGGAAGTCGGCCTTCTCCAGAATCTGGGGCTTGAGCGGCGTGCGGGCCGGGAAGCCGCCCACCAGCTCTTCCACCTTGGCGCGCAGCTTCTTCTGCCACGCTTCGGCCTGCTTCCTGGAAGTGGCCGTGAAGCGCAGGCGGCGCGGCATTTCGGCGTAGCGCGCGCGGGAATATTCCAGGGAATCGAACTGCGTGGCCTGGACCTGCGAGCTGAACTTTTCCAGCGCCCCCTGGTAGCGGGGCGGGGTCTGGGCTTTCATCTTCAGAGCCGGAGCGGCGGCGGCGAGGGCGAGACTGCGTCGGGAGATCACATGTTCACATCTACCACTTCCTGCCAGATGTTTTCAGGCAGTTGGATGCCCATCATGCGGAAGCGGTCGAGCAGGCGCGGCGTGTAGCCGGTCCATTTGAAGCGGCCCTGCACCTTGCCGGAGTCGTTGACGCCGGTCCGGTCGAAGACGAAAATGTCCTGGGTTTTGACGCGGTCGTCTTCCACGCCGGAGACCTCGGCGATGGTGGTGATCTTGCGGCTGCCGTCCTGCAGGCGTGCCACTTGCAACACGAGCTTGATGGCGTTCGACATCTGCTGCACCAGCACGCGCGAAGGGATTTCGATATCGGCCAGCAGCATCATCGATTCCAGCCGCGAAAAGGCGTCGCGCGGAGAGTTGGCGTGGATGGTCGTCAGGGAGCCCTCCACGCCGGTGTTCATCGCCTGGAGCATGTCCAGGGCTTCGGCGCCGCGGCATTCGCCGATGATGATGCGGTCCGGCCGCATGCGGAGCGCGGTGCGGAGCAGTTGGCGCTGGTTGATGCCGCCTTCCTTGATGAGATTCGACGGGCGGGTTTCGAACTTGACGATGTGGCGCTGCTGGAGTTGCAGTTCCGCCGTGTCCTCGATGGTGATGATGCGCTCTTCTTCGGGGATGAAGCGGGAGAGCGCGTTCAAGGTGGTGGTCTTGCCGGAACCGGTGCCGCCGGAGATCAGGATACTGATCTTGGCCCGCGCGCAGGCGGCCAGGAAGCGCAGCATGGACGGAGAGATGGTCTTCCACTGCAGCATCTCTTCGCTGGTCACCACGTGGCGGCCGAAGCGGCGGATGGAGAGCGCCGGGCCGTCCAGCGCCAGCGGCGGGATGATGGCGTTGACGCGCGAACCGTCCAGCAGCCGCGCGTCCACGATGGGCTGCGCTTCGTCCACGCGGCGGCCCACCTGCGCCACGATTTTCTCGATGATGTGCAGCAGGTGGTTGTTGTCGCGGAAGCGGATGGAGGTGAGCTGCAGCTTGCCGCCGCGCTCAATGTAGACCTTGTCGAAGCGGTTGACGAGGATATCGGAGATGGAGGGGTCTTTGAGCAGCGTCTCCAGCGGGCCGAGGCCCAGCACCTCGTCGAGCACCTCTTCCACGAGGCGGTTCTGCTCGGCAGTGGTCATGGGCACGCGCTCGTCTTCAATGAGCCGTTCGACGACGCGGCCGATCTCGGCGCGGATGCGGTCCTTGGGGATCGAGCTGACGCGGTCCAGGTTCAGCACTCCCAGCAGCTTGCGGTGGATCTCGCCTTTCAGCTCAATGGTGCGATCCACGCCGCGCTGGGCGGCGCCGGGGGGACCGGCGGGCCGCGGCGGCATCGGTCTTTGGAAGTTGCCCATGTCGAGTCGTCAGCCTTTGATTGTCTCCCACTCGGCGGCGTCGAAACCGAACAGGATCTCCTTGCCGCGCACCAGCAGCGGCCGCTTGATCAGGTTTGGATGCGCGGCCATCAGCCGGATCGCCTCGGCGCGTGTGGGCGGGATGGCTTTCATGTTCCTCTCACGGTACAGCTCGTTGCGGGTGTTGAGAAAGAGCAGGTGATCGCGCGCGCCGATCAGGCGGTCCAACTCCTCTTCTGTCA
The DNA here is from genome assembly GCA_029973955.1 of Paludibaculum sp. GTDB lineage: Bacteria > Acidobacteriota > Terriglobia > Bryobacterales > Bryobacteraceae > Paludibaculum. Next base: position 1,267 of record JARKQJ010000039.1, on the reverse strand, counting down.
AACCCTGGTTCAGGTCGATGGTCTCCGTCTCAATGCCCTTTTCCGCCAGGAAACTCCTGGCCTTGCGGCAGGTGGTTCAAGTGGGTTTGGTGTAGTAGCGGATGCTCATATGCGTTCTCACTAGTATCGCGGCACTTGCGGGTCGATCTCAACGGACCAGCGGTCGATGCCGCCGGCCAGCGACGTGCACTGCTCCACGCCCTGGCGCCGCAGCCAGGCGACGACGTTCAGGCTGCGCACGCCGTGATGGCAGTAGACGATCAGCAGCTTGTCGTCCGCGGCGGCCTCCAGCCGCTGGAGTTGCGCCGGCACCGTGCCCATGGGCACGAGTTCCGCACCGTCCAGCCGCGCCAACGAATACTCGAACTCTTCGCGGACGTCAATCAGGTGCGCCTGGCCCTGGGCCACGAGACGCTGCGCCTCGGCGGGTTGAATCTCGAAATCCACTGTTGCAATGCGCCCTCCTTGGGGCGCGCCTCCTTGGGGGTTCTCAAACTGGCAATTTTAGCTTAGAATCAACCTATGCTGGCCACACCAGCCACCTGCCGTCCCGCCCTCTTCGCGTGCGACTAGCGCGCTTTCTCCCGATCCCATTCACAACTCGAAATCTGTTCGCTTCCGGAGGTCTCTATGTCCATGACGGAAAGCCAAGATTTACCCAGGATCGTCACTTCCCTCCCCGGGCCCAACGCAGCGGCCATTATCGAGCGGGACCACGCAGTCATCTCCTCTTCTTACACGCGAAGCTACCCCTTCGTCATCGCCCGCGGCCACGGCGCCGTGGTGGAGGACGTAGATGGGAACCGCTTCCTCGATTTCAACGCCGGCATCGCCGTGGTGGCCACCGGCCACTCGCACCCGCGCGTGGTCGAGGAGGTGCGCCGGCAGGCAGGCGAGTTCCTGCACATGTCCGGCACCGATTTTTACTACGAAAACATGGTGACGCTGGCCGAAAAGCTGGCGTCGCTGGCGCCCATGCCGGGCCCGAAGCGGGTGTTCTTCGGCAACTCCGGCACGGAGGCCGTCGAAGCGGCGCTCAAGATGGCCCGCTACCGCACGGGGCGCGACAAGTTCATCGCCTTCCTGGGCGCCTTTCATGGCCGCACCATGGGCTCGCTCTCGTTGACAGGATCGAAGAGCGTCCAGAGAAAGGGGTTCGCGCCCCTGCCCCTCGGCGTAACGCACATCCCTTACGCCAACTGTTACCGCTGCGCCTACAACCGCCAGCCCGGCACCTGCGGCGTGGATTGCGTCAAGGTGCTCGAAA